>CAWEXO010000016.1:0-107081 GCA_963813025.1 uncultured Verrucomicrobiae bacterium | reverse complement strand
GCCATCCCGTAACGGCTGCGCGAAATGCCGAAATAGGTAATCGCGACTACGACCAGGGTTATTCCCACCACCACGGCGCGCATGGCAATGATATCAACGCCTCCTACTATCCAGACGCCGCCGATCGGGTCTGGAATGGTTTTCTGGACCTCATTAAACAGGCGAATAACGACGTGCTGAAGGATTACGCTTAGACCAATCGACATGATGAATCCGTTCATTGGCCGGTCCAACGTGAACCGAAATAACCCTCGTTCCGCGATAAATCCCAGCAGACCGCCGAAGATCATCGCTCCTGCCGCCGCCACGAAGAAGTTCCAACCGGATGTGACTAAAAACCAAGTGACCATCCCACCAACCATCAGAAATTCGCCATGCGCGAAATTGACAATCCCAGCCAAGCCAAAGATCAAGGTGATTCCGATCCCAATCAAGATGGTAACGCTGGCCACTGACAGGCTGTTAACCAGCTGTTGAATGAGAATCTGCATTATCGCTGCGTGCAACCTTGGAAAGGCTGCAACCGACAAAAAGCATGTCGACCTTAGCCGCCGGGATCGCCAGGCGGCGGTGCAGGCGGAGGCTGTTCAACGGCTGTCTTGAACTGGTCGGAGGTGCCCGGCTGGACCAGACAAACCTCGGTCGCAAAGGTCACCTGATGATGTGGATTAAAACTAAGGGGCACTGGCGATACCACGCCCTGATACTTCATTTTAAGCATCGCATCCACAATAGCATCCGGATTGTCGATCGAACCGACCTCTTCCAGCGCCTTGGCGTACATGAAGAAGTAATCGTAGTAGAGCAATGAAACCGAGGACTGGGGTCCCTTGGCTGCACCCAGGTCAAAGTAACTCTTGAAATAGTTTTGCACCGCTGGATAGGGCGATGCCCCCCAGCAGACCGGGACGCAGCTCAGAGTGACCGGCTTGTCGGATTTCAAGTGCCGCTCCGCGTAGATGCCTGGGTCCACGCCGAACAAGAAATAAGCGGGTGCCACCGCCAATTTTAAGGCTTGAGGAAAGGCGGTCAATGTGGAGTCTCCGTTATACCAAAAATGGACGATGTCCGGGTTCATTCCCTTGATCCGCGTAAGCAGCGGTGAAAAATCGGTGGTATCGGGCGGGTACTTGATTAAGTCCACCTGCTGCCCTTCTCCCTCTAACGCCTTCACGTAGTGCGAGGATAGATATTGGCCGGTAGCGTCGTTCCCGACAAATACAACCGAATGCTTCGGAGGTTGGGGCATTAGAGGCGTCAAAAGGGCCAGAACCCCCTTTGCGGTACTGCCGCTGCGCTGCCATTCCTGAGGCTCCGTTTGGAACGTGTAGTGCAGCCAGCCTCCCGGGGCTACCGATTTGTCGTCAAGCACAGCGCCGAGGGAACTGTTGCCGGAGAATTGGAGAACTTTCGCCGCTCCAGTTATCTTTGCCATCGAGACCGAAAAATCGTGCGTCTCGGTACCCCAGATTGCTTTGACCTCGATGTCATCGACCAGTTCGCGAGCGGCCGCGATAGTCACGTTGACGTCGGTGCGGTTGTCTCGGATGTAAAGCTTGATCTTATAGGTGTCGCCTCCGATCTTGATGCCGCCTGCGTCGTTGATCTGCTTTGCCGCCAATTTAGCCGCGGCGACAATAGTGTTGCCCGCGGAGACAAACGATCCCGATTCGGCCGCGACGACGCCGATCTTCAATTCCTTATCTTCCGCGAGGACCGATTGCGTTAATAGCGCGACAAGTGCGGCAGCCGTAAATGAGGCTCGTAGCTTCAGCTTTTTCATGAACAATGTTTCCGCCGGGTTCAGGGGGTGGCCTAACTCACCAATGCTATGATCGCGTAGCTGAGGTGTCAATCCAGCATTTCCAGATTGTACTTGCCCCGAAAAAGGGACACGAAAAATTGTTAACTCACCAACTCAGTGTGTGGTTAGGGGCAAGCAGAACCTTGCAACCGTGGCCAAGCTGGCAATCCGCCATAAACTGTATCTCCCGGGCGCTGGTCCGGCTGGAAATGCATTTGAGAAAGCCTCGTATTGCCGGACGCCGAAAAAACGCCGGTGTGTTAATCAACTATAGGGCCCCTGCCCCCTGCGGTATTGTAATCTTACTTATACGCGGCACTTCCTTCCTAACTCTCCGTCGCTAACGGGAACCTTGCGCGAACGGAGCGACTTGGAACTTGGTGGCGGCCCAGGCTTTCAGCGGCGATGGCACCATTACATGGGAGACCGTGCACTAGCGACGCTATTCCTCTCTCCCCGCCCAAGCGATAATTTGTTGCCAGAGTCGGTTGTAACCTGGCCAATCGACAAATTCTTTAGGACACCAGTGAGGACCGATGTCGGATGTCCAAGCCACCGATCGACCTTTGCCGAATAATCCTGTCACCAAAAGTGGGTATTCGCCAATCGTCGCCAAAACTTCTGCGGATTCTTTTACGTTAACTTCGTTGAATCCGAGGAGATAAGGCCACACACCGTCGATGCCTCGCGTTATCGGATGGTCGTTTCTCGTCACGCAAGGATTTACACCCTCGGGTTTCTCGACCCGATCATCGACTGGCAAAAGCGATACCGGCAAAACTTCCTCGATTGGTGTGCGGTGGTAACGCGCCGAACCATAGATTCCTTGAAAACTGAGGTAACCACCCGCCATAACTAGCCCACCCCCATCCCCGACATATTGTTTAATTAACTCGAGGCGATTCGTAACGCGTTTACCTTCCAGGAAGACTTCCGGTGGAAGTAATAAAGTGTTGGCTCCGACGTCGCTGAGGATGATGACGTCGTACACTTTTAGCTTATCAAGATCCAGTGGGAACGATTTCGAAGCTTCATGACTTGGCTGATGAGTGACTTGGACGCCGACCGAACTCAGTGCCCCAATTAAGAAGTCGCCGCCAGTTGCATAATAGGTCGAGGAAAAGAAATCGAATCCCTTCAAGTGAGTCGAGGTACTGACCCAGCTTTCTCCGACTAATAATACTTTTGTTTCCATAGCAACGATTCTTAATGGCACCAGCGCGCCACGGTTAACGCTATCACGGCGGTGCAAGTTACGAGGTCATCGATCGACACGTGTTCATTGGGTTGGTGTGCCTGACTCGGATCACCTGGTCCGAAGTTTATGGTTGGCGTTTTCGCCAGGTCGGTTGGAATGCCCATGTCGGTATGCGCTCCCATCCCCCAGAGCTGAAATGGACGGGATGCTGCCGCGCATGCGTCAGCCAGGGTATTGATGAAGGGATGATTCGGTTTCACTTCCGCGCAGTCCGCGTCCAGAAGCCATTCAACTCTCGGGGGATGCTTAGCTAACCAGGGATCGACCTGCGCCAAGGTCGCAACATACGCTTCGACCTCGCGCTTGACGGTACCTCCGACACCGTCAGCGTCTTTCTCCGAAGGGAGATATTGTACGTCGATGGTGATCTCGGCTCGTCCTGCGATAGAGCTCGGATGTTCACCCGCACGCACCTGGGTTACAATGATCTGGTTCGAGAGCTCCATTAGTGGATGATTCTTTTGCGGATCAGTGCGCCAGCGCTCGTTCAAGACGTCGATCCCTTCCAAAATGAATCTCATCAAACCTATAGCATCGACGGGTCCCCCTGCGTTCCAGTGCCGTGCCTTCAACTCAGCATGGCCGCCAATGCCGTCGACGACAATTTTGCCCCAGAGAATCCCGTGGCAGAGTGGCGATATCCGATTGGCGGTGGGTTCTGTCAGGATCCCGGCGTCCGCTCGATAGCCACGATCTGCCATGGCCAAGGCTCCCATCCCGCCAATCTCTTCATCCACTACCGTCGCGAAAAGAACATCGCCGGAGAGCTGAACATTCAGTTCGCGAAGAATTTCAGCAGCCAGCAGCATCGACGCGACTCCACCCTTCATATCCACCGCGCCTCTACCGTAGATAATGTCGCCTTCCCTTGCGCCAATGAATGGGCCATGGCGCCAGTGCGTCAGTTCACCGGGTGGAACAACGTCAATGTGACCGGTTAAAAGGATCGATCTACCGGCCCCAGAACCAGGTAACCTTCCCGCGAGATTAGGGCGTCCATGGAAGTTTCGGCCGTACTGTGCTCCCGGTTTTCCCCGGTATTTCTCGAGCAGGCTGTTCGCGTCCGGCTCCCAAAGATCCGTTTCGAATCCTGCGGCGATGAGTCTGCTTTCCAGGTATTTCTGACATTCTCGTTCACCCGGACCCGCTTTGGTTGGGTCCACCATAACAATACTCTCAAAACGAATTAACTCTAGCAGCGTTTGGGCGATCCGTTCCCGGCGCTGGTGAATGATCTCGAGGATTTGTCTCTCCACTTGGTGTTTCATTTTGCCTCCGCGGTTCGAATGATTCTGTCCAAAAGAACGCTGCCAATGAGCAAAAGTCCGACAATTCCAAGCTGCCAGATGTTGTTAACGTTTAACATTTGAAGCCCAACTTGCAGCGAGGTGAAGAATAAGACCGCCACGAGAGAACCAGCCAAACCGCCTGATCCGCCAAAGATACTCGTTCCGCCGAACAGAGTCGCAGTCAGAGATAACAATTCGAGATTCTCGCCGATATTTGGACGGGCACTTAACAGCCAAGAATCCGCCACCAAACCGGCCAGAGCCGCAAGAATCCCGCTGAGCGTATATGCTCCTAGCCGAATCGCATCGACCGGCAGCCCAACAAGCCGGGACGCTCTTTCGTTGCCGCCGATCGCGTAGATCCACCGCCCCAAAGGCGTTTGCGCGAGAATGAACATTATTACGACAAAAATGGGTAAAACAAACAGCAGGGTGTGTAAGGGGATCGCCAAGAACTGGGTTTGCCCAAGCATACCAAAAGAAGGCGGCAGTCCTGAAAGCGGTGCACCGCCGGTCAGAGCCAGCGCGAGGCCATTGTACGTATAAAAGGTCCCCAACGTCACGATCAACGGTAACAATCTCAATTGAGTAATGATCAAGCCGTTGATGCTGCCCAGGACCCCACCCAACAAAACTCCGACAATCCCGGAGAGGAATGCGGGCGTGCCTTGTTTGATTAGAAAAGCGATCGCCAATCCAGACAGGCTAACGATTCCTCCCACCGAAAGATCGATGCCACCGCCTCCCGCCAGAATCACGAGAGTCTGGCCAAGAGTTACTAACGCCAACAGAGTCGAGAACTGCAAAATTGACGTGACGTTGGCCAGACTGAAGAAAGCAGGTGCTCCGATGGCAAAGATGGTAAGAGTAACAAACCAGAGCAGAAGAAGCCCGCCAAACCGGGCGTGTTGTCGTGCCGTGGTCATTGGTTTGGCACTATGCGCGGGAAATTCCGGGCTCCACCCTCGGCCAAGGTGTCTACGACCAAGACCACAATCAGAAGAATCCCGGTTATAACTTGTTCCCAGAGTGACGGAACCCCGACCAGGACGAAGCCGTTCTGCAGGAGGCGCACAAGCAAGACCCCTAGGATCGTACCGAGAAGGTTCGCTTTTCCACCAAGGACAGAAGCACCGCCCAAGACGGAAGCAACAATAGCATCCAGTGCAACAAGACCGCCGGTCGATGTCTCGACGTTTCGATAGCGCGCGACATAAAATAATGCCGCAAATCCGACCAGTAGGCCGGTGAAGCCATAAACGAAAAACTTTGTTCTGCCGATCGCCACACCAGAGAGCCTCGCTGCCCGCTCATTGCCACCGGTCGCGAGAATAGCGATTCCAAGCGGCAGCCATCGCAAAACCAGCCAACCGATTGAATAAACCAACAGGACATAGATGCCAACGAGAGGAAACCCACTGATCGCTTCGTTTACCACGGGACCAAGCGCGTCGGGCAAGCCGGAAATCCAGCTTCCACCGAGTAGGAGGAAGATAGCCGCTCGATAAACGCCAAACAGGCCGAGGGTAGCGATGATAGGAGGTATTTTTCCCCAGACAATCAGGACCGCCGAAATAAGCCCGAGAGCTGTCCCGAGGACGGGTCCAATCAACAATATCGCCATTATCGGGAACCCGCTCTGAATACTCCAACCGACAAAAATTGAACAGATTCCTAACGCTCCGCCGACCGCTATATCAATCCCGCCCGTCGCAAGGATGAACGACATTCCCAAGCTTACGAGTAACAGTTCGACGCTATTTCGAAGGATTGTTATCGAGTTTTGCGCGGTGAGGAAATAAGGCGACAAGAACTGGAAGACGACGGCAACGATCACGCAAACCAGTGCCAGCGTCACTTCGCGCCGACCGAGCAACCACCGTTTCCAGTTCACTTTTACCTAGCGGCTTTCGCCAGTAAACACTCCAAACACTTTGCCATTAAAGAGTCAGACTGCAGATACCGCGAGCTTCGGAGTGAGGCTATCAGCCTATTCAGAATTTGTATTGATCGACATTCTCCTCCGTGAACACCGTGGGAGGGCCAAGTAGTAATACCTTGGTAGCGGAATCGTATTTAATCGGTTGTGAGAGCCCTGGAACTATGTTGCTTTCAGCAAATGGCTTGCCATCGATCAATTGTTTGCCGGCCCAGACCGTCAGGTATCCGAGGTCACGCGGATTCCAGAGGACACTGAAACCGAACGCACCACTCTTCAGGTAGGAGCGAACCGTGTTAGGCGAACCATAACCGGTTCCGATAACTTGGCCAGTTTTCCCGGCCGATTCGATTGCCTGGCCGACGCCCGGACAAGTGGTCGAAGCAACCGCAATCAACCCCTTCAGATCGGGATGGGCGGTCATCAGGTCTGTTGCAAGCTGAAATGCCATCTGTGCGGTGCCGCCGGCAAATTGCGGCGGCAAGAGATTGATCTTAGGATATTTCTCCTTCACTCGCTGCTGCATAAAACCGATCCAGGTGTTCAGATTTGTAGCGGTAGCTTCGCCCGAGACGATGCCGACTGTCCCTTGTCCGCCGATCCGGCCCGCCAGTTCGTCGATGATAATGAACCCAAGATCCCGATCGAGAGCTTGTGCAACATAAACTTCCCGTTCGCTCTTCGGCGCATCAGAGTCTGACGTGAAGATTTTCACCCCTTTCTCTTTTGCCTTCTTTATGATTGAGTCGATCGAACTCGCGTCGAGCACCGAAAGAGCGATCGCCGAAACGCTTTGATCGATAAGCCCATTCACAATCCGTAATTGTTCCGCTGGATTTGTATCAGTCGGTCCGGTGTAAATGAACTCTACCCCGAACTTCTGCGCGGCGTCCTTGCCACCCTCCTCCATCGCGTTGAAATAAGGTATGCCGACGATTTGCGGCACAAAGGCAACCTGCGGCTTGGGCTGGGCAAGTCCGAATACTGCAGTAAACAGGATCAGACCCGCGGCTAAGCAGGCTGAACATTGATTTTGTATGCGCATCTTACTTTCTCCATTTTGGTTCCCTCCATGGGATCTTTAGCTCGGCTCTTTCAATTGCGAGCCGGGCTTTGCTCCAGTAATCCAACTGACAACCTCTTCCACATTGGTCTCAGATCTCTTACAGTCGGCCACTTTCCGGCCACGCCTGAGTACCATGATTCGGTCTGCGACTTCGAAAACGTCGTTCAGATTGTGACTGACAAGCAGCACGGCTTTTCCGTTGCCACGGAGCTGCTCAATTAATCTCAGCACTTTGCGAGTTTCGGCCACAGCGAGCGCGGCCGTCGGTTCATCCATGATCACTAACCTCGTTTCGAGCTCGATGGCCCGAGCGATAGCAACCGCCTGTCGTTGGCCGCCCGACAATTCGGCGACCGCGGCGGCTGGCGACGGGATATGGGAGCCGAGTTCATCGATCAGCTGCACTACTCGGTCACGCATTCTTTTCTTATCGAGAATAGGCAACCCAAAGACCGGCCGCACAATTTCTCGGCCCAGAAAGATGTTCTCGTAAACAGTTAGGTTTTCGACCAACGCCAGCTCCTGGAAGATGGTCGCGATTCCCAGCTGCTTTGCTTTGCCAGGACTTTCGATACTAACGAGCTTACCCCTGACGGTTATTTCTCCGGCGGACGGCAAATGCGCTCCGGACAACAGTTTCACCAGTGTCGATTTCCCTGCGCCGTTATCACCGACCAACGCAACTACTTCACCTAGAAAAAAGCTTGCGTCGAAATTCTCCAATGCGACCACTGCGCCAAAATGTTTGGAGAGGTTGGCGGCGCGTAACCAGATGCCCGAGGTCGCGTGCATTTTTTTCGTCAACCCGCCTGAACGAGGCGATAATTCATTCAGGAAAGTGTTGGTATTGCATTGGACGGGCTCAGATCGAAGAGCGTATTCACTTGGCAGCGATGGATTCCGTTGACCTCAGGGTCTTTGCTCTCCGGCTCTTCGCCACGAGACGGACAGAACCGCGGTTGACCAACTCCACCGGCAACCGCCGGGTAGCGGTGTCCGGATCCATCCCATCAATTAACCCGAAGAGGAGGTTGGCTCCCGATTCCCCGAGCTCACGGATTGGTTGCCGAATCGTGGTCAAGGCTGGCGACAGAAAGGCCGCAAAAGGCATGTCATCAAAACTAATGAGAGAGAGACTCCGGGGCACTGGGATCCCCAAATCCGTGGCTGTTTTGTGGCAAGAAAGCCTCCGGTTCGATTTTCACTGAAAACCCGCGGGGCTATTACCCCTTCAACATCCTCGTCGACCAGCACTACGCGCTGATTCTTACTAAGCAGAGACACTAGATCGGG
This sequence comes from uncultured Verrucomicrobiae bacterium, assembly GCA_963813025.1. Lineage (GTDB taxonomy): Bacteria > Verrucomicrobiota > Verrucomicrobiia > Chthoniobacterales > JAFAMB01 > CAVSUL01. The sequence goes on along the minus strand of CAWEXO010000016.1, from coordinate 98,432 downwards.
ATTGTCAGCCTGACAGGTTAGTAACACGATCCCATCGAGTTGACGGCTGGCAACATCTTTGATCGTGATCTTTGGACTCTTCATGTAAAGCGTTTTAGTAAAGCGGTTTACCTGGAACGAGGTCAAGAAATCTTATCGAGCGGTTTAAAATCTTCCAAGCTGCCAATCACTGGTGCACCAGATATCGACCTCTCCCTTATTTCAATAATTCAATGGAGCCTAAGGTTATTTTGATCAAGTCGGGCCACGCGAGCTCAGAAAATTCTCCAGATGACCCAGCGCGATGTCCGCCTTAGCCGACATGGCTTCGAAAGTCTCGAAACCAATGTGCGGTACCAGCACAGTGTTCGGCGCACTCAAAATCGGATGGTCAGCGGGCAGGGGAGGCTCCATATCGAACACATCGAGGCCTGCACCGGCCAGTCGTTTTTGATCCAAAGCTTCCACCAGCGCCGACTGGTTAACCACCGGTCCGCGCGCCGTATTGATCAGGATGGCCGAAGCCTTCATTCTGGCTAACTGCTCCCGTCCAATAAAGCCGCGCGTCTCGGGGGCCAGCGGCAGATGTAGACTGACGATGTCGCTTCGTCGCAACAACTCATCGAGCTCGATCTGCTCGATCGTCACGTGATCAATCCGAAGCACATGCTCCTCGAAACCGAGGACATGACAGCCAAAGGCGTTGCCCATCCGAGCAACCTGCAACCCGATATGCCACATCCGACAATACCCAGGGTCTTGCCGAATAATTCATTGCCAACCAGATCACGATTACCACCGCCAGAACGGACAACCGCGTCCGCCGAGACGATTCGTCGCAACAGGGCAATCATCAAACCAAAGGCTAACTCACTTACCGCATGAACAGCGTAACCTACCGCGTTATGAACGATGATATTGTGAGCCTTGCACGCGTCCTGATCCACGTGATCGATACCGGTAAATGCAACGCAGATCAGCCTGAGCTTTGGGCAAGCCTCGATCACCTCCCTTGAAAGCGGCCGGTTGCTGAGCAATATGATGTCGGCATCACTAACCTCTTTGATCACTTCGGCGTCAGTCAGGCCACGCGAATCACAGATGAAGAGGCGATGACCGCCCTTTTCAAGGAGATCTCTGAGCCGAGACCTGATCGCTGTTTCTGGTTGGCCGATGGGTTCAATAATCTTAATGTTCATGGGTTGCCTTGGTTCGGTCTGGAGAAGAATACTGCCAAATGGTAGGTTCCTGAATCGTACGAACTTTGGTCGTCCGATTTCCTTTGCCCCCGACGCTGTTGTTCTTGAGCGTCGCTCGGTCTGGGGACTCGCCCGATGGCCAATGCCAGCCGGTAGCAGATGTCTGCACATGCCACATAACGCAGACCTAAGATTGTCATCCACGATCAAAGTACCACTCTTAACGCTAACGCCAGTTATTACTATGCCTGAATACCGCACCGAAACCGACAGCCTTGGCGAGGTCAAGGTTCCCGCTGACAAACTATGGGGCGCTCAAACCCAACGCTCTCTTGAGCACTTCAGTATCGCCAAGTCGTCGAGACGATGTCGCGGCTTAATCCTCGTCCAATCATCTTTGCTCTTTCCAATCCGGCAGCACGTCTACAAGCCGCAGTATGTAACATTGGTCTAGAAGACTCCAGAGGTCGAGGCGTCGTCTTCGTTCTACCACTTCGAAAGCGGCTCGAATGAAATTCTCGCCCTACCAATTGCCGCTACGATCTCGATGCCCACTACGAAAACACCCGCACAGCGGGTTGGAGATGCTGAAGGGGCATTTGAAATCGTAATGGAACAAGTTCTCGCCTGGCGCTCCTCCGTCGCTACGCTAAGGCGCATACGTCGAATAGTGAATCCGTCGCTCAACGGGCTGGAAGCCTGTCTGACTTTGCTGTTGTGACTGAGTCTCTTCTCATTTTCGAAGTTAGCGTATGCGGGAATGGCCAACTCCCTGGAATAGGGTTAAATATTCAGGGAAACCCCGGCCGGCATTTAACCTCGATTGCATCGGCCTCTACGAAACGTAATTCTATGGCCAATCCTTCCGCAACGACAGCCCAGGCAAGCTCTTTTGCCGCTGCCTTGGCGCTGCAAGAAGAGCATGGACGGGCTTACGCCGAGCTAGCGGATCAGATTCGAGCGGAGAGTCCGGAAGCTGCCTCGATTCTCTTAACTCTCCGCCAGCGCCAAGCGGCACAGCTCCGTCAATTAATGTGCGTCTATGGCTTCTCTGCGCGGAGGAGCCCCATAAGCCCGCCAGTTTCAGACTCGCGGCTGGTGAGAGACGAACCGGCGGGAGAAAGCAGTTCAATGAATCGGTCGGCTGATGACCCGAACGTCAAACGAAAACTGTTTGTACTGCAGGTCGTCCAGCCAGGTCTGGCCGGCTTGATGGACGGTTCAGTGTCAACCTTAGCACCGGTTTTTGCCGCGGCGTTTGCCACGCACAACTCATTCACCGCCTTTCTCGTCGGGTTGGCCGCTTCTTTGGGCGCGGGAATCAGCATGGGCTTTGCCGAAGCTCTTTCCGACGACGGGATCATCAGCGGCCGCGGCCGTCCCTGGGTGCGTGGCGGCGTTTGCGGCGGGATGACCACTCTGGGTGGTATCGGCCATACCCTGCCGTTTCTGTCGCCTGATTTCAATTTAGCAATTTGGGTAGCGATGGTCGTCGTCGCGATCGAGTTAGGTGCGATCGCGTGGATCAGAAAACGTTACATGGACACTCCCCTGCTGATGGCTCTGTTCCAGGTCGTGCTCGGCGGCATCCTGGTTTTTCTGACCGGTATCTTGATCGGAAGTTTCGGCTAAGCCTGCATCGCTTGAAAATCCTTAGGGATTTTCAAGCGATGCAGGCTGTGACAGCCGAACTCCCGGCTACGCCGGAGAGTTCGGCTGCATAAAGAAAAGGCGATCAAGCTGCTTTTGGCTTCCAGAGACCCAGCGTGGCGCCAGTCGGATCGACGATAATGCTTAGCCACCCGTAGTCCATCACTTCTGTCACGTCTTTCACGATCGTAGCGCCGAGCGATTTGGCCTTTTGGGTCACCGCGGCGATGCCATCGACCTGGACGTAGGCTAACCAGACCGAAGGCTCGCCAGGCGTGGGATGTTTCATTAGCCCTCCGCCGGTGCCTTTGCCCACGCTGATCATGGTGTAGGAGGCTCCTTCTCCCATCGGTATATCTTCCAGCTCCCAATCGAACAATTTCCCGTAAAAGGCCTTTGCTTTGCTGACATCAGTTGTGTTGAGTTCGACATGTACGAACGGGTTTCCCATGCTGTCTCCTTTAGTTTCGGGTTTTAGGGTTAAGTTAATGACTATCTGACGATACCGCGCCAATACCCTTCGTCGGGAAGATCTTTCGTCAACCTGGAAATTCGACAAGAGGATAATCACGACTTCGCTGCGGTTTCCAAAAACAGTGAATCATTTGCGCCGGCCGATTACTGCCTTTCACTGGCTTCTGGTAATCAAGCGGCTCAGGAGACGATCGAGCAGACTAGCGAAAACAACGATGATCCCGAGCGTGAGAATATACCATTGAGGTTGAAAGCCGAGGATAATCAAAAAACTCTGTATTCCGCAAAGCAGAAATGCACCGAGGAGTGTGCCGATAAGCGATATCCGTCCGCCGGCTAAATGACAGCCACCTAATACCGCCGCGGCGATCGCCGACAGTTCCATCAACGCGCCAAAACTACCGTCGGCGTAACCAATATAAGCCGCTTCTAACATGCCAGCGAGCGCGGCCAAAAAACCACTCAAAAGAAATACACCGAACTTTATTTTCTTTACGCTTATTCCGCGCGAGTAGCTTGATACAACATCGCCGCCGACCGCCATGATTCGGTTGCCCAGGGGTGTCTCAAACATCGTGAGTTGCAATACTATGAGAATGATCACCGCCCAAAGGATGGCAGAATTCAGGCCGCTGAGCGTTCCGCCGCCCACTGCTTGGTAAATCAGTTGATGCTTGACTTTATCCGTGGCGGCAAAGGCAAAGCCAAAGGTTACGGCATAGGCAACGCCCTGAAAGAGAAACAACGTTCCCAAGGTAACGATCAAAGAGGGAAGTCCGAGGAGGGAAGCAAAAGACCCATTGACCGCGCCGATCAATATTCCGGATGCAAGCGCCGCTGCGGCAGCGATGAGACTTCCGCCAATCGGAGCCAATCCCAGAAACGTTAATGCGCCGATCCCAAACGTCGAACCAACTGAGATATCAATCTCTCCGGTACTGATAACGGTCGCCTCGCCAAACGACATGATTGCCAGCACCGCCGTCAGTCGAAGCAACGATTGAAGGTTACCAAGCGAAATCCACAATCCATGGGTCAGTGCCGCAAAAAGAAGAGAGAGCATCCCAACCAGAGCAATCGTGCCAGTTTCCGGGTGTCGCCTGATCAATCGCAGCACTGCCAAGCTCATGAGCCTCCAGCTTCCATTCCTCCGGTACGGATGACTTCTTCCAATTCTTCGGCACTCATCGCGTCTCGTCGGACATCTGCCACCTTGCGACCATTTTCCAGAATAACGATCCGATCGGCGATCCGATGAATTTGGAAGATGTCATGCGTAATATAAATCACCAGCAGTCCCTGTTGTTTGAGTTGCAGAGCCAAGTCGTTCACTCGTGCCCGTTCTCGTACGGAAAGGTGGTTGGTTGGTTCATCCATGATGATCACGCGGTTACGAAAACTGACTGCGCGCGCGATTTTGAATGTTTGCTTCTCGCCTCCCGACAACAACGAGATCTCATCGTCAACATCAATGCTCGTGCGCAGTCCGAAATCGTGCACTACCTTCGCACAGGCAGCGCGCATCTCTTTCTTGGCGAGAAAACGAAGTCCCAAGACTCGTCGTACCAATTCGCGCCCCAAAAAGTAATTCCGGGTAACCGACAGGTTATCGCATAAACCGATTGTCTGCTGGATGGACTCCACGCCCAGCGCGATGGCGCGTTTCGGATAGAACTTCGTAATCCTCTGGCCATCGAAGTAAACCTCGCCGGAATCCGGAGCAATAATACCCGAAAGAATGCGAATTAAAGTGGTCTTGCCCGCTCCATTGTCCCCCACCAGTCCGACCAATTCACCGGGAAAGAAATCAACGCTGACTTTCGTGAGAGCCTGAAAGTTACCATAAGCAAGGCAAACGTCATTGACACGAATGAGCGGTTGGCGGCTAGTGCCTCGGTCGTCGCTTGGAGTGACCATTGCGCTTCGTCCCATGTTCAATGGTTAGTGCACCGCCGGTCCTGTACCAAGGTGAGTGTCCTTACCTATCAGACGATCCATTAGATTCGTAGTTTCTTTGCTAAGAGCGTATTCAGAGTCACGACTAGAAGGAGCGCGACTCCGACAAACGATGTGTACCAGGAAGGCGGCGCCCCGAGGGCGATCATTTCAGAGCGCACCGCAGTAAAGAAAAACGCGCCCAGGACGGTACCAAGAATCGTTCCTCTTCCGCCGGTCAAAAGTGTTCCGCCAATCACCACAGCCGCAATCGACTCCAGTTCGAGTCCGGTACCTAACGAGACACTTGTCTGTGGGTCGTTGGCCAAAGTGACCACCGCCGAAAGTCCCGCGAAAAAGGAGCAAAGGATAAATGCCCAAGTTCTGATCCGTTTGACCGGAACGCCTTGGGATTCGGCACTGGCCGCATTTCCGCCGACGGCCAACAAATGATTGCCGAACGTCGTATGATAAAGCAGTACCCCGCTCAGAAACGCGAAGACGACCAAGAGCAGAAGACCATTCTCAACCCCCCTCGTGTGCCCTCCCAGGAGTTGGTTAAACCAATTCAGACGCGCCTCACGAGGCGGCCCGCTAACGCCGCCGTGAGTCGATACATAAACAAGACCACGATAAAAAAAGAGACCGCCCAGGGTCACGATCATCGAAGAGAGCCGGCCACGGATCACGATCAGTGCGTTCATCAAGCCGATGGCCAGCGCAAACAACAGGGCAAGCAAAGCCGATAATGGCGCGCTAAGCTGATGTTCCAGCGTAATGAATAAAATCCCGACCACTCCGTAGACTGAGCCGACGGAGAGATCAATCTCCCGGATCAGAACGACAAAGGTTTGTCCGATTGCTACGAGACCAAGGATAGCCGTGTACCGGCTGATGCTGGTAAACGTATACCAATTGAACCACTGGTCATGGTTCCAAAAGCTGAATAAAGCAGTGATAAAAGAACAGCCGATCAGGATGCCGATATCGGGTCGTCTGAGGAAACGACGCATGGATACTTCCAGGCATTCTTCCAGGCCGGAACGGATCAGTCAGGAAGTCCGAACCGGCCACAAAGCGTTGCTCACCAGGTGATTTGCTTTTTGTAGGCTTCCTCCCCAATGATCCCTTTGACGATCTTTATCCACTGATCCACGTTACTCTGATTGATCACAATCGGTCCGGTAATGATGTCGTCGAGGGGAGCCATTCCCATTTTTTTGTAGAAGTAAAGAACTTCCATCGGGAGATAACCCTGGAGCCAGAAGCCCTGACTATGGGAAGCGAGGACCTTACCATCTTTGATCCCTTCCAGTGAGTTTGGACTATCATCAACCCCGACAATCGTCAGACCTTTCTCGGAAAGTTTCGGCTTCAATCCCATTTCATCGGCAACGCTGTAGGCCCAAGGAACGGATAGCGTGCCCAAGCAAAAGATGTAATTCACGTCCTTGTGCGTGCTGAGATAGGACTGCATGATGTTGCGTGCCTTCGCGGGATCTGCTCCGATAATCAGATCCTCAACAGGTACCCCGATTTTCTTCATCGCGTCAGTCATCCCTCTGCTGCGGGCCTTGAGGCCCTGATGAGTGGCATCATGATTGGCACACATCACCCTAGTTGGCTTCGGCACGTTGCCGGCATTGACTTGCTCGATCACGTATTGCCCGAGTTTCAGGCCAGTGAGATATTCGTCCCCACCGACATAAGTGAGATAGTGAATTCGCTGTTCCGGTGGACGTGGGTCGGAAATATTAAAGGCCACCACCGGGATTCCGTCCTGGACGGCTTTATCTAGAATCGGTTGCAGCGCCTCGCTATTCAGAATCGGAACGGCAATGCCATCCGGGTGCGTGGCTATCGCCTGGTTCAGGATTGTGATAAAATTTTGGAGGCTATACTCATTCGTCGACAGGTACTCAGTCTTCGCATCAGGATACTTCTGTTCGAAGGTTTTGAGCGATGTGGTGAGCCAATTCATGTTCGGGTCGTTGGATCCAATGTGAGAAACCATCACGAAACGATAATGATCGACTTGACCGAAGGCTGCTTCCACAAAGGAGCAGCAGAGGACTAACGCAGGGAGGACTGTAACAGAGAGTCTTTTCAACATAGACTTCTTTTTTTATTTTATGAGCCTATGGCCGGAGCTTAGTTCTCCATTCTGAGCCGCCGACCGAGGGAAGATTGTTTCTTGGGCGAACTGGGGTTTGCTCGCGACAAACAGCATCGGGTCTCGTCTGACAAATTCAAGATCAAAACAGATGTAGATATCGGGCCCGCGGAGAGTCCGACACGGCCGAGATGCCGGTGTCACGGCCCGGACGCTGCAAAGGCTTCCAGCCAGTCAGGGGAAACCTGCGCGGACGCTTTGGTTGCAGCTACGCCGCGCTCCTCCCATTGCGGTAGTTCTCGCGCGCCTGGTCATCGGTCATCGGTCATTGGTAATCGGCCATCAGTAATCGTCATCGGTCATCGGACATCAGTCATCAGTCATCAGTCATCCGCCATCAGTCATCGGTTATCAGTCATCAGCCACCGGCCCTTACTCCAAATTATACACCGGTGTAATCGGCACGAGGGGGCGCGGCCGGTCGCAGGTTGATTGCATTAGACGATCGCCGCCGGCTAGAACAACACTGGAGATCGCTTCCATCGCCTCGAGGACATGAAACGCCACTTCCGCCGATGCCCGGTGCGGGCGGCCCGCGCGGATCGCTTCCACCATCTCTGCGAGCCCGACCCCACGCCAATCGCGGCCGCCGAAGCTATGCGTGTGCGGCACGTCTTGCCACCAAACGCCCCTGCGCACCAGCCGCACATTTCCCGAAAAGGTGTTCGGATCCGGCACTACGACGCATCCTTCCGAACCATAAATTTCGATCGGCGGATGACTGTGGGCGATCACGTCGAAGCTGATCCCAAAATGAACAGCCGCTCCTGATCGAAACCGGAGAAGCGAAGCAATATAGGTCGGTACTTCCACCGGGAAATGCTGCCCCTTTCTCGGTCCGAACCCGATCGAACGTTGGGCGCGAGTGGTCTGGCCAGCAGCAAACACTCTTTCGATGGGGCCAAGTAAAGAAACTAACGTGGTCAGATAATATGGTCCCATATCGAAGAGTGGTCCGCCCCCTTTGCGATAAAAGAGTTCCGGATTCGGGTGCCACGACTCAGGTCCGCCCGAGTACATGAAGGCGGTGCCACCGATCGGGATTCCGATCTGGCCGTCATCAATAATCTTGCGAGCAGTCTGGATGCCGCTCCCGAGAACCGTGTCCGGCGCGCAACCGATTCGGAGATTCTTTTCCCGAGCCAACTGGAGTACCGGTCCAGCTTCCTCCGTGGAGACGGCCAACGGCTTTTCCGAATACGCATGTTTTCCATTCTCTAAAGAGCGGCGAATGATCGGCGCGTGCTGTTGCGGCGGAGTCAGATTCAAGACAATCTCGATCTCAGCATCCGCGAAGACCGCATCGATCGGGAGCGCCTTGATTCCGAATTCGCCGGCCCGCTTTTGGGCGGCCTCGGGAATGACGTCGGAGCAGGCCACAATTTCGGTCTGGGTGAAAAACTTGCCGGCTTTCAAGTAAGCGGGCGCAATGGTACCGCAACCTACAATGCCGACCTTCGCCGGCTTATGATCTGTCATAGCAAAAAAGGTATGTGCCTCCTGGCGACGGACCTGGCGGAACTACCCATGCACTATCGAAGGTTGTGCCGATCTGGCAAGCAGGCGAGCCAGCGGATCTTACGCCGCACCACCCTTGCCAAAAAATGGCACGTCTGCCAAGCCGAGGTCATTCGACGGGTAGTCCAGCTCGCCGAGAAATCCGCTGAACCGTCGGCGGATCGTCAAGTCGCCGAGCACGCTCCCGCTCTCTTTAACATCACTGGGCGACGGCGCGGCTCGACCTCTGATTGTCTCATCGCGGCGACTTGCATAATGAAAGGGGCCGAGCTATTCACCTTAAAATCTGAGAGATTTCCGACGTTTTAAAGCCGAGGGATTACGACTCGTCGCTGGCAGCTGAGCAGATGTCACACAAGGACGAAAATTTGCGCTTGCACTGACTGGCACAGATCAATCGACAAAGGATTGGTACCCGGGTTGCGCGGGTGGCATAAATTCGATGAGAAAAATCACCTTTATCGGCGCGGGAAGTACGGTGTTTGCGCAGCATCTTCTGGGCGACATTCTATCGTATCCGGAGCTGGCGGACTCCACGATCGCCCTTTTTGATATAAATCCGAAACGACTGCACACCTCGGAGATTGTCGCTCATCGGCTGGCCGAAAAACTTTCGGTTCATCCGACAATTGAGGCGACGACGACCCGGGACCAGGCGTTAGCCGGGGCTGATTACGCGATCAGCATGATCCAGGTAGGCGGTTACCGGCCTTGCACAGTCACGGACTTTGAGATTCCGAAACGTTACGGGCTGCGCCAGACCATCGCCGACACGCTCGGGATCGGAGGGATCATGCGGGCGGTGCGCACGATTCCAGTGCTCCTCGAGATCAGTAACGCCATGGAACAGCTCTGCCCGGAGGTATTGCATCTGAACTATGTCAATCCGATGGCGATGAACTGCTGGGCATTGGCCGAAGCCTGCAAGATCCGGACAGTGGGGCTTTGTCACAGCGTGCAGGGCACGGCGGCAGAGCTGGCCGGCGTCCTGCATCTTCCCGCCAATGAAATCGATTACCTGTGCGCCGGCATTAACCACATGGCCTTTTATCTGAAATTCGAGCACCGGGGCGAAAATCTTTACCCGAAACTTCATGAAGTCGTCGCGGAAGGCCGGGTGCCAGCACATAATCGCGTCCGGTTCGATCTGTTCGAGCGCCTCGGGTATTTCGTTACAGAATCGAGTGAGCACCTCTCCGAGTATGTGCCTTGGTATATCAAGCGTGATCGCCATGATCTGATCGAAAAGTTTAACGTACCGCTTGATGAATATATCCGGCGTTGCGAAGGACAGATCGCGGACTGGACCCAGCTGCGGGAGCAGCTCTCGAATCCGGAACACCCTCTCGAATTTCAACGCAGCATTGAATACGCTTCTTCCATCATCCGGAGCGTTGAGACGGGACAACCATGTGTAATCTACGGGAATGTGCCGAATACAGGACTGATTGAAAATCTGCCGGCTGGTTGCTGCGTCGAGGTACCGTGCCTGGTCGACCGGAACGGAATTCAACCCACCCAGGTCGGCCGACTCCCGAGCCAGCTAGCCGCCTTAATGCAGACGAACATAAACGTGCAGCAGTTAACGGTTGAAGGCGTTCTGACCGACAAGCGCGAACGGCTCTGCCAAGCAGCAATGCTCGATCCGCACACGGGCGCCGAACTTGACCTGGACCAGATCTGGTCCCTCGTGGACGACCTGTTGCGTGAACACGGCGAATGGATTCCGGAAAATCTGCGGAGAGTTTGAACCACAGATAGCAGTCCCACACGCCCCGGGAAGGTTATGCTGCGGCATCGGGATTCCCTAATTGCGGCTCTTGAGTCGAGCCCGCGACCACCGTCATGAGATCGCGGCAGTGGTTTGCGGCCATCTGCTCCGTGAACGCGCTTAACCCTGCCAGATCGCCGCGATAAATCTTGCCGGTCTTCTGAACGCCGCCGAAACGCACCAGGTTTTGCAGCTTTTCGTACAATCGCAACCGCAGCATCTCTTCGCCACCATGCGCAGCGTTGCGGGCGCGGAGATTGGCGTGCACTGCCAAAAAGAGCGCTTTGAATTCAAAGGACGCGTCGCCGGAAAACGCATTTATCAACTCCTCCGTGAGGATATCCGGACCGCCGCGCCGCAGCATGAGACGTTTCTTCATGGCTACCCATCGCACTAAAGCGAGGATTAGCGAGCGATCTCGCGCGCGCGCCGCTTGGCGCGCGAATCGGTCATCGGCCATCGGCTATGAGTGTCAGTGCCAGTGCCAGTGTCAGTGTCAGTGTCAGTGCGGCGGGTTGTCATCGGTCATCGGCCATCGCCTACCGGATACCGAAGATCTTCCAAAGGATCTCGCGTTCGATGTAGTCAGGCAGCGACCAGCTGGGCGGTGATAAGGCGGTCGCCACTTTCCCGGCGACAAGTCCAGGCAATACCCGACGAAGATGTTGATCGAGCCGCATCCGTTTGTTCAACCACCATCGAGCGGCCGGATGTTTGTCGAGAAACTCGTAATGACGAATCACATTTTCCGGAGAATGGCGTCTGACGACTGTGAGCAGTTCTTGCCATCGCTTTTTACCGCCCGTCCCGGATTTATGCGTCAGGCGGAGCCGATACCGGGAACCGTTGTATCGATGCGGATGAACCGGCAAATCTTGGCGGCACGCAGAAACCAGTCCCAATCAAAGGCGTAATGCAGGCTCTCGTCGGTGCTGCCGGCATCCAGCAGCAACACCTCGTCGGCCTGGGCTATCGCGCTATCAAGGCAGTTGGCCAGGAATCGCCCCTGGTTCAGGGACGGCACGACAACAGAGATAACCGGACTCATCATCACGCTGGCTATGCTCGCGATAGCACGTAGCGATCGCAAATAGCAAATCGACGGCTGGAATGATGAGCGATGATCGATGACCAATGAGCAATTAGCCGGAGAAGTCTGGTGCCACAGCCTGCATGGTGTGACACAGGCTAACGCTTCGAAAACTGGAAACGCTTCCGCGCTCCGGGCTGGCCCGACTTTTTGCGTTCTTTCATCCGAGGATCCCGGGTCAGCAAGCCTTGTTCCTTCAATACCGGACGCATCGCAGAATCGTACTCCAGCAGGGCGCGAGCGATCCCGAGCCGAGCCGCGCCCGCCTGACCGTCAGGACCACCACCCCGGGCGATGACGAACACATCAAAGTTGTTGGTGGTTTTGGTTACTTCAAAAGGCTTGAGCACCGTCAACTGCAGCGAAGGGTTAGGAAAATACTCTTCCAGCGGGCGGCCGTTGACGTCGATCTTGCCGGTTCCGCGAGCGAGACGGACTTGAGCAACCGCAGACTTACGGCGACCGGTAGCAGCAAAGGTTTCAGGCATAACAGTTGGCGGGGCGAATTTAAGTATTCAAGGACTCTAGCTAATGTGGAGCGGTTGCTGGGCGGAATGCGGATGCTCCTCGCTTGCGTAGACCTTGAGCTTGGTAAAAATCGACCGGCCGAGCCGATTGTGCGGTATCATACCTTTCACAGCATGCTCCACCAAAAGCTCCGGCCGGCGTCGACGTCGCTGTTGGACCGATTCGGATTTGTGCCCACCGACAAACCCGGAGAAGCTCATGAATTCCTTCTGAACCTCCTTCTTTCCGGTCAGCCGCACTTTCCCCGCGTTGATCACAATGACGAAATCGCCAGTATCGACGTGCGGCGTGAAAACGCTTTTGCCTTTGCCGCGGAGCAAGTTGGCAGCTTTGACAGCTACCCTTCCAAGCGGCTGGTCTTTTGCGTCAATGAGATACCATTTACGGTTTATCTCGCTGGCTTTGGCAGAAAACGTCTTCATAGATCCTGACCCCAAAAAGAGCGGGGAAAGTATTGCGTCAGCCGAGAACTGTCAAGAGGAAGCGGAGGGAGCGGCTTCGTAGCGCGGACGGCCTCGGGTCTGTCGGACTTTGGCCAATCTGTAGCTCGCGCAATCGAGCTAAGGTTCGAGACATGTCCCAAAGCGTCTTTGGTCCTGCGCCGGTAAGGCGAAAATTTATTCGAGCCTTAGCGAGAACTTGTTTGAGCCGTCTTCAGTGTGACCTGCCGCAGCGCCCGGCTCGAACGAGTCTTCGCCGAAGGCTCAGATGAATTCTCGCCCTACCGATTTTGGGATGTTGCGAAACCTTCTCTAAATTTTCGTATAGCAAGTCCGGAGTTATTCAGCAAGCTGTGGTCGGAGGCCCTACCGGTCGGAGCTCCAGCTTGTGAATAACTCCGCCCGGAGAAAAGAAAGCTTTGGAAAAAAGAAAGGGTTTTCTTTGCCAAGGGCAGTCGGGCAAAATCCCGCGCTGCCCACGCGAAGAAGGACGCGCCGGCTGGCTACGAATAGGATTTTCGGGTCCGCGAGATCTTTAGGGCAGAGTTTCGAGCCAGCCGGTCGCGCTTTGATTCGTCACAACGAATACTCTAGTTGAGGTCGAGCACTTCACACTTCGACGACTTAACTATACGGATTTCGGACGGCCAAAGCCAAGCGGCTTTTTTCGCGCTGGGTAAAACCAGAAAAAAGGAGCAAGCATGAACCGATCAAATCCGTTTCCGGTCCCAGATCCCCATTATATGGTCAGCGTGGGAATCGATTGGGCTGATAAAGAACACGCTGTCTGTCAACGCTCTGGTCCGGAGGGAGGATGCCGGACATTCCAGCTGGGCGCCGATCCCGTTTCGGTTCGGACCTGGCTCGAAGAGCTCAAAAGCTTGGCTGGTCCGCAGGGGCGGGTGGCCATTGGTTTTGAACAAAATCGGGGAGCACTCTTTGAAATGCTCCGCACCCAGGGAGACTGGATCGACCTCTATCCGCTCAATCCTTTGAGTTTAAGCGAATACCGCAAGGTCTTCTTTACTAGTGGCGCCAAGGATGACCCTCGCGACAGCCAATTGATCGAAGAGCTCGTTGATCACCATCGGGATCGGCTCCGGCTTTATCAACCCCCGGAGCCGGTAGTGCGGGAACTGGATTTGCTCGGTCAGCACCGACGCAAAGCCGTCGAGGCCTCCGTGGTGTGCGAAAACCAACTCACCAGCTTACTCAAAGTCTACTATCCGCTGGCCCTCGAGCTCCTCGATGATTTGGGCACCACTCTGGCGCTGCATTTTTTGAAACGCTGGCCGACCCTGCAGAGTTTAAAAAAAGCCAAGCCCCAGACCCTGCGCTCTTTTTTTTATCAGCACCACAGCCGCAGCCAGAGCTTGATCGAGGAGCGCTTGGAAAAGATTGCTCGGGCCCAAACCGTCACCGAGGATCGTTCTCTGCTGGAGCCCTCCGTGCTGAGTTGCAAGTGTTTGGTCAGTCAATTGTTGCCGCTGCGAGATTCCATCAAGGCTTTTGACAAAGCCATCCACACTCTGTTTGCCAAACATCCCGATCGGCACATTTTTGAAAGTCTGCCCGGAGCCGGCCCGCAATTAGCCCCGCGCTTGTTGGTGGCTTTTGGCTCCAATCGGCAGGCTTTTGCCCAAGCCCTGGAGGTACAGAAAAAAAGCGGAATCGCTCCGGTCCAAGTGCGCAGCGGCCAAACCAAAAGCGTCCAGCGGCGGCGCTTTCGCTCCAAATTCCTGTGCCAGAGCTTCCACGAATTCGCGGCTCATTCCATTCCTTATTCCCAATGGGCCAAGCTCTATTATCAAGAGCAAATGGCCCGCGGTAAGTCCCACCACACTGCCGTGCGCGCCTTGGCCTTTAAATGGATCCGCGTCATCTTCCGGCTCTGGCAGGACCGCACCCCTTATGACGAAGAGCGCTACCTCCAAGTCCTCAAAAAACGCCACTCACCAATCGGTGAAAAACTTTAACTTTTTCCCTTGCCAGACCTGCTCGATACTGCCCTACCGCCACAGGACAGTGCGGCAATCTGAGACGATCTCTAACCGCTCGGGCGACCAATCGCTTGGTGGCGTGCTACCGATTTCCAAAGTCCGACACGCCCGGCATCGTCCGAACCCTTGTCAAAATTGTTCGGCGCACTCGCGCAACGCTAGCGATTCCCCTTGGCAGTGCCAGCGTTAGTGCCAGTGTCAGTGTCAAGTGCCAGTGCCAGTGTCAGTGTCAAGTGCCAGTGCCAGTGCCGGTCTCAGGCCGCTCAGCCCGCTCAAGCCGCTTAGGCCGCTCAACCGTTGACTGTTCCCTCATTCAGCTTCTAATCTCGGTATGCGCGTTCGGCTCTGGATCTGTCCTGTTCTCTGGTGTTGCGGCATGGTTTCGCTCGCACACGGTCAGGATCTCACCGTAACCCTGCAGAAAGCGGATCAGCTGGAAAATGTAAACCGTGACCAGGAAGCGCTCGATCTGCTGAAAACCGCGGACAAAGCCAGTCCGGGCAATCCGGCGATCCTCCGGCGGCTTTCCACGGTCTACTCGGATTTGGTGGAAACTTCTCCGGAAAGCGGAAAAAAGCAGTTGGCTCAGCTCGCTCTGAAAACCGCTCAAGAAGCTGTACAAAAGGCGCCGGGCGACGGCGACGCCCATCTGGCTCTCGCGATCGCTTACGGCAAAATGGCGGACTTCGTCGATAACAAGACCAAGATCCAGTATTCGAAATACCTGAAGGCGGAAGCCGAAAAGGCAATCTCTTTGAACCCGAAACTCGACGACGCCTATGAGATCCTGGCCCGCTGGAATTTTGAAATGGCCAACTTGAACGTCGTTGAGCGAGGGTTCGCCCAGCTGTTTTACGGCGAGTTGCCGCCAGCCTCAAAAGAGCGCGCCCTCGAGTATTTCCGAAAGGCGATCGCGCTGGCGCCCGATCGCATTATCCATCACGCGGAGTACGCCAAGGCCCTCGATCAGCTTGGGCGGCAGAATGAGGCAAAGGCGCAGTGGCGCAAGGTGTTACAACTAAGACCGGACGATCAAGGCGATCGCGCTTACCAGCAAGAGTCCGCGCGCCAACTCCGATCGAAATGATCTCTTGACGCCGGTGAAAACCATCCCCCTCCGAGCCGGAAACCAAACACGCTCCGTCTCGAGCGTACGCTGTTTGCTGCTCCGGCATGCTGTGCCATCCTCACGAGAAATTCTGCTTCCTGTTTTATGGATAACCGTCTGGAACGAAACGTTGCGAGCCTTTCCGGTTTTCTTGCTGTTTTATTTGGTGCGCTTGGCTCTCATGCTTTACGCGCGAAGTTGGGCGAGCTCGGCACCATGCAATTCTGGCAGACCGGTGCCCTTTATCATCTGGTGCACAGCGTAGTTCTTCTGGTCTTATCCGGCTGGCGCACCGCGCCGAGGCTCGCTTTTTACCTCATCTTCTTCGGCATGATCCTCTTCAGCGGCTCGCTCTACCTGCTTGCCCTCAGCAACGCGAAGTGGCTCGCCCTGATCACTCCACTGGGCGGTCTGGGCATGATCTTCGGCTGGCTGGCCCTGCTGTCGTTCAAGCCGCCGCACGAATAAAAAGGGCCTCGGGCAGGATCAAAGGCAGACGCGCGAGCCCCTGCCGATGACGTAGCGCCGACGGCCTCGTCGGTATTTTTGCTGGCGGTGCCAGTACATTGCGGGATTCACCGAATTTAGTGGACGGGCCTCGAGCATCCTGAAATCGAGAAGATTACGCGACGTGCCGGAAACGCCAAGTGTGGAGTACCGACGCGGCCGTCGGCGCTACGCGACGCGCACGCCCTTGCTGCGTCATTCGAGGTCGAGGGATCGTGCGACGTGCCGGAAACGCCAAGTGTGGAGTACCGACGCGGCCGTCGGCGCTACGCGACGCGCACGCCTTTGCTGCGTCATTCGAGGTCGAGGGATCGTGCGACGTGCCGGAAACGCCAAGTGTGGAGTACCGACGCGGCCGTCGGCGCTACACAACGCGCAAGCCACAGTGCACGAGTTCATCGCAGACTTCTGTTCGCATTGACCTTCCGTCCGAGTGGAGCGATAAAGCGAAGCGGGTTTGATGAAAGCAAATTTAAAATGCGATCCGACTACGACTTAGTGGTCATCGGAGGGGCGATTGCCGGAGCGTCGACCGCTTATCTGCTCAAGCATCGGCAACCCCAACGGCGCGTTCTAATTATTGAAAAATCCCCGGAATTCGATCGCAAGGTTGGCGAATCCACTAGTGAGGTCAGCGCCTGCTTTCTCACGCGCGTTTTGAACCTGGCTCATCATCTCGGTCATGAACAACTCAGCAAGTCCGGCCTGCGCTTTTGGTTTTACGGCCAAAGCGACGATCCTTTCACCAGCTGCGCGGAGATCGGTCCTTTATACCAAACGCGCCTACCAACCTTTCAGCTAGACCGGTCAAAACTGGACCAAGTCATTCTGGACAAAGCCGTAGCCAGCGGATGCGATCTCTGGCGGCCGGCCAAGATCCAGGAACTCCAATTTGGCGGAGCCGGCCGAAACGAGGTCACGGTCAAGCTGGGCGACGAAGTCCGATCCGTGACCGGCAAGTGGGTCGTTGACGCTAGCGGCCGAGCCGCCGTCATTGCCCGAAAACTGAAGCTGTTTCGTCCTCTCTCCGATCATCCGACAAATGCCGTCTGGGCTCGTTTTCGCAAGACCGCTGACCTGGACGGCGCCGAAATTTGGGCCGAAGCGCCGCAATTCACCGAGGCTTGCCGGGTGACGCGCCAGTGGGCGACCAATCATCTGATGGGCTTCGGCTGGTGGTGCTGGATCATTCCATTGAAAGGAGGCGATTTCAGCGTCGGCCTGGTTTACGACAGTCGACTTTATGCTCTGCCGGAAGGTCCAAATCTGGGAGAGCGTCTGAAGGCCCATCTGCTCCAGCATCCGCTTGGACGCCGTCTTTTCGCGGCCGCTGAGTATATCCAGAACGATGTCCGCACCTATTCCTCCCTTCCTTTTTACAGCACGCAGACAATCGGTGATGGCTGGGCGCTGGCCGGCGATGCCGCTGGATTTCTTGACCCGCTCTACAGTCCCGGACTGGATTTTGTCTCTTATACGGTGTCAGCGATAACTGAAGTTGTTGGAGACGCCTTGAACGGAGAGGATGTTTCCGGCCGGACGAAAAGATACAATGATCTGTATCAGCAGCAGTTTCACACCTGGTTCAACGGCGTCTACAAAGACAAATACTATTACATGGGCGACGCTGAGCTGATGCAGGTCGCCTTTCTGCTTGATGTTGGGGCCTATTTTATTGGGCCGGTTCGACAAGCGTATGGTAATGCGCCCGACCGCTACTCCGCCTTGCCCTACGCCGGCCCGATCGGGCAGACATTCGGCCGATTCATGCGACTCTATAACCGTCGCTTGGCCGTCCTTGCCAAGAAACGGCTGGGAGCCGGTATCTACGGTAAGAACAATCGCGATCGGCGTCTGTTGCTCCCGGGGTTCAGTCCTGACCGCTCCTCGGTGCCCCTGATGCTTCGCGGAGTACGTCAATGGCTCGCCTTGGAATGGCAAAGTCTGTTTCTGCCGAAACCGCCGAGCGGATCACCGCCGATTCTACCCGCCTGTGCCGCGCGTTTCTGAGATGTCCAAAGACGTCGATTCCATTGCCGATGAGCTGAACAAAATCGCCGGCGAATCGCGGACCCGCCGGTTGACCGCGGCCGACGAGCAGCGTGGAGCGGCGTTGTTTCGGGATCTTCTTCTCGCGGGCGGAAAAGCGACTACTCTCGCAATGGAAAAGGTGCCGGACCTGCCCTGGTTCATTCCCGTGACCGGTACAAGCGAAGCGTGGCCACAGCTCTCGCCGAGTCGGCGGAAAGCCTTCTTGACAGCGATCCGGGGCAATGAGTCTGAAGCGGGTAAGCGAATCCGTTTGAGTTTGGCGCGCGGGCTTTACAAGCTCGACCCCGATTCCGCCACAAAGTTGCTGCTGAGCACGCTGCGACTCATCGGCGAGCCAGGGACTTGGACCGCCAAGGATCGCCAAGCGTTTTCGAGTGTCCTCTTGGGAAAAAACAAGCCTTGGTTGCTCCAGATCGACCTGAAGACTCTTCGACCGGTCGATGCCCAGCTGCTCGCCGTTCATGCCCTGTGCGCTATTGGCGGAATTCTGAATCCGCCAGCGGCCCTGTCGATTCTTCAATGGGCCAGAAGCACCTCGGGATTGGCCCGTCTACCCGAAAACAGCCAGGCTGAAGTTGCCGAGACCTTTCGCCGTTGGAGCGCGCGCTGGTTGAAGGAACTTACGGCGAGCGAAGAGCTGCCCCCAAAAATCAGCGAAGTTGTCCGAGAAAAGCTGGAGAAGTCCCACATCGCGAAACCTCCTTTGCCCGGGCTCAGACCGGAAGGATCTCCGGGCTCTCTATCGAGTGGACGGCCCGCCCCGGAAGCGAACCGTCCGCGCAAATCGGTCGAAGGTGCGGAGCTCACTCCTCTGCTTCGAGCAATCGAAAGGCTTTTCGGCGAACTGAAGCGTGAGCTGACGCAAAGCCGGGACCGTCTCCAGAAACAGCGCCTCCCGGAAGCTCGCACCAAACCGGTTGTTCGACACCCCTCGCCTGCTTCGCACGACGAGGCTCAGGCTCTGCGTGAGCAGAACGCAATGTTGACCGAAAATATTGCGCAACTCAGGCGAACGCTGAACGAGCTGGCGGAGGAACGCTTCACGGAAGCGGTCAGCCGGGAAGCTGATACCAACTCGCCGGTCTCCGATCCCGTTGCCCGGTTCAAGTCCTACCTCCAGGCACAGCTTCGCGATGAACTTGCCAAGCACAAGACGGTCAATCCAGACAATCGGGCAGACGGCGTTCCGCTCCTTCTCGAAAACATTTTTCATGTGTTGGAAGAAAACGGCATCGATCTCTCCAATATCGAGGGACCCCCTTTGGTCGCTCGTCGCCGCTATTAACTGAGGAGTCGGGAGTCAGGAGTTCAGGATGAAGCAAAATTGGAACCACAGATTCCACCGATCAGCACAGATTCAGACGACGAAATACATCAGCGTTTTGATTATCGAATAATCAACGTGTTTTCGATTAATCTGTGCTAACCGGTGCAATCTGTGGTTCCAATCTGCGCTTCAATTGAGTCGCCGGAGACAGGAGCCGGGGGTTCAGGATGGTGAGGCTATTCGCGAGATTTTCGAGGCCGCTAAGCGCCACTTCCGTTTGGCTGTCCTTACGGAACCCCGCTTTTCGCAGTCTGTGGTTGGCCAGCGTCCTCTCCGGGTGTTGCGTCTCGGCTCACGATATGGCGGCCACCTGGGTCATGAACACCCTGACGCCGTCGCGGTTCCTCCTGTCGCTTTTGTCCACGGCGGCCTCATTGCCTTTTTTTCTACTGACGTTTCCAGCCGGCGCGCTGGCCGACACGGTAGACCGGAAGAAAATTCTCAGCGTTATGCACATCTGGCTTGCTCTGGCCGCAGCCGGATTGGCAGTTCTGGGAGGGCTAAAGTTGCTGAATCCCTTGGTGGTCCTTGTCGCGGTGTTTCTCCTGGGAGTCGGGTTTGCATGCAACGCACCGGCCTGGAGCTCGGTGATCCCGGATCTCGTATCCAAGGAAGAACTGCCTTCAGCAGTCACCCTCGGAGGAGTGCAGATGAATATTTCCGGGGTTATCGGGCCAGCCCTCGGCGGGTTACTCCTTCCCCTGATCGGCGCGAATGCGATTTTCGCGCTGAACGCCGTCGGCTTCCTCGTTGTGTTGACCGTGATCATGCGATGGCGGAAGAAGCACCGGCGTTTGCGGGCGCCGACCGAAAGCGTATTTGAGTCCTTTGTTGGCGCCTTGCGCTACGTCCGATATTCTCGTGGAATTCAGATCGTCCTGCTGCGCGCCTTCCTGTTCTCGCTGTTGATTTCGGTTATTCCAGCGCTGCTGCCGGTAGTGGGGTTGAAAGCGCTCCACCTGGATTCGGCGCACCTCGGGATCCTTTTCACCAGCATCGCGATCGGTTCGCTTCTAGGCGCGGTGTTTGTCATACCATGGGCACGAGATCGCTTCAGCTCCAACCAGGTCACCATACTCGCGAGCGTCTTGCTTGCGTTGGTGTATGTCTTGATGGCGGCGGTTCGTCAGCTCGAAGCTTTTATGGTTGTTGCGGCCCTTGCGGGCCTGGGCTGGACGCTGGCCGCATCGGAACTTTGGGTGGTGGCTCAGCAAGCAATGCCTGGCTGGACCCGTGGCCGGTTGAACGCGGCGCAAATCATGGTCTCGCAGGGTGGCATCGCCCTTGGCGGCGTGGCCTGGGGTGCCGCGGCGGCATTCACCGGCTTCGAATATACGTTGGTGCTTGCCGCTCTGCTGGTCTGCTTCAACCTCTCTGTGGCGGGTCCGCTCTCGATCGATTTTATCAAGTCGCTCGATACGGACCTGTCGCCGGCACCGCAGATTCCCGAGTTCGCCGACGCACCAGCTCCGGACGAAGGTCCGGTGGCCGTCGTTGCGGAGCTGAGAATCGATGAGAAAAACCGGCAAGAGTTTCTGGAATTGATGCAAGAACTTCGGCTGGTGTATCTGCGCAACGGGGCGTCCAGCGTTCGGCTTTACGAGAACCTTGCCGATCGGGCAGTGTTCCGGATGGAGGCGGTGACGACGACCTGGCGCGAGCACGTGCTTATGCTGGGCCGGCTAACCAAAACCGAACGCGAGATACAGAACCGTGTTCTGCAACTTAACTCCGGGCAGGAGGCGGCGATCTATCGTTTTATGCTGATCACCGGAAGGATCGTCAATCCGCGATAGTCAGCGGTCGGGAGGCAGGAGTTACAGGAGTCGGCATCTGGCAGTCGGGAGCCCGGCGTTCAGGAGCAGTGTCAGTGTCGGTGCCACTTTGCCATCGGCCACCTCGTTTCGATCCACTTGGCGCAGATACGCGTCGCGGAAACAGAAGGCTGATATTGACGCCAATCAGCTCAAGTCGATACGCGGCCTACCGACCTACGAATTCGCCGCGACTCCTGTAACTCCTCACCGGTCCCCGCACCGTTCTATCGTGAAAAGCCGCGGCGTATCCGCCGCATCTCTTGCCCCGGTGAATTCCCGAACCTCGAACGAGTTCGTAAGCGCTCGCAAATATCCAACGAGGGCGCGGTGCTCCTCGGGGCCGCCGGCGTGACCCCGATAAGACAGAACCGTCGCCCGTCCACTCCTGGCCAGGCGAATCAAAACTTCGTCAAGCGCTTTCACAGTCGTTTCCGGATGGGTAATGACCTGCCGATTGCTCCGCGGCAAAAACCCAAGATTGAACATCGCGGCCTGGACGTTCTGCTCCAGCGCCAGGTAACGCCCAATGTGGGCGTGATCGTCCAAGACCAGGCGGACCCGATTGAAAACGCCGGTAAAGCGAAGTAGCTCTCCAGCTCCTGTCAAAGCTCCTTTTTGAACATCGAAACCGAGCACGTGCCCGCGCGGGCCTACCCGGTGAGCGAGATAAAGGGTGTCATACCCATTGCCGACAGTTCCGTCGATGGCCAGCGCACCGTCGAACAGCACGGCATCCAGAAAGACGGTGGCGATTGTACTCAAACGCGTGGTCGACGACTCCAAGCGGAATTCCGGCATACATCAAACTCCGGACGACATCATAACTTCCCTCTTCGCTTTTGGCGATCAACAGTTTCCGGTGGCTTGGCTACGAATAGACATCATCCGGCACACCAAACGCGTTGCGGATCAGGTTACAGGATTCCCTCGGGTAGGTGACAACCTCCACGATATCAAAGCGGTAACAAATGTCGGGTCGATCCAAAAGCCGAAGCCATTCTTTAGCGGCTCGGATCAAGTGAATTCGTTTCGTCCAATTCACGGCCGAACGGGGCGGAGCGAACAGACTCGTTCCCCGGGTTTTCACCTCCACAAAGACCAGATTGCCGTCCTTGCGATCCCGGCAAACTAAGTCGATCTCGCCCCCTCGGCGAGAACGGAAGTTTCGGTAAAGGATTTTGTAACCCTGTTTGCGTAGAAAACCGGCGGCAATTTTCTCGCCGGCCTGCCCCAAGCGCAGATGGGTCGGCTTTCCTTTTAGCGCCAGTCCGGCTCGGACCCTCCGCGGAAACCACTTAGCAAAGCGCCGAAAGACCGAGTGGAAGATACATCTGGGCGACCGGCTCAAACGAACGACGATGGATTTCGCATGGTCCATGGATGCGGAGAAGCTCCCGATGTTCCGGCGTAGCATACCCTTTGTTCGTCTGGAACTGGTAGTGCGGATATCGCTCATGCCAAGTCTGCATCATACGGTCACGAGTCACTTTGGCAATCACGCTCGCGGCTGCGATGCTCAGTGATTTGGCGTCTCCGTCGATGATTGCGGTTTGCCGCGTTTGAAAGAAGGGCACGGGTAACCCGTCGATTAAAAAATGTTCCGGCGCGACAGGTAAGGCGGCGATTGCCCGCTGCATCGCGACATAGGTTGCTCGTAAAATATTGATGTGATCGATCTCGGCGGAGGTCGCGCTCCCGACGCCGATCAGTACAGCCGGGTTGACGGTAAGCTTTTCATAAAACTCTTCGCGTAACGCGGGGCAAAGCTGCTTTGAGTCATTGAGGCCGGTTAAAGAGATGCGCCGGGGCAACACTACGGCTGCGGCGACCACCGGTCCAGCCAGAGGTCCGCGACCGGCTTCGTCGATCCCGGCAATACACTCGTAACCTTGTTGGCGAAGCTGTTTCTCGAATCGGAAAGAACAGGAGAAGCGCCGTCTCGGCTCCTGGCTGTGCCGCATAAACGCATGATGTCGAATCGCCTGATTTGGCGCAACCGCTTTGCGCCGATTTTTTGATCGAATTTCCAGGATAGCAGTACAGAACTTTGCTTTGCTTTACCCCAATCTCGATCTCCTCTTCTTCGGGATCTTGGCGAGCTTCCGTTCAAACTCTTCAGGATTATGGAGTGTAACGAGAATACCGAAGAACGAAGCTCCGGGTCCATGGCGAAAAGACCCCTTTGGATGGCGGTCGCGCTTCGCCGTCTAAAGCGACGACAAGGCCTGTCGCGCCGCCGCCCGAGTCGCGAGAGCGAAAAACAGGGTCCGGCGCGTCTCCACGACGGCTATGCCGCCTTGGGCGTTGACTTCGCGGGACTTTGAATCGCTTGGGCGCGCTCTTTGACGGTCATCGCCTGTTTACCCTTGCGATTCCGTAAGTAATTCAGCTTTGCTCGGCGGACATCTCCAGAACGTTCGATTTCGATCTTGGCGATTCGCGGCGAATGCAATGGAAAAACACGCTCAACGCCTTCCCCGTAGGAAATGCGGCGGACAGTAAAGAAGGAGTTCAGCCCAGTCCCACGTCGACCGATAACAATGCCGGAAAAAATCTGAATACGTTCCTTATCACCCTCAACGACCCTGGTGTGTACGCGGACCGTGTCGCCAACCTTAAAAGGGGCGAGATCTGACTTCATCTGCTCTTTCTCAATTTTCTGGATAATGTCCATAGCGGTACTCCCGGAAATGACAATGCGGAGACAACGGGGCTCGAACCCGCAACCTCTGCCGTGACAGGGCAGCGCTCTAACCAGTTGAGCTATGTCTCCGAAAAACGGAGCCGAAATTAGAACTGATCACCAGGTCCGGCAACCGATTTCTACTTCGACAATTCGCGAACCGCGGCCTCGAGTTGACGATCGGCACCTTCCACCACGCTTTTTGGGTCGTTCTCAACCTGGATATCGGGTTCGACTTGAGTTTTCTCCATGAGGTGTCCTTGCGAGTCAACGAAGGGGCCTTCCGGGATCCCAAACACCAGCGAGGGATCCTGCTGCGTTTCCCACCAGACAAATGTGCCGGTCCCCGGGATCGGCATCCCGATAATCTTGCCGATCTTTAGATGCTGGTAGACCCACGGGAAGAGGTACGCATCGGAGTAATTGCTTTCTCCGGCAATAACCGCCGTTGGCTTATCCCATTTGTTGAAGGGTTCCCAGCCAAGACTCTGACTTCGGGGAACAATCTCCAGGTAACGTTTACCGGAAAGGAGAGTTGCCAGTTGATCATGAAGATTGCCGCCGCCGTTGTAGCGGGTATCGATAATCAAGGCCTTTTTTCCGCTGTCCCGGCCGAGCGCCTCGGCAAAGGTGTCGCGGTAACTTTCATCGGACATTGACCGAACGTGGACATACCCGATCGTGCCGTGGCTGAGACGATCGACTAGTTCACGACGCTGTTTGACCCATCGTTCATACAGCAGGTTTTCCTGTTCGCCCAGCCCGATCGGTTTGATGCGCACATCGAACCGACTGTTCTTTGCCGGATCAAAAATCGAGAGCAGAACCGGCTGACCAACTTTGTGGTTGAGCAGGGGGCTGACCTCCATACCCGGTGTAATGACAGTTTCATCGATTTTCTCGATGATCATTCCCGCGGCGACTTGGGCGCTGGCCGTCACCAGCGGTCCACTTTCGATCACCTCCTGAATCTTCAGCCCGGGACCGGTATAAGATTGGTCGTAGAATGCACCCAGCGCGGCCGTCTCGTCGGCGCTTTGCGGAAAAAAACGGCACCCAGTATGGCTGGCGTTCAGCTCGCCAAGCAGCTCACTCATCATCTCGGAAAAATCACGGTTGTCGGTGATGAAAGGCAAGAACCGGGCGTAAACCTGTTTGTAATAATCCCAGTCAACGCCTCCCATATCGGCCGCATAAAATTTCTCTTTCATCTGGCGGCACATATGCTCGAAGAGATAGTGCCTTTCAGCCGGCCCATCGATTTCCTTTTCTGCGGTTAGTTTCACCGCTTCAGACTTGCCGTCGGCCAGGTTCACCTTATTGATCCGGCCATTTACCAGCACAAAAGCGGTGTTGCCTTCCTTGTTCAGTTCGATTTGCTGCGGCAACCGTGCGCCTGGCCGATGAGGTGGAGGAGCATCGAACTCGCCGAGTTGCTTGATTTCCTTGTCCCGGATTTTCTCGGACCAGAGAGCGTAGCCTTTATCGCTCTTGGCCAGATACACCAGAGTTTCGCCATCACTGGTCAACTTGGCTTGGGCAATCTGGGCGGAACCAAGGGTCAACCGGGCCGTCCGGTCCTCAATGTCTTTGAGTTCCAGCGGAACCGGTTCGGCGAGCTTGGGAGCAGGAGTCGGCGTCGGGCCCGGTTTGCCTTTATTTTCCGCCTGCTCCTGCTTCTTTTTCGCTTCGTCTTCCTGCGCTTTGATGATGCTGTATTCCGCCTTGGACAATTTGAATCGGTCGAGCGCGGCCTGAGTGAAAAACATTTCGTACACGTCCAGCTGCGGATGTTCACTATAGCCGTCTCCGTGGAGTCCGTAACGGTTCGTCAGCCAGAACATCGTTTTTCCATCCATCGCCCATTCGGGTTGGATATCCTCGTAACCGCTTTTCGTGAGGTTCGTTAATTCCTGCCGGCCGGCTGTGTCAACCAGTCCGGCCTCTTCCGAGAATCGATTGGTATCCACAAAGTCGACCAGGAGCCACTTGCCATCCGGTGACCAATCAAACCAGCGATCGCCATCCTCGTAGGAATAGTTGAAAGTTGACGGAAGAATGACGCGGGTCTGTTTCGTCTCCAAATTGAGGATCTTAATGGTCGCACGATCTTCCAGATAGGCGACCTCTTTACCGTCTGGCGAATATTTTGGCTGGAAGTTTTCTTTCCCATTTTCCAGCAGTGGATGAATATCGATCGCCGTAGCGTCGAAGAAATAGGGTTCCTTTTCCTTCGGCTGCACGATGGAGGCTTCGTAAAGAGCCCACGGCTTATCGTACTCCGCGGCGAAGACGAGCTTCCGGCCGTCAGGACTGAAGGACACGGTGCGTTCCTGTCCCGGCGTGTTCGTAATCCGTTTGGTCGCGCCAGTCTCGATGGAAGCGACGTAGATATCGCCGCGTACGACAAAGGCGATTTCCTTCCCGTTGGGGCTGAGCGAGATCTCAGTGGCTTGATCGGCCAGATTGGCCTCTTGCATCCGGGGAGCGCTCGGCGCCGTTGCGATCTGGATCGAGACTTTCCGCGGATCGCGCGAGCCCGGTGGCAGCACGTAAATTTCCCCGTTGAATCCGAACGCCAGAGTCCCATTTTCCGCGATGGAAAGGAAGCGGACAGGATTTCTCGAAAAATTCGTAATCTGCTCCGGCGCCTGATCTTGGGCCCCGGTGATTGGCAGCCGCCAAATGTTGAACGACCCACTCATTTCGCTCAGGTAATAGAAAGACTGCTCGTCCGGCGCCCAGACCGGATCGCGGTCTTCCCCGACGAAGGTAGTAAGTTTCGTGTGATCGCCGGTATCGGCGTTGTAGAGAAAAATGTCGTGAGCGATCGAGAACGTTTCGTGTTTACGCCAGGGATCCTCATATCCTTTCTGATTTTCGTAGAGGATTCGCCGGGCCGCCCGGTCGTGACGTGCGTGCAGCGCAGGGGTGGTGAGAATCAGTTGCGAGGCTCGGCCTTCCTCAATCGAAACTTTGTACAGCTCGGGCAACCAGTTCCCGAGCGGAAATTTCGAAGCCGTGGCCGTGTTCATCCGGTGAGCGGAAAAGAGGACAAACTGGCTATCGGGCGTAAAACTCGTAGGGATCTGGTCGGTGGAATAGGTAGTCAACCTTCGAGCTGGGCCGCCTTCGGCGCTGATCAGGTACACATCGTAATGGCCGTAACGGTCCGAGGCGAACGCGATCATCTTGCCGTCCGGCGACCAAACCGGGCTGGTATCGTGAGCCGGTCCGGCCGTTAGCGCTCGAGCGAGACCGCCGGAGCTGGGAACCGAGAAAATATGGCCTTGGAAGCTGAAGGCGATGGTTTGTCCATCTGGAGAGATCTGGGGATAGCGCATCCAGAGCGGCTCGGAAACCGGTCCCAGCGCTTCGGCCTGTTGGGCCCAAGCGGAGGTGTTGGCGAAGAGAAAAAACGAGCAACCAAAAAGGATAAGATTCCGGGCGACAGACCTCAGCGAGCTAAACATGGCCGCAAATAGTGACGCAAAAACGCTCGATGGCAAATTGGAAGGCCGTCCCCGCTACGCCTGTCTGGCCAGACGTCCGAGCGTTCTTATTCCTTTGATCAGCTGCCGTTCGGTGGGCCGAGAACAATTGATGCGCATGGCACAAGTCTCAGTGTGCGCAGAATAAAATGCCGTCCCCGGACAGAAGGCGACGCCATTTCGCAGACTGGCCGAGTAAAGATCTTCGATCAAACCAGTCCTCGGCAACTCCGCCCAAAGCAGGAACCCTCCGTCCGGCGGAATCACCTGGGTGCCGGCGGGGAAATTCTCGCGGATGAGGTTCAAAGCCAATTGCCGGCGGCCGGCGTTTAAGGTTCGCACGTGCTGGAGATGGTGATCAAAGGTTTCCATTTCCAGGTACTTGCGGAAAGCGACTTCGCAGAGCGTCGAAGAATGCATATCCTGCTGACATTTGAGCCGCGCAAAACGGTCAACATCACCCGCAGGCAGGCAGGCGCCTACCCTGATCCCCGGCGCTACCGTCTTAGAGAAGCTCGTGACATAGGAAACCGTCGAACCGTCGTCCAGGGCGCGAATCGGTCTTAAATCAGTTTGCTCCGAGAGGTCGCCGTAGATTTCGTCTTCAACGATCTTGGTTTCGGTGCGCCGGCAAATGTCGAGCAGAGCTGCTCGCGCTTCGTTGGAAAGCGTCGCACCCGAAGGATTGGATAACGTGGAGCACAACACCAAGACCTTTGGCCGATAGCGATCAAAGAGGGTCGCGGCCAATTCCAGATCGAGACCTTCATTGCCTTTCACAGTTACGGGGAGGATTCGGCAGCCAATATCCCCGAGGATCTCCAGCGTGGCGTAATAGGCGGGTGCTTCACAAGCGACGATGTCGCCCCACGAGGCCAGCAGGCGGATCATCCCGTTGAGGGCCTGGGTGCAACCTGTGGTGAGGACCATTCTCTCGGCGGTGGTTCGGATCCCGCGCCGGGCGAATCGTTCGGTGAGGATTTCGCGAAGTCCATAATCCCCGTCCGGAGTGTGGTAGCCCAATGCTTCGTCCGCAAAAGCGCCCAGTGCCAGGTCAAAAGCCGTTTTCAGTTCGACTTTTGGGACGCAATCGGAGGAGGGCAGTCCGGCCGCCAAATTGATTAGCAGCGGATCGGCGGCTTGGCGCATCACATCCAGCAAACGCGTACGAGGGGTAAACCGGTAAGGGGCGATCATCGGGTTAGTAAACAA
This sequence comes from uncultured Verrucomicrobiae bacterium, assembly GCA_963813025.1. Taxonomy (GTDB): domain Bacteria; phylum Verrucomicrobiota; class Verrucomicrobiia; order Chthoniobacterales; family JAFAMB01; genus CAVSUL01. The sequence goes on along the minus strand of CAWEXO010000016.1, from coordinate 69,478 downwards.
TGGCCAATGGCCGATAGCCAGTGACCAATGACCGTTGGCCGATGGCCAATGGCCGATGACTGATGGCCGATGACTGATGAGCGATGAACGATGAACGATGGCCGACAACTAGCAGCACTAGCACTGGCACTGGCACTGGCACTGGCACTGGCACTAGCACTGGCACTGATACTGGCACTACCTCTAGAGCTGAAGCTTCAACTGCTCTGGCCCGGGGGCTTGCGGTTCCGCAAAACGCACACCCAGCCCGAGAAGCCGGACGTGCAGGTCCTTCCGACCCAGCCCTTCCCGCAGCAGTTGCAGGTAGTTGGAAAGAACCATCTCCAGACCCGCTCTTTCGACGGTAGTCCGGGAGAAATCCGAGAACCGAATTTTGACGAAGATGGTCTTTACCCGATTGATCTCGCCCGAATGCTGCAGATCTGCCACGAGCTCTTCGAAAAGTTCTGGGATTCGCGCCTCACATTGGACGAGCGAAGTCAGGTCGTGGGTAAAAGTCCGTTCATTACTGAGAGATTTTCTGATGCGATCCGGCACAACTTCCCGGAGGTCAATTCCTCGGCACAGATCGTAGAGCTCCAAACCGAAACGGCCGAAGAGCTCTACCAACTCGATCCGGGACCGCTGTTGCAATTGTCCGCAAGTGCTTATCCCAGACCGGTAGAGCTTCTCCGCTGATTTTTGGCCAATTCCCCAGAGTTTCCGGACCGGTAGTTCGCGGAGAAAAGCACCGACTTCGTCTGGCTTGATTTCAAATTGGCCGTTTGGCTTGCGCCAGTCGCTCGCGATTTTGGCCAGCATCTTGTTCGGAGCGATGCCGGCGGACGCGGTCAGCTTTGTTTGCTGGAAGATCAGCTCGCGGATCATGGTCGCGACGGCCGCGGGGTCGCCGTCCCGCTGGGACACGTCGAGAAACGCTTCGTCGAGCGAGAGCGGTTCGACCAAATCGGTGAACGGCCGCAGAATCGAACGGATCTTAGCCGATTCCCGGCGATAGACGTCGAACCGGCTTGGCATGATGATCAGTTGAGGACATCGCTGTAAGGCTTGATAGGTCGGCATCGCTGAGCGCGCTCCGAACTCGCGCGCCTCGTAATTGCAGGTTGTCAGGACACCGCGCTGATCACGTGCGCCACCGACAGCGACTGGCTTTCCGGCGAGCTCCGGATGGTCGCGCACTTCGATCGCGGCATAAAAGCAATCCATGTCCAGATGGATAATTTTACGCGCATGCATCAGCGGGGCCGGTGTGAAAGGGAAGTTCAGGGAAGTTCAAGGAAGTTCAAGGATTTCGACGGCGGCATGTTCGGTCCTCCTGGGCCGTACTCTGATTGGAGGGCACCCTCAACCCGGTTCAGAACTGGGCAACCTGAAGGCGGGACCATCCAGGTCGCACATCACGGATGGTCGCTCCATGACCTTCCTCGACCTTCCTCGACCTTCCTCGAACTTCCTCGAACTTCCTCGAACTTCCTTGAACTTCCTCGAACTCCTTTTCTTCCCTGGGGCTGCATCCGCGCGGATGCTTTGGTTGCGGCTGCACTGCGCTGTGAGCTTTGAGAGCTTCTGTTCAAAATCTGCGAACATTTTTCCTTGTGAGACACGTGGCATTCCTCTCTTCTAAAAATAGCAACGGCACCCGTTATGCCTTCCTCTCGTATTTTGCTCGATGCTGACTTCGTCCTTGCCTCCTTGGACCGCCGAATCTTTGGGGCATTCGTTGAACACATGGGCCGGTGCGTCTACACCGGCATTTTCGAACCCGGACATCCAACCGCCGACGCGAACGGGTTTCGCGGCGATGTGCTGGCTCTGGTCCGAGAACTCGGGCCAACCATTGTTCGCTATCCCGGCGGTAATTTTCTTTCCGGATACAACTGGGAGGACGGCGTCGGCCCCCGAGAGCAACGTCCCGTTCGCCTCGATCTCGCTTGGGCCAGCACGGAAACTAACCAGTTTGGCCCGAACGAATTCATCGCTTGGTGTCGCGCCGCGAACTGCGAACCGATGCTCGGCGTAAATCTCGGAACACGCGGCCCGGACCAAGCGCGTGCTTTCCTGGAATACTGCAATCATTCCGGCGGCACGCATTGGAGCGACTTGCGCGCCCGGCACGGATATCCCGAGCCGCACGGCGTCAAGTTCTGGTGCTTAGGCAATGAAATGGATGGTCCGTGGCAGATTTGCCAGAAGACGGCTTATGAATATGGGCGCGCCGCTAAAGAGACGGCAAAAGTGATGAAGTGGGTCGATCCCACTGTTCAAGTGGCGGCCTGCGGCTCGTCCGCCCGCACCATGCCGACTTTTGGAAGCTGGGAATATGAATCTCTCGATGAATGCTTTGAGCAGATCGATTTCCTGTCGCTCCACATGTATTTCGAGAATCCGCTCGATAATGCTGTCGAGTTCTTGAGCAACGCGGATGTGATGGACCGTTTCGTCAAGGAAGCGGTTTCGGTATGTGACGCGGTAGCAGCCAAACGGCGTTCGTCAAAGCGCATCGCGCTCTCGTTCGATGAGTGGAATGTCTGGTACAAAGCGCGAACCGATGCGGAACACAAAAAACCCGGTTGGCCAACCGCCCCGCGGTTGATCGAGGAAATCTATGATCTCCAAGACGCGTTGTTAGTCGGGGGCGCGTTGATCACGCTGATCAATAATGCTGATCGAGTGCAGGCTGCTTGTCTCGCCCAATTAGTGAATATCATTGGACCCATCTTCACCGAGCCCGGCGGACGAGCCTGGCGCCAAACGATTTTTCACCCTTTCCAATTGACCGCACAGCATGCGAACGGCGCAGTGATGCGATCGAGTGTCGTCACCGATCAGCTGACGACGAAAACCGCCGGTTTCGTTCCTGCGCTTCTGGCTGCTCCATTGCACGACTACGCTCACAGAAAAATTGTCGTTTTCCTGCTCAATCGAAGATCGGAGGAAACCGACGAGCTAACGATCGAGCTCCGCGGGTTTCCCGCGATCGGCAGCTGCGAACTGACCCAGATCTGCGGACCGAATCTGAAGGAGACGAACTCGGCTGAGCAACCCGACCGCGTATCGCCTGGCCGATCATCGGAATACACTGTTACCTCGGACCGGATTACCGCGAAACTGCCCCCCTTCTCCTGGAGCCTGGTTGCGCTGAGCTACTAATGCTATTCAGGGTTGCTGCCGGCTACGAATGGTCCTTTAATAGTAGAGCGTATTCCCCCACAAAAATGAGACTTCCCCTACTTGCCCTCGTGACGGCTCTGAGCCCACTGATCGCCCATGCTGCACCGACCGAACTCACCTACTGGGACTTCCTGGGAGGCGGAGACGGCGTGCGAATGAAGCAGATTGTTGCCCAGTTTAATCAGTCGCAAAGCGACATTCATGTCAATGAATCGACCCTCACTTGGGGCGAACCATTTTACACCAAGGTACACACCGCGGTCGTCGCGGGTCAGACGCCCGATGTCATGACCTATCATCTGTCGCATTTTCCAGCCGGTATTTCGGCCAAAGATCTGCGTCCGATTAGCAATGACGAACTCGCCATGGTCGGCCTGAAACCGTCCGATTTTCAAGCATCGCTCGTTCAGCGTTCGCAGGAGATCAGCCAAAAGTATGGCCAAACTGACCAACTCTTTGGCGTGCCACTCGATATCCATACCCTTGTTCTCTATTATAACAAGACTGCCTTGCAAAAAGCCGGGCTCCTGGGCGCAGACGGTAAACCGGCAAACCTGGACAGCAGCGACGCCTTCACCAAGCTTTTGTCGACGGCCAAACAGAAGAACCACCTCATCCCGATGGCAATGTCAACCAACTCGGCGGACCCGGCTTCGATCTGGCGTGTCTGGTACACCTTGTTCAGCCAGCAGGGAGGCGATTTCGTGAAGAACGGCCAGCTAACTTTTGCGGATGTCGACAACCAAGGACTAAAGGCTCTCCAGCTCGTTGCGGATTGGAGCAAGCAAGGTCTGGTCCCGAAGAATACGACCTATCCCGCCATGGTCGCATTGTTCACTGCCGGCCGTTCCACTTTCATGGTTAACGGCAACTGGGAGGTACCGACCCTGGTTGATCTGCAAAAGCAGAGCAAGCTCGGGTTTGAGTACGGTATCATGGCATTTCCCAAGCTTTATGAGAATCAAAAGACCTGGGCTGACTCTCATCAATTAGCCATACCCAACAATGCGAAGTCCCCGTTATCGCCCGATAAACTGAAAGCTGCTCTGACGTTCATCGCCTACGTGGTTAGGCAAGTGACTTGGGCCGGGGGCGGACATATCCCAGCTTACCTCCCCGTACAGGAAAGCGAAGCTTATAAGAATATGTCGCCCAATAACCAGTATAGTGCCGAGGCAGCCAAGAACATTACCTTCGAACCGCCCCTTCCCATCTTTGGCGTAGGAGGACCGACCTTTGTTCCGATCAGCAATTTCCTCATACCGGTGGTGAACGGGGAGATTCCGCCGGCACAGGGCCTGAAAAAGTTCGTTGACGAGCTACAAAAATTCGTTAAGCAACAACAGCCTTAGTTTGCTACTTTTCTTGTTGTGCGCGTCGCTCAGATTCGCGTGCCGCCGGCCGAACGGGTGGTGCACCATCGGCGCTCTGGCCGGCAAGGCTGGCGGGTCGCCTGGGTCTTTTTGCTTCCTTTCCTGATCTTCTATGGCGGGTTCCTGCTCTTTCCGGCGATCGAGGTTTGTTATCTTAGTCTGACCAATTCCGATATCGCCGGCCAGGGCGGCTTCGTTGGTTTACGTAATTATGCGGAATTACTGCGGGACCAGGATTTCTGGGCTTCGGTCTGGCATACTCTGTATTTTGTTTTTTTGACGGTTGTTCCAAATACCGCGATCGGGTTTGCTCTAGCTTTGCTCGTCGTTCGGCTGCGACGACTACGGCTGGCTGTATTGTCCGCTTTTTTTCTGCCTTACATTCTTCCGGTCAGTGTCGTCACTACTACGGCGCTCTGGATGTTGGATGCTAATTTTGGGATAATTAACTATCTCTTTGGCACCAATCTTGCATGGTTCCAGGATCCAGTCTGGGCGATGATTGGAGTCGCCGCTGTGACCATTTGGTGGACCGTCGGCTTCAATATGCTCTTGTTTGTTGCCGGCTTGCAGAATATTCCGACGGAATACTACGAGGCGGCCGCCTTGGATGGAGCCAACGGGCTGCACCGCTTTCTGTTTATTACCTGCCCGTTGATCTGGCCGATAGCCAGCCTGGTTTTGATCTTACAATTGATCGCCCAGTTCAAAATCTTCGATCAGGTTTACCTGCTCACCGGCGGAGGGCCATACAACTCGACGACCGTTGTGCTGTTTTATATGTATCGGGAGGCATTCCAGCAAAATCGCGGCGGCTACGGTTCGGCGATCGCGGTCTTTTTGGTGGTCATCATCTTACTCGCCGCCGCCCTCCAGTTCCGCTTGTTGCGGGTGAGGAGCGCCAAATGAAAAAACAGGCGCTTTCTCCTCTGGGTCTCGTATGTACTCTATTGACCGTCGTTCTGGGATTAATCTGGCTGTCGCCGGTCTATTGGATCGTCGTTACCGCCTTGAAAACAGAGACGGACACGATCGCTAGTCCGCCCAGCTTGATCCCCTGGCCGCCGGATTTCGGAGCTTTCTGGTATGTCATTCAAAATAGCCCGATTTTTCGATGGTATCTGAATACCGTTCTGGTTTCGGCAATCGTTACCGTGTGCTCCGTCGTGCTTTCCTTGATGTGCGGCTATGCACTTTCCCGGCTTGAATTTGCCGGGAAACGGTTCGTTTACTGGCTGTTGCTGTTGGGATTTATGCTTCCGTTCAGCGCGATGGCGATTCCACTCTTCCTGACGATGAATCGGCTCAACCTGGTCAACACCTACGCGGGCATCATCATTCCGCAAATTGCGACGCCTCTTTCGGTAGTCGTATTCAAGCAGTTCTTTGATGAGGTGCCGCGGGACTTTCGAGACGCGGCAGTGATGGACGGCGCGGCTGAGCTCCGCATTCTATTCAACCTCTATTTACCTCTGAACTGGAGTGTGGTGTGGGCGATGAGCATCGTGACTTTCATCGGGACCTGGAACAACTTTTTCTGGCCGTTCATCATTACCAATTCTACTCCGATGCTCACGATTCCGGTCGGCATGACTCAGGTCCAGTCGGCTTATGGAATAGCTTTCGCCAAGACCTCAGCGATCGCCGTACTCGCATCGTTGCCGACCGCGGCGGCTTACCTGCTCTTTCAAAAGAAAGTCACACAAGGTGTGATGGCCGCCGCCGGATTAAAGTGAGTACTCGGAATCGGCAGGATGCCAGTTCCGCCATGGGATATGCTCTGCGTCGGTATGGGCAAGCTCCTGCTTGACCGGCAGCGAGCGGGTCGCCGCTTTAGGATTCGTGCGGAGCGCGAGCTAGCCAAATCGAGGACCGTACCATGGAGTCCGGCGTTCCAACGAAGAGCCGACTTGTGGCGGGGTGTTCCCTCCTTCGCTTTCGCGGACTCGGCTACGGCGCGCTCCGCGCGATCTCAAAGCGGCGACAAGTCGCACGCACTCCAAGACTACTATCGCGTTGCTGTTCATCTTGCACACGCGGCGTCTGCTTAACACTATTTCCTCTGTCCCTTCGAAAGGCGCACATGAATGCCAATATCTCTTTGATTCTCGCTACGGCTGTCTCGATCTCGACCATCATCTACACGTTCTACTCAATCCAATTATGGCGAACGACTCGGGCAGCGGCCGAGATTTCGCGGCAAGCGGCTCTCAGCAATTTGTGGGCCGAACTGAATCGGTATCTCGAGATTTTACGCCAACAAAATGCCCCTGAGGTGGTTTTCCTGGAGAAGCTATCAAACGTGTTCCTGGAATTCATGATCAGCAATTTGATCGCGAATGCCGCAAAGAGGAATGACCGGTCGGTCGCGGAATTTCGCCGAAAAATCTCGGAGCTCGTGGCAGAAAACGAAGCGCACGCTTCGAAACTTACGTGGGTCTCCAAGTTTGCCGAATGGCGGTGAGTCTTACCGAGGAGGTCATGATCTCACACCAGGAAGGCGCCAAGTACCTGCACTCTTAATTAGCGATCAACGAGTGCCGCCTTCAAAGCTCGGGAAATCTTGTCTGGCGAATACCGGCTGGCGGCATCGACCCGCACGAGCGGCAACTGAGCGACGGCGAAGAGTTCATCGAGAAATTCGTCACGTTGGCGTCGTTCGATTCGGTCGTGCGAAGAATCATCGAGCTCGAGGGCCAATACTGGCTCGAATGTTTCCGGGTCGGTAAGCAGAAAATCGATATGCTTGGCGGCGATCCGTCGGAACAGGCGCTGCCGTTCCCGGCCATTCGTACTCGTTACCTCAATGACATCCGCGACCCGGACCTTGAAGGAGATCCGCCACCTCCCATCGGTCGCGATCTCGAGGCTCTGCATAAAGAGTCTTTCGGCAGGAGTCAAAATGCTGGCGACCGATTCCACATAGACCTTTGCCGGCAACAGTCGATGCATCTGCCGGATCAGAAACAACAGGACGCCGCAGAGGACCAGACCACCGCTCAGCCACAGGAGCAGGAGAGGAGCAGAAAAAGCTTGCCGCAAAAGCGGATCGATGAGGGAACCACTCGCCATTAGCCTAGGATAGAGGACTTATGAGACGCATAGGTCCCATAGGTCCTATAGTCCCATGAATTTCTGCGGTAAAAACCAGCTTTAACAGGAAAGCGTTGATTTTTGAAATAGTTACTGCTCATGATGCCGGTTTTCCCTAACCGCCCCAACAAAAGGACAGATTCTGCCAAATCCAGGTCAGCCTACCATAAGTCCGGGTGCTACCGGCCAAGCAGTTCGGCGTTTGCAACGGGCTCTGCGTCGCACCCCGAACCTCGGACTCACGGTCACTGGCACGTTTGATTCTCAAACCGAGACGGCGGTGAAACAATTTCAGGATTCGGCTGGCCTGGTCGTCGATGGTATTGTCGGTCCGCTGACGTGGAACGCCTTGCCGGATGGCGGTCCGATGCCGACCCTGCAGGAGGGTTCATCCGGCGATGTTGTCCGCAGTCTCCAAACGGTGCTGACGAACGGGGCACCTGGCCAGTGGAACACAACTCCGCAGGGGATCGACGGACTCTACGGGGCGGACACGCGAGCAGCAGTTGAAGCATTCCAGTCTTGGGGTGGGGTCGCTGTGGACGGAGTCGTTGGGGATCAGACGTGGGCGGTTTCACTGCATGCCGCTAGCGCGACGTTGGAGAGCGCGGTTGGCTTAAACTTCGCTATCGGCTGATCGCCGTGCCGGAGAAAAGAGAAGGCACGCGACCAAGCGCTTTAATTTTCTCCCATCGCAAGCAGTTCGCGCGTGCGGCGCCGAAGGATCTCGGCCGGTTTCGCGAGCGCTTCCTGTGTGGAGATGTGTTCGTCGACAAACGAGATCAGACGATCAAAAGCCGCCCTGACCTCGGCCGCATCCTCAATGATTCCCGCCACCGCCCAGACAGGTTTACCTTGTGCTCTGGCCAGCGAAGCGACGCCGAACGGGCCTTTGCCTTGCAGCGACTGCGAATCGAGCCGCCCTTCCCCGGTAATGACAACATCAGCCTCTGCTATTCGATCCGGCAACCGTAGTTTCTCCGCAACGGCATCAAAGCCTCCGACGAGGCTTCCATGGAGAAAAGTCAGGATCCCGTAGCCGAACCCTCCGGCAGCCCCCGCTCTCGAGACATCGGAATAATCCGTGCCGAGCGATTTTGCTATCCGGGTAACCAAGCGGCTTAAAACGCTATCAAATTCGGCGAGTTGATTCTCACGAAGACCTTTCTGACGGCCAAAGGTACAGGTCGCTCCTGCGGAACCAAGCAGGCGGTTGGTTACATCCGCTAATCCGACCACCTTGGGCAGATGAGCAAAGACGGGCGACCGTACGGTCTGGATCGAGTCGAAGTTCCGAGGGAGCGGTTCGATCCTCCGACCTGAACTATTGCTAAATTCATAACCCAAGGCGGCGGCCATGCCTAGACCGGCATCAATCGTGGCGCTGCCGCCTAACCCGATATTGATCCGGGTTGCGCCGAGCTCAATGAGATGGCGAAGCAGGATTCCGGTACCGTAAGTCGAGGCGCCCAACGGATCCCGGTCCGCCGGATCGATCAACCACAGACCGGAAGCGGCGCTCATATCGACGTAGCCTTCGCCATCTTTGAGAAAAAATTCGGCTTCAATATCATGTCCAAGAGGATCGAGAGTCGGACGCACAAACCGCTCCGCCCCCAGCTCCAAGGCCAACAGTGCAGCGGTGCCTTCGCCGCCATCGGCGATTGGTATTTCTTCCACTTCTGCCCGGGGATCGTCGTCGCGAATAACTTGCGCGATCGCCGCGCTTACCTCGGGTGCGCTCAGCGTGCCTTTGAACTTGTCCGGCGCGAGAAGGTATTTCATGGTTCTGGCGAGGCCGTACCTCGACGGGTTCTCTGGGGATGCGCGCGGGGCTTGACCGCTGCGTTCCAAGATCGTTCAATAGTCCCCCAACGGACGACGCTTCGTCCGAAGCATCTCATTCTCTCATGGATGCGGAAACCGGGAAATTGCTCAAGTGTTTTCGTGCCCGGAAGCGCTTGACCCTGGATCTCCGAAAGCGGCTCGAATGAAATTCTCGCCCTGCCAATCGCGCAGAATGATCCGAAGACTTATAAACTTCTTTGGCCTGAGGCGAGCCGCGACCCTCCGGCGGCTCAAGCCCGGCTAAAAAAGGCAAGCGTTTGACTTTTGGTCCGATTAGGGAATGGTTCGGGGACAATTAGTGTTGCTGATGAGGGTTTCACCCGGAGCAAACGCTTCGTGGTGAGCACAAGTGAAAGGTGAAACCCTTATGGAACACGAAATCACAAAACGACATGTTGAAGACACGAAAAGCAGCCTGACCGCTATAGCGGTGGCCAGTGCTGTCGTCTTCGCGCTATCGGCAATTGCCCGCGTCTTCATTGCGGGAGCGGATCAAAGTTCGCTCGAACCTCTGGCGAGTCTGTTTGGAATCGGGATGATTCTCGGCCTCCTTATCTCGCTGCTCGCATTGAATACCCGGCTGCAGGTCCAAATGGACGAATCGCAAGAACCGATCGAGGCCGGTCAGCATTGAAACGAATAACGCCAAAAGGAACACCCTTGTTCCCCCTCCCCCAGGATACTGGGACTGTTCGACGGAAAACCAACGGGAGGATAAAATGATTGAATTCTGCGCATTATTAGCTCTGGCTAGCCAGGGCAAGCTGCTGGCGTCGGCCAGACCACAACCTTCGAGGAGCGAGCCGCCGCTTCCGGAAATCGACTACGCGCTGCTCCGACGGGATTGGCAGACGGAATCTGCTGGACGCCCGCGGAGGCGAGCAACGCTTACCAAGCGCGCCGGCGCTGCTGCTTAGCGACTTCTTTTGACCTCTGCGGCGCAATCGCGCCGCAGAGGCAAGCCTGCATCGCTCGCAAATCCCTGGGATTTTCGAGCGATGCAGGCTATTGCATTTGTCCTGGAGAATGGGCACACTCGCGCCCGATTGCCTGATCGCGCATGCCCAAAACCTCCGATACCCGGCCCGCTCTCTATAGCCGGGAAATTGTTGCTGGTCTGACGACCTTCGCGGCCATGGCCTACATCCTGGCGGTGAATCCCCAGATCCTTGGTTTTGCGGGTATGGACAAGGGCGCGGTTTTTACCGCCACAGCGCTTTCCGCTGCGATCACGACCATGCTAATGGCGCTGCTCACCGACTACCCGATCGCGCTTGCTCCCGGCATGGGGCTAAATGCGTTTTTCGCATTTACGATCTGCCTCCAGCTGAAGGTTCCCTGGGAGGCTGCACTAGGTCTTGTCTTCTACAATGGTGTTTTGTTCTTGCTTCTCTCGATCTCCGGGCTGCGCCGTCTCATAATCGATGCGATCCCGAACCACCTCAAGATGGCGATCACCTGCGGGATTGGGCTGTTCATCGCTTTCATCGGGTTGAAAAACGGAGGCGTCATTGTCGCGGACCAAACGACCCTGGTTAAACTTGGATCGTTTTCGCAGCCGGAGCCCGTGCTGACCCTTGCCGGGATTTTGCTGACCGCTGTTCTCGTGGGCCGCCGAGTTCCGGGAGCGATCATTTGTTCTATTCTCATCCTCAGCGTTGCTGGGTTGTTCATACGAACGCAGCGGCCGGATCATGCAGCAATCACAGCTTGGCCCTCCTCGCTGGTTGCGCCGCCGGCCTCTCTCGCGCCGACCTTTCTGAAGCTCGATTTGGGATTTCTTTGGACCCATTTTCTTACCGGCATCGTGCTCGTCCTCGCTCTGCTCTTCACGGAACTGTTCGACAACATGGGCACACTGCTCGGCGTATGCCGCCGGGCGGGTCTTCTTGATGAAAACGGCAACCTGCCCCGGATTGGACGCGCGCTTGCCGCGGATGCCGGCGCGGCAATTATCAGCTCCCTGCTCGGTACTTCCAGCACGACTAGCTATATCGAGTCAGCTGCTGGAGTGGAGGCGGGCGGGCGCACCGGTATCACCGGGCTCACGGTTGCGGTCTGTTTTCTGCTCTCCTTGTTCTTTAGCCCGTTGATCCTCGCGATCCCGGCGGTGGCTACGGCGCCCGCGCTGGTGATTGTCGGGGTCTTTATGATGCAAACCGCCGCTGAACTGGACCTGCCGGACTTTGTGAAAGCCTGTCCAGCGGTGCTGACCATGCTCATTATGCCTTTGGCCTTCAGTATCAGCGAGGGAATCGCGGTCGGCATCTTTAGTCAGGTACTCATTACGGCGGGGTTGGGTCGTTGGAAGGAACTCACTCCAGTCTCGATCGCATTAGCCGCGCTGTTCTTGTTGCACTTCATCTTCCGGCCAAGCTGAATTATCAGTGTCAGTGCCAAGTGTCAGTGCCAGGTGCAGCAGATCAGACCGAACGGCCTGAGCGGCTTGAGCGACTCCAATCATCGCCGAGGTATTCAAAGGCCTGAAAACCAACGGCCTGGGAGTTCTACAACTTTCAAGCTATTCTCCCTCCGCTGACCCGCTCCCGCCGCTCCCATCGCTCGGTTGACTACCATCTGCTCAATTTTTTAGCTGCCTCGCTCGCTTTACCGCTGAGTTTCGCAATATTTAGGTTTTGTCATCTCATGCGTGTTGGTTTTGCCCAGATAAATACGACAGTTGGCGATCTCCGAGGCAATGCCGCCAAGATCAAAAACGCCTATGATCGGGCGGTCGGCGCCGGTGCAGAACTTGTCCTTACCCCGGAGCTTGCGTTGACCGGTTACCCGCCGCAGGACCTAGTTTTTAAATCCCGATTTGTCCCAGAGACGCTGGCTGAGCTGGATGCTTTGCACCAGGTCGTCGGTCCCGTTCCGCTGCTCGTAGGCTACGTGGATTTCAATCCAGCAAAGATCGGAAAGCCCTTTATCAATGCTTGCGCCGTGCTGGAGAAGGCACGTCCGATTACGAAGACCTGGAAGACACTTCTGCCGACCTATGACGTTTTCGATGAGGCTCGGTACTTTGAACCTGCCCGGGAGCAGGTGCCTATTCGCCTGGCCGGCCGCCTCGTCGGGGTTACCATTTGCGAAGATATCTGGACTGACGCCTACCTGAAGCGAGATCTCTATGCGCAGGATCCGGTCACGTCACTCTTGTCCCATGGCGCTGACCTCATCGTTAATCTGAGCTCTTCTCCATTCCACGCGGGGAAACCAGCTCTTCGGTTTCGGATGGTCAGTGAGCTCGCCCGGCAATATAAAGTCCCTATTTTCTACTGTAATTCGGTAGGGGGAAATGACGAACTGATCTTCGACGGAAATTCCTTTGCAGCCAGGCCGGACGGTATCGCGTCGGGCGCGCTGAGCGCATTCCGCGAAGAGGTCGCGGTGCTTTCGGAGGACGCACAAAGTGAGGACACATTTTCTCGGCAGGCTGAAGAGGAGATCTACCATGCGCTGCTCCTGGGCATTCGGGATTATTTTTCCAAGTGCGGCTTCCGCAGCGCGGTACTCGGATTGAGCGGCGGCATTGATTCGGCCGTCACCGCGGTTCTGGCAGCTGATGCTTTGAGTCGACAAAACGTCACCGGTGTCTCCATGCCTAGTCAGTACTCTTCCCCAGGCAGCCTGATTGATGCCGAGCAACTCGCGCGCAACCTCGGGATCAGCCGCTCTGTGATCTCAATAAAGGAGCCTTTCGAAGTGTTTAAAGGGCAATTCAAGAAGATCTTTGCCGGTCTCATGGAGGACGCTACCGAGGAAAATATGCAGTCGAGGTTGCGCGGCCTTACCCTCATGGCGTTGTCCAACAAGTTTGGCCATCTTCTCTTGACGACCGGAAATAAAAGCGAATTGGCGGTGGGTTATTGCACGATCTATGGGGACATGGCAGGCGGGCTGGCAGTGGTCAGTGACGTGCCCAAGACGATGATCTATAGGTTGGCCAACTGGATAAATCGCGACCGGGAGATCATCCCGGAAAATTCAATCCGCAAGCCCCCGAGCGCTGAACTTAAATTCGACCAGTCTGATCAGGATACTTTGCCGCCTTATGAGGTACTGGATGCCATCTTGCAACGCTATGTCGAAGAACAACTCAGCCCGGACGATATCGTCCAGCAAGGATTCGACCCAGAAACCGTGCGATGGGTCCAGCGGCGGGTGGATGCCAACGAGTATAAACGTCGTCAAGCCGCCCCCGGTTTAAAAGTGACCAGTCTGGCCTTCGGAATAGGCTGGCGCATGCCCATTGCCCAGCGCTATCTCCGATAGTTGCAGGCATGAAAGATTACTTAGATTCCCGCCAGAAGCTGGTGGACAAAGCCTTGGACCGCTTTCTCCCGAGCGGCACCACCAAACCAAAAACGATCCATAAAGCGATGCGCTACAGTATCTTTGCCGGAGGCAAGCGCTTGCGCCCAATTCTCTGTCTGGCCGCAGCCGAAGCGTGCGGCGGCCGTTCGGAGGAAGCACTTCCACTGGCTTGCGGGGTTGAGTGTATTCACACCTACTCGCTTATCCATGACGATCTCCCGTGCATGGACGATGATGATTTCCGGCGGGGCCGGCCGACTTCTCACAAAGTCTTTGGTGAAGCCATCGCGGTTCTGGCGGGAGATGCCCTCTTGACGTTCGCATTCGAACTGGCCGCGCAGGCGCCGGGCTGGCCCAGGTATGGGCTGCGCCAAGTTGTACAGGAACTCGCGATCGCCGCTGGTAGCCGTCACCTGATTGCCGGCCAGGTGCTCGACCTGGAAAATGAAGGCCGAAAAACGTCGCTTCCCATGCTCCGCTTTATCCATGAATCAAAGACGGCATCTCTTCTCCAGGCCTCGATCCGGCTTGGCGCGATGAGCGCCAACGCGACTCTACGTCAACTCAACCATCTCTCAGACTTCGGCAGAGCTCTCGGCATCGCTTTCCAGGTCATCGATGACATTCTGGACGTTACGCAGACGTCGGAACGGCTCGGAAAGAGCGCCGGAAAGGATGTGACTGCGGAGAAAGCGACCTTTCCGGCTGTGGTTGGCCTGGAACGTTCACGCCTCATTGCGCGTGAACTCACCGAAAGCGCTCGGAAAGCTTTGAAACCTCTGGGCCGCCGAGCGGAAATATTGGACGGCTTAGCCGATCACCTGCTGGCAAGGGAATATTAAACTGGCGCTAGGGCCCGCGCCGACAGGGCGAAAATCTAGAGATTGTCTCACAACACCAAGTAGGAAAGGACCGACAGGAGCCGGTCCCTACCGCTCAGGGGGCGATCAGCGCGTGGTAGGGATGAGCGCCGGCTCGTCCTGCCAGCGCTGCAGGCTTACCCGTAGATTTCTTCGAGGACACCGCCACCCAACAGCAACTCGCCGTCGTACAGTGCGCAGATTTGGCCGGGCGTCAAAGCGCGTTGCGGCTCAGAAAATTCCAATTCCACGCGGCCGTTCCCGCACCAGGCAAAACGCGCTGCACTCGCTTTGGCTCGATACCGCGGTTTTACCAAAAGCCGGGCAGTGTCATGGATTTCTCGATTTGTAAAGGAGACCGACGCCAAACCGCATCTGCTGGCGTACAAACCCGCGGTGTCCGGCCGATCAAAAGCAACAATCAGCTCGTTGCTCGCCGCGCGCTTCTCCACTACCGCGTAAGATTCATAACGAGTGTTGGAAGGAACACCTACCCCCCGTTTCTGGCCGAGAGTATAAAGATGCAGACCATTGTGCTGGCCAATCACCGCGCCAGACTGATTCCGAATCAGGCCAGGTTTGTCCTCGACAAACGAGCGCAGAAAATCCCGCATCCGCACGTTGCCAATGAAACAAATGCCTTGGCTGTCTTTCTTTTTGGCGGTGACCAGCCGGCTATTTTCCGCCGATTGGCGGACCTCCTTTTTTAATAGCTCGCCGACCGGGAATCTGGCCGCGGCGATCTGGTCCTGTCGAAGAAGCGCGAGAAAATAGCTTTGATCTTTTTGCTTATCCACTCCCTCCAGAATGTTCCATGAACCATCCGCTGCTTGAACGCGCCGCGCATAATGACCGGTCGCAACCGCGCGGAATCCCGCGGCCCGGGCGAGTTCCAGCAAAACCCCAAACTTCATCTCCCGGTTGCACATCACGTCGGGATTGGGTGTAATCCCTCCCTGGTAACCCTGGATCAGATAGTTCACCACGCGTAGCCGGTATTCCTGCATGAGATTCATCACCCGAAACGGAATTCCGATTGTCTCAGCCACGGCCCGAGCATCCTCGATATCCTGCTGCCAAGGGCAATCACCGAGGATCTTTTCCTCGTTGATCCAGTTCTTCATGTAAACCCCCTCGACGCAAGCGTCGGCGCGATTCAGGAGAAGAGCGGCAACGCTACTGTCCACTCCGCCTGACATGGCGACCAGGATTTTGTTGGACGCATTCATTGTCCTGTCAGCTAGTGTCAATGTCAGTGTCAGTGCCAGTGCCAGTGATCGTCACCCGTCCGTTGAAAGCCCGGGCGATCGTGAGTTCATCGACGCTCTCCAGCCCAAGACCGGCCGGAAGACCTTGGGCAATCCGGGTAAGCCTGAGTTCGCGTTCACTCAACAAGTCCGCCAGATAGTTCGCCGTTGCTTCGCCCTCGACATCCGCGCCGGTTGCCAGAATTACTTCGCGCGGTTGCTCCTGCGCAACTCGCCGGATCAATTCATCGATTCGCAGGTCGCCGGCTCCGATATGGTCGAGCGGAGATAATTTTCCGCCTAGGGAGTGATAAAGCCCTCGATAAGTCGCTGTCCGCTCCAACGGCAGAATATCGGTTGGCTGTTCCACTACACACAGCATCCCACTGTCCCGGGCGGTATCGGAACAAATGACACAGAGTTCCTGCTCCGAAAAAAAACCGCACTTTACGCAGTTCCTGATCCCAGTGGCACACCGCGCAATGGCCTGTGCAATTTCCGGCGAACGCGCGTCGCGCGCCTGCACCATCCATAGCGCGATCCGTTCGGCGCTGCGTGGGCCGATTCCGGGCATTCGCCGAAGTTCCCGAATAAGCTCTTGAAAAAGAGGCGGATAATCGACGCGCTGCAATTATTCGGACCGGCTGCGGCCGGCCCCTCCCTCCTGACGATAAAATTCGACCACCCTTTCGCTCAGGAATTTATCGGGATCCTCCAGGGCACTGACTGGAAAATGAAAAGACAGATCCGCACTACGATCTCGGAGCAGCTTGAGTCCGTAAGGGTAATCCTTGAAGAGTTCGGTGCAGTAATCTACCACCTCACGCTGCTGGTCCGTTGCTCGGCGCACAATCGCGTCAATTGCCGGTTCCTCGATCTCAAATTTGACGCCATGCTTTTGCGAAAAAACCTCGGCAAACTGGCGCACCATTTCCGCTCTGTTGGACTGCGCCTCGGCTCTGGCAGAGTCGAGGACGCGGGCCAGAGTGCCTGCTGCGTCTCGGACGAGGTCGATTCCGACATGCAATTGGCGCACGCCCGAGCCCGGCAACTCAAACTTAAAGTCACGGAGTACCCGGTCGCACACGGTCAACAGGCCGCGCGCGCCGGTTCTCTCGTATTCCGCCAAGTGCGCGATTTCCCGGAGCGCCTCATCGGAAAACTCAATGTCGATTCCGAATGCCTCAAAAGCGCGAGTGTATTGGCGAATGATGCTCCCCTCAGATGTCTTCAAAATGGCAAAGAAATCTTCAGCCGTGAGTTCTTCGCAGACGACCCGTACCGGTAGCCGCCCGATAAATTCCGGCTCGAACCCGTACTCGATGAAATCGCGGGTTGTGGCGGCAGCGAGCACGGCCGGACCCTCAACTGGCGTCGCGTGCGGTTGAAAGCCGAAGCTGGATTGTCGCAGACGGCGGCTGACCTGTTCCTTCAGCCGGTCAAAAGCGCCACTGCAGATGAAAAGAATATGGCGGGTATTAATAGTCTCTTTCTTCACCTTACCCTTGCGCTGGAACTCCATCGCGGACTGGATCTGCGATTGAATATCCATCGGGTTGCGCAACGGCACTTCGGTTTCCTCCATCAACTTCAACAAGGTGGTTTGCACCCCGCGACCGCTGACGTCTCGTCCGGCCAGATTTGTGCTCGCGGCAATCTTATCAATCTCGTCGACGTAGATGATGCCGTATTGCGCAACGTCAGGATTACCGTCGGCGCGCTGCAGGAGATCTCGCACCAAATCCTCGACGTCACCTCCGACGTAGCCAGTCTCACTGAACTTGGTGGCATCTGCCTTGACAAACGGAACCCCAATCAGTTCCGCAATGTGTTTCACCAGGTAGGTCTTGCCAACTCCCGTGGGTCCGAGCAGAAGCACATTGGCTTTGCTGTATTCAATCGCCTCGGCGTTTTCTGGTTTTTCCTTTGCCAGACGCCGGACAAAGTTCACGTGGTTGTAGTGATCGCAGACCGCGATGGCCAGGGTCCTCTTCGCTTCGTCCTGCCGAATCACGAACCGGTCTAGGTACGCCTTGATTTTTTTGGGCGTGAGATTGAACTCAAAGGGGTCAAACGTTTCTCGGGGCTCTTCGGGGGGTTCATCGGTCGCCGCCGGTTGGGTAAAGGTCGCCACCGAGACTTTGTCCCCAAAATTCGTTTTCATGAACTCCTGGATCTTTTTCTGGAGTTCCTCCGGGGACGGAAATGGGTTTTCGGGCATCGACTAACCTAAGGGCAGGTCCAGCCGCCTGCAAGACAGGCGAGCCAGGACGTGTCGGAGGTCAGTCCTTTAAAGCTTGTATTGTCGCCGCGAGAGGCGAGATAGCCACAAAGAACCGCTCATTCGTCAGGTGCGCCATGCTCGCACCTCTTGGCTCACCGCCCGAAATCCAGCGTCTACCCTTGTCCTCAAATCGTCCGAGTGCAATTTTTGAGAAGGCGTTCAGCACCAGCCTGACGGAGATCCTCGGAGAAAAAACACACGCATGAAGAACAGTGCGGAACAATTCAACCCGATCGCCGCGAATTACGCGGCGAGCCCGGTCCATCGGGAAGGTCCCAGCCTCGATGCGCTTGTGGGGTTGACGAAACCCATGACCAACGACATCGTGCTCGATATCGCCACCGGGACAGGCCATACCGCCCTCGCCCTGGCGCCGTTGGTGCAGTCGGTCGTTGGCATCGATATCGCCGATGGCATGTTGGCGGAGGCGCGCAAACTCAGCGCGGAACGGGCGGTCCAGAACGTCATGTTTCACAGGGCAGCGGCGGATGCTTTGCCATTTTCCGATCAAAGCTTCACCCTGGTAACATCGCGCCATGCTCCGCATCATTTCCACCGCCTCGAACGCTTTCTCGAGGAGAGCCGGCGAGTGCTGAAAGCTGGCGGCAGAATGGTTGTGGCGGATCAGATCTCTCCCACGGCTGAATCAAAAGACTGGATCAATCGTTGGGAGCAAATCCGCGACCCGTCCCACTACGACCAGCGGACACCGGAGGAGTGGCAACGACTGGCCGAGAGCGCTGGATTCCGTTGGAGCAGCGCGGAGATCGTTCATTACCGGCTGGAGTTCGACTGGTGGACGAGGCAAGCGAATTGTTCGCCGGAGCGGAAGGCCGAATTGCGAGCCCATGCCGGCGACGCCAGCCTGGAGACGCGCGCTGCTTTGGCAATCGAGTATTCCACCGACGGGGAAGTATTGGCCACGCGTTTACCAGTTCTGGTAGTACGTCTGGACAAATGAAGGAGTCCCGAGTCGCGAGTCACGGGTCCGATGTTGCAGCGCACCGCGACAACCCAAAGGAACCGAAACTGCGCAGACAGTCCTGTCTCGCCTTTGGAGTGCGTGCGACCTGCGCAGAGCGCGGCCTCGCTCGCGAACGGAACCACGACGTGCAGACTCTGCCGAAAAGATTCGCTTTGTTGGCGGTCGCGCTCCGCGCGGACCCAAAGCGGCGACAAGTCGCACGCACTCCAAAGGCGAGCTTTCACGCCCCAAGCCGGACCGCCAAATCCATCAAGTCCCGCGCCACAAAATCCCAATCGCCGTCTGGCGCAAGATCTTTGTCCTGGCTCGAGCCGTACTCGGTCGGGCGCGGGACAAAAGCGGTCTTTAGCCCTAAGTTTTGTGCGGCGCGCAGATCGTAGTTATGCGCGGCCACGAGCATGACCTCTTCCGGCGGCAAACGCAGGAGGCGACAGGCTCCCAGATAAACTGCCGGATCCGGTTTATAGTGCTCAAACAATTCGACCGAAAGAACGGCGTCCCAAGGCAGCGCGGCAAACCGCGCGAGGTTCACTAACATGGCGTATCCGCCATTGGAAAGCGGCCCCAGGATGTAGTCGCGATGCAGCCGGTTAAGTCCGGGAACAACGTCGGGCCACGGGTCAAGCCGATACCAGACGAAGGTTAAATCAGTAAGATCATTCTGGGTGAGACCGAGACCCATTTCTTCGTTGAGCCGGGTCAGCGACTCCCGATGCAACTCGTCCAGCACTACCCATGGCCGAGCGCCGCTCCGGACCGACTCAAGGGACGGTTCATACGCCCGACGCCACTTGTCGGCCAGTCCGGCCCAGTCCGCCGACACCCCGCGGTTACGACCGAATTCTGCCAGCTGGCGAATAATGCTTGCTCGCCAGTCAACCAATGTGCCGAACGTGTCGAAAACAATGGCTTTCATCCCACGCAGATTTCAGCAAAAGATTAAAACTACCGATTTCATAGATTTGCACAGATCAAGTTCTAAATCACTTATCGACGCATTGGTCGCACATTCGGCTCTATTCCCGTTCCAGGAATCCCGTTCTTTGAAAATCTGTGCAAATCGGTGAAATCGGTGGTTTCCACACTACAGGCCGGGCAAAACTCAAAGAAAATTCCATGTTGATCGAGAAAGAATCTGTTGAAAAACAAGAAAAGAGGACGGGAGGCCTTACCTACCATGATCTGCGCCGATGGCTAATCCTGGCCATTGTCGTCGTCTTGGGAGCAATCGCGACCTATACCCTCCGGCGGCAGCTCCTTCTTTTTGCGGTTGTTTTTATCGTGGCGATGGTCTTCAACCCGGTTGTCGCGATGCTGGAAAGACGCCGCGTGAACCGTTCGCTGGGGCTCCTGTTGCTGGGCCTGGTCATCCTCATCATCGTCGGGCTGATCGTCGCGCTGTTGTTGCCTCGGTTCCTCGACCAAATCCAACAACTGGTTCAGCGCGCCCCGGACTATGGCGCCCAAATCTACAGCCAGGTGAGAGGTTGGCTACAGATCAATCCTGCGTTGCAAGATTATCTCAACACGCAGTCGAACGAGCTGCTGAGCGCCGCCGGGGCACACGCCGGCGGCGCTGCCCAATTCGTCGTTCGTTCAACGCTCGGTGCGTTCGGCGGCCTGATCGATCTGCTGCTCTTTTTTTTGTTGCTCGTTTTTACTTTGGGCGACCCGGTTCCGGTAGTGGCAGCTGCTCTCGAACTGGTTCCAATTGAAGCCAGAGAACCGGCTCGGCGCACCCTGGC
Source organism: uncultured Verrucomicrobiae bacterium (assembly GCA_963813025.1). GTDB lineage: Bacteria > Verrucomicrobiota > Verrucomicrobiia > Chthoniobacterales > JAFAMB01 > CAVSUL01. The sequence continues at coordinate 48,555 of CAWEXO010000016.1, read as the reverse complement.
CCGGATGATGCACCAGATGAGCGCCTGGGCGCGCGGCACGTTGATCATGGGTCTGGTGACCGGGATCTCCACCGGCGTTCTCCTGGCACTGGTCGGCGTGCAACCTGCCTTTGCCTTCGGCGTATTCGCCTTTTTTGGCGAGCTTCTCCCCATCGTCGGCGCGGTGATTGCCGCAATACCCGCTTTATTCGTGGCCGCCAGCTTGGGTCTGGAGAAATTTGGGTTAGCCCTCGCCGCAATCCTCTTTATCCAACAGGTCGAATCCAACGTTCTGATCCCGTTTGTCATGGGCAAACAAATGAACCTGCATCCAGTGACCATTATGTTTTTTGTTGTATCGATGACCACCCTGTTCGGACTGATCGGCGTCATTCTCGTAGTGCCGGCAGCGGCACTCACGAAAATCATTATCAGCGAGTTTTATCTCCGACCAAGAGGTGGCGATCCGGTTTACTGCGAGACGGCCGCAAGACAGCTGGTGAGTGGGCAGAATGACGTCAGAGACGCTTAACGAGGCTGCACCCCAATGGATCGGCAGTTTTTTTCGAATCACGGACGGGCAATGGCGTATGCGATCATCGGCCGGGAAGAGGCCCCGAACATCCTCCTGAGCCACGCTTTGGCCACTCGGCTGGAGGTCTGGGGTTATCAGCTTCCTTTGCTTGAGGAATATTTTCGGGTTCTGATTTACGATTTGCGCGGTCACGGAGAGAGCGAAGCTCTCAACGACCGCTGCACTCTTTCCGAATTGGCTGGCGACGTCGTTTCGTTGCTCGATCACCTCGGAGTCGACGAGGTCGCTTTCGTTGGTTTGTCGATTGGCGGAATGGTCGGACAAGTGTTCGCCCTGGAGTATCCGCAGCGCACCAGCGCGCTGGTACTGTGCAGTACCGGCGCTCGTACTCGCGTGGAGGCAAAGGAAACTATTGAACAGCGGATCGAAACCGCGCGACGGCTTGGCATGGGGCCACTTGTCGATGCGACCCTCCAGCGCTGGTTTACGCCGGCGTTCCAGGCGGGAAATCGGCAGATCATGGATTGGATCGGCGGCATGATTCGTTCCACCTCGGTTGAGGGATTTATCAGTTGCAGCCGGGCTCTTCAATCGCTCGACACACTCGATCATCTGGATCAGATCAGGGTTCCCGTACTTCTGCTTCCTGGCACTCGCGACCAGGGCTTTCCTCCGGAAGTGTCGGCCCAAATGCAAAGCAGGATTCCGGGAGCAAAACTCTCTCCTATTCCGGAAGCAGCTCATCTGGGTAATGTTGAGGCGGCCCATGCCTTCAACGAAGTACTGAGCCGGTTTTTGCGCGAAACGCTTTTGTGACTTCGTGCCTGCTTCGCGGCACTACAGCGCGACAAGTTCCGCGTTACCCGTGTCATAAGGTCATCGGCGATTAGCCACTGGTCATCAGCGGGAGTACGGACGAGGCCGTCCGCGCTACCCGGAGTGCTCTTTGGGAACATTGACGCCGCCCACGGTTTCAACGAAGTACTGAGCCGGTTTTTGCGCGAAACGGCTTTTGTGAAAAATCGCCGAAGCACCGCCTATCCTAACTAGCACTAGCACTGACACTAGTGCCTAATTGCGTAAGTTAGTTATATGTATGGCGACTTTCCCCTGATGTACCTGGGATTTGGTCCATTCGAAGGGAGCCGCATTGTTATTGTAGTTCTTGATGAAGGTGTCGATGGCGTTGCGCAGCTCTGCCACGCTGGTGAAGTTTGCCCCCTGGAGGGCTTGGCGGCTCAAGATACTAAACCAGATCTCAATCTGGTTGAGCCAAGAAGCGTGGGTTGGAGTGAAATGAAAATGCACATTGGGGTGAGCCTTCAACCAGCGATCTTGCTTTGGCTTATGGGTCGCAAGGTTGTCTAAGACCACATGAATTTCTTTGTCGAGATTTCCGGCAACTACCTGGTTCATAAACTCCAGGAATTCCCGTCGGCGCTGGCGCCGGTAATGACCAGCCTGCACTTGGCCGCTGGCAATGTTGAGGGCGGCAAAGAGAGTGGAGGTGCCATGGCGCTTGTACTCGTGGCTAAAACCCGTCAGCGCCCTGCCATTGGGCAAGCGAATCCAACCTTGGGCTCTTTCCAGGGCTTGAATGGCTGGTTTTTCATCAATGGCCAAGATGAGCGCATTCTGGGGCGGATTGAGATAAAGACCGACAATGTCAGCGGCCTTGCGCACAAACTCCGGATCGGTGGAAATGCACCAGCTGCGGCGCCGTTCCAATTCAATGCCTTGTTGGCGCAAAATGCGCCAGACTTGATCGGAGGAAACATCGGCCAGACTCTGCGCCAGCAGTCGCCCATTCCAGCGCCCGTAGCCCGCCGGTGGATCTTCATCCAGCAGCGCCAAGACCCGCTTGACCGTCATTTGATCATACTTGGCCGGCTTTCCACTGCGTGGCGCGTCTTCCAAGCCAGCCAGGCCTTGGCGCACAAAGCGCCGCCGCCATTTACTCACCGTCACCTCGGGAATGCGCAGGCTCTTGGCAATCGCACGTCCACTCAAGCCCGCTGCCGCCTTCAAGATAATCTGACTCCTGACCTTGAGCCGGTGTTCGACCCGTTGCGCTCGACTCCAACCCTCCAAGAGCTTGCGGTTTTCCACAGAAAGTTTGATGCAACCCGTTGCCATCCATCCAACAAATCATAATTTTTCATAAATATAAAGAACTAAAGCAACTAAGTACTAGCACTAGCACCGGCACTAACTGTCCCCCGTTTGAACGCTCACTTTCTGGCCCTGCTGCGCGCTTTCGATAGCCGCAACGACCATCGCCAAAGAGTAAATATTATCGGAACTCACGGTCTCCGGCGCCGGACCGCCTTTTACCGCCTTGATGAATTGCAGCATGACACTCTCATGGCCGGCAGTTACTTCCGGAGCAGGCTCGTGCGCCGGTTTGACTATTTCCGCATCATTCAGGAATTTTCCGGTCGATCGAATGACGGCGGCACGGACATCGTTCTGCCCGTCCCAAAGCAAGGTGCCCCGTACACCGATCACTCGCCAACTTGCGTCCCACGCAGTCGCGAACCCGTCCGCGCACCAGCTGCCTCGATACGAGAAGCGGACACCGTTTGCCATGTTGAAAAGAGCGAGAGCGGAAGCGCCGTGGCGATACCAGGAGTTTGCCGGGTTCCATTCCTCACAATAGACACTGGCCGGATTCGAGCCGATAAGGAACCGGGCGGCATCAAATGTGTGGATCGCCATGTCAGCCAGCAGTACATGAAGCATATCCTCCCGAAAACCGCCAAAATGTGGGCCGATGAAAAAGTCGGCATGCACCTCGGTCACCTCTCCAATTGTGCCCGCCGTTATTTCCTGCCGGAGAAGCCGGACGCCACGATTGAAGCGGCGGTTCTGCATTACGGCGTGTAAAGAGTTTTTCGCTGCCGCGAGGTGAACCAGGCTGGTCCCTTCCTTGATGTTTAAGGCCAGCGGTTTCTCTTCCAGTACTGCTAAACCAGCCTCCAGAGCTTGGGTGCAAACGTCGTAGTGCGCCACGGGAACTGTGCAATCGAAGAGCATCTCAGCCTGCGAATCTTGCAGGGCCGCGCCCAGATCGGTGTAAATCCTCGGTTTCAACCCAACGGCGGCCGCGCATTCTTCCGCCGCCAGGCGATGAATATCAACGAACGCGACGAGTTCGACCCCGAGTTTCTCTGCACATCGAATCCACTCTCTGCTCATCGAGCCACAGCCCGCCAGGATTGCTCTCATTATAAGATGATTGGCCGAGGCAGATCACAAGACAAAGGGAATCAGAGCTTTCACCTGCCGCCGATACTCCCGATAAGCGTCGCCCAGATGAATGATGAGCCAGCGTTCTTCCAGAGCGAGTTTCCACACCAAAGACAAACAGATGAGGGCAAAGCCCAGATAAGTCGACCACGAGTTCAGCATGATGGCCGTTCCCAGCAAAGCGAGGATCAAGCCGCTGTAAATCGGATGGCGAACAATCGCGTACGGCCCCGTCTGAATCACTCGGTGATCCGTCTTCAAAGTAATCCGCGCACTCCAGAGTTTTCCGAGGTGGCATCGCGCCCAAATCGCGAAGGCAAGCCCGCCAGCCAGCAGAAGCAGTCCGACGATGTTGCGCCCGTTGTAGCTAGCCACCGCAGCGACGGCTCTGGGCCTCGCGGGAACTCCGCCGATCGCGAACGCCAAGATTCCGAGCATCAGAGGAATTCGGTGGAGAATCTCGGTCGTTCGTGCCGCGTTTTCGCATGTCGGCGCGCTAGTGCTGGCCGAGATAATCCAGTAGATGGCCCAGCCGATCCAGAGCAGTCCCAAGATGGCGCGTGGAGCGAGGAGAAAAGCCGTATTTTAAAAAAAAGCCTGTTTACTGGTTGGAAAGCGACATCTTGTAAACCTTCAGGTCTTTTTCCACGATGTCCGGAGAAAGCCTTTCGTAGGAAGGATTGAGGTAGTCCGGTGTGGTCGCTCGATCATCTTTTAGCGACGTGTTGCTCAAAGAGATGCTGATGCTCCGTGTAATCTGGAACGGCTTGTAGGTTGGGTGCTCCGCCTTGTCCTTGGCCGCTTGCTCGCGCTCAAGATCCTGACGGCGGATGTCTTTTTCGAAAGCGGTAAAAGCTTTTGTCTGCTCCGGCTCCGCACTGAAATCCGGTTTTCTTTCGCCGATGACCGTGATCGCCGGCATATCAATCGTGTGAATCAGGTTTTTCTCATACTTCTTGCGGTCCGCTTCCTTGAGGTCGCTCAAGGGAACCTGCGCCTCGCCCTCGTTACTCCGGATCAGAAGCGCTGTCGTAGTGCGGCTGAGCACTTCGATATTGTGGAACGTGTTGCCCGAGGCTGTGGTCAGATCATCGGCGTGAGCTGCGCCCAAGTTCCAGGCGCAACAGAGCAAAAGCATTCCTGTGCGGCACCGGTCAATTCGCTGTGGCATCGATTATTATCTCCCGGGGTCAAGCGTGCGTCAGCCTACGCTCCGCCCTACCGATAGGCTATCAGGAAACATTTGGAAACCAAAAAGAAAGGTGGCGAGGATTTCGGGAGGCGGCCAGAAAAGCGTCATGGATTGCGATCCCTTCTCGCTTGCGCTTGCCTTGCTTGGCAGTTCAGATGAGGCGGGAGCATTGAATGTCGAAGGTTGATCCTGCTGAAAAACCAGCATTTTGGAATAAGGATCCCTGTCAAGGGGACGTATCTTAACACTGATGAGGACGCCAATAATTGTGACCGTTGCCACCTCGGTACTGACGTGGGCAGCGTCGGACAGCGTAGCCCAAGTGACTCTTACGCCCCAGAGTGCCTCGGCAGCCCCGGGCGATACTTTTACTAACCCACTGCTGCAGACCGGGCCTGACCCGTGGGTGGTTTGGTGGCGGGGGTTCTACTATTACTCGAATTCATCTGGCACGAACCTGACTCTTCGCAAAACAGCGGATATCACGGACCTAGGACACGCAGAGAAGAAGGCGGTTTGGACACCTGAGCCGGGACAGCCATGGTCGAACGAGGTGTGGGCGCCCGAGCTCCATCGCTGGGGCAACAAATGGTATTTCTACTTCGCCGCCGATGCCGGCGACAATGCTTCTCATCGTATCTATGTCGTCGAGAACGGCAATGACGATCCGATCGAAGGCACGTGGACTTTCAAGGGCAAGGTTAGCGATTCCAGCGATAAATGGGCTATCGACCCGACAATCTTCGAACTGAACGGTGAACACTATCTCGTGTGGTCTGGCTGGAAAGGCGATACGGACGGTGAGCAGGACCTTTTCATTGCTCATATGAGTAATCCGTGGACCATCGATTCGCCACGCACACTGATTTCGGAACCGACCTATCCTTGGGAAAAGCACGGTGACCTGCCCGGCAGGCACGTCAATGTCAATGAAGGCCCGGAAGCGCTGTTGCACGGCAGCAAGATTTTCATCGTGTTCTCGGCTTCGGGATGCTGGACGGACTTTTACGCGCTGGGCCTCATTCAGGCGAATGTTGGTGCGAACCTGCTCGATGGCAGAAGTTGGACGAAGTTCAACCACCCGTTCCTCTCGACGGACCCGATGGTCGGGGCCTTCGGACCGGGACATAATGGCTTCTTCAAGTCGCCCGACGGTAAGCAAGATTGGATTATCTACCACGCCAATCCGGGGCCGGGCGAAGGCTGCGGCAACCTTCGCTCGCCACGCATCCAGCGCTTCACCTGGAACGCCGATGGGACACCCAATTTCGGCACGCCGGTTGCTTTGGGTCAACCTCTGGAAAAACCCGCACCGTAGGGCAAGACCGTTTATCGGGACATGCCTCAGCTCTGAAAAACCGGCTTCTTCACCGCAATCGAAGGTTTAGACCTGACGTCCTTCCGTCTTCCTTCGCGTTTAAGGTTTCTTCCAACCGTGCAGTCGTTGCAGTCTCACGGTTTACGCTTTAATCTAGGCGTTTCAAAGCCGGTATAGCTCAGCTGGTAGAGCAGCTGATTTGTAATCAGCAGGTCGTCGGTTCGAATCCGACTGCCGGCTCAGCAATTAGCTACCTAGCTGTCAAGCACTTACCCGAATGGCGATGAACAGGATAACGCTTAGACCCTCGGCAACTTTGCCTAGACTTTGCCTCCCATCGGATTCCAACAGGGGTCGCAGTCTCTGGAAATCCTTCTCTGGTGTTCCCAGAGAGACCGGCCGAACCAAAGGGTCCACAGGTTCGAGTCCTGTCGGGGTCGGCCAATCACTGTAACATCAGATAACGGACAATTACTTACGCTTATAGGTCATTTCAAATTTTTGACCGAGTGAGAACGAATTTCGAAGCAGAAGCCGTCGGGTCGAGACGAGTCGATGAGAGAAAAGGCGGCGGCCAGCGAAAGTGAAACCTTTACCCGACATCGACTTTTCCAAGATTCGACCGCACCACAAGACTCAGCACGGGGGATTCGAAGAACTGTCAGTTCAACTATTCCGTTCGAGCCTTGACGACTTCGTTGAGTTCACACGCGTTGAAGGGGCCGGTGGCGACGAAGGCGTCGAGGCCTTCGCGGTGCTCGAGGACGGCGAGGAAATTGGCCTTCAGGCGAAATACTTTGACAAGCTCGGAGCGACCCAATGGCGGCAGATCAACAAGTCGGTGGAGGCGGCTCTTGAACACCACCCGGCACTCGTGGAATTTCGTGTCGCGGTTCCGCTAAATCGCACACCGGCAAATACAAAAGTGGGACGCCGTCATAGAGCGATGGCAGGCGTCGGCGAAACAAAAGCGAATTCGCCACAGAATTCGGTTTGCCTGGTGGGGTGAGTCCGAATTGGAAGCCTTACTTACGACACCGGCCGCCCGAGACAAACTGCTCTACTGGTTCGGATGGTTGCAGTTTTCGGATGAATGGATTGATCAGAAAAATGAGTCAACGATCGCTAACTTGGATTGCCGCTACACCCCAAAACATCATATTCGAACAGAGTCGGAAGAGTTGCTGGACGCCTTCGCTTTGACCAACCGATTTGTGGATAACTTCTACAGGCGGGTAAAGACCGTCTTTGATGCCGCTCGAAAGCTGAGCGACTCGCCAAAAATTGAACGACTTCCTAAGAAAGCCCGCCTGGAATATGAGACATTTCATGCAACGCTGAGCAAGGAAATGGGGGGCTTTGGAGACGGCAGAAAAATCCCACCATTTAAGATGCTTGCTAGTTCCTGTCGTAAGTTGCTTACGACAGGCGAGCAGCTTTTGCGTAAGCTGACGGAGCTAAACCGGCCTGAGAAGCCGGTCAGAGACTCTGAAGAGGTAACATGGCGTGAGCGACCTTTTGATTACGTAGAAACACTCGCGCGAAGTTTTTTGAGGAAGTTACAGTCTTTCGAGGAATTCTTCATACGACATAGGTGCGCTGATTTCAGTAGGCTGCTCGTCGTCGGACCTGCTGGTTCCGGTAAGAGCCATCTCCTTGCAACTGCCGTGCTGGAGGCGCGAAAGCGGGGGCAGCCTGCGCTAATCCTTTTAGGCGAACACTTCCTCGCGGGGAACGTTCCCTATGGCGCAGCTACTTAAACAGCTTCGCAAGTCGCTTAAAGTCATTCGCTAATATCCGTTTGCTCATTAGCTGCCGGAGCGACTTTGTTCGGCTGACCCTGCCAGAAGCCCTCGCCAAGCCAACCGACAAATCGTGGGCCGTTGTTGAGCACATGGGTTTCGGGGACCAGCTATTCGAGGCCGTCGCGACGTATTTCAGCGGCTACGGGGTTCAAGCCAATGACTTCCCTCCGCTACTGGAAGAGTTTCAAACACCTTTGTTCCTGAAGACTTTTTGCGAAGCATTCGAGAACTCTCGGCTGCCGAAGGGTCCAATTACACTCGACACCGTAATGAAGCGTCGCGTGTCTAAGATTTGTGAGAAATTGGTGACTGCTATTGACTGCCCCGAGGAGGTCACTCGGAAAAGTATCATGTTGATTGCGAACGCTATTCAAAAGAACCAGGGTCGAGCAGTTCCGCGGTCGCCACTTCGCTTGGAAGTCGATGCCTTATTTCCGGGAGGCGGTGATTCAAGGTCTCTTTATCGACATCTCAGATCAAATGGATTGCTGGTCGAGATCCGGGGCGTTCAGGATGAACCATATTCCGAAGTTCCAGTCCTAGTCAGGTTTCCATACGAACGGTTTTCCGAATATTTAATCGCCGACCGGATGCTCCATCCGCATGTAACTGCCAGCCAACTTAGATCGGTCTGGACCAAAGATGGAACGCTGGCACGTTTTAATGATAGCTCGGAGTTTTGGAAGCTCAGGGGGTTAATGCGAGCCTTGGCTATCCTGCTTCCGGAACGCTTTGGTATTGAAGTCGCAGACATAGTAAAAAACCCCCAGCTAACTCGAGAACTTTTAGAAGACTTCCTTGCGTCGCTTCCGTGGCGGAGTTCCACATCTTTCAATCGGAGCAATAAAAAGCTATTTCTGTCTTCTCAGCGCCTCGGTCTTGCAACATTTCTTCAAGCCATCCTTCGCGTCTCAACAATCCCTGGACACCCCTACAATGCGAATTACCTTCACTGTCGACTGAAGCAAATGATGCTCGCGGTTCGCGATGAGATTTGGACCATTCAAATCAGTAATCTAACTGTCTGGGGTAGCGATTCGATGGCCAACTTGGTCGTACAATGGGCATTCCACGTCCCGCTGGATCTCGTGTCAGACGAACAAGCATTACTCGTGGCTCGGGTTCTGGCCTGGTTTTGCACTAGTAATCACAAAGCCTTTCGACTGCGTGCCACGCTCGCAGCAATTCGCGTTCTCCAGAGTCGATGCGAACTAGCTGCGCAGTTAGTACGAGATTTTCATGACTGCAACGATCCATATTTAACGGAGAGAGTATTCGCGATAGCATGTGGAGTCGCAATGCGAGAGCAAACAAAGGGCGCACTAAGACATTTAGCGGCGGCCATTCACGATACCGTCTTTTCAAAGGGTGCGGTGCCGGCGCATATCCTGCTCCGGGATTATGCACAATGCGTGCTCGAGCTCGCACATCTTCGAGACTGCCTTCCCGCAGGCGTCACTCTACAAACCTTCCGTCCTCCCTATAAGTCCAAATTTCCTCGTATCTGGACGGAGGCAAGAGTGAAGCCCCTTGAGCAATCTCAAGGTTGGAACGCGATCAATTATTCGGTCCAACCAGAATGTACCGGTCATTACGGCGACTTCGGTCGATACGTTATGCAGTACGCTGTCCATCAATTCTCCGCAGTTTCTCTAAACAGAAAATTCCGAAGAACAGCGGGAATAGAGCTTTCTCTGCGATGACCGCTCGCCGATGGATTATCCAGCGTGTAAAGCAGCTAGGGTGGACGCCACAGCGATTCGAACGCTACGAGCGTAACCTCCCTTTTCAAGGAGGCCAACGTGAACTTCGCGTTGAAAGAATTAGCAAGAAGTATCAGTGGATTGCGCTGCACGAGTTGCAGGCATATCTGTCCGACCACTACCGCCTCGCTCTCGACTGGGGAGAGGATGAGCCTGCTCTATTTGAGGGAGCATGGCAGCTTTCGGCTCGCGACCTCGATCCTTCCCAGCCATTGCAGGACTTGGCGCACGAACAGTTAGACGACGCTGAGAATGTACCTCCAGAGCAGCACATTTGGTGGAGCAAATTTCCCGACCCCTTTGCGGACGAGCATTTGGTGTCCGACCGCAAAGCTTGGGTGACCGCGCAGCCGAAAGATTTTCGCCAGTTGATAGAGTTGGACGCGACGCCCGATCGCCCCGAAGAGTTATTGGCACTGGCTGGGTATTACAACTGGAAAGAAGAGCTCCCCTTCGACAAGGCCGAGAGAGAAATAGGCCGACTCGAGATGTGGGTTCATATCAGAGGCTGGCTAGTTCGGCGAAACGAACTGCAAGCTTTCCTCGCTGCGCGAGGTAGGTTGCGACACAACCGTCGAGAATCGCATCTAGCTTCTCCCGCCCGGCCCCGTCAAGGTATATGGTAACCAGGGTTTCGACCTGCTCGGGAGAATAGACCTGGTGAGCGTCGAGCGCCGTCTTCAGATCGTGAAGTTTGTTCGGGTCGGTCTCCTCGCCAAGGATCGTGGTCCGATAGTAGTCAGCGAACGCCTCGGAGATCGTTTCCGAATTGTTCATGAAATCTAGGACAAAGACGTCGTGCTTCTGCGGGCGTGCGCGGTTGAGGCGAGAGAGGGTCTGCACGGCCTTGATGTCGGAGAGCGGCTTGTCCACATACATTGTGTGCAACAGGGGCTCGTCGTAGCCGGTCTGGAACTTATCGGCGCAGATCAGGAAGCGATATGGATCCTCCTGGATTTTTTTTGCGATGTCGCCGCTGGGGAATCCATTGAGGGATGACTCGGTCACCTTAGCCCCGCCGTATTCGTGCTCGCCGGAATAAGCGACGATGGCCTGATGCGAGCTTTTGCGCTCCACAAGATACGCCTTGAAGGCATGGAAATACTGGATCGCCCGCTCGATGCTGCTGCATACCACCATCGCCCGCGCCTGGCCTCCAATCTTGTTTAAGGCCATCACCTGTTCATGGAAATGATCCACCATGATCTCTGCCTTCAATCGGATGGCGTGGTCGTGACTCTCAACGTAGCGGCGCAGCTTTTTCTTCGCTCTCTTGGGGTCGAACTCCGGATCGCTTTCGACGGTCTTCACCAGCTTGTAGTAGCTGTCCACTGGTGTGTAGCACTTTAGCACATCGAGTATGAAGCCTTCCTGGATTGCCTGCTTCATGCTGTAGCTGTGGAAGGGGCGATGCTTCACCTTGCCTCCCGCATCCGGTGACAAAGGCTCGCCGAACATCTCTAGCGTTTTATTCTTCGGCGTCGCGGTGAAAGCAAAATAACTGGCGTTGGTCAGCATCTTGCGCGCTTCCATGTTTGTGCAGCGCGTCGTTGATAGTATCTTGTGGATCCACGAGCGCCTCACTCACGGCCGCTGATGTCTTTCCGCCCTGGCTGGAGTGCGCCTCGTCCATGGTGCCGAGCAGGTGGGCAACCAGCTCGGCAAGAGCGTGGCCTTTCAGTTCGGTAGCAAGGGTTTTGAGGATGTAGTCACGTGTTGTTTGCTCGATTTCATCGGCGACGTAGGAAACGGTTTCATCCTTCTTGGGAGACTCCGGGACGGATTGGCCGGTGAGAGCGTCAAAAAATTCGTCGGCGAACTGGCGAACTTGGAAGAAGCTGAGCGCGCAGCCAATTTCATAAAGTGCGCCTTGCGAAAACTGCGTGCGTGGAATCGTCTTCAGCCATTTGACCGGTCGGCGCTGCGGATAACCGGGTTCGGTCGTCGTGTCGTAAACAAACGTGCCAATTATTTCCCCGATGTGGACATTACGATCCTGCTTGACGGGTAAACAACGTAGTCGCCGGTTTTGACTTCATGCACGAAACGAAAAAGTTGTCCACCTGCCACGGGGAAGTAGCCCTCTTTGTGGTCGGGATAGCATTCCTTTACGCGCGCCTTGAATGCTTCGCGGTCGGCGGGGAGTTTTGAAAGATCCCCCACATCCACCCAGCCGAGGGCGATCACATTGTGCGTGAGAAACAGATGGTCTGCATCGCCTGTCTTGCCAGCGTGGATGCCCCAGAGCGTTGAACTCGGTGTTGCCATAGGCGATCCAAGTGTTTCCTCGCGAGTATTACTCAACTGCCGAGATGCGAACACTCAAGCTCAATTCCGCCGCTGTTGCTCACCCTGAAAAAGGGGCACCCGCCCGATCCTCCCTTCGATTTCGTGCTGCACGGTTTGTAGGTCGACCTTCCCGTTGCAGACCAGATTATGCAGGCGTCGCTCGAGCACATCTTTGACCTGCGCGTTCCAGGGCATTGTAAGATAACTCTGGGGCCAGGTTCTTAATCGAGTTTGAACCCCCGATAGAAAGCGGGATCAGGTGATCAAGCTGATAGTCACCCGGATTTGGCGACGTGATCCCGTAGTTCCTATACGCCTGGTTTCGAAGCGCCTTGGGCACGGCTCGCACCTTCCTCGAATACCCCGGCACACACATGTCCTGGATCGTCACCTCGAACACATCGCCCGGCGTGAGCTTGGGGTCGGGCAGAATCAATGTCGGCTGTTGCGCCGAGGCACAAAGGTTCCAGAGAAGGCATGACGCGACAAGAACTCTGGAGAGAACGCCCATTAGCTTGACTCTGTAGATCCGGACTTTCGGGCGAAACGATGTTTTTTAGTCACCCATTGGGCGGAAACATACTGCCAAAGGCCTAGGCTCTGAAGCTAGTCTTTTCTTCTGTTTCCCCAAAAGGTCTTGAAAAAAGAAATTCGTTGCGATTCACTGAGATTCCAGTGTCTCTGGATTGTAGACCACGAAGTCGGGATGCATCTATAGCGCGATTTTCGTCACACCATTCCGCCGAGCTAATTCCGTGGTCTCGCGCCAGTAAGGGATCACGACCTCGTTCCATTGATAATCGAGAATCTCGAGGAATTCTGGCGGCCATGGGCAGGTAACCCAATTTGGCTGCTGATCACCCGGCGCACCCCCCGGACAACCGCTGAAGGTTGTTACCACCTCGACACCCAGCCGGCTGGCCAGACGCAGGCAGCGTTCGAACGCTTCCCGATGCTGACTCGCGATTCTCGGATTTGGGTGAAGCGGGTTGCCGTGGACAGAAAGACAGGATATTTCCAGACCGCGTGAAGCGATGGCGTTGAGGAATGCTTTGGCTTGGTCGTCGCAAGCCAGTAAGGTCTCCGGATCGCAGTGCGCAGTGCCGGTGAATGCTCCGGCACCGATCTCAACGGCTTGAACGCCGAGGCCGGCAAGGTAATCGAGCGCTCGCTCGAAGGGCATTGATTGCAGAATGACAGTGAAGACACCAACTTTCATAAATAAGAAGCCAAGACCGACTCAGCCGGCCTTTGAAACCGCAGCTACCGCCCTCAAGAATGATGCTCATCCTCGGACTGGTGGGAAACCCGCTTGGACGTGAACCAGCGGGGGTTGAGATCGGGCAGTTTCATTAGGCCGAGAAATGTTGGTCGATTTTGGCACGGAGAAACTGCACCGATTGCCGGAGATCGTCCATTCCGTTTAACCCGTCTTCAATGGAGATCCAGGACTGAAATCCGACTTTTCGGAGCGTGGAAAAGATTCGGTCATAGTCGTTCATCCCTTGCCCGATCACGCCATGAGATAAGCGGGCAGCGTACCCGGTGGAATCTTCTTCCTTCCGTAGATCTTCAATCGTTCCGTATTTAATGAACCGATCACTAGCGTGCATCGAGACGACGCGATATTTGAAGCGCTCGAGTAACTCCAACGGATCTTCGCCTGCCAGGATCGTATTCGAAGGATCGTAGTTTATCCCGAACCAGGGTGAATCGATCTGGTCCACAATCTGGCCAAACACTTTCATTTTTTGAGCAAACTCCGGATACTGCCAGTAGTTGTCTTTGTAGTGATTCTCCATCGTGAGGATCACCCGATATTGCTCAGCGACCGGCAACAATTCTTTGATTACCTGGACGACTTGCGTGACGCCGGCGGCCGGCATGATCCCCGGCCGGCGCTGGCCGGAGAGAACCCGGCAGAACTTACCGTCGAAAAACGCGGTGAGTTCGATCATGGCGATCTCCCGCTCAACCTCCGCTCGCAGCAACACCGAATCCGGCTGGGTGAAGTCAGGAGAACAACAAAGCATTGGCATTTCCAGCCCGTGCTCGGCTAACCGTAATTTCGCCGCAAAAGGCAGCTCTTTGTCGTCGCCGAAAAACCCGGAAAAGAATTCCAGTCCATCTACTCCTAGTGTCGCGGCCAGATCGATCCACTCAATCAAGGTCATCGTGTGATGGACACAGAGTTCGTCCATGAAACACTTGGGAAAGGCGGCCAGCTTCGGTCTCATAAAGATTCTCTAACCCGACCCGCCTCGATAATGACTTGCGCGGGAACCCTCAGGTCCGATGACTTCGGTTCGGCAATCATTGAGCTGGGAGCAAAATCGCTTTCACGATTTCGCCGGAATGCATGGCTTCAAACGCATCGTGCCACTCAGCCAAAGGCGAGACCCGGTTCAGCTCCGCGCCGATATCTAATTGACCCGAGGAAAGCAAACGGATGATCCGTTCCCAGATAGGCCAGTTATGGGAAAAGCTCCCCTGCAACGTCACTGCTTTCTGAACCAGCGGATCGAGTGAAAAATTGAACGGTTGCGGTCCCCAACCAACTTTGCTGATCTGGCCGGCGGGCCGGACAATATCGATCGCGAGCTTCAGCGTGGCGGAAACACCAGCGGCATCGATCACTACATCAAAACCGTACCCATCGCGCAGCGATCGGGTCCACGCGACGATGTCTTCACCCTTCGCGCCGAGAGTCGCAGACGCGCCGATTTGCTCGGCAACCTGCAATCGGCGCTTGTCCGCGGGAGTGCCGATGACAACTAGCTCACCGGCGCCGGCCAGCTTCGCCATCGCGGCACAGAGCAGACCGATCGGCCCTGGCCCAATGACCGCTACTGCATCGCCGGGGAGAATACGAGCATTGCCGCACGTGGCGTTGTAAGCAACACAGCAGGGCTCGGTCACGGCCGCGACTTCGAAGGGCAGCGTGGCGGGAATGTGGTGCAGAAGGCGTTCGGGCACTTTCGCATAGCGAGTCATCGCGCCGTCAACTCCGGCCCCAAACCCGCGCCGGTTGGGATCCAGGTTGTACAGGCCGCGGCGAACAAATGGCGAATTGGGATCGATAACGGCAGCGGTTTCGCTGACAACTCGATCGCCTTCCTTAAAACCGCGAACGTTCTTGCCGACTTGCGCGATGACGCCGCCGAACTCGTGACCGAGCACAACCGGATACTTTACTTTCCAGCTATGCTGGCCGCGGGCCTGGTGAATATCGCTGCCGCACACGCCGACCGCTTGAACAGCTAACAACACGTCCTGATCGCCGATCTCCGGAACCGGAACTTCGCGGATCTCCACGCTGTTAGGTTCCGGCGCATAGTTAACAACAGCCGGCATTGTTTTACTCATGAGTACTAAAATAATCCAAAGTTAAGATTGCAGAGAAAATCCATTGGTTGGTTCAGATTGGTTACTTAATGGGCTACCGTTGGACCAACCGGAATATCGGCGTAGCTATGGACGTGCTCACAAACGAGTCGTAGCTTGCTTTCCAAATCGCCGCCGGCAGTCTTGAATGCATCAGCGTCGATGGTGAGCGGCGCGCCCAGCACGACGAGCGGCGCCCCGTATCCCGGGGTTCGAATCGCTTGTTCGACCGAGAGTCCGCCGACCGCTTGCACCGGTAAGCGAACGGCCTGCACAATTTCTCGTAATCGTTCCAGTGGGCTCGGGCACTTGCCGCCGGATGCGACGATGCCGCGGCGTTCGTCATAACCAATATGATGGATGATGTAATCGCAGCCGAAATCTTCGAGGCGTTTGACCGCCGCTACGGGATCGGGGGCAGCCAGATTATCGCCCATCACCTGGAGCCCAAAATCGCGGCCGGCTCGCACCACCATCTTGACCGTTTCCGGGTGCGCCCGTTCCATGACCACCACGTGAGTGGCGCCCGCTTTGGCCATCATCTCGGCTTCTAGCCAACCGCCGTCCATTGTCTTGAGGTCAGCAACAATTGGAATCTGAGGGAATTCTGCTCGTAATGCCCGGACGCCATTCATTCCCTCAGCGATAATCAGCGGAGTCCCAGCTTCCAGCCAATCAACTCCGGAACGCACGGCACGCGATGCCGTCTCCAAAGCTTCAGGAATTGTGATTAGGTCAAGGGAAATCTGAACAATCGTTCTCATAGAAACGGAATCTGCGCTCACATAGCTGTGAAATATCTATCCAGGTGCATTTAGACGAGCCAAGCGCCCTCCTAAAAATGGCTGGCCGTCGCATAGACCCCTCAATCGAAACTCGGAGGCGCCATCGACCGCATTTGAGGCTTGGACTCTTCTGTTATAGTCAATCATTTTTTCCCTATTGCGCAACGTGCGCGACAATTGGCACGATTCCACCTCTTGACGCGGAAATCGTAGTATGTCGCGCAGACTTGACGACAGCCAGTTCGCCAGAAATTCCTCTTACTTCCACTCGGCCCACTCGGGCAATCCCCCAGCTTGAATGTGAAAATACTGTGACCAAGAATCTTTGACATGGAGCGCCGCGATGTTACTTACTGTCACAATCCAAGTCAGTTACTATGGACGTTAGCGATTTTCGGGTTGGTGCTCCCGATTCCATGCAACGGCTTCTACATGCCTCGGGAGTCGGCGATACTACAACCGCGCGACTTGCCACCTGGTTGCTCCAGGAACGGAAACAAATCGTCGATCTTCCAATTAGCCGGTTTGCTCACGAGACCGGTGTGACCGAAACCACCATCGTTCGATTTTGCAAGAGCATCGGTTACAGCGGCTATCGGGAATTGCGTTTGGCTCTTGTCCAGAGTGTCGGTGTGGCGAAAGGCCTGCGGCTCAGAGCGAGTGAACAGAACCCGGCTGAAGCCGGAGACGGGTCGCTGCTTTCTCTGGCAAAAAGAGTCGTCGCCGCCAACGCCGACGTTCTTCTGCAAACTCAGCAGTTACTCGATGGCCAAACGTTGGAACACGCGGTCGCGGCGCTAATGATGGCGCCGGCAGTTTTTCTTGTTGGATTTGGTAGCTCCGCACCTGTCGCGCTGGACCTGTACCAGCGGCTTCTGCGTCTCGGCGTGCGAGCCAATGTCTGCTGGGATCCGCACATTCTCACAGTGATTACCACCAGCTTAGAGCCGGGCGCGGTACTGTTTGGCATCACGCACTCGGGCAAGTCCCGAGACCTGGTTGATGCATTGCAAGCAGCAAGAAAACGTGAAGCAACTACGATCGTTTTGACGAGCAACGGGGGCGCCACGGCGGCTCGGCTGGCGGACATTTTACTCATTTCCGCCGTTCACCCGGAAATGGCAGCCCGTGAAAACGTAGCGACCCGAATCTCCCAGCTGGCTATCATCGACGTCTTGTGCACGGCGCTGATGCGCAAGCACCCGAAAGACAGCGATTCCGCCGCGGGGCCGGACCCGTTTGAACAAGCGATTACAAGAGTTCGTACACAAGAAGATCAGCCATGATCTTACGCGGACCGAATACGACGATTTTGTGAAATTCGATGAATTATGAAGTTTACTAATCTGCAGGAAGAAATCGTACGCTATTGCCGGCTGATGGCAGCTAAGGGGTTAGTGGCTGGTACCGAAGGGAACGTGAGCGCTCGCGATAAGGATGGCACGATCCTGATGACTCCTTCGGGGATGAACAAAGGAGAGATCGAACCGGAAATGCTTGTTCGGCTCGATCTCGACGCGACGGTCCTCGAGGGGGACCTCGAGCCAACATCTGAAAAGTTTATGCATCTTGAGTTTTATCGGCAACGCCCCGGCGTCGGCGGGGTAGCGCACGGGCATCCCGTTTTCTGTACTGCTTTCGCGGCTGCACACCAGGCGTTGCCGGAAAATATCCTGCCGGAACTGATTGCTACGATTGGACACGTACCCCTCATCCCTTATGGTCGTCCATCGTCGGCCAAGCTCGCCGCTGCACTCGCACCCCATTGCCGCAAGCACAATGTCTTCCTCCTCCAGAATCACGGTGCAACAGCGGTGGGAAAAGACGTTTGTGAAGCTTACCATCGCTTGGAAGTCGTGGAAGCCTATGCAAAAACCGTGTGGGCCGCAGCAACGCTTGGCGGAGTGAAACCGCTTCCTCAGAGTGCAATCGACGATCTCCCATCGCCAAACTTTTTGTGAGAAGAGAGATGACGGTTCGCGCCACCAAACCATAGCCTATGTCCGCTGAGAGAGAGGCAATTTTGCTTTTGGGCCTTGATGTCGGTACTAGCGGAACGAAGGCCATGCTATTCGACACCACTGCCGGCGCGATTGCCCGCACGCATCAATCGTATGCACTCCACCATCCTGCGCCGGGCTTTTTCGAATTAGATCCTGAAGAAGTGTGGGCAGCCGTTGCTTCATGCCTATGGCGGATTGGTCGAGAATACGGCACAAAGCCGATTAGAGCTCTCGCTCTCTCCGTTCAAGGCGAAGCGGTTATCCCGATTGGTAAAGAAGGACGTCCTCTTGCTCGTAGCCCCGTTAGCGCCGATACGCGGGGTGTTGCGTACGCGGATCGTTTGAGCAAACGGCTTGATCCCCTGCGAATTGCTCAGATCACCGGCCAACCACTGAGTTCCTTATCCTCCCTGACGAAAATCATGTGGTGGCATGAGCACTGCCCCGATCTGTATGAGCGAACCCGGAAATTTTATTGTTACGGTGAATTCATTCTATCACGTCTTGGGGTCGAGCCGATCATCGATGAGTCGATGGCATCTAGAACGATGGCCTACGACATTCACCAGAAGCTTTGGTCTCAAGAACTCTTGTACCACGCGGAACTGGAATCGAGCCGTCTCGCACCGGTCGTACCCAGCGGCACAGTTGTTGGAAAGATGTCCGATGCTACTGCCAGAAATCTCGGCCTCGCTCCAGGGATTGACATCGTCGTGGGCGGTCACGACCAGGCGTGCGCCGCACTGGGTGCCGGTGTGGTCGATTCGCAGATGGCACTCTATTCCATTGGAACGACCGAAGTGATCGCGGCAGTAATCGAGAATCCCTCAAATTCGCTCCCCGAGAAGAATGTCCCGTGCTATCCGCACGTCGTAACTGGAAAACATCTCGCATTAATTGGTAGCCAGACGGGCGGCCGGCTCCTCGAGTGGTTTAGGCAAACCTTTGTCAGAGTCGCGGATTCGAAGGTTCGCCCCGCTGCCACACCAATCGAGGGGTTGATTGAACTGATCGATGATCAGCCCGGCGACTTGATACTGCTCCCCTATTTTGCTGGAAGTGGATCAGTTCGAAATGATCCTGCCGCCAAGGGAGCCCTCATCGGGTTAACATTCGAAACGCGGCTTGAGGAAATCGTCAAAGCCCTTCTCGAAGGAATCACTTACGAGCAAGCGGCGGGGTTATCCCATGTCCCTGAAATTGACCGGCAGGTGAAAATGTTTCGGTGTGGCGGCGGCGGCTCCCGCTCTCCTGCCTGGTTGCGGATCAAAGCGAATATTCTTGGCAGGCCGATTGAGACCCTTAAAGTCGAGGATGCCGCTTGCCTGGGCGCTGCGCTACTCGCCGGATGCGGCATCGGCATTTTTGATTCACCCCAGACAGCCGTTGCCACTATCATCCGGACTGGGCAGAGATTTGAACCCGATCAAAAGAAACACCGGCATTACCGAGAAAAGCTCGAACTGTATGGCCGCTTAGCGAATCAATTCGCGAGAGCCATATGATCTCGAACGCGCTGCTTTCCCTTATAAAACGCACCCACTCAACCCAACAATCCCCCAGATGAAAATATATAGAATTGTCGGCGCCCTTTGCGGGTTAGCTTTCCTGTCGGCACCATCAGCCAACGGGGTAGAGAATAAGGAAATCACCGTCTGGTCCTGGTTCATCGCCAGCACTATGGAAAAATCCATCAAAGCTTTTGAGGAGAAAAATCCCGGCCTGAAGGTGAAGTATACATACTACAACTATTCTCCTCAGTACATCACCGCCCTAAAGGCGGCTGCAGCCTCAAATAGCTTGCCTGACATTATTGGTCTACAGCCAGGATCCCTAACCCAACAATACCGAGAACAGCTAGTTCCTCTGAACTCTTATGCGGCAAAAGAGTGGGGCGACGACTGGAAGGCAACGGTGTTTCCGGTCGCCTTGAAGCAGCTCACTATGGGTAATCCACCGAACGACTCTAACTATTACCTCTTGCCGCAGGAATGCCAAGTGCTGGCCATTTGGTATAACAAAGAGATTTTCAATAAGCTCGGGCTAACTGTTCCACAAACCTACCTGGAGCTGGTCAACGCAGCAAAAAAGCTGAGCGACAACGGTTACATCCCGATGTATCAAGGAGCCGCTGACGGTTGGCAGAACGAAAACGTATTTCTCATGATCGCCAATCAGTTGTCTCCAGGACTCGTAGAGCAAGCCCAGGCAGGGAAAGCTCCTTGGACTTCGCCCGTTCTGGTCTCTGCGATGGAAGCCTGGAGCATGCTCTTCAAAGACCACGTATTCCAGGAAGGCGCTTTAGGCGCCCGGGCCTATCCGACTGGCGCACAACTATTCGCTCAAGGTCGGGTCGGGATGATGGCACTTGGCTCCTGGTGGATGCAAGAAAGCAAATTCCCGCCCCCCCTCTCCCACTTCATCCAGAATATGAACGGATTCGATTTTTTTTATTTTCCTGCGCTCACTACGGGTGGCAAACCCAGCCGGCCGGTTGGTGGCGTTGACATCGGCTACGCTCTCTCCAAGAACGGCGCAAACAATCCTGAGGCTTGGAAATTCTTAGCGTCGCTCGTAAAGGGCGTAGCCTTACAACAGGCTCTCAATGACCTTAATGATCTCCCAGCCTTCACTGGGTTTGAACCTCAAGGTGAGATTACGCCGAACATCAAGCAGATGTATGATCGGTTCATCGCTGATCTGCCTCACGCCGAAAACCAGCGCATCGCGCATCCGGAGATCGGCGACGCCCTCGACAACGCTCTCGCCGGCGTCGCCTCGGGGACGACCTCCTCAAAGGACGCTCTGAAGCGAATCCAAGACGTAACCGACAAAACCTTGAAGTGACTTGAATGCTAGCCCTTGATTTGCTGCGGGGCCGTACCGCAAATGTCGGGTCGACCAGAATTAGGAACACTGTTGCATGGCCCGGAAATGAAGACGTTGGCTGCAGACGTGTCCGACAATGTCACCACGGTGAAGCGGCGCGTGCAAAGTCCGGCGCTCCACTACATCTATGTATTCCCAGCTGTCTTCATGTTCGTGGTCTTCGTTGCTTATCCGATCCTCTGGGTGATCTCTGAAAGCCTGCATGGCAGCGGCAGTTCGCATCCTGCCGTTTTTGTCGGGCTAGACCATTATTGGCAGCTTTTCCAAGACCCGGTGTTCTGGCGAGTATTGGTGAACATGTTCCTCTGGGGATTAATCACTATTCCCGTTCAGATGGTGTTTGGTGGAACGATCGCCTACTTGATCGAAAGGTACACGGCCCGCTCGAAAACGTTTTTCCGTGTCACGTTTTTTTTACCGGTCATTACCAGCGTGTCGGTTGTGAGTATTGTCTGGTCCCAGATGTACGCTCCCTACTATGGTATCATCCAGCAGTATGCCAAAGTCGTTGGTATACAGCTAACCACCTCTCCACTCGGCGATCCGAGCCTTGTGATCTATGCGTTGATTGTGGTGAACATCTGGCAATGGACCGGTTTTTCGATGATCATGTACGTCGCTGGGTTAAATAGTATACCGAGCGAACTCTGGGATGCAGCGAGAATCGATGGAGCTCATGGCTGGCAACTCGCAACCCGCATCATCGTACCGTTGCTTTCTCCGGTAACGCGATCACTGCTGCTTCTCGGTGTCATCGGCACCTTGCAAACGTTTCCCATCGTCCAACTGATGACCGATGGAGGGCCCGACCACGCTAGCGAGATTTTCGGTACCTACATCTTTAAGCAAGGCTTTGTTATTGGAAATACGGAATACGCCTCGGCTTTATCCACGCTGGTGTTGATCATTGCTTTGGCGTTGTCCGTGATCCAGATCGTGGTCTTCGGCGCCCGTTTAAGCCCAAACCAAAAACGCTTCGTATGAGCCGACGGTTCGCCGAACCTACTGGACCCCGCATCTCGACGGGTGTCTGGGCTAAGCTAATATTGAGCGTGGTGCTCCTGTTCTGGATGGTTCCTGAAATCTACATGGTAAGCGTTGCGCTCAGGCCTCCGGACGCCGCGTTCGAACCACAGCTATTCACGCTGCCGATTACACTAGAGAATTTTATCACCGTCATGCGGGAAAATCCGCTCTTGAACTTTTTTGGTAACAGTTTGCTCGTCACGATCGCGACCGTCATTATCGTCTTGGCGTTCGCTTCGACCTTTGCCTTTGCCGCATCGGTCCTGAGGCTCAGAGCTACGACGTTTCTGTTTACGAGCTTACTAACCACTCTGATGATTCCGGTCGCTTCGATCGTCCTCCCGCTCGCCATTATGCTCAAGAGTTTTGGATGGATTAACACCTACCAGGGTTTGATTATGCCATACGCCGCGTTAGGAATCCCGTACGCGATCGTCATCATCAAAACCTTCATGGATGACTCGCCGCGAGACTTGTTTGAGGCGGCCCTGATCGATGGTTGCACGGCTTGGCAGGTGTTCCGTCACATTGCTATTCCGCTGATTAAGCCGGCCGTCATTTTCGTTGCTGTGTGGCAATTTATCGTGACGTGGAATGAATTCTTTTTGGCACTGGTGGTCATGACCGATAGCAGTCGCAAAACCGTCACCTTGGTTCCGATGCAGTATTCAGGAATGTATATGGCAAATCCTGCGGCATTGTTTGCCATTCTGGTGATCATCGCCGTCCCGCTTCTGCTCCTTTACACTTTCGTTCAGAAGTATTTTATCGCGGGCCTGCTTTCCGGAGCTGTCAAGGGCTGATTAAACGGATGTGTTGCAACTTTGTAGTCGAGCGAAGGTAGGCGTAGATGATTGGACATTTAGCTATTCGCAGCGAACAGACCGAGAATAAAGCGATGAAACAAAACGGTCATTCCAGCCGCTGCACTCCAGCACGCTTGGCCTTTGCGGATCATATGGATCGCTTCATAGCCGGCGATCGTACGCCAAGCTCCCCAGAATGAACGAAAATGCTGGCTTGCACGCGCCCGGCGTTTGATGGCCCGATGGTCCTGTTCCAAGACGTTACTAAGATACTGCACTGGTCGATGCCGGCAGTTCTCCTCCAGAACACCGTCGGCTTTGAGTTGAATGATGGCTGGTGGATAACCGGCGTGCTCATCGGTGTTGATTACGCGCGGCGTCGGATGGTTCCCTCCGCCCAAGCCTTTGGCGAGAAAACGCTCGGCTGCTGCTGCGTCGCGTTTAGCCGAGAGAAGAAAGTCGATCGTCGCACCGGTGGAGTCGACAGCCCGTATAGATACACCCACTTGCCCTTGACCCGGATATAGGTTTCGTCTATCCGCCAAGAGTCGTTGGTCGGTCGGAGCCGCGGTCGCAATCGGCGCTTAATTTCCGGGGCGTAACGTTGGACCCACCTCCAGACGGTGACGTGGTCGACAAAAAGTCCGCGCTCAGCAAGGAGTTCCTCGACGTCGCGGTACGACAGTGAAAAACGCAAGTACCAGCCCACAGCCAGTAGGATCATTTCCGGTTCAAATTGGCGCCATTTGAACAGACCGGCGACCGAGGGTGCGAGGACCATATCGGCCTAGCTTATCAAAGCACTCCTGCAAAGTTGCAACACTTCCTCCAGAACGCTAGGAAAGTATTTTCGAACGCTTGCTGGTATCCCGAGATTACTGAGGCCGGATTGCCCACTAGTTCGTTTGCAAGCAACTCGTGAAGCCGCGCCGTCTTTGAGATCACCCGTTTAATATCCAACCATCCGGGCATGGTTGGCGGAGTAAACTCTGGAGGGTTCGGAAGCCTCCACATGTTGGGATCCCAGTGACCGATCGTGAAGTTGCGGTAGCCACCAATTGCCTTCTGAAATCGCCTAAGGTACCGCGCGGTATCCTTGATCTCCGAAAGAACTTCCGAAAATGGCCGGTCAATTTTAATTGCGCATGAACCCAGGACAGACAAGTCGAACTCGTTTAGCGTTTTTTTCCTCTGGTTAAAATGATCCTCCAATTCCCGAAGGAGCCTCTTTCGATCTGGGTGCTGAATATGATACTCGGTCTGGATCGGGCCCTTCCGATCCGCGGTTTGATCGTAGTTTAGCTTCCAAACTCCGAGCACGCATGTTTGCCAAAGCGTTTCACGTAGGGCGTGAAATCCAGAGTTTGGAAGATGGCCTCGTTTCTGTTAGCGATCCTGTAGTTGTTTGGACTCGACCGGATAGACGGCTGCAAAATACCCGTGAAGCGCGGCGTACAGGTGGTTAAAATACAGATGATTTCGGGTGAGATACTCCAAAACTCCAGGCGACAATTGCTCCGACGTGTTTCCCATCACTGGAACATTGTATGGCTCCGGCTTCGCCTTCGGTCAACTTCCCGCGTTTGGAAAAGCTTTTCCAGCATTCGGCTTGTTCAGGCGGCAGCGGAGGCGACAACAACATGGTGAGTAAATGTTAGACTTTCCCTCCGGCAGGAAGTTTCAAAAGCCTTGCAGACGACAGCGGCATGAGCGGCTAAATCCGCGGGTCTGCTTATTTCCCGTTTCGGTTCGGCGAGATTTCTTTATCGCGCTGATCCGCGCGGACCTGAGCGAGTCTAGAATACAACGTAACCTAAGCCGGAAGCAGCTACAAACTTTCCCTCTTGGTCGAGGCCGAGGAGTACATAGCCGATGGGCAGGCGCAACTCCGAAGCGACGTCTGCGGATGCGTCTCGTCAAGCGCGCGCGAGGATCTGGCGGGCACAACCGAAGGCTCTCTCATTGCGTTGGCCGTAACGCCGCCCTCAGCTCGTCATCGAATACGTCGCACAGACGTTTGGTGAAGATGAGAGGAAGGATGAATTCTTTGTACTTCGCTGCGTCCTTCCTAGTGGCGGAGACACTAAGTACGTCCTGCTAGGTCACGCCTTGGGAAGCTATGGCATCGGAGTACCCGCCGCCTTGTTTTCAGGGTTCATCCTGCGGCTTTCAGTGTGGGGGGTATTCGGTTCAAGAGCGTTGGAGGAAGTGCTTAAAACAATTTTCTTCCTCCTGCGCTACAGAACGCCAGCCTGGTATAAGAAATCAGTTGACGAACTGTCGGCGGCTGCCGCCAAATAAATGGTCGATTGAAAGATGAGCGGGTAAAATGCAATATGAGCAAAGACCTTACTACCTACTTGAACGACCACCTTGCCGGCTCCGTCGGCGCTTTGGAATTGGTGGATCACCTGATCGAAACTTACAAAGGAAAGCCGCTCGAACAGTTCTTTAAAGATCTCCGCATGGAAATCGACGCGGATAAAGACACGCTCCAGGATCTGATAGAAAAACTCGGCAAGAAGGAAAGCGCGGTGCGGAAAGCTGGCGCATGGGCGGCCGAGAAGGTCTCCCGCGCGAAGATTCGACTGAGTGATTCACAGAAGGGCCAGATGGGCCTGCTCCACGCCCTCGAAGGCCTCGTTCTGGGAATCACCGGCAAACGAGGCCTCTGGACCGCTTTAGCCGCCGCTGCCGATACAGTGCCGCAACTTCGCGACTTGGATTACGCGCGGCTGGAAAAGCGTGCCACGGAACAACGCGACCGCGTCGAGGCGAAACGCTTAGAGGTCGCGCGAGAGGTCTTTAGTTCGGCCTAGCGAGGAGACGCCAGAGCACGTGATCACGATTCTTCACCGGCTTCACAGTTTTTCTGTAGTAGCCGATCGCGCTCCACTGCAGTGACGTCGGTGTAACCGCGGCGGCGTTTGCGAACAGTGACCAGTTCGATTTGGGCCTGAGGGGTCGTCTATGGCATGGTGACTTCCTTCGCTGGGCACGGCTCTGGAAATATCTCGAGACATGCCTGAATCGAATCGGGCGGCCCGTGACCTTGCGCACGAGATACCAAGTCCATCTCTTTCAGCCAGCTCTGGGCATGTCATTGACAGGTCGTATACCTTGAAATTTGAAAGCGGATGTTCTACAATCGTTTCCGCTTCAGTAGAAACGGCCCTTTGAAGAGTTTCGATGAACGGCTTCAACCAACTAGGCCAATTGTGCGCACTTTTCGGCGACTTCGACTTAGCGCGTGCCGTCGTAGATCTAGAGGAGAACTCCTTTGTGACTTGGAACAGGAAGTTCCTAGAATTGACCGGTTATTCCGAAGAGGAACTCCGAGTCTTGATGCCGGCGAACCTGATCGTCTTCGACCAGACTGCTTCGTCACCTGATAAGCAGGCTCATCACGTGCCAGAGTTCGGGCCTTGTAACTATTCGGTGCCTTGGCGAAACACATCCGGTGTCGGGGCATATTGCCATTAAAGATGAGCTTGGATATCTGATGCTGGATCTAGCGCAGACGCCCCAATCAGTCGAGTTTGAGGGCGGCAGAGTGTTCGGACACGAAGAAGAGAGGCTGTCGATCGCGCAACGCTTTCACGATCAAGCTTCTTCTCCATTGCTCGCGGCAATCCTGGCAGTCGAGAACGCCAGACAGAAACTGAAAGAAAAAGGCCTCCCAGAAGCCGAGGAAGTGGCGCGAGCTTCTGAGTTTTTGTCGAATTCGTGGACAACGTTCAGGAAATCTTAACTGGCAAGAAGCAGGAACCGCCGAACAGAGAGACTGATTCGGGAGTCGCCGCTTAGCCCGTTATGCGAAGCATAACGCAAATTTTGTTCTCGTTGTTTCAGGCAGCCTTAAGGCCAAGAGCACCAAGAAGGTTGTCGAGATCGTCTATGATCTTTTGATAAAGACGATCGAGCTGGGTTCGCTTGTGCTGCTGGAGTTTGGAGTCCGGCCGGTAGGGCTGAAGTAAGTCGGCAGTCAGCGGTGAATAAACGCGTTCGAAGAGTTTGAGAAACACCAGACAAATGGAATAGCCTCGAGTTTCAAGCCCGGAATCCGTCTGCCACGGGGAAGCACTGTGGGCTCTGTCAACTTACGCAGTTGACCTCGATCGACGAAGGTCTCCAGGATGTCCTGCTGGACCGTGAGATAATTGTCGCAGATAGTCGCCAGCTTATCTCGCAGTGGAGGCAGGTTTTCCACGGCCTTCTTGATCCGATAGTCGGTGACGTCATTGGTAGCTAGCTCGGTGCGCAAGCACAAGTGATCGCGGACATACTGCTTGAGGAAACCCTTTCCATAATGACTGCGGATCACTGGGTTAGGTAGCTGCAGATCTTCGATAACGGTCTGAAGCTTTCCCTTGTACTGCTTTGTGCGCTTGCCCCGATTTTCCGGACACTAATTTTGGGCTGATTTCTCTATTGACGGTTACTTGTTTGGTTAGTTGCCAGAACGTTCCGCTGCGGTCAAGAGCCAATCCGGCATAAACAGAGTACTTCCCGCGCTGTGCGCGGGTCCCTTCTATTTATTCCGTTTGCCTCTTGACCTTCGCTCCACGTTCTGAAGAAGGTTACTGTCACTTTTCCGTTGGAAAAGTGCTTCTCCAAAGCAGCCTTTTGGTACGTTGTCACAAGGTTAGTTTGCCAGGTTTTCGAACTCCGCCGGGGCCAGATAACGAGAGCGCACTGTGCCGCCGCCGACGGTTGTAAAAGGTTTCGATAAAGCAGAAGATTTCGCGCTGAGCGCTTGGATGGGTCGCAAAAGAGCTGCGGTAGACGCACTCGACTCCCAAGCGTACTAAAGAACGCTTCCATCGCCGCGTTATCGTCACAGCACCCCTTACGACTCATGCTGGCAACCACGCCGTGCGCCTTGAGCACCTGGCGGTAAGCGGCGCTGGCATACTGCACGCCCCGATCGGAATGATGGATCAGTCCCTCCGGGGCCGGCGATGCACCAGGGCCATCGCCAAGGCCGCGGCTACCAGCTCGGTACCCAGGTGATGCGCGAAGGCCCATCCGATGATTCGCCGACTGTACAGATCCATGATCACGGCCAGATACAACCAGCCTTCCTCGGTTGCGATGTAGGTGATATCGCTCACCCAAATCTGATCGCGCCGGGTGGCTTTAGGCAGCTGGGCAAGCCGGTTAGGAGCGATCGGTTCATCATGGAAGCTATCGGTCGTCTGAGGCCGGTAACGCCGCTTCGGTCGGCCACTCAGCCCGAGCTCGCGCCGAATCCGATCGATCCGTTTCCGGCTGTGCTTGTGCCCTCGATCTCGAAGCTCTGCATGCAGCCGCGGGGTTCCATAGGTACCATGGAGCCAAAAGTAAACGTCGTTGCAATAAGCCCCAGAGGGAAAATCCACCGAGCTATCGTTTTGGCCCCCAGAGACGCTGCCTCATCAGCGCTGTCGCCGCAAGCAGCGCAAGTCCCGGCGATCAATGTCCTGAGAGCGGCAAACTTTAGCGGTGGACTAAATGCCAAGTCCGCTTGATCGCTGGAAAACAAATTGCCGCTCCGGCGGTGACCACGATCAGAAGAACGGCGCGAAGGGTCGGAGATGGGCTTGGAACCGCTCGTTCCTGTGTTTGTAACACTTTCTCCATTCAGCCATCTGGTCCGTGCATTTCTTGCCTAGTTGCGAATAAGATGAAGCCGTTGCTTTTCGATTGCCCGACGTTAACGTTCTGACACCGCCAGGTCTTCACGTGTCTTGTCGAAAGGCGTGCATCTTTTGGCTCGAGCGAGCACGGTGATAATGCCTTGATTAGCGCCATCCAGAGTCAGGATGTTCTAAACAGGCAAGGCGGGATTTAACCGCCGTGCTTCATGTCCATATGATCCATGTTCATGTGGTCCATCTTCATGTTGTTATCCATTGGTTCGGCTTCGGGAATTTTACCTAAGTCACGCTGCAGCTCATCATTGCTGGCCAAGCTTGCCAACGTCCCTGGCGGATTCTCGTACCAGCCAGGGTCATCATAACTCGTCAGGTTTTCACGGACCTTCACGATGGTGAACATCCCACCCATATCGATGTAGTCGTGCTTACCTGGCGCGCCGACCATCGGAATACTGTTGCGTGGGACCGGCATGCCCATTTCGCCCATACCAGCCATGCCGCTCTCGCCCATTGCCATATAACCGGGGAGTAATTTGCTTACTCTTTTGTCGAGCTTGCCTGGGCGTACCCCGATGAGATTTGGTGCGTTATGCCCCATTTGGTTCATTGTGTGGTGGGTCATATGGCAGTGCATCGCCCAATCGCCGGGATTGTCCGCAATAAATTCCACGGTCCGGGTTTGGCCGACGGCGACCAGGACCGTGTTCCCGGGCTGCTGCGCTGACTCTGGGATTTGTAAACCGTCCATTTCAGTGATCTTCCAGTAGAACCCATGAAGATGGATCGGATGATGTTCCATGGGGCTTAAATTCCCGAACCGGATTCTGACCCGATCACCGTATTTTGCCACTAACGGGGCAGTACCCGGAAACGCCCGACCATTAAACGTGAGGACATTGAAGTCGGTCATTTCAGTCGGAACGGGCCGCATTGAGCCCACGTCGATCCTCCACTCGCTTGACATGAGAACGAAGTCTCGGTCCGCCTTCGGACCGGTTGGGGTTCGCGGATGAATGATAAACATCCCCATCATCCCAAGTGCTATCTGGACCATATCGTCGGAATGAGAGTGGTACATGTATGTTCCGTGCTGCCTGAGCTGAAACTCGTATTTGTAGGTCTCGCCAAGCTCGATAGTCTTCTGACTAAGTCCCCGCCACTCCATCCATACCCGATGGCACAAGCACACCGTGCCAGTGAATACTGGTATTTTCCGGAAGCTTGTTCGTCACGTAAATGCGCACCCGATCCCCCTCCACAGCCTCAATGGTTGGGCCATGAACCTGGCCATTGAAACCCCAGCAATGAGCGCGAAGTCCTGGCGCGAATTCGTGATCAACTTCTTCAGCGATTAGATGGAATACTTTGATGCCTCCCACCATTTTATAAGGGCAGCGTAGACCCGTTCGGTGTGATGACTGGAGTATAATCTTTGCCGGGTTCACCCGGAGGATAGTCCTGCTGATCAGATTGAGCGTTTCCCTTGATTTTCTCAGGATTTTCGAGCGGTTGTCTAGCAGGCTCCGCTCCTTGTACTGAACGGGTAGTAGCGCCGAGCGCAGCAGCGCCTGCAGTAACAACTGCGTCAGAGAAGAACTTGCGGCGAGTGATCATAACTTTTTCCTTATTGGTTAATTATTTTTGGCTGCCTTGGCAGCCTTTGGATTTAAAACAGGTTGGGATTTGCCGTCTGCCAGCTGGCGCGGACTCAAATTGCCGCCGACAGCTCGTTCGAGTTCCGCTCGTGTAATCCAGTAATCTCTGACGGCATCGAGGTATTCGCGCTCGGTACGCGCTTCTTCGGCTTTTGTGCTAAAGAGCTCAAAATTCCCAATCTCCATTGCGTTATATTGAATGAGACTCTCGTTGAGGATTCGACGCTGGCCGGGCAAAAGCTCGTCTTGATAGAAAAGAGCGATCTCCCTTTTGCTCGTGAGCTCGTCCCGCAGCTCTCTTATCTGAGAGCGAACGTCAACTGCCAATGCTTCAAACTTATCCTGTACCTGCCGTAAAGCCGCTTCACCCCTGGCGATCCGCGCCTGCCCTTGATTGAAAATCGGCAACTCGATTGCGAATGTCGGACCAGTCCTTGTTTGCGAATCTGTTTCCCGTTCGCTATTGACCCCGAAATCCAACGCGCCCAGGAGTCGAAAGCTTTTAGTCAGTCCAAGATTCTTCACCTGGCTTGTGACCTGGAGGTAGTCTGCCTGTAAGTCCAACCGTTGGGATATTGCCAAGCGTTCGAGCGCTCTCATGGGAACGTCTGAACTCGGCACCTCGCGCAGTTCACCGGCGATTTGCCAGTCAGTATCCGCGCCCCACAATCCGAGCAGGCGATTGAATTTCTCACGATTTCGCCGGATTTCGGCCTCCGTTGAGGCACCATCCAGCCGGGAACGGCTGTAGCTTGCTTGCTGCCGAGCCAGCGCCAAGTCTGTGATATTCCCAGCTTCGTGCTGTCGCTGGGCGAGATCCAGCGAAGCGGCGTTAGTATCTACTACCAACTTAAACCGCGTCAGGAGCTGCTGAGACGCTTGCAGAGAATAGAAGGCGCTTTTGACCTGCAAAACCAGTTCGAGAGTTGCATCGGCTACACGAAGAGCCGCAGCTTCCAGCTGATCTTTTGCGACCCGCTTTTTCAGCGGAATCATGATGATGCTTAAAAAGTCGATGGCCGCACCATAGTCGATGTAGGTACCGGAGGGCGGCTTGTCCGGAAATCTTATCGCTAAATCGAACCTCGGATTGGGGATTGTAGCGGCTTCTATAAGGTCAGCGGTCGAAAGGCCAATTTCCTCGAAAGTCGCCTGCAGCGATCGATTGTTTAACAGCGCAATCTGAACGGCGGTGTCGACTGTCAAAGGCTTGCGAAGAAGCTGGCGCACCTCTTGCAGAGCTTGCTCATGTGCCGCCTGATCCTCTTCCCAACGAACAGTTTTTCCGCTGCGTTCCTGAACCGATTGCTGGACACCTTGGAACGCCTCCTCTTTCTCGCGGGCAGAACCGGCCGGCAATGTCGCCGCCAAAATTGATGAACAGGCCACAAACCTTGTAATCGTCATGTGCTATTAATTATTGGGAGTTGGTGATGGTTGGGATTGTTCCTGGGGCATCTTCATGCCAGGCATTTGATCCATTTGGTGCGGTTGCGGCGTCGGAGTCGGCGACGCCTGCTGCTGGGGCATTTGCATGCCGGGCATATTCTGCATTTGCTGGCCCTGCTGATCGCCGGAAACCGGACCGCTCTGGTCCCATTGCTGCTGCTGTTTGGCAGCTTGCGCGAGGATCTGGCGACTTTTCTTTGTAAGATCGTCGACACCCAGGGCGTTACGAAGCGGCCGTATAGTAGCTTCCGGCGCCGATGGATTTGCCGGGTTATCAGCTCTCAGCGGCAGGTGGAGGAGCCGTTGCACAGCCTGCTAAGAGGCCCAAAGCGACTATCGGTATGGAATATCGATTCATTATTTGTCGTGGTGATCGGTTTCAGAAGCCGGACTTGGGGTTTCATTCGGCCGAAATTCTGGATGCCGTACTCGACCGCCTGGCTGGGCGATATAGACCGCGATCCCGGAACAGAGAATTGCTGTTACCAGAGTCAAGACCGCTAATGGAAAAGCAGATTTCGGCCATTTTATCGGCAGGAGTAGACCGGCTACACCGAGTGCCGCCAAAAAATAGAAAGCGCCAATTGTCTTTTCAGCTCGATCCATGTGCTCATCGAGCCAATCGGCCCCGGCATCGTCGCTCTGGTTGCGGATTGTTTTGTACGCCCTCTGGCCGGTCACAAAGACCGGGTACGCTGAAGCCCCAGCGATGAGCGTGAGGATAAGGGCCGTAATCTGTGCAGCTCGGCTTCGTAAGATTAATGAGATAGCCAGGGCCAAGGCTGCCAATATCGTGTCGTAAATTGGCAAGTGATTCAGTACGACGTGGATGTATTCGGGTTTCTTGAGAAGTTCTGATTCGGTCATCGTGAAAATCGAAGTTTCTGGATCACTTGCTTTGAAGAATTGTGCAGCAGCCGGGTCGCGGAACAGAACTCGAGCGTGGACAACTCGGAGCCCAGTCTAGGTGTGCCTGGGCGGACGGCGGTGAGCATCCCCGAAAGCCGTCCCCGCAGGATTTTGGGGTTCGGGGCTAGCCGTCTCTAAGAGACGAGCGGAGGTGCATTCTCACGCAAAGAACGCTTTAGAACAGTTGCGACAAAGGAGCTAGACGCCGGAGGTCCGGTGTCGTACTCCATATTCAGCAGAATGCTTTTGGGAGCTTCTGGCAAAAATAAATGTCTGACAGCGAAGAGCTGAATCGCAACCAAGACAGGACTAAAAGCGATCTTTGCTTTCGCCACTTCGAAATTGGCGCTTTGGAGTCCTTGACAACAAGCCAACATCCCCGACGGACTATGGCCGGCATCACCAGATTTTTTGGCGTGTTCTGGGCAATGTGACACCAGACAACCCGCGTTCTGAGGCCGTTCCATGAGGCCCAATAAGCAATGATTCGTACCGGTAAACCACGCGAGAACAGTCACCACAGCGACTGTCGCGCTAAAACATCCTGCTTTTCCCAACCAGGTCATAGACCGACCCTCCATTCTTCGCCGATAAAGACTTTTTTCTCAATGAAAAAGTCCGGCCATCCGGATTTGGTTCTCAAGCGAGGCCAGCAATCGACGCAGGTTAGCATCAATGCATACTTTTGAAAGCTGTTTCAGGGTCTTGGGCCTTCAGCTGGTCAAGAGCGCTTTCGACGGCTTTAAGGGCAGTTTCGGCGTCTGCCTGGCTGCCTTCATCGGACGCGCTATGCAGGTCTGTAACTGAAGTGTCTAATTGCTTCAAAGCTGCGACGATCTTTTGACCTTTGTCTCCGCTTAGCATGCTGCTGTGTTGCTTCAGCGTTTTTATCGGAGTCCTTATCTTCATGCTCGGCTCGTGGATCCCGTGTAGGTTCTTGGATTGAACAGCCGTTTCCATGTCTTTTACAAGCTGCTGGATATTGGACCAGGCGGCCTGAGGTGAATCGGACCCAGCCTTATTTTGCTGAGCGTATAGCGATGGCGCCAGGACGATCAGTTCAAAGGCGACGAGCATTCGAAAAACAGATTTCCTATCTGT
Source organism: uncultured Verrucomicrobiae bacterium (assembly GCA_963813025.1). Taxonomy (GTDB): domain Bacteria; phylum Verrucomicrobiota; class Verrucomicrobiia; order Chthoniobacterales; family JAFAMB01; genus CAVSUL01. The sequence goes on along the minus strand of CAWEXO010000016.1, from coordinate 14,779 downwards.
GATTAGACGCGACTTTTGCATACTGAATGTAGATGCTGCTTCGCTTGCCGAGCATTCAAATTTTTCTCGGTGAAAGAGTGGCTCGTCATAGGCGGGGCCAATGCGCATAGGCTCATGATTGGCGACTTGGGGCCAATGAGTCACGGAGAGTTGGCTGCACGAGATTTATCGGTAGTCGCCGTTCTCGATTCGACCCGGTCAAATCTTTTGCATCGGTTTGGTGAAGATGGTCACGCAACGTAAGAAGACCGCGGCGGATGCAGCTCGGCTTTTCAATGTTCATCCCGCGATCTCCCGGCTTCTTGCGCGGACAAGCGGCGCGGCTGCTGCCGGCAAGAGGTAGGCTCTCGAATGGCGCTGCGTGAACTTCTTTCATCCTTGCAGCGGGAAGCTCTTGAAGCGGTCCCGATCGATCGCGCCGGGCTGATTGAGCACTTGACCTTACAGGCCTTCGACACACTTTGGAGCTGCTCGGCTAGCGGTAGCAGTCCCACCTTGTTCTTTATGGCTTTCTGTTCGCTTGCGACGTTCATCTGACTTTCCCGTGTTTGGCAATCTTTCTTAACCACGTTTGACAGATTACGTCGTGCCTAAGACAGCTAGTTTCGGCCCGCGAAATTTCGGTGGGTTATCACAGTCCCATGTCCGGAATCGAATACCAGCGTTAGTATGCGAGCCGCCGAGCTGCGCACTGATTTATTGTCCTTCATAACTCTTGGTGAGATCCAAACCCTTGGTTAAACGCGATAGTAACCTAAAACAGGTCAGCGTCAGAGATTTCTACCTCAGTGCGAATTGACTGACTAAGTGATGCGGGTCCCGCCTTAAGTTTGCCCTCCCCAGCGAATAAGGCTGTTCCAACCGTTAGTCACTGCTCCACAAAGTCGTAAGAGCGGCAAAGCCGCGCCACTACGACCGGACTGCGCAACCGGCTAAGCAGTCGGTTATTTGACTGCCGACCGAAGGCGTAGGGCATTGCCGACGACCGATAGCGAACTGAAGCTCATCGCAGCGCCCGCAATGATCGGGTTCAGCAAAAGGCCCAAGAACGGATAAAGGATCCCCGCCGCGATTGGGACGCCGATCAGGTTATAGATAAACGCAAAGAACAGGTTCTGGCGGATATTGCGCATAACAGATTTGCTCAGCTGTAAGGCCTTTGCTACTCCATTCAAATCACCCTTCACCAGCGTCAGCCCTGCGCTTTGAATCGCTACATCAGTGCCGGTTCCCATTGCGATACCAACGTCCGCCGCAGCCAGTGCCGGAGCATCGTTAATTCCGTCACCCGCCATGGCAACCTTGGCGCCTCTTGCTTTCAACTCCTTCACTAGCCGTTGTTTGTCTTGCGGATTTAGGCCGGCTCGAACCTCATCAATGTCCAGTCGCTCTGCGACCGCTTTCGCCGTCTGTGGATTATCACCTGTCGCCATCACGACTTTGACGCCCATGTCATGGAGGGGCTGAATCGCACTGGGAGTAGTCTCTTTGATAGGATCAGCTATCCCGATGAGGCCGACCGTAACGCCATCGCTCGCCACCCAGACCAGACTTCGCGCCTGGGCGCTAAGTTGGGCCGCGCGAGCTGTCAGTTCGCTCGAAATGGTAATGCCGTTATCGAGCAAAAATGCTTGCTTCCCGACCAGCACGTTGCTTCCATCGACCTTTGCTTTCAGGCCGGCTCCGGTAACCGAGAGGAAATCTTCGGCTTTTCTCTGGCGAATGCCTTTTCCGCTCGCCGCCGAAACTACGGCTCTGGCCAAGGGATGTTCGCTTTGAGACTCGACCGCTGCTGCGATAGAAAGCATCTCACTTTCCTCGAATCCAGCAGAAGCGACCAGATCGGTAACTTCGGGTCTACCAGCAGTCAGTGTGCCGGTCTTGTCGACAATTAGATAGGTAACTTTCTCGGCTGTTTCGATAGCCTCAGCATTCTTGACCAGAACGCCAAGCTGCGCCCCGCGACCGACTCCGACCATGATTGACATAGGGGTAGCAAGGCCTAGCGCACATGGACAGGCGAGGATCAGTACGGCGACAGCATTCACCACCGCAAACGCAAGCGCGGGAGGAGGACCCCAAACAGCCCAGATCAACGCTGTCAAAAGTGCCACACCGATTACGGCTGGAACAAAGTATCCAGAGACTTGATCAGCGACCTTTTGAATGGGGCCCTGCTGCGTTGTGCTTCCGCAACCATGTGGACGATTTGCGATAGCACGGTTTCCGACCCAACTTTCTCGGCTCGCATTACAAAACTGCCTGTTTGGTTCACCGTCGCGCCGATCACCTTGTCGCCTGTAGCTTTTTCAACCGGCATCGGTTCACCTGTAATCATTGATTCGTCGAGTGAGCTTGATCCTTCCGTAATCGCTCCGTCGATGGGAATCTTTTCACCCGGACGCACTCGGACCAGATCGTCCGGCTGCAAAGAATCGACAGGGACCTCTTCCTCGTCGCCTGCAGTTGTCAGGCGATGGGCCGTCTTTGGGGCCAATCCCAGCAAAGACTGAATTGCCTTACCTGTCTGGCTGCGCGCCCGAGCCTCGAGCCATTGACCAAGCAGGACAAGCACCGTGACTACCGCCGCGGCCTCAAAGTAAAGGTCAATTTCCTCGTTATGTTTAAAGGAGTTCGGGAAAATGCTCGGAAAGGCCGTCGCGATTGCGCTGTAAAGATAAGCGGCACCCACGCCAACGCCGATCAAGGTAAACATGTTGAGGCTCCGATTGACAACCGAGCGCCACGCACGCACAAAGAAGATACCGCCGCACCAGAATACGATCACTGTTGCCAGAATAAGCTGAATCCACTTGTTGACCGTGACTGGCACCAAATGATCTATGCTTAGACTCGGGAGCATCGTTTCCAAGCGACAGGAAAAGCAGTGGGACTGTAAGTATTACGCCCAGCCAGAATTTTGATGCGAGAGATTTGACCTCACGATCCTCTGCGTGCTCCTCGGGTGCTCCATCCTTAGGTTCAAGCGGCATTCCGCAGATTGGGCAATCGCCGGGATGGTCCTGCTCGATCTGAGGATGCATCGGGCAAGTGTAAATCGTGCTATTGGTTGGCGACCGGTCGGCCGGATTGCGTTCGAGCCTTGTGCCGCCCTTGGGACCGTCTGCCGGCTCGCTAGAGACGAAATCAGATCTGTAGTGGTTTTCCTCTAAAGTCTGGCGAGCATATCTTGCAGGATCCGTGTCGAACGTCTGAGCGCAATCTAGTGAGCAAAAACAGAAGGTTCCTCCTTCGTAGTTGCGCGTTGCGGCAGCGGAACCCACCTGGATTTCCATGCCGCAAACTGGATCTCTGGTTTTAGATATAGTTGACGGGGTGTTCATGATTAACTCCGTTAACGCAGGAACCGCGATAGGACGTTGTGAACCTCAGCGACGAGTGCCTCGGGCTTCATCGGTTTAGCCTTCGGATGTGCAGTGCCTTTGTCCATTCCAACAACACACGTTTCTAGATGATTGGTTAGCAACTGCACGCCCAGCGCGTCCAAGGCAGATCGAATGGCAGAAATCTGATTGAGTACATCCACGCAGTAACGGTCTTGCTCAATCATCCGCTGAACACCGGCAATTTGACCAGCGATACGTTTGACTCGGCCAAGGACCTTTTCACGACCTTGATCGTTCATACCAGTATACATATACCCTGTACATGTATAAGTCAAATCGCCGCGACCCCTACGGCTGAACTGAAGTTTTTCAACTGCGATCCCAGCTCGCTATTGAACTATTTGGAGCGGATGATTATAACCCGAAAAGAATACCCGGAAATGCAGTATCGGAACGTATCGCGAGATTCGAGCTTTACCGGCCCGAATCGATCGCTGTAATTGACCGAGTCGGTCACCGCTGCAACATCCAAATCGGGAAAGACCATGATCACCTGGCCATAGAGGCCTTCTGCCAGGTAGACATGTTACCTCGATCAGGTGTTTGAGCGAGCGGCCAAGGCGATCGAGCTTCCAGACGACAAGAACGTCTCCTGTCCGGAGATTCTCCAATAGCTTGCCCAAGATTGGCCGCTCAGCGCGTGTGCCGCTCATGATTTCTGTATAGACCTTGGTGCACCAGCTTTTTTGAGGGCGTCGACTTGGAGATCGACGATTTGATCTTTCGTGCTAACGCGGGCGTAGCCAGCCTTCATTTTGGCCCTTCGGAGGAGTCCACTTTACTCATCCGGTTTAGATAAATCGAACTTTGTTTTTCGACACGAGTATTTTGGGACCGCTAGAAGCCGGCTTTCGAGGGGAAAACTGTGGTCTGCGGAGAGTTGGGAAAACGATCGTTTTATTGAACTACTGGCGGGGTCCGGTTGGCTAGTCTCCTTTGACCTCGTAAACTAAGACTCTGGCTAAGTGCGGTCCACGATGAGGCGCAGCTACAAATAGGCGATTAAAAGCGGGCACGAACAACCCAGTGCGTGCCCCCGGTGCCGTTGTGATTCTTCCGACGCGCTCATAATGATCCGGATCACGTTGTCGGAGAACTTCGACCGCCCCTTCACCGCCAATGACGTAGACCAGTCGCCGACCGGAATCATAAAAAACGTCGTCAGCGTCACCAACCGTGGGCATACTGGTGACTATCCGGCCCGAAGTTGTATCCAGAACAACAAGCCGAGCGGGTAATCTGCATCCGACGAAAAGCCTTTTGTCGGCGTCATCCAAAGCCATTGGATAGTTTGCGAACGAACCTCCTAGTCCCCATTTGGCAACAGCTGCACGTTTTTTTGGATCAATAACTGCAACACCGAATTGTTTCGGGACATTTACGTAAACGCGATCTCCATTCTTCTCGAACTGGAATGATTCGGGATGGGTACCAAGGGTGACTGATCCAGCGTTTTGACCGGTCGAGTTCACAATGCCGATTCCGCCGTTCCCGTAGCCTACCCAGATGTCCCCCGTCTGCTCGTCATCCCGGACGTTGTCGGCATCGCTACCAAACCCGAGGGTCTCTCTCACAGTCAGCAATTTCCCGTCATAGACACGAAGTTTGCCGTCTCCGCCCGTGGCAACATAGAGCCCGCCAGTTTTCGAACTGTAATAAACCCCCTGCGGTTCTTCGAGTCCTTTGATCTCCGCGGTGCGCTCGCCCTGCCGTGTATCGATGATTTCGACGGAGCCATTTTCGAGAGCAGCAATGAATAAGCGTTGACCAGGAACATCCACCGAGAAATGGTCGATCCGCCCTTCTACACCTGGCAATACGATTTCCTTTTCTAAGAGTAGCGGCCCGACATTTTGTCCCATGGATAAGGCAGCGCTGAGAAGCGCCAGGAGCAAAGTCATCTCGCGCGTTAATAATCGGATCCTGGTTCGTCTAAATTGTACTTCTTCAAAAATGCATCAAAACTGCAGAATTCTCCGTCGTGCGTGAGTTCGACGCCGTGAACATCGTAAGGTGTCGCATCAAGCTTCTGAGCTTTTTCGATGACCTCATCCGGCGGGACAAAAATGAACTCGGCTTCGGTATCGATGAATCGGGCGATGAACCATGGACATGCCACGCGATCTATTTTCGGGCGTTCACGAGTAATCCAACGCATAGTTTCTTCGAGGGAGATCAGCTCCCTACTTCGGAGGCTGAACCTGTTCTTTTAGTTGTTCGCAGCCAACGTCTGAGTATTGATGGCTGCTTTGACCCCTTGGGCTAAGTCGAGTGCCTTTCCTCGACCGTAATAGTGGAGAAAGATCATCCGCGGGTCTTCGCCAGTCATGTGCTGGTGAATTGCGACAATGTTGATGTTCGCCCCACGAAAAGTCTTCAAACCGTTTGCAGTTCATTTTCCAAAACTGCAAAGTCTCCAACAACCAACGCGTCGTCCGAGGTTCCTGCAAATGCCGCCCACGTGTTGATGCCCATGGTATTGCCCCTCTGCGTGCCAGCCATGTGAATCGCACGTCCAATGGTTACTTTGTACATGCCATCCTTAGCATCGCCTTTTAGCCCGAAGACTTGGCTTATTCCACTGCCATTGATCGCATTTTTGGCAGACAGCTCTCCTAAACCAAAGGAGTCAAGCGGAGCCGGCGCTTTAGTCCGAATTTGTTTTTCTGTATCGAAGATCGCTTTAACGCCTTGCGCGAGCATCGGAACAGAACCTTCCCCGCCGATGTGCATGAAATAAACCTTCGGCTTATCGAAGAAGAAATGGTTGTGAAGGGCGGTCACTTGTAAGCCGGCACTGAGGGCGGCGCTCATAACCGGATTAACTTCATCTTCGAAGAGAACGATGTCGCCCATGACCATGGCGCTCTCCTTTTTGGAAGGCATGAACGCCGCCCAGGAAGTCAGGCCCATGAAGGGAGCCATGTGGGTCTGTTCTACGGTCACCGAGACATCGTCTCTGGGCTTAGAGACCTTAAACGTCCCTTCTGTTTGATTCGAAACACCCTTTAGTCCGGTAATTGCCTCGATCTTCGCAGTATCCAGAGCAGCTTCATCGGTTGCGTGCAACGAGGTTAGTCCCCAAGCGAGTGTGAGCGCAAAAACAGCCGCAACGCATGGAAAAGATTGACACTTCATCAGAGCTCTCCTAAAGAGATATTCAACTATGTGTTATGATCATAACGTAATGATATGAACACGTCAAGCACGGCGTCAGGTCCTTGGCTTTTCTTTTTGTTTAATCTCCCCGGTACGCGGGCGAGCGAGCGCGTGAAAGTCTGGCGTAAACTCAAGAAATTCGGAGCAATCCAGCTCAAGACCTCGGCTTATGTGCTCCCCGACGAGCCCACCCACTACGAACGTTTTCAATGGCTGGGCAAGGAGATCGTCGACGTGGGGGGCGAGGCGACTCTGGCTCGAGTCGCAGAACTCGAAGGCATGCCGCACGCCGCAGTAGTCTCTCTCTTTAACGATGCCCGGAGCAAAGACTACGATCAGGTCGCTGAAACGCTCGCTCTGCTTATCAAGGATAAGAAAGCTCGCAAGGCGAATCCTGATGCCTTCGTTAATCAGTTGCAGAAACTCAAAGGGCGCTTCCAAGAAATTCAAGCAATTGATTATTTTGAATGTTCCCGCGGTGAAGACGTCCAAATGCTCTTCCAAAAAGCAGCAGCTCTTGAGTCGCCCACAAAAAAATCCGTGGCCGCCAAACGACTGCAGGTCGCTGATTATAAAGGCAAGCTCTGGTTGACCCGTCCGCGACCGGAAATAGATCGCGTGGGCTCGGCATGGCTCATCCGAAAGTTCATTGATCAAGAGGCCAAGTTCGCGTTGGCGGATACACCAACAGCGCAACCAGAGGCCATTCCTTACGATATGCTAGATGTCGAGTTTAGCCATCACGGCGACTCCTGCACGTTCGAGACCCTGATCGACCGATTTGGAATCAGGGACCGAGCGGTGCGCCTATTGGCCGAGTTGATCCACGATGCGGATTTAGAGGATGGCAAGTTTCATCGAGTCGAAGGGTTCGGCGTCGAGCGCATCTTCAAAGGCTGGGCCAAGCAGGGCCTGAGCGATCAGGAAATCCTTTCCAAGGGATTCGAGTGCTTTGAGGGCTTGTACGCAGAATTCAAACGGTCATGAAAACCTTACCTACCCCTGCGGATGATCTCGACGGCGGCCCCCAAGGCTTACGGCATCCCACCTTCCGCGAAGCATTCCAGTTCTGGCTGAAGTTAGGCTTTATCAGCTTCGGCGGACCGACTGGGCAAATCGCGATCATGCACGCTGAGTTAGTGGAGAAGAAGAAATGGATCAGTGAGGCGCGCTTCCTTCACGCGCTGAACTACTGCATGCTCTTACCAGGGCCTGAGGCTCAACAATTGGCGACTTACGTTGGCTGGCTTCTGCACAAGACTTGGGGCGGCATTGTTGCTGGAGCTTTCTTCATCATCCCGTCGATCTTTATCCTTTGGGCACTCAGCTACATTTACGTGGCGTTTGGGACCATTTCCTGGATCGCAGCGATCTTTTATGGCTTAAAACCAGCCGTGCTCGCGATCGTCGCTGCCGCTGTGATCCGTATCGGGAGCCGGGCGCTCAAGAATGAGGTCATGTGGACGCTCTCGGCAGCAGCGTTCGTGGCGATCTTTTTTCTGCACGTTCCTTTCCCGTTGATAATCTCAAGCGCTGCGGCGATCGGCTACTTTGGAGGTAAGTGGAAGCAAGACAAAATTCTGGTCATCCGCGGGCATGGGAAGGCTAACGCCGAATCGGTTTTGGACGATACTTCGGCGATACCTGATCATGCGAAGCCGTCCTGGCCTCGTGCGCTTCGGGTTGCGCTTGTCTGGGTGATCTTATGGTCGGCCCCGGTCCTTTTGCTGACCTTTTGGCTTGGGAGTAATCACACCGTGGTTCAAGAAGGGATTTTTTTCAGCAAGGCCGCGTTGGTCACCTTTGGCGGCGCTTACGCCGTATTGCCCTACGTGGCGCAGCAGGCCGTCCAAACGCATCGTTGGCTCTCCGCCGGTCAGATGCTGGACGGGCTTGGGCTGGCGGAAACGACTCCCGGTCCATTGATTATGGTGACCCAATTTGTCGGGTTTCTAGGCGGCTGGAATCACCCCGGGCTATTGTCGCCGATCGCTGCTGCCACGCTGGGCGCCTTGGTCACGACCTGGACGACCTTTACGCCTTGCTTCCTATGGATCTTTCTTGGCGGCCCTTACATTGAAAAATTGCGCGGCAATGAAGCACTCACCACGGCCCTATCCGCCGTCACCGCGGCCGTGGTCGGCGTGGTGCTCAATCTGGCCGTCTGGTTCGGCTTGCACGTGATTTTTCCCGGTAATGGCATGGTCGATTGGTTCGCCATCGTTGTTGGCACCGTCACATTTATCGGGATGGTGCGATGGAAGTGGGATATCGTACCCGTAGTGGTTGGTGCGAGTTTTGCGGGCCTGATCTTCAGGATGTTCTTTAGTTATTATTATTAATGTGATCCAACCCGGATGTACTTGGTCTGTTCTAGTTCGCTACACCTACTGATCTTTTCCCGCATAGTAAGGAAATAGATACAGTTTTACAGAACGACCAATGCTGTTCAGGACGGGAAGGCTTTCAGGTAGTTCCGAATTTCATCCCGCACTCGCCGAAAGAGGGCTAGGCGCTCTTCTTCCGTTGCCTTGAAACGCTGCCGGGTCTTCAAAGCCCTTGTGAATGCGCTTTGAGTGACCGGGAAACACGGGGCAGCTTTCCTTTGCGTTGTCGCAGACGGTGAGCACGTAATCGAAGGATTGGCCTTGGAATTCATCCACGTGCTTCGAGCGGTGACCGGAAATATCAATGCCAAGTTCTTTCATAACGGCAATCGCTTCCGGCCTGACACGTCCCCGGTCGTGTACCAGCGCTTTCAACTTCGAAGCGGTCTCCCGCATCATGCCCGAGCAACCCTTCAGCCATCTGGCTGCGAGCGGAATTTCCCGTGCAGAGAATTAAAACGCGTTTCTTCATGGTCTAACCCCCATCAGCTTTAGTCATCATTCACGGCCAGCATGGGTATGTGGAAACACAACCTCTTTTGCTTCAGAAGGAAGCGAGGGCACAAGCCAGCGAAAAAGAACAGTCGCGGCGAAAGCGCCTAGGAACTGCGCTGCTACAAAGCCCGGCGCATCGGCCGGACGAATCCCGGCAAACGTGTCTGTGAACGCTCGCGCGAGCGTTACTGCGGGATTGGCAAAGGAGGTGGAAGCCGTAAACCAGTATGCGCCGGTTATGTAAAGACCGACCGCTACCGGAACCGCTTCGGAGCGCAGGCGGGCACAGCCCCAAATGACACAAAGCAGCCCGAACGTTGCAACGAATTCGCTGAAGAGCTGACCGCCACCGGCACGGGCGTGATGCGAGACCTGTAAGAGGGCTTGGCCGAACATTAGATGCGCCGCGGCCACGCCGATAAATGCACCTGACACCTGGGCGGCGATATACGCCGGAGCATCGCTCCAGCTAATCCCGCCCTGAGAGGCATCCGCAAGCGTTACCGCAGGGTTGAAGTGCGCGCCCGAGATTGGCCCGAAGGTGAAAATCAGGGTTACCAACGTAGCGCCCGTGGCCAGTGTATTGGCAAGCAGGGCTATGGCGATATTGCCGCCCGCCAACTTCTCTCCCATGATGCCTGAGCCAACCACCGCCGCAAGAAGAAAGGCGGTTCCTAAACCTTCTGCGACGATGCGGCGCGAAAGAGTCATCGAAAGAAAACCATTTTCAGGAGCAGCAACCGGGCGCGCAGCACGCCGTTCAGCGGGCTTGTTCGCTCGAATAAAGGCGCTGATAAACTTGTCTTCCACCTCTCTGGCGAGCGCATCGACGTCGAGGCCCCGGCCCGACAGGAAGGCCCGCGCGTCTTCGATGCTGTAAACCCGCGTGGGCTCGATATCGATTTTGTCAAAACCGGCTTTGGTAAGTTTCGCCACGTATTCGTAATCGCTCAAGGCGCCGGCAACGCAGCCCACCCAAAGCTCCATGTTTTTCTTGATTTCGGCAGGTACGTTACCCCGGACAACAACATCGGAGACGGCAAAGCGACCGCCCGGTTTAAGCACCCGAAACGCTTCCTTCAGCACGCGGTCCTTATCGCCAGAAAGGTTGATGACGCAGTTCGAGATGATGACGTCCACCGAATTATCGGGAAGCGGGATGTTCTCGATTTCGCCTTTCAGAAACTCGACATTGGTAAGGCCGCTTTTGCGCTTATTTTCTTCTGCGAGCGCCAGCATCTCGTCGGTCATGTCGAGACCGTACGCTTTCCCTGTCGGGCCGACGCGGCGAGCGGAAAGCAGCACATCAATGCCGCCGCCGGAGCCGAGATCGAGCACGATTTCACCGGGTTTCAATTCGGCAAGGGCAGTGGGGTTGCCGCACCCCAGAGAGGCTTTGATGGCCGTGTCTGGCACTTCGCCTTCCTGCGCCGCATCGTAGAGGTTTGAGGTTATCGGATCACAGGACCCTTCCAGCGCGGAAGGGTCGTGGCGGCAGCAGGGATTGCCAGCGCCTGATGTGACGCGCAGGGCAGCCTGTCCGTACTTCTCCCGGACAACTTCCTTAACATTCGGTGTGCTCATGGGGTAGTCCTTTCGTTACTTGCAGACGGAGACAATCATTCCGCGGCTCAATGGCCTTGTTGCGTGTGCAGCATTCCGCGTACAAAAAGCCAAGCAGTTCTTGGAGCGCTTCCGTGTTGGCCGAATACCAGAGGAATGTCCCTTCACGCCGCACCTTCACCAGATCCTCGTTTTTTAGCTTTTCAAGATGGTGCGAAAGGGTGGAACTGGGAATTTCCAGTTCATCGCCGATCTCACCAACGACCAAGCCGTCAGGATGTGCTGAAAGAAGAAGCTGCATGATCCGAAGCCGTGGCTCTGTTCCCATGGCCGAAAGCATGTCGGCATAGCGGGTTATCTGTTCGAGGTTCTGTTTTTTAGGCATGGAGCGCTCGTCGTGTCTCTATATTTCTGCAATAATCGAAATAATAAGCTTGGTCAAGCCCTTTGGGGCAATCTCACCAAACAAAGGATATCATGCATAAATTTCAGTTTTTTGAGCTAACTCCAATCACCTCAAGAGCCATCGAAACGCCGTGCGAAAGACTTTCCTTCCCGTTGTTCTCGACGACGGCGCCGTGTCCAACGATGATCTGATCGAAGTCCCAATCAAGTATCCGCTTCACCGCCGTGCGCATGCGCCGACGATTTGTAACGGCGGGCCGATAAAGACGCACGAATCTGCAACCGCGAAAGGGGCCGATAACCAGCGAACCCATTGTTCTAGTTATCCAAACATCCTCCTCGCTCAGATTGAATAATAAAGTCTGCGACAATGATCGATCGGCTACGCCGATGATAGAATACGATCTCGTCCAGAAAGAGGCCGATCCCTTGAATATGAACTTGATCGATCTCGTCTGTCCAAAGTGAAGGTGCTGAGTCGCCGAGAACTTCTGCGAAAGGCAGCGATCGATTCCACCTTACGAGCGTCGGCGCACCATAGAGCCTTGCGTCAGGATAGGCGCTCAAATACTCCCGCAAATAGAGATCATGCCACCAACTTGGCGCTATAATCGCAACAATCAGGCCGAGGTTTTGAAACTCTTCCTGGTTTCATTCTCACGTAATGTGGTTCTGAGGGGCACGTTATTCTCGCTTAATGTGGTTTGGAAACGAGCGATGTTCTCGATTCGAGCCGATTATTTCTCAGTTCGCCACACTTAATCACTGAGGCAGTGCGGCTGGTCTTGGCTGGGCCGAGCGAGAGCGACGGGAAAATCAGATTTCCAACGATGAACGTCGGGCATCGCCCTAGAAAACCGTCGATCGTGGTGATGACAATCGGAGTGTAGCCCGCTGCTTTGAGGTACTTTTTTGAGGTATTTTTTATCTCATTGAACAGTGTTTTCCCTCCTCTATCGACGCTATCCCGCAGTGGTCTGTGCGCCGTTATTTTCTTGCCTGTTTTTTATTCCCGCGGTGAGCGAGTGGATCAAACCATTTCCGGCCAGTGCCTGGCTTCAGTGTCTGCACGTAAAAGCGCTTGATCGTTTCCTCCCGGTCGCCCATCGCCTTCGCCACGTCCCCAAGCGAGCGAAACGTTTGCGCGTATGTTGCATACGAATTCCGCAAACAGTTATCGGGAAGCTTGATCTTCATACCGGCCAATTCCCGACGGCAAATGTAAAAATAGTTCTCAGATATCGTTATAATCGGCCCGGTCCCAACCAACGGGCGCAGGATTGCGGCCGCTGCCGGCTCGAGCGGCACGTAGCGTTTCCGGTCGCGGGCACTGGTCTGCTTCGCAACCTCATGGCGAACGTAAATCAACTTTTCTTTCCAGAGTATATCCTCCCAGGTTAACACTGGATCGTCCGGAGCCGATCGCACCATTTCGCACGTTCGAAGCCCGGCCAGGCCACCCAAAACAAAATAAGGAAGCCAATCCCTATATTCCAGGGTGACCGGAACTCCTGCGGAGGGCTTTTCCTGCCCCTGGAGGACCCGGAGGATCCGGGAATAGAGCGGCACGCTCAGAAACTCCACATTTGCTCCCCACGCATCCATTGGACGCATCCGCGCCATCGGCTCGGCATCGACGTGCCCGAGCTGATAGGCCCACCGCCAGAGTTTCTTTAAAGTCTTATAGTGCGAGCGCCGATTCGTTCCGATTGGCCTTTTTGGGCAGTTTTGTCCCTCCTTCGGGACACCTTCAGGAAACGTTTTTGCACTCTCGCCAATCGTTTCTGGGAGCGGTTTCGCTGGGAGAATAAGGGTTGGCTACCGCGCATGGATTCGAACCATGAATAACGCCTCCAAAGGGCGCTGTGTTACCGTTACACCACGCGACAAGAAAGCCGGAAGGATTAGTTAAAGTATATCCGATCACGCGCAAGCAAAAACGCCTTTTGCCACTGTCCTGACGGGGACAGGCTGCCGGGCAACTTTATCTTCCCTGGGAACGACTTGAACAATTCGTCATTTCCGCAATCTTTGGGTCCACGAAATGCAACCGAGCTGCAACGAGAGTCTAGTCGCTGAGCGGAAATCGAACGCGGAGAGCACGGTCGTGGCAATTCTGATCGCCATTAGCTGCTCTCATCTGCTCAACGATACGATCCAGTCGATGATCCCCGCAATCTATCCAATCCTGAAGGAGTCCTTTCGACTGAATTTCGCTCAGGTCGGACTGATCACCTTAACGTTTCAGCTAACCGCGTCACTCCTTCAGCCGTTTATTGGATTGTATACCGATCACCGTCCCCAGCCGCAATCGCTGGCCATCGGGATGGCTTTTTCTCTTGTCGGTCTGATCATGCTCGCGTTCGCAGCCAGTTATCCGATGATCCTGTTGTCGGCGGCCCTGGTCGGCATTGGCTCATCGGTTTTTCACCCGGAAGCTTCGCGCGTCGCCCGGATGGCATCAGGCGGGCGTTATGGGCTAGCTCAATCGGTGTTTCAGGTCGGCGGGAATGCCGGGCAGTCCATCGGGCCCCTCTTGGCAGCGCTGATTGTAGTGCCGCACGGGCAACACAGCATCGTCTGGTTTTCGCTGGTAGCGCTCACCGCGATCGTTCTGCTCGCGAACGTCGGTCGGTGGTATCGAAATCACCGCTTGCGGACGAAGAAAAATGCGATGAGCTCGACCGCGCATTTCCGCCAGACATTATCAAGATCCCGGATCACCGCTGCTCTGGCCGTCCTGGTGGCCTTGATGTTTTCGAAATTCTTTTATCTGGCCAGCATGGGCAGCTATTACACTTTCTATTTGATTGGACGGTTTCATCTGTCCATTCAGCAGGCGCAACTGCTTCTCTTTTTATTCCTGGCTTCAGTGGCGGCCGGTACTATCATCGGGGGTCCCGTAGGAGACCGCTTCGGACGCAAATACGTGATCTGGATTTCAATTCTTGGCGTCGCGCCCTTCACTCTCGCCTTACCCTATGCCAACCTCTTCTGGACGGCGATCCTGAGCGTGTTTATCGGCGTCATCCTTGCGTCTGCCTTTTCGACGATCCTGGTGTATGCTCAGGAGTTGATCCCCGGAAACGTCGGACTGATCTCCGGGCTATTCTTTGGATTCGCCTTTGGTCTGGCCGGTGTGGGTTCGGCTGTGCTTGGACAATTAGCAGACCTCACCAGTATCAACTTTGTTTTTCACGTTTGTTCCTATCTGCCTTTGATTGGCTTGCTGGCCGCTTTCCTGCCAATCCTGATTTTTTTTTTTTTTTTTTTTGTCACATTTACTAAACTTTCGGTACCGTGCGCTTGCTCATTCGCCGAACGGCCCGCGGCCCAGACTCAGACCATCTCAGTTACAGAAGG
>CAWEXO010000015.1:0-163848 GCA_963813025.1 uncultured Verrucomicrobiae bacterium | reverse complement strand
GGTCGGCAATACCGCCGTAGTGTGACTCTTCTAATCGTTGGAAGTGATGGTCGGGAAGGTAGTCGAAATGTGATCATGCCAGGTCAGGCCGACCCCTCGTCGACTAAAGTCCGACACCAGCCCTGTGCCCGCGGCTATTTATGGTAGGCGCTTATGGCTGGGCGTTTGTAAAACCTGTCCGGAAGCTCTACTACAACCTGACAATTACCTCCGTGTCCGTGATTGTCGCCCTGATCGTCGGGGGGCTCGAACTATTCGGCATCATTAAGGATCGACTGAATTTGACCGGCGGCTTATGGGATTTTGTCGGATCGATGAACGACAATTTTGGTACGCTCGGCTTTGTCATCGTCGGAGTTTTTGTTTTGAGTTGGCTTGCCTCAATGATCATTTACCGGGTCAAGGGCTTTGACCGGCTGGAATCGACGCAGCCCAGCGAGTAGCCTGCATCGCTGACAAATCCATGGATGGTTTGTGAGCGATACAGGCTATGCGGGAGCGAGGGGCGGCAGAGGTTGTGTCTCCAGATCTTCCAGGAAATCGTCCCGCGCGTTCGAACTCCGCTCGGCCTCTATCCGCCAAAACTTCTTTCCGTCCGCGGATATTCGGTGCGGGGCCGGGAGGTTTTTTGTTTCCCGGAAAAAATTGAATTGGTATTGCACAATGTCTTCTGGTGCATCGAGCAACTCATGCACCGTTCGGTAATCCGCTCTGGTCAAGAGACTCTTGAACAGCTCATCCTCATCCAGACTCTTATGAGCAGGGAGAGCGCGCGCGAGCTCAAGGTTACCCTTCGGGATTGCGATCAGAACTCCGCCGCATTCCTCCGGTATAATCTTGGAAACGAGCTGCACCGTAAGTAATCGATACACATACCTGCTCATAGGAGGTCAAGTCGGTACCCCTCAGCAACCGTTGCACCATAACACGGGAACGGGCCTGAAGCATGCGGGACAATCCGACGGCCGGCGCACTAAAATCCAAAGATACCCTTAATTCCGTCAAGGACCGATCTTGAATCCGGCTCGTTGTATTTGTGTTTTAGGCTCAGTTCCCGGTACTTACGCAGATCCTGAACGGTTTTCTTGCGGTGTTGCAGATATTTCTTGTAGGTGGCGATTTGCTTCTTCTGGAGACCCGCTGCGGAAACAAGCTTCTGATCCAAAGCGGCGATCCGTCGATCGAGCGCTTGCTCTTTGGCGTCCCATTCGGCATTGAACTGCCGAAAAGCGGTTTCCCTGGAGAGCGGAGCTGCATGGTGCGCCGGATGCGGCCTTCCGTGATTTAATTCCTTCGGGCGTTCTGCCGTTTCCTTTCCTTCTGGACCGGGAGTTGCAGCTGGTACCGGTGTACTAGAGCTCAATGCCAAGCTGGGAATTGGGCTGGCAACCGATGGAAAATCATGGCTGAACCGCACAGGCTGCGCGCCGTCCACTTCAACGTTTTCGGAGTACTCTGGCTGTCCGTTCGGTCGAAGATGCACCGCATAGGAACCGGGCTCAAGTTCGCGGAGGGTGACCGGGGTCAGTCCCGTGATATGCTGCTCCCGCGGCCCGATCACTTCAAAGGGTGTCCCCGCTGGATCAGTGTCTACCGATAGCTCGCCCGAGGGTCGCTGCAGGACGACGGTGCCAAGATCCTCGGTTTGCCCGGCGGCGAGATCCAGCTGAATCTGCCGGCTCAGGAAGCCGGGAAATTCAACCGTCAGCAAGTGAGACCCAGGACTCAGAGCGTGGGTCACCACCGGGGTTTTCCCGATCTCAGTTCCGTCGAGGTTGACGACCGCGCCGGCTGGTTCCGAACGCAAGCTCAAGATAGAAGCTTGCTTCGAAGCGATCGGCACTTTGATCGGTGCGACCTCACGACGGAGCGGTAAAAGGAGGAATCCTGCTCCGACTAGCAGCGCAACAACGATGCCGGCGAGCCAAGGCCAGAGACCCCGAAGCAGAGATCCGGGCCGCCGATCTTCGGTAAGGAAAAAGTCCGGTTCGGGAACAGCGCGTGCAGCGCCATTGAGCGCGGTCCGTTCGCCTGGCTGACTGGCCAGTTCAAAATCCTTCAGAAAACCGGCAGCACTCTCGAACAACGGCCATCCTTGGAGCCCGCTGTAGATGATCGAGTTAGCTGCGTCATTTAAGCCGCCGATCGGCCGGTAACGTCTGCGCCGTTCGCCGTCCGGCCGCCGACGCCCCCCGAGCAGTTCATATGCCAAAAGCGCCAGCTGTTGCGCGGCCTGTGTCGATTTCTGCTCCGACGAGGCGATGGCGGGCGGCGGTATTGATGGCATGTGATTCGGCCGGAGAAGCGACCACAAATCCAATTTAACAGTGAATGGAGGCCACTCTGAGATTGGCCGGGCCAGCGATTCGTTGGTCTGCGGGTCCGTTACCTGGCAATAGAGGCCACGCGAACTTGGCGAACTCCAGAAGTGCACAAAACTGGCCGCGGTATCCAGAGCGTCTGCCACTGGGGTGAGGAGTCGGAGGACTTCGGACAATTCCGGTGCGGGCCTGCCGCGCAAGAGATCTCTTAGCGAAACTCCGCAAGGACATTCACTCGCGACGTAGTCGATCTCGCCCTGCGAAAAAAGGTCAAAGATGTTCAGCAGATGCGCGCTTCTCACGCCGGCTAACTGATCAACTTCGCGACGCCACACTCCTGCAAGATCTGGGTTTCGCCAAACCGCCGATCGCAACGCGACGACGCGGTCGCTCTTGGTATCGTTGGCCAGGCAAGTCTCGGGATCGATTTTTTCCCGGATCTCGTATCGCCCGCCGACTAACGTGCCTGCGCGGGGCACGCGGATCGCCGTTTCCACGGTTGACGCCGACCATGAGGCGGTCCCCATCTTTTGGGTGAAATCGGGGTGGCTTGGTTCAGGCATGGCATCTTCAGGAAAGCACCGATCAATGAAAATCAGCGTGGCTGAGTCATAATCTCTCCAACGAACTCGGCTTCTTCTTCGGAAGATTGAGAAAAATCGGCCAAACATAGGTTGGGACGCGAGACTTCGCTAGTCCAACTATTCTTTCTACAATCTTTGGAAAACCGGTGCCGGGTTGGCGTTTCGATTGGCGCTGCGTCGGGTCGTTTTTTTTGATCGGCGTGGTCCTAATTCTCGTCAGAATAAGAGTTATGATCACAAAACGGTTGTGCTTCGTACTCAGTTGCTTCCTGGCGTCCACCTTTGGGGTGATCTCGGCTTTTGCCCAACCCTATTACCCACCCGGGCCTCCTCCCGGTTACTATCCCGGTTATCCGCAACACTATCGCCCACCGCCAGGCTCCTACTATGGTCCGCGGGTCGAGCGCGCGGTCTATGGAACCCGCGGCCGGTATATCGATGTGACCGCTCAGGTGCGGAGATTTGCTCTTAATGGCGTTCGCTTTGAGGTCTCGAATGCAACCTTTGGTTTTGATCCCTACAAGGGTCGGGAAAAGAAACTTCGTGTCACCTTGATCCGTCCAGACGGCGTCCGCGTGGAGCGCAGCTGGGACGAAGGAGACAACGTCCGATTGTGAGGTCAAGTCGCGGCCTCGTTCGAATCCACCTTTGGCGAACGAGTCCGGGACTCACACTGAAGAGGTTTTGTCGAAAACGATCTGTCGGCGCCTTATCTGGCGGCCTCGCCGGGTTGACGGCTGTTTAGCGTCCCGACGACGCTTTGCCTCGGTCCGCTCGGCCAATGCGATTTTTTCTTTGGGGGCTCTGCGCAGTTTTTTTGCGAGCCCGATCTTCGACAATGACCAGATCAGCCATTTGGTCGGATCGATATGCCAGGCTTTTACACCGTTGCGATAATCGTGTTGAAACTCGTGGTGAAAATTGTGATAGCCCTCTCCGAGCGTGACGATGGCCATTAACCAGGAATCTCGCGCGCTGCATTTCGAGGAAAAGGGTTGCGTACCGATGTAGTGACAAAGCGAATTGATGCAAAACGTACAGTGCTGCAGAGCAACAATACGAGCGATCCCGGCAATCAGGAAAGCGCCCAGAGCCGCTTTCCAGCCGCCCCAAACGTAACCGATCGCTGTTGGCAACGCGAAAGCGACCACCGCAGCCAGCCAATGGATGTTCTTATGCTGCCAGCGGACGAGCGGATCCCTCTGCAGGTCGACGACGTTGTCAAAGGGCGGGGGCGGGTCGAGCTTGAAAAGCAGCCAGCCGATGTGCGCGAAAAAAAGACCTTTCGCGATACAGTAGGGATCATCCTCATGGTCGACGTGCTTGTGGTGGGAGCGATGCTCGCTGGCCCACAGCAGGACGGAATTCTCGAAAGCTCCCGCGCCGAAAACCAGGACAGCCAAGCGAAGTATCCAGTGTCCCTGGAAGGCCAGGTGGGAAAAGAGGCGATGATATCCGAGTGTAATGGAAAAGCCGACCAGCCCGAACATGATGCAGAACAGGACGACCTGGAAAGTATCGAGCCCGAACCACCAGACATAAGCCGGTACGGCAGTCAAAGAGAGGAAAAGTGTCCCAATCAGAAAAGAACTAATCAACCAGTTGACGCGCTGAAACGGTATTCTTGAAAACATGGCGGCGAGATCGGGATTGTAGCCGACGTTTGAAATAAGGAAAGACCTATGCCCTGATTTTCAGAGCAGGACTATCAGCTTGTCAGTTTTTTTGACCGGCAAGGACGCCGGTCCTAGAGTTGCTGAACGTGAGATCATGACCTTTGTTTTTGCGCCCGGCGCGGGCGCTTCATCCTCACATCCTTGGATGCAGCGATGGGCAAAGTATCTTTCCGAACTTGGGTGGGTGCACCTTTTCGATTATCCCTACCAGCAGGAGAGGCGCAACCGGCCAGATCCGTTGCCCGTGCTGCTGGCCGCTCATTCAAAGGCCCTGGAGATTGCCCGTCAAAACGGCAGTCGTCCACTGGTTCTCATCGGCAAAAGCATGGGCGCACGGGTCGGCTGTCATCTGGCGCTTGCCCAGCCAGTCGCCGCGCTGATCTGCCTCGGTTATCCTCTGTGTGGCGGAGGTGATCGCGGCCGCCTGCGGGATCAAGTGCTCCGGGATTTAACTACCCCGATTCTTTTCGTTCAGGGGACTCGCGACCGGCTGTGTCCGCTCGACCTTTTGAATACCGTTCGTCAACAGCTGAAGGCTCGCAACGAACTGCACATTGTTTCCGGCGGTGATCATTCGCTCCTCGTTACGAAAACGCAGTTACGCGCGGCTGGCGAAACGCAGTATGATATTGACCAGCAAATTCTGCGAACGATCGGCGGATTTCTCGGGAACTCTGTGTGAGCCTGGCGCGGTGTAGGCTAATCACGCGGTGTCTGCTCACAGGCATCTGGCTCACGCCCATCATCAATCTGATGAGGCAGCCAAGGCGCACGTCGAGGAACACGGCTCGAAGCCCTAAGTAGCCGTTCAACATCCCTGCATGTTGTGGAGCACGCACGTCTTGCCGCACGCTTTCGCGTAGCGCGGACGGCCTCATCCGTACCTTGGCCGACGCTGCTTCACCTCTTGCGTGTTGGATCACGTCTCGATTTGGACGAGCGGGAGCTCATCCCTACCGCTCCTTCTCCTGGACGCCACTCCCAAATTGGCTCGAATAAAGATGCTGTCTCACAACACCCCAGGTGGGTAGATGCCATGGTGGTTGTCAGGCTGCCGAATCAACAGCAACCTGACACCAAATGAGACAATATACGGCGAAGGCCAAACGAATTGTTTTGGGCATCGACGTGCATCTGCGCAGCAATCAAGCGGCGCGCAAATTGACCAAGCCCACATCGGAGCGGTGAGCACTTTGCGCAGCGAAGCCGAGGTGTTGCTCTACGTGGAGCGACAGTTGCACCAGGCCCAAGAAGTGGCGGTAGTCTATGAAGCGGGTCCGCTGGGTTATGGGCTTTATCGCAAAATTACCGCCCTGGGAGCGCAATGCTATGTCTGCGGACCGCAGAGCGAGGAGCAGCGGAAAAAAAGGTGCAAAACCAACGCCATTGCTGCACGTAACCTGGCGGGCAAACTCTTTAACTATCTGGGGCGCAATCAAAACGCCCTGGTGCTGGCCCGAGTGCCCACCGAAGCCCAGCCAGGAACAACGGCGGGCGCAAAGCCGGCAGCACGATCAGCTCGTGAAGGAGCGCAAGCGCCTGGGGGCCCAAGGCAATTCGCGCTGATGGCGCAAGGCTTTGGCAGCTGGTCGAATTGGTGGCGACCGCGGGTCCACCCTTTTTCGGGGTTGGAATCAGCTCGCGAGACCAACTCCGGACAAGTTCATTCTGGGGAGTTGTTCTCTCTTGCTGATCCCAACCCCGAAAAAAGTGGCAACTTATGTTGCCCAACAACCCAGGAACTAACGCCATGGCCTGAACACACTCTTCGGCCGTTTGACACACCATAGGAGCTCCCGTTTGACCTCCTTGGTTTTGGATCACGTCTCGATCTGGATGAGCAGGCCACCTCCGCAAGGTTACGGCGCGCGCTTCGCCAGCAAAAAAGCTTCGGCGCAGGCCGGACAACCTCGCGCCCGTCGGACTTTGGAAATCTGTAGCACATGCAATCGAGCTATGGTTCGGAAGAGTTCGAGGGATGTCCAAGGCGTCTTTGGTCCTGTGGCGGTAGGGCGAAAATTTATTCGAGCCTTAGCGAGAACTTGTTTGAGCCGTGTTCAGTGTGACCTGCCGCAGCGCCCGGCTTGAACGAGTCTTCGCCGAAGCTCAGATGAATTCTCGCCCTACCGATTTTGGGATGTTGCGAGACATTCTCTAAATTTTCGCCCTACCGGCGCAGGACAGTCCGGCATTCTGAGACGATCTCTAGCCCTCGCGCGACCAATCGCTTGATGGCGTACTTACAGATTTCCAAAGTCCGACAGGCCCGAGACTGTCCGCGCTAACTAAGTACCGTCCCGACCGGCACGAGGCGTTTCTACCGCGGGACTCGGGACTCGCCACTCGGGACTTGGTCGCCCGGGATTCGGGTTTTCGATTCGCTCGTCGGGTGCTACAAGCTGTTCCATGATAACTTGGTGGGTTTATGCGCTCTTATCCGCGGTCTGTTGGGGTCTGCAGTATGTCTTGCTGGAAACGCTGTTTCGTCGGGTAGATTTCGCGGCTGCTTTTTGCTTTCTAAGTTTTGCCAACGGACTGTTAGTCGCTGGTTTGATGTTCATTCTTTACCCGAGCCAGAACTGGAACCAGCTCTGGCAGAGCTGGCCGGTGGGCGGGCTAATGTTCCTCTATCTATTATGCGGCAGCGGCGCCTACCTCTTCAATGCCTATGCCATCAACGCGAAGAACGCTACGCTCGCTTCGCTCCTGGAGATAAGTTACCCACTGTTCATCATCCTGTTTACGGCAGTCTTTTTCCGGAAAGTGCATCTTAACGCCGTAGGATTTATCGGCGCGACGCTGATTATTGGCGGATGCTTGTTGGTCGTGCTAAGCCGATCCCGGTAGCAAACAGGCCTTCATTGCAGGAGACCGCAGGACCTTTGGTAACCATCGCCCGGCGAATCGTTTAAGCTCTTCGTGTCTGAACCGTGTTTTCTCGCGCGGCCCGATACTCATTGACCACCAGATTGGTAAGCTCCTCGATCGATGACTCCCGGGTCGGTCGATCAAAACTAACCTCCCCATTT
Organism: uncultured Verrucomicrobiae bacterium; assembly: GCA_963813025.1. GTDB lineage: Bacteria > Verrucomicrobiota > Verrucomicrobiia > Chthoniobacterales > JAFAMB01 > CAVSUL01. Next base: position 156,238 of record CAWEXO010000015.1, on the reverse strand, counting down.
TGTAACAGGTTGATCCGATCGCACACATCGAAGATCTGCGCGTAATTATGCGCGACGATGATGACGGAGACCTCCGCGCTCTCCTTGAGCCGCTTAATCAGACCAAGGATAATCGCGCTTTCTTTGACGCCCATCGCGGCCGTTGGCTCATCCAACAGCAACACTTTCGCGTTTGAGTAGACGGAGCGTGCGACGGCGATGGCTTGACGTTGGCCGCCCGACAGTTTTGAAATCTCGACGTCGACCGACGGCACATAAACGCCCATGTTGTCCAAGTGCTGTAGAGCGCGTTCCCGCATGGCTCGGTCATCCAGGATCCGCAGAAATCCTCCGTACATGATTTCCTTCTGCAAAAACATGTTCCGGTAGACATTCAATTCGTTGATCAAGGCCAGGTCCTGATACACCGGTTCAATGCCCAGGGCGCGCGCGTGCAAGACCGATTTTAAATCGACCGGTTTTCCTTCAAAGAACAGCTGCCCGCTGCTCGGTGGGTGAAAGCCGGTCAAGATTTTCATGAGGGTTGACTTCCCGGCGCCATTGTCGCCGACGAGTCCAAGTACCTCGCCTTTATCCAGATGAATCGAAACGTCACGGAGCGCAGTAACTGCCCCGAACGACTTCGATAAATGCTCGCCGCGCAATACTTCAGAACTCATCGCCGGCCTCCCGCGGCACGCAACCGGCTCAACCGCACGTTGATAAGCATCGTCACGAGAATCGCGCCTCCCAGAATCATGTCAAAAGTGTAAGCGCTGACCCCGGAAAGGGTGAAGCCGTCCTTCAAAATGCCGAGCACCACCGCTCCGAAAAACGCGCCGATGATCGTTCCCGATCCCCCGTTCAGCAGAGTCCCTCCGATTACCGCTGATGCGATCGCCATGAACATGATCTCCGTGCCTCCGGCTAGTGGATCAATCGACCCAATCCGGAACGCGTCGAGGATACCAGCAAAGCCCCCCAGGACGCTGCAAAGGATAAAATTGCCTGTTTTAATCCACCGAATCTTAATTCCCACCTCAGCCGCGCCGGTCAGGTTTCCGCCGGTCGCGACCGTGTGCAAACCCCAGCGGGTCTTGTTCAAAACAAACTGAAAGATCAAAGCAATCGCGATCGCCCACGAGACCTGTGAAATCGGGTTGCCGCCGAAGATATTTACCATCAACGGGCTGGCCTTCGGTTGAACCGGAAACCCTCCCGAAATTGTTAAGGTAAAACCGTTGATAATAAAAAGAGTGCCGAGGGTGGTAATGAACGAAGGAATTTCCAACACCACAGTAATGAGACCGTTGAGCAAACCGACGACCGCTCCAGCGCCTAGCCCCAAAAGCATGGCCAAGGGAACTGGCAGGCCCGCCTGCTGCGCAAAAAACATCACGAAAGGCGAGAGCGCATAGACCTGACCGACAGAGAGGTCAACCTCACCGCAGATCAGCACCATGACTTCGCCCGCGGCAATAATCGCCGTCGTTGCGGCGTACTCCGCGAGGTTGGCAATATTTCCGGGAGAAAGAAACGCCGGAGCAGTGCTCTGGAAATAGATCGCCAGTATGATGCCGGCGATGACGATGCTGGCCTCGCGCGAGTGAAGGATGGCTCGGCCAATTTGTTGCGCTGCACCGGGGCCCTGAGGGCGCCGGGGCGACTCCTTTGCTGGCATTATCTGTGTTGGGTCGTTTGCCATCTATGGAAAAAATTTAAAGATAGTTTTTTGGGTATATTTCTCGCCGGGTTTCAGCTCGGTGCTCGGAAACCTTGGTTGATTGGGCGAGTCCGGATAATGCTGTGCTTCGAGCGTGAAGGCGCCCCAGTGTTCGTAGATCCGGCCATCTCTCCTTCTGATCGTGCCGTCCAAAAGATTTCCGGTGTAGATCTGAACGCCGGGCTCAGTTGTGTAGAATTCGAGTGTCAGGCCCGATTCAGGATCGGCGACCCGGGCGGCTAACGCTTCCAGATTGCCCGGCTCGTTCAAAACCCAGTTAAAATCATAGCCGCCCTGGTTGGGCTCGGCATTCTTCAGTTGCTGGTCATCCTGATGGATGCGGGCTCCGACGGGCATCGGTTTGGTGAAGTCCAAGGGGGTGCCTCGAACATTCGCCAACTCTCCGGTTGGGATCAAGTCCTGGTCGATCGGGGTGAAGCGATCCGCGTTGATCGTGACCAACTGTTCCAGCACTGTCCCGTTTCCCGCGCCGGCCAAGTTGAAGTAGCTGTGATTTGTCAGGTTGATGATGGTGGTTCGGTCGGTCACCGCGAAGTAATGAATCTGGAGTTCGTTGTGATTATTCAGCGTGTATCGCACGGTTACCGCCAAGTTGCCGGGAAACCCCATTTCATCGTTGGGGGAGAAATAAGTCAACTCAGTACCCACCCAATCGTCACTGCGGAGAGCGTTAGCCGACCAGACTTTCTTATCGAAGCCCTGCGTACCGCCATGCAGTGCGTTTGCGCCGTTATTGACCGGGATGTGATACCCTTTACCCTCCAGAAGAAACTTTCCTCCGGCGATTCGGTTGGCATAACGCCCAATGGTTGCGCCGAAATAAGGGCTCTCGGTAAGATAGTTTTCCAGAGTGTCTAAGCCGAGGACAACATCCGCCGGCTGACCGTGCTTATCCGGGAGGATGATTGATTGGATCAGCGCTCCGTACGTCAGGATGCCAACGCGCATCCCGCGAACGTTGGTCAGCTCATATCGTACCACTTCTTGACCGTCAGGCATCGCCCCAAATGGGGCTTGGGTCACGGTTAACCCGCTGCAACCGATTTTTTTCGTGCTCATCGTTTGTTTCTGTTCGGGTGCTCCGTCTGCTGGCATCATCCGAGATGCTATCGCACAAAGCTCGAGCGTAATCTACGGCCGACGAGACAATGAGACAGGTCCGATCGGTCCTGTATGAACGATACTGGCCAAGGTTTCAGCAGTTGTTCGGGCGCGCGTTCAGTCAGCCCTACAAATTTCAATTGCGCACGTTATAGTAAGGGATCCCCTCTTGTGAAAATGGATGAAAGTACACTCACTTCAGCGTTCACGGATTCCACATTCCCGACGAACATTTCGGGGTCCGCCGGAGATCCACTTGTGCTGGTGCTGGATATTGGCGGGACGAACGTCAAGGTCTTGGCGACCGGCGAGGAAAACCGGCGCAAGTTTCCCTCCGGACCGAACATGACGCCGGAGCAAATGGTGCCCGGCGTGCGAAAACTCGTCGCGGATTGGAGGTACGATGCGATCTCGATCGGGTTTCCGTCTCCGGTGGTGCGCGGGCGGATCGTGGCCGAGCCTCACAACCTGGGAAAGGGCTGGGTTGGGTTCGACTTCGAAGCCGCGTTTGGGTACCCGACGAAGGTGATCAATGACGCAGCTATGCAGGCCCTGGGTAGCTACAAGAGCGGCAAAATGTTGTTCCTCGGTTTAGGTACCGGTTTAGGGGCTGCTCTGGTTATTGACGGCATCGTTGCGCCCTTGGAACTGGCTCATCTTCCCTATCGCAACGGCACTTTCGAAGATTTTGTCGGACTGCGCGGTCTGGAGCGTTGGGGGAAAAAACAGTGGCGCACCTATGTGGCAGATGTCGTCGCTCGGTTGACGGTTGCGCTCCAGGCGGACGAAGTCGTGCTGGGCGGCGGCAACGTGAAGGAACTAAAGGAACTTCCGCCCGGTTGCCGCCCGGGAAATAACGCCAGCGCCATGCGCGGTGGTTTCCGGCTCTGGGAACGGTCTCGGGAAGCGGCTTTAGCCGAACATCGGGCCCGCGCTTGATTTTCGACAAAAGGACTTTTTTGCGGAACAGCGTTCAAAACGGAGCTTTGTGGCCGTTGAACCTAATACTCGCGCTATTGGGTTCGGGTATCTCAGCGCAAGCGGGGCCGGAAGAGGAAATAACCGTGTTCCAGCCGCCAATCTCACCTCCCCGACTGACGATCATCGGGGAGAATCCAACATTATCTCCGGCCGGCCGCGATCGGCATTACACCAACGGCGTGCCGGTATTGCTCATCAATTGTATCCGGTCTCCGGAGGGCCGAAGGGATCCCGGTTTCCTCCCGTAGAACGTACTTACGAAAGCAAACCGGCGCATTGCTCGCGATTAGCCTTGAGATCTCCGGTAAGGGATGCCGAGAGCATTCAACAGCTTGGGGTCAATCACTCCGGTGACCGGCAGTCCCTCCGCTGCTTGAAATGCGCGGATTGCTTCGCGGCCACTCGGGCTCACAACTCCGCTGATCGGGCCACGATAGTATCCACGGCGAACGAGTGCCGTTTGGACCGATACGGCCAGATCGTTCCAATAATGGTAGTCCGGGTCCGGTCCAGAGTCGGAGTCGGCGTATCCATAGTCGGCTGGGTATCCATAATAATAATACTCCGGGTACCACCAAGGCAGACCAAAAGCGACAAAGTCGAAATCGACGAAGATTGGGCGACGATGCCGAAAAAAGAAACGGTGATGATCAAAAGAGCGATGGTCATGAAATGGCGCTTGATGAAAAGATCCGTGAGCCATTGAGAATCCGGTGTTTGCTCCAGGACCGCCTCCCATAGTGTGACCGGTGGCTACTTGCGCTGAAATCGGTAAAAGAGCCGCCAGCGCCGCGACAGAAAAAGTACCAAACATCGACATAATTGGCCTACGCCTCCAAACGAAACAGACCCCTTCCGGCGACGTTTTATTCCAGGCCCGAAGAGCCAGAAGGACTGTATCCCGGGGGATACTCCGGAGTCCCAGAGGCTACGGGACCTATAGGTCCTGTAGGTTCTATAGGTCTAAGAAGGGGCGATTCTTTTTGGAGTTCAGCAGCGGCGGGCGTCCTTAAACAAACAGTGGGACCATCTCGAGATGGTCTTTCTGACGGCGCATCGTTTCCTCATCCGGCGCCACTGTGAAACGGCTCGCCGCGTCGAGCACCTTTGGAAGAACCCGGATATCACCGACTGTCGCCAGAAAGATTTGCGGCCGAGCCAGTGCCCAGTGGATAGCGGCATCGATCTCAGTCTGCTGCTGGACCGGTTCATACCAGGTCGCGGCGGTGCGTTCGCGGCCCCACCACGGCCGGCGCGCAATGGACTTGATGGTTACCACCGCGGTTTTCCGCTCGCGACATACCGCCTGCACTCGTTCAAATTCAGCCGCATAGTGCGGATCTTGCATCATGATGTAGCTGTACGGGAGCAAGACACTATCGAAATCAAAACGCTCCAGACTCCGCACATGGGTCGCGGCGATCTGTGAGCCGTGACCGGTAACGCCAATGAAGCGCACAAGTCCTTGCTCTCGCGCCTCAAGACAGGCCTCAAGCGCACCTCCCGGACTGAGAGCGACATCCCATTCGATCGGATCAGCCAGATTATGGAGTTGGATTAGATCGAACCGCTCCAGCCCCATCCGCTCAAGCGAGCGGTGGATGTCCCTCTTAGCGTCATCATAAGTACGGCCGCCCGTCTTTGTGGCCACGAAGAAATGCCCAGGATGGGCCCGGAGCCAAGGTGCGATGCGAAGCTCAGCCTCCCCATAGCTGGCAGCCACATCGATATGATTCACGCCGTAACGCAGGAGCAGCTCCAGCACCTGGTCGGCCTCATCCTGAGTGACCTTCGCCAAACTCGCCGCCCCAAATACCGTCCTTGTGCTTTTGTGCCCCGTCCGTCCAAAGACTTGTTGAGAAATCATGCGCGTCTCCATGAAGCAGGAACGCTGAATTTCAGGAAAACTGCAAGTGCGAGGTCGGGATACTTTATCCGGATCTTTGCCCCGGAGAAAGGTGTGCATAGACTTAAATCCGAGCCGCTTTCGAAGCTGTCGCGTCTGCAAAAAACGGTGGACGACTGGGAATCAATTGCCTGAGCCTCCGACGCCATGTAACCAGGCCAGGGGGTGTGTCAAGGATCTAGAGGAGACCGGTCTCTGCCAGAGTGGTCTTCAATACTCGCGTGCCGTTCTCCACTGGTTCGAGCATCGGCGCCCCCGCGGACGCCGGAACGAGGAACAGATCACCCGGCTGAAAGGAGCGATCGCCCAATAATAGACGGCCGCAAACACACTGGAACACCGCGAAACGATGGTCGTCCTGGGCCGGTCGCTTCGTTGCGAGATCCCAGCATTCAACCCGAAAATGTTCGCACTGGACGAGCAGCTCTTCGCGAACCGGGCTGAGGGTTGGTGCGAAATCGTTAAAGTCAATCGATTGCAGGGACTCCTCAATATGAAGGTCACGCATCCGGCCATCGCTGCCGGTGCGATTCCAGTCAAAGACGCGATAGGTGGTGTCGCTGTTCTGTTGAATTTCAAAGATGACGTTCCCGGCGTCGATGGCATGGAGACGCCCGCTCGGAATCAGAATGTAATGTCCTGAGTTGGTAGCAAGGCGGTGCAGCAAGCGCGGCACCGTTCCTTCCTGGAGCGCTTGTCGAAAGGTTTCTCGCGTAATCCCGGGCTGGAGCCCGGCATAAATCGCGGCTCCTGGATGAGTGGCCACAAAGTACCACATCTCGGTTTTCGGTTCTCCGTTGAGTCGCTCGGCGACAGATATTGGCGGATGAACCTGGATGGACAGCACATCGGCGGCATCCAGGATCTTAAACAGGAGCGGGAATCGGGCGGCCCGCAGGTCTTCGCCGAAGATGTCGGTGCGATGATTGGCCCAGAGCTCATGAAGCGTGCGGCCCCAGAAGGCGCCGGCGTTGACGATGCTCTGAGCCTCTGGACGGTCGACCAGCTCCCAGGATTCGCCGATCGACTTGGTGCCGGGCAGGTCCCGATGAAAGATCCGGGAGATTTCACGCCCACCCCAGACACGCGATTGATAGATCGGGTTAAAAGTCAGGCATGGCTCAAGCATAAGATGGTGGGTTTAAGGAGTTCGAGGAAGTTCGAGGAAGTTCAGGGAAGTTGCGAACCCAAAATGGCGCTACGGAAACGTGCATCTCGGGGCTTAACAGCCCGGGAAGCCGTGATCGGAGGGCCTTGCGATACGCAGTCCGGTTTTACCCATGCATCAGTGCAAAGAGAGCACGCTCGTATTCTCTTTTCAGCTCGTCCGGCGCGCCAACCCCTCGAACCCCTTGAACTCCCCTGAACTCCGCAAGCGAACCTGTAAACAGGATTGCATCGAGAAACCGAGTGTTTACACTGCTCGCGATGCCGTTGCGGAGAAAACAGAACTCTTGGAACGAAGTGTTGGGCTTAGTTTGTATCGGAATTGGAACAGTTCTGTTTCTTGCTCTGATTTCTTATACGCCGAAGGATGTGCCTTCCTGGGTCTGGTTTAGCTACATCAGTCCTCCTAACAATCCGGCGCAAAATTTCATCGGACCCACCGGCGCCATCCTGGCCGGTTTTTTGTATCTGGTTTTGGGCGCTGCTGCATATCTGGTTACGATCATTTTTCTCGGTTTTGGCGGGGCGAAGCTTTTTCTTCCCGGTTTTCGAGTCGCGCGGCGTGTCCCCTGGGTCTTTGTTTTCGTCGTGAGCGGCGCTTCGGCGGCGCATCTTCAGAACTGGTTTTTGCACTCCTGGAAGCGAGAGTTCAATGTTCTCGGACCGGGCGGCTGGGTGGGTTACTGGATCGGGGGAGTGCTTCTGCAAAATGCGCTTGGCCAGATTGGCTCGCTCATCGTCCTTTCTGTTGTTTACCTGGTGAGTCTCATCTGGTTGACCGGCATTCGGCCGGTTTATCTGGTTAAACGAACCGCCGAGTTCTTGCGGAATTCACTCGAGCGTATGGTGGCGGCGAGCCAGAGGCGGCGTCTCGAGGCCGTGGACGAGCGCGGCCGGCTAGAGGCAAACAAGAAGCGGATCGAAAAAGAAATTCGACGCCAGGAAAAAGAACTCCAGAAGCGCGGAGTGGCGCCCGGCGAGCACGCCGGAGAATCGGGTAATAATTATCCGGAGCCAAAAATCATCGATGCTTCGGCTTCGTTGCCCAACCGGGTAAAAGAGTCGGAAAGTCGCGAAAAGAAAGAGCTTGGACACCTGACTGAAGCACTGATCGAGAACTATCAACTGCCCACGCTCGATCTACTCGCTCCTCTCGATCTGGAAGGGCGAAAAATGGCTGATCCGAATGAGCTGAAGCAGACGCAAGGCATTCTGATTGATACGCTGAAGCAATTCAACATTGAGGCCAGCCCCGGAGACATCACGCGAGGTCCAACTATCACTCGCTACGAGGTGTATCCCGCCCGCGGAGTGCGGGTCGACAAAATCTCAAGTCTGGAACGAGATCTGGCGAGAGCCACGCGAGCCGAGCGGATCAATATTCTGGCGCCAATCCCCGGCAAAGATACGGTCGGCATCGAGATCGCTAATTCGCGCAAGGTCAAGGTGGTTCTGCGGGAAATCCTTGAGTCCGACGAATGGAACCAGACGCGAAGTCGAATCCCCATAGTTTTAGGCAAGGATGTTTACGGGCAGATCATTTTAGGCGACCTGGCACAGATGCCCCATTGCCTGGTGGCGGGAACCACCGGCAGCGGCAAAAGCGTTTGTATCAACGCGGTTATCGCCAGCATCCTGTTCCGGTTTCCACCGGAAGACCTGCGCTTTGTCATGATCGACCCAAAGGTGGTTGAGATGCAGATCTACAATAACCTGCCGCATCTGGTCATGCCGGTGGTCACCGACCCGAAAAAGGTCTTGCTGGCTTTGCGCTGGGTGATCAATGAGATGCAGAATCGGTACGCAATCTTTGCCAAGGCCGGGGTCCGCAATTTCAACGGATTTAACGCCAGGCCAAAGCCGAAGTCGCAAAAAGAGCTCGACGAGACGGGTCAGCAGGGGAGAGCGGCGTTCTCGCCCGAGTCTGAGAACGTCGCCGGTGCGGAGTCGATCCGTGTGCCGCGCCAGGACGATCTGCCTATTCCGGCGAAGATGCCCTATATCGTAGTGATCATCGATGAATTGGCCGATCTGATGCAGACAGCACCGGCCGACGTGGAAAGCGCCATCGCGCGGATAACTCAGATGGCGCGGGCGGCGGGGATTCACATGCTCGTAGCGACGCAAACTCCGCGAGCCGATGTGATTACCGGTGTGATCAAAGCGAACATTCCTACGCGGATTGCTTTTCAAGTAGCGTCGGCGCTCGATAGCAGAGTGATTCTGGACGAAAACGGCGCTGAACGGTTGTTGGGACAAGGTGACATGTTTTATCGACCGCCCGGTACGTCGCGTTTGATCCGCTCGCAGGGCGTGCTGGTCACTGATGACGAGATCCGCGAGTTAGTCGATTTTGTGGCCGGCCAGGGCCAGCCGATTTTCGATCCGGCCATTCAGAACCAGCTCGAGACCTCCGCGACTACCGATGCGGCGGTGAGCGAAGAGGACGAGGAACTCGTGGAGAAGTGTCTCGAGATTATTCGGCAGGAAAAGAAGGCTTCCACCTCGATGCTGCAAAGACGGCTTCGACTCGGTTACACCAGAGCTGCGCGCGTAGTTGACATCCTCGAACGCCGGGGCATTTTGGGCCCCGGTGAAGGTGCGAAACCGCGCGAGATATTAGTAAACCTCGACGCGCTGGTGTAGCGCCTTCTGCCCAAATGCGAAGCGCAGGATTGTGGTGCATAGTTGTTCCTGAGCAAGCGGCAAACCATGGTGGAGACAGTTGGAAAGAGACTTCAGAAGGAGCGGCTGAATCGCCAAATCACGATCGATCAAGCAGCCGAGGCGACAAAGATTCGGCCAGAACGGCTTGTCGACCTAGAAGCCGACGAGTACGCGGACTTTCCGAATCTCACGTATGCGAAAAGTTTTTTGGCTAAGTACGCCAAATTTCTCGAGTTAAACGTTCAAGAGGAGCTGGAAAGCTTCGAGGTCAGCCGGTCAATATCGTTTCGCGACTATCAGTATCTCACGACCACCCGGCCAAAGTATCTTTCTGAACCGCGCGGCCTAAGACCTCGCGGCTTCCGGGTTCCTCCACTGCTCGTTGCGGTTTTGGTCCTTCTGCTCCTGGTGGGGGTGCCCCTCTTTTCGTATTTCGCGATGTACGTTTCTGGTCTGCGAAAAAGCGACCAGGCGGTATTGACCGTCCCGGATCAGACTTCTAACCAGGGCGCTGCGTCCGCAAGCCCGGAGAATCAGAACACGTTACGGTCCGCGTCCCCTGGTGTGCTTGGCCGCGTCGATGAAGCGCCTCGGGCCTTGTCCGTCCCGACGGCGACGCCTGGTCTGGCCGACGCGGGCGGTCCGGCGTTGACTCCGGTTTCGTCGCCCGCGCAACGCATTGAAGACGGCATTGTCGTGCGCCGAGCGCTGCCTGTCCAGAGCGATTCTGCTCCGGCTAAGCCTGTTGCGAATTCATCTCCGACGAACTCGAAGAGCGCTCCGACGGCGGTTGCCAAGCTTGAGGTCCGGGCACTCAAACCGACGCGGATCACCGTTACAAAAGATGAGCAAGGTTCAGAGCCAGTTTTCGATGGGGTTGCCAATCCGAAAAACCAACCCATCGTCCTTGAGGGCTCACGGTTCTGGTTGAAGGTGCAAGACAAACGCGCGGTCGAGGTTCGGCGTAATGGGCAGGTCATTCTCGGGACTGCCGATGGCGTCGTCATTGATTGAATTATGGCCGGATTGCACCAAGAAGAGCAGATTAGGAAGTGCGCGAGTCCGCCGACGTTATTGCAACGGGCAGAGCGCGCAAGCGTGCCAGGGGCTTCGGCTCCAGACGGGCATTACGGAGGGCTTTCGGCGCAGTCCGGGAGCGGTGCGCGCCCGTCTGACTCAGCGATCAAGGTCGGCTTGGTGAGCCTAGGCTGTGCCAAGAACCTGGTCGACGCGGAGGTGATGCTTGGCAGTATCCGAGCCCAAGGGATGGATGTGACCGCCGACGCGGAGTCGGCCGATGTTGTCATCGTGAATACCTGTGCCTTTATCGACTCGGCCAAGGAAGAGTCGATCGAAGCGATTCTGCAGGCGCACCAAGACCGCGTCTTACGAAATAGCCCCGAGCAGAAACTGGTGGTGACCGGCTGCTTGGCGCAGCGGTTTGGTGCGGAGCTCAATCAGGAATTGCCGGAGGTGGATGCGTTTCTTGGTCTGGATCAGGTTGAGCAAGCCGGGGCAATTATTGAACAACTCGTTCGCTCCGTACAGAAACAACCAGAGCCGTTGAACCTTGTCACCGCCAAATCGCGTTATATCCCGGACTATACGACGCCCCGTTTTCGGCTCACTCCTGCTCACTTTGCCTACGTAAAAATTGCGGAAGGATGTAACCATCCGTGCAGCTTCTGCGTTATTCCGCAGATGCGGGGACGGCACCGTAGCCGCTCTTTGAGCTCGGTCACCAACGAGATCCGGCACTTGGTTCAGGAGGGCGTGAAGGAGTTTAATCTGATCAGCCAGGACACAACCTACTACGGCATGGACCTCTGGGAACATAAAGCTGGCCCGAGGCAGCCTATTGATTCCTCGCGCGGCGCGACCTTGGTAAATCTGCTGGAGGAGATCGAGCAGATCCCAGGCGATTTCTGGGTCCGTCTCCTGTATACCCATCCGGCGCATTGGAGCGCTGAGCTGATTCGGGCGGTCGCGGCAAGCGCGAAGATCGTGCCATACGTTGATATGCCGCTTCAGCATATCCATCCGGATATGCTGGCCGCGATGCGACGCGAAACTTCCCGGCAACACATTCAGGATCTGATTTCGGCGCTTCGGGCAGGTATCCCTGATCTCACACTGCGGACCACCTTCATCGTAGGATTCCCAGGCGAAACCGAAGAACATTTTACGGCCTTGCTGGAGTTTATCGAAAAGATGCGGTTCGAGCGTTTGGGAGTATTTGCCTATTCCCAGGAACAAGAATCCCGGGCTGGCAAAATGTCCGGGCAGATCGCTCCCGCTATCCGGCGGAGGCGTCATCGCGAAGCGATGCTGCTACAGCAGAAGATCGCGGCAGAGATTGCCGCGGAAAAAGTGGGAGCAGAGTTGCGGGTACTGGTTGAACAGCCGCTCATTGCTCGAACGGAAGGTGATGCGCCGGAGGTGGACACCCGAGTGTTGTTAGCGCGGCCGGCAACCGTCGGTGAATTTGCCCGGGTACAGGTCACTGGTACGCAGGTCTACGATTTGCGTGCCGAAATCGTAGAACAAGGGTAGTCAGCTGAACGGCGCGGTAGGGCGAGAATTTCATTCGAGCCGGACGTCGGAGTTGCCACGTCGAAGACGGCTCCGCCTTCGCCAAGGCTATGGCGGACACGTCAAATAAGTTCTCGCCTGGCGCTCGTACCGCCAAGGCGGATCGCCCTACCAGAGCGGGTCGGAAGCGAACTGTCGGAGAATCGCAAACACAAAGGATGGCTGAGAACCAGCCATCCTCTCGTAAATGCAAGTTTGACTCTGTGACTATCCGCCGGGTGTCGGAGTTGGCGTTGCCGGAGCCGGTGGGGCCGGAGTCGGAGTGCTCAGCTCAGGCGTAGGAGTAGAGACAGGCGTTGCGGCTGGGCTGGGTGTGGCCTCTGGAGTACGCGCGGGACTTGCGCCAGGGCTTGGGGAAGGTGAAGCCTTCGCCTTTGCGTGATGGCGTGTTCGTCTGCTTGAGCTGCGTTTGGAGCCTGACGTTTCCTTTTTTACAGTTCTTTCGGTGGCCTGGACTCCGTGCTTAATGGTGCGGCCGGTGGCTTTCGCGCCTTTCTCTATGGTTTTCCCGGTGTTTGTTGCCCCTTTCTCCAAAGTGCGCCCGGTATTCTCGATGGGTCCTGAGTTATCCGCGGCCAGGACCGCGGCAACAGGCAGTCCGGCAGCCAATCCCAGGGTCAAAACTAAACGCTTGATCATAGATGATTGATGTTCTCCTAAATAGACGTAATGTGTGCCGTAGAATATTCGGGCGCATTTCAAAGTCACGCAAAATCAAGGTGTTAACGGATGGAATTTCCGCGGAAGAGCTGAGCGGGATCCGTTTGCGCTGTTCAACTTGAAATCAGAGGTAGTGTCGAACGCGTGACCAGAGTTCCTTTCTTCGATCTGCAGCGGCAATTCCAACCGTTGCGCCAGGAAATTCTTGCTGACCTGGCGAGGGTCTGCGACCGGCAGTCATTCATTCTGGGCGAGCAGGGAAAGACCCTGGAGAGGGCCGTCGAGCAGAAGTTCGGTGGTTTCGCGGTCGGGACGTCGTCCGGGACTGATGCGCAAATGGCGATCATGATGGCGCTTGGAATCGGCCATGGCGACGCCGTCGTCACAACGCCTTTTGCGTTTTTTTCGACGGCCAGCACGATTGTGCGCCTGGGGGCCAGGCCACTGTTTGTCGATGTCGAGCCGCACACTTACACCATGGATCCGGTCAAACTCCGCGAGCTCCTGGAATGCACGTGTGTACGGACTGCGCGCGGCGCCTTGGTTACCCGCGAAGGACTGGCCGTTCGAGCAGTGGTTCCAGTGCACCTTTTTGGTTTGTGCTGCGAGATGCAGGCGATCCGGGAAATCTGTCGCGATTACGAATTAACCTTAATCGAAGACGCCGCTCAAGCGATCGGCGCGGAATATCCCGGAAATCAGTATGCCGGCACGATGGGAGAGGCCGGTTTTTATAGCTTTTATCCGACCAAGAATCTCGGCGCCTTCGGCGATGCCGGGATGGCTCTCTGCCGAGACGAGGAGCTGGCCCAAAAAATTCGGGTTCTCCGAAATCACGGCATGGAACCGCGCTATCACCATGCGGTGATTGGAGGTAATTTCCGATTGGATGAACTTCAAGCGGTTGTGCTGCTCCATAAGCTGCCATTCCTTGTTGCCTGGTCGAGAAAACGCTGGGAGAACGCTCAGTTTCTGAAAATACGTCTGCAGGAGTTGCCCGGCTTGACTTTGCCGGCTGAACCCTACCTCGACCAGTGCGGTTCGCGTGGACATACCTATCATCAGTTTGTTGTGCGGTGCGAATCCCGAGACGTGCTCCGTGAGTTTTTGGGGCGGCACGGTATTGGCACTGAGATTTACTATCCCTGGTGTCTCCATCAGCAGCCCTGCTTCAGTGAACTGTTGCGCGGGCCAGTCGATTTGCCGGTCGCTGAAAGAGCGGCCAAGGAATGTCTCGCTTTACCGATTTTTCCTGAACTGACGAAGAACGAACTTGAGCTGATCAGCGAAACGATTAGGGAATTTTTTCACAATTGATGGCTGAAGATACTGAGCAAGCTACAACGATCAAAAAAGCGGTCATTGTTGGAGTCTACCGTGAGCCGGGCGGTCGCAACGACGCGACAAATCTCTTAGAAGAACTCGGGGTATTGGTCGAAACGCTCGGAATTTCTGTAACAGACAGGCTCTGTGTTCGGATTAATGAGCCTTCACCGCGTCTGTTTGTTGGGCTGGGGAAAGCGGAAGAAATCTGTGAGCGCGCCTGGGCGGGCGGCGCGCAACTGATCGTATTCGACAACGATCTCTCGCCTGGGCAACAACGAAATTGGGAGGCGAAATCCAGTCTGCCAGTCATCGATCGGCAAGAGGTGATCCTGGATATCTTCGCGCAGCGCGCTCGGACGCGTGAGGCCCGTTTGCAAGTGGATTTGGCCCGTTTGGAATATTCGCTTTCTCGTTTGACGCGGGCCTGGGGACACTTAAGCCGGCAGGGTGGCGGCTTTGGCGCAAAGGGAGAGGGCGAGACGCAGCTGGAGACGGATCGAAGGCTGGTACGGCGGCAGATCGATCGCGTGAAGCTGGAGCTGGAACGCGTGCGCTCGCGCAGAGCGACCCAGCGTAAACAGCGGGAGCGGCTGCCTCTGCCGCATGCGGCCATTGTCGGATACACTAATGCCGGGAAGTCATCACTTCTGCGACGTTTAACCGGTGCAAAAGTCCTCGTCGAAAACAAACCGTTTGCGACGCTGGATCCCACAACCCGCAAAGTTGCCCTGCCTTCCGGCCAGGATCTGCTTTTGACCGACACAGTCGGCTTTGTGCGCAATCTACCTCATCGTCTGGTCGAGGCTTTCAAGGCCACTCTGGAGGAAGCGGTGCTCGCGGATTTTCTCGTGCACGTGGTCGACGCGAGTCATCCACATGTCTACGATTTTCAAGCGACCACCATGCGGGTTCTCGCGGAGTTGGGCGCCGACCAGAAACGAATCATTACAGTGTTCAACAAAATCGATGTCCAATCTTCGGAAGCGGCGATCCACGGATTGCGCCTGCATTTCCCGGACGCGCTTTTCGTTTCGGTGGAAACCGGCCAAGGTTTAGACGACCTGCTCCATCGACTCGCTGATATGTTGTCTGACCGGTTGACGAGAGTCGAACTCGCGCTGCCGCTGGAAAGAAGCGATTTGCTTTCCCTGCTCCATCGCGCCGGCCGAGTATTGCGGATCAACTATCAAGATGACCGCGTGAATGTGGTCGCAACCGTTTCACCGAAAGTATTCGCTCGAGTTGAACCTTATCTGGCGCGCTCCAATCGCAGTCTCCAACCGGCGTAGCTAGTTGCGGGTAGCGCGTCCCGAGTAGCGCGTCCCGAGTAGCGCGTCCCGAGTAGCGCGTCCCGAGTAGCGCGTAACGATCGTCAGCCACCAAATGCGCGCAATATAGTAACTCAGTGATATTGCGTTATCATACCGAAACAGCAAACATGGCGAATATGGCAACTATTAACGGGTTCTCAGATTTCGAGGCCTTCAAAAAGTCGAGGCTGTTTGGGACACTTGTCCTCAAGACTCGGATTGCAACGGATGTGGATGCTGTCCGCCAGATGAGGTGAGCATCGATCTCCGTTTTGTCCAATTTTGCCGAAGGTTTCGAGCGCGGGATCAAGGATCTTCGCCTCGCCACGCGAGGATTCGCCACTTGGGGCTTTGCTCGGGACCCGGGACTCGCTACTCGGGACCCGGGACCCGCAACTCACTTGTTCGGCGTCGGCGAAGGCGCCGGCATGGCGGTCAGCCGCGCCTTCGATTGGTCAATCTTGGTCAGTAATTCCTGATTGTGCGGATCGAGTTTAGCCGCCTTCTGCCAATAGATGAGCGCCTGCGTGGAATTACCCAAGGCGCGGTAAGTATCTCCCAGGTGTTCAAAAACAACGGGGTCGGCCGGCTTCAATACCGCGACGGCGTGCAGCAACTCGGTAAGCGCCTTGCCGAACTCCGCTTTGCGATAGTAGAACCAGCCGAGGCTGTCGAGAAAGGCACCGTTATCCGGCTCCAACTCAAGGGCTCGCCGGATCATCGAGCCGGCCTCGTCGAGATTCATGTTTCGGTCAACCCACATAAATCCGAGATAATTGTACGCCTGCGCGGCCTTGCTTGGGTCCTGTTCGATTGATTCTTTCAACAACCCAGCCGCCTTATCGATGAACCCGGCCTGTTCCGCAGAGACCGCGTAGTTGAAGTAAAAGCTGCCGTCCAGCAAGTCTTCCTCGTTAGACTTCGCTTCCTGCAAAGCCGATTCATAGATCGGCAGCGCCTCGTTGTGCCGCTTGGCGGAACTCAGCGCAATCGCCAGGCTGTAGGTGATCTGCGGGATCGGGAAACGCCGCCGAGCGTCCTCCAAGGTCCGAATCGCGTCGTCGTACCTTTTGAGCTGCAGCTGCGCCTCTGCGGTATGCAAATAGTTCTCTGGCTGATTCGGAGCCAGCAGCAGCGCTTGCTGATAGTTCGATAAAGCGCGCTCAGCGTTTCCGCTGTCCTCGTAAAGCCGGGCCAGAAATTCGTAAACCTCAAATCGGAGCGGGCTGACTTTCAGCGTTTCTTCAAGGGTCCGGATCGCGTCGTCGCGCCGTCCAGCTTTCAGAAAGCTTTGCGCTAGCTTATACCGATCGTCGGCGCCCGCCTTATTGAGATCCAGGGACTTGAGATAGAGGGGGATTGCCTCGGCGAATTCGTTGATCTGGACAAAGGTATCCGCCGCCCGCGAGTAAATGCTGCCGTCATTACCCGCTAGTACAACTGCTTTTCGGAGCGGTGTTTCGACCGCGCTCGCGCGGTTCGCTGGGAACTCACCCGCCCTGGATCCGTAGAGCTTAGCGAAAAGGCCAGCCAGATTCAGCCAATAGTTTGGATCCTTGGTCGCGACCTCATTGGCCTGCTGCAAGATCTGTTCGGCCTCCGGCTTGCGTTTCTGCATTTCGTAGATTTCAAAAAGAGTCTGGTACCCACCGAAATTCTCCGGGGCCGCTTTGACCGCCTGTTCGGCGTAGCGAATCGCCAGGTCGGGCTTATTGAGTTGATGCAGATAGAAGTAGGCCAGGTTGAGAAAAGCGGCCGGCTCCTGCGGTCTGGCCTTGGCCAGATCCTTGAGGATGGAAATCCCGCTGGCGACGTCGTCGCGCTTGGCATATTCGTCAGCGACTCGCAGCGCCAGAGCGGGATTCCCGCCCGGGTCCAGCTGCAAGCACTTGGTGTACGCATCTAGCGAACCCCCGTCGTCTCCTTGATCCTCAAGGATCGTTCCCCGGATATAATCCGCTTCGGCTTCCGCTTTCGCTTCCCCCAGTTTGGATAGCGCCTGGTCCGGGGTACCCGGATGAGTGTCAGCGTCCAACAATTGGTCCGCGCTAAGGTAGCGGAGCTCAGTCTTCGCATTCTTGGGCGAGCTCGAAGCGGCCGGACTGGGTGCCGCGGTGACGCTAGCAGCGACGAGGCCTGAGACATAAAATGCCCAGATCCACCATCGCCAAAGGCGAGAGGTTACTCGGCATCGTCCCGCCCCGCGAGTCGTCATCAACTCAACTTAATGGGGAGTGCTGGGGCTCGCAAGTCAGGCGCAGCACTTCCGATGACCGATGAACGATGATCAATGACCGATTACCGATTACCGATTACTGAGGGGCGGTTGTGGGACTCTGGCCAGATCCGTCAAGACTTGTAACGCAAGCGCTTCTTGTGCCGGTTTTCCTTCATCCGTTTCCGGCGCTTGTGTTTGGCAATTTTCGCTTTTCGTCTTTTTTTCAGTGAACCCATATTTACGTTCTGGCATTTGGCGGGTGAGGATTTGCCCGGACCCGTCGCCGGGAGTCGAATCGATAGTTAATAAACTACTTTATTCAATGGATACTCGATGATGCCTTCCGCTCCCAGCGCTTTGAGCTCCGGCAGAATCTCGCGGACGATCTTCTCGTCGATAATCGTTTCGATCGCAACCCACCCTTTTTGAGCGAGCGGGGAGATGGTCGGATTTCTGAGGGAGGGAAGCCGGTTCAGTAAGCCAGCCAGCTTGGTTTCGTCCAGGTTCATCTTGAGCCCGACTTTATTGCGGGCATTCAGGGCGCCTTGTAGCAGAAGAACAAGGCGCTCCAGTTTGCTGCGTTTCCACTCGTCCGCCATCGCTTGGCGGTTCCCGATAACCAGCGGAAAAGACTCGGTAATGACCTCGATCGGCCGCAAATTGTTCGCTCTCAGGGAACTGCCGGTCTCCGTGATTTCGACAATCGCATCGACCAACTCAGGTACCTTTACCTCGGTTGCTCCCCAGCTGAATTCGACATGGGCGTTTACGCCTCGCTCCTTAAAAAAACGGGTAGTCAGGGCGACCGCTTCGGTGGCGATCCGCTTCCCTTCCAGATCTTCTACTCGCCGAAAAGCGGAGTCGCGCGGGACCACCAACACCCAGCGGGTCGGGCTAGCCGTCGCCTTGCTGTATTCCAGCTTCGCGAGCACCTCGACGTCCGAGTCGTTTTCTTCCACCCAATCTTTGCCGGTGATCCCGCAATCGAGGAAACCGTGCTCGACATAGCGGCTGATTTCCTGGGCTCGTAAAAGGCGAATATCCAGCTCTGGATCGTCAACCGCCGGTTTATAAGATCGTTTAGCGCCAGTGATTTTGTAGCCGGCCTTGTCAAACAAATCGAGGGTTGCTTCCTGCAAGCTGCCGGAAGGCAAGCCAATGCAAAGTCTTCGGTCAGTCATTGCGCATCAAAAAAGGGCGAGATATGTACCCTGAGCAATCGCTCGTGGCCAGCAAAATCTTCTGGCCAAGTCGCGTATTGCGTTGATCGTCGGTTGCGAGCTAGTGCGCCGTCTCATATATAGCGATGATGTCGTTGCGTTCAAAATGGGCCGCCGGCAAGGCGGTCCGAGCCGGACTGGCAGTAGGAGGAAGCATATCTGAAGCGATACGTGACCGAGGAGCAACGCCGCCGCCGGCCCATTTTTCAACGCAACCCTGTGGGCCGCGGCCAGTTGGCTGTTTTTCGGCGTTGCTCGTTCGATCCGTATGAATCCAGATATGGACGCTTCTACTGCCAGTCCGGCTCGGACCGCGCCTTGAAAAACAGCCAACTGACCTGCGGCGACATCATCGTTATATATGAGACGACGCACTTGTGCGTAGAATGATTATGAACTGTCGGAGATTTTATGGCATTGAACACTGAAATTTTGGCGAAGGCCGCGACCGATGCGCGCGGCCTGGCGATGGATGCGGTTAAGGCCGCAAATTCCGGGCATCTCGGGCTCCCTCTGGGTGCGACTGAAATTGGCGCGGTCCTTTTTGGACATGCGCTTCGTTTCTTTCCCGATGATCCTCACTGGCTAAACCGCGACCGCTTTGTGCTTTCGGCGGGCCATGGCAGCATGTTTCTCTACGGGTGGCTGCATCTGGCGGGCTACGCTATCTCGATTGACGACATCAAAAACTTTCGGCAACTGCACAGTCGCACACCGGGTCACCCCGAATTCGGTGAAACACCCGGAGTCGAGGCGACGACGGGTCCGCTTGGTCAGGGAGTCGGGAATGCGGTAGGAATGGCGGTTGCGGCGAAGATGCTGGAAGCAAGATTCAACACAGCCGACCACCGGATTTTTGATCATAAAATTGTTTGTCTGGCCGGAGATGGCTGCATGCAGGAGGGCATTTCGTCGGAGGCGTCGGCCTTCGCCGGTCATTTTCATCTTGATAATCTGATCCTGCTTTACGACTCCAATGCCGTCACGCTCGACGCCATGGCAAAGATGACCCAGAGTGAGGACACGGGCGAGCGCTACCGCGCCTACGGTTTCGACGTGCAGACCGTGGATGGACAGAATATGGAGGAATTTCTCGCCGCTTTCGAGAAGGCGCGCTCGGCCAAGAGTGGCAAACCCCAATTCATCATTTGTCACACCTTAATTGGGAAGGGTATCCCTGAGGTTGCGGGCACTAATAAGGCGCACGGAGAGGCCGGAGCTAAATTTGTCGATCAGGACCGCAAGGCGCTCGGGCTGCCCGATGAACGCTTCTATGTCTCGGAAGAAGTTCGCCAATTTTTCGCGGGGCGGAAGGAAAGCCAGAAGCAGGACTATCTGAAGTGGCAAGATGAATTTCGCGCGTGGAAAAAGGCGCACCCGGATTTGGGCGGCTTGCTCGAGGAAGGTCTCGACCGCTTCGTGCTGAAGGACCTGCTTGAGCGTATTCCGCGATTCGATCCAGAGAAAAAGATGGCGACTCGCAAAGCGGGCAACGTAGTATTGCAAGCGGTGGCTGAAGCCATGCCTCTTTTGATCAGCGGCAGCGCCGATCTGCATGGGTCAACTCTCAATTACATCCAGAGTGATAAGGATTTTAACGTCGAGAACCGCGGGGGACGCAACATCCGGTTCGGGATTCGCGAGCACGGGATGTGTTCGATTCTGAACGGCATTGCCTACTACGGAGTTTTCCGGCCATCTGGAGCGACTTTTCTGGTATTTGCCGATTATTGCCGGCCGCCGATACGCCTGGCTGCTCTGGCCAAGCTTCCGGTCACCTACATCTTTACGCATGACTCCGTGGGTGTGGGTGAGGATGGTCCCACTCATGAGCCTGTCGAAACGGCGAGCAGCTTTCGGGTAATGCCGAACATAGATGTGATTCGGCCGGCCGATCCGGAGGAAACAGCGGCGGCTTTCACCGCGGCTATGCAACGTATTGATGGTCCTACGCTGTTGGCGCTCACCCGTCAGGAAGTCCCATTTCTAACAGATGCAACGGTCGAGCAGCGGCGCGAAGGCGTTCTCAAAGGCGGCTATATTCTCTGGAAGGAGACGGGCAAGCTGGAGTTGATTATCCTGAGCGCGGGAAGTGAAGTGCAGCACGCCGTTGCGGCAGCGAAACAACTTGGAGAAGGGGTTCGAGTAGTGTCTCTGCCCTGCTTCGAGCGTTTCGATCGCCAGCCGGAAAGTTATCGCAACGAAGTTTTGCCACCCAGCTGCCGGAAACGGATTTCGATTGAGGCGGGTGCCACCCCGATCTGGTACAAATACGTTGGATTGGATGGCCGGGCGATCGGGATCGACCGTTTCGGGCTGAGTGCCCCCGGGAGCAAAGTCATGAAAGAGCTTGGGATTACGGCCGAGCATGTCGTCGAGGTCGCCCGAAGTCTGTAAAAAGCGGCCTCTGGGGTCTTTCGGACTTTAGTCTTGGGGTGATTGCTACGTGTCGTTGTCGCGCTCTTTCAAAGTGGGCCCTCTAAAATCCGCTTTCCTGGGGCGCAGCCCTGGGAAATGTTAGAAGAGCGTCCAGCTCTGAAGGAGCGCCTTGATCCGAGCGCTTCTTCTTCCTCCCGATCACCAAAGTCCGACATGCCTCTCTGGATCAGGGTGGCAGGGCAAAAACCCAGAGCTTGTTACGCAGCACCACCGCTCTTCGTTATTGGGCGGCTGGTTTGACCTAAAGCGTTGTGCAGTCAAGCGGCGTCCTCGGCTTCAAAAAAAGGGCGAGCGAAATTTGCTATTTCTCCATAACGATCTAGAGAATAGCCATGCGCTACGTCCTCAACGGCTCCGCCGAAGAGTTGATCGCCCTAAACGCACGGTTCGAGTCCACTTCACCCGAAGCCGTCCTGAGTTGGGTTTGGTCCGAATTCGGATCCAGTGCCGCTATCGGCACCAGCTTTCAGGCGGCCGGTCTGGTCGTCATGCAGCATTGCGTCGTGGCCGGCCTGCCCATTCCGGTCTTTACTATCGATACAGGCGTTTTATTTGCCGAAACGATGGAACTAAAAGATCGGCTGGAGAATTTTTTTGGATTACAGATCGAGGTGATCACGCCGGAGCTTTCGATCGAGCAACAGCAGGCCGAGTTCGGGGCCCGCCTGTGGGAACGAAACCCGGATCTTTGTTGCACGCTGCGCAAAGTTCTGCCGCTGGAAAAAAAACTGAGCCAGTTGGAAGCCTGGATTACCGGGCTGAGGCGCGACCAATCGGCGGACCGGCGGATGGTCCAAGTGCTCGAGCGCTATGAATATGACAAGTTGCGCGATCGCCGGGTATTCAAAATCAACCCACTGGCTTGTTGGTCACGCGATGAGGTATGGCAATATATCCGAGCACACAAGATTCCTTTTAATCCCCTTTACGAACGGGGTTTCCGGAGCATCGGATGCCAGCCATGCACACGACCGGTCAGCGCTGGAGAGAACGAGCGGGCGGGGCGTTGGACGGGGTTCGATAAAACTGAATGTGGTATCCACACTTTTTTGGGAGAGAATATCTAAGAAATGTCGAAAGCACTCGTGATGGAGTCAGTGGGCAGCGGAGAAAAAGCATTCGAGACCTTCGCCATGCCCCTGAACGACCAATCTGGGAATGAAAGCTCGCCGGGCGATCACCTGTCCACTTTAGAAAACCAGAGTATCTACATTCTTCGGGAGGCGTATCGGAAATTCAAACGTCTGGGGATGCTCTGGAGCATCGGCAAAGATTCGTCGGTGCTGCTCTGGCTATTGCGCAAGGCATTCTTTGGCCATATCCCGATCCCCTGCGTGCACGTCGATACCAGTTACAAGATCCCAGAGATGATTACCTTTCGTGACCGACTCGCCCGAGAATGGGGTCTCGAGCTAATCGTCGCTCAAAACACAAGCGTATTGACGGAAGGCCGGACTTTCCCCAACGGACAGGTGACCCGGGTGGAATGCTGCGCTCTTCTCAAGAAAGACGCGTTGCAAGCGATTATTCAAAAGCAGAACTACGAGGCGGTGATCGTCGGAATCCGTCGGGATGAGGAGGGCACCCGGGCGAAAGAACGCTATTTTTCACCGCGCGATCACAATTTTGAATGGAATTTCAAAGACCAGCCGCCAGAGTTGTGGGACCAGTTTAAAACCGATTTTGAACCAGGAACCCATCTCAGAGTTCATCCGTTGTTGCATTGGACCGAGCTGAACGTCTGGGAATACATCGAGCGAGAAGGGATCCCGATCGTCGATTTGTATTTCAGTCGAAACGGCTTGCGGTACCGTAGCCTGGGGTGCGCTCCGTGTACGCGACCGGTGCCGTCCAGCGCCGGCTCTGTGCCGGAGATCATTGCGGAGTTGCGTCAGACCAGAGTTTCGGAGCGAAGCACGCGAGCTCAGGACCAGGAATCGGAAGACGCTTTTGAGCGGCTGAGGGCGAGTGGATACATGTAAGTCATCCCGCGGCTTTCGCCGTTGGGGCTGATCGTATCTTTGCCCTTCGAAAACTTATTTGAGTTTGAAATATTCAACTGCAGTCCTGGAAAGACCGGTACACTCTTCCGCCGAACAAAACAATGTGCTGCGCGTGGTCATTGTCGGCCACGTTGACCACGGCAAATCGACCCTGGTCGGTCGTCTGCTGCACGAGACGGGCTCTCTGCCCTCCGGCAAGCTGGAGCAGATTCAAGCGGTCTGTCGCCGGCGAGGGATGCCCTTTGAATGGGCGTTTCTCCTGGACGCCCTGCAAGCTGAGCGTGATCAGAACATTACGATTGACGTCGCCCATATTTGGTTTCGGTCAGCACTTCGTTCCTACGTGATCATCGATGCTCCTGGCCATAAGGAGTTTCTTAAAAATATGGTGACGGGCGCGGCCAAAGCCGACGCGGCATTGTTGTTGATTGCCGCCAACGAAGGCGTGCAGGAGCAGAGCAAAAGACACGCTTATCTCTTGAGCATGCTCGGCGTTCGTCAGGTGATCGTGTTAGTGAACAAAATGGACGCTGTCGATTACGCTCAAGAGGTGTTCGCAGAGATCGAGAGCCAGTATCGGGAGTTTTTGGAGAAGTTGAAAATCTGTCCGCGGACCTTTATCCCGGTCTCGGCGATGGAAGGTGTGAACCTGGTGAAACCGGCGAAACAGCTTTCCTGGTATGAGGGCGAGACTCTGCTGCAGACGCTCGACAACTTGCCTCGACCGGAATTGCCGGCAGATCAGCCTCTCCGGTTTGCTGTCCAGGATGTTTATCGTTTCGATCAGCGCAGGATCGTTGCCGGCCGGGTTGAAGCGGGCGCTCTGCAGGTAGGCGACCACATCGTCTTCGCGCCGAACAACAAAGAGTCGGTGATCTCGTCGATCGAACGCTGGAATTCTCCGTCGGCCTCCTCAGCGGTCACCGGCGAATCGATCGGACTGACGTTAGCAGAACAGATTTTTGTTGAGCGCGGCCATTTTGCTTCGCACGCGGACCGGCCGCCGATTGAGACAAATCGATTCAAAGCAAGAGTCTTCTGGATGGGTGAACGTCCCCTCACTTTGAACCGGCGTTACCGGGTCAAACTCTTGACGCAGGAGGTAGAGTGTCAGCTGACGTCCATCGACCGGGTAATTGACGCAAGCACGCTGGAATCGTCCAGTGGCAGCCATCGATCCGTGCTGCGGAACGAAGTCGCCGAGGTGACGATTCAGGCGCGCTCGCCGCTGGTCATGGACAACTATGATCGAATCGCGCCGAGCGGTCGTTTCGTGTTAGTCGATGGGCGCGACGTCTGCGGCGGCGGTATTGTCTTCGATGGGACATACCTGGCCAGAACCCCCGTGCGCAGCTCGCATCTTTCCTGGTCTGAAAGTACCGTCAGCCGACAGGCGCGCACGGAACGCAATGACCATCTCGGTGCCGTCCTCTGGTTGACCGGCTTGTCCGGTTCGGGCAAGTCGACCCTGGCGCGAGCGCTTGAACGCGAGTTGTTTGGACAACAGAAGCAAGTCTATGTGCTAGACGGCGACAATATTCGCCATGGCCTGAACGCCAACCTCGGCTTCTCGCCCGAGGATCGTGTGGAAAATATCCGGCGAGTCGCGGAAGTCGCAAAGCTGCTCGCCGACGCCGGCTTTGTCGTCATCACTTCCTTCATTTCTCCTTACCGCATCGATCGCCGGCGAGCCCGCGAAATCGTGTTGAGCGGCGGCATTGATTTCGTCGAGGTGCACGTGGCTGCGCCTCTGGCGGTCTGCGAAAAACGGGACCCGAAACAGCTTTACAAGAAAGCGCGCGCGGGAGAAATCGAGGATTTTACCGGAGTCAGTGCTCCGTACGAGGAGCCGGAAAACCCGGAGATCAGGGTGCACACCGAGCTGGAGGAGGTCGCGGAGAGCGCTAACCGGGTTCTGGAATACCTGCTGCCGCGAATTCAGCCGGAGCGGGCAGAATACGAGATTTAAGTGGCTAGTGCACCGTCTCTCATATATTGGGGCCATCGCCGCAGGTCAGTTGGCTGTTTTTCAAGGCACGAGCGAAGCGCCCATATCTGAATCACACGGATCGAGCGAGCAACGCCGAAAAACAGCCAACCGGCCTGCGGCCCAAAGGGTTGCGTTGAAAATGAGCCAGCGGCTGCGTTGCTCGTCGGTTGCGTATCGATTGAGATATGCGCTTTCCTCGCGCCTTGCCGGCGGCCCATTTTGAACGCAACGAGGGCACCGGTATATGAGAGACGGTGCACTAAAGCCCTTGAACACTGAAATCGGATGGACAAGGGCACGTCACCCGTAATCCTACCTTTCGAAATCTTGTTTTTTGCGAAAATTTCCGACGAGATACCGAAGAACGGATGCACCCACAGCTATGCCGCGCTGCGCTAGATCGAAGCCTGCGCCTTTTGGGGAATTCTTGCGGGCTACTGATCAGCACCGTGCTCGGTCTTATGACCGTGACGAGTGCTTCGACTGCCAACGATGAGCTCTTGCCGGCCGCCGATTTCACCCTCGTGCCGATCTGGTCCGTTAACCAGGAAGGAAGTGTCTATGGGCTCGCCTGGTCCCCGGACAGTCGTCTTCTGGCGGTGGCAGGACGAGATAATGTGTGGCTTTATCGTGCGCCGGAATTCACGAAAGAAGACGTCCTGCGGAGCGATCAAGGCCAGATATCCGCGCTGGCCTGGTCGCCCGATGCCGCGTCGCTGGCGGCAGGCGGGCAGGACGGCACGATCTGGATCTGGACGCCAACTCAGTTTTTCAAAAAGCTGGATGGACGCTCCTGGATTTTGGCTTTGCAATGGAGTTTGCGCGGCGATGCTTTGATATCCGTTGACCAGTCCGGCTTCGCCAGGATCTGGGATCTCTCGGGTTTCGCGCGGGCAACGATTCAGCTCGACGGCAGCGGGCTGAGTTTGGATCTTGCTCCTGACAACAGTACTTTTGCCGTTGGCACCGGCGGTGAGGGGAGCAGCGTCTCGGTCTACGATCTCGGTTCCGCGACTGAGCGCTGGCGCCAACAGGAGGTCCCGGCGAGCTACCGCCCGCCATTCGGGTACGGAAAGGACGAGGTTAACGGGGTTGCCTATTCGCCCGATGGCAAATACTTGGCTAGTGTGCGGCAGGACGGGCGGCTCGTAGTTCTTTCCGCTGCCACTGGCGTGCCGGTAATGGCGGTGCAGGCGCACCAGAGCGGCTTGGGAGGCGCCCACGGGGTATCATGGTCACCCGGCTCAAACTGGATCGCTACCAGCGGCGAGGATGGCAGGGTCAATCTGATCCAGTTTCCGGCACCGCAAACCCGGCTGGAACTTCTGGACAGAGATAAACCGGTTTGGGCTGTAGCCATTTCGCCGGATGGCAAATGGATCGCGGCGGGAGCCGACGATGGCAATGTTTTCGTCTGGA
This sequence comes from uncultured Verrucomicrobiae bacterium, assembly GCA_963813025.1. Lineage (GTDB taxonomy): Bacteria > Verrucomicrobiota > Verrucomicrobiia > Chthoniobacterales > JAFAMB01 > CAVSUL01. The sequence goes on along the minus strand of CAWEXO010000015.1, from coordinate 129,516 downwards.
GCACGCCTGTGACGAAGAAACTAGCTAAAGTCAAGCCGGAGACGAAGAAGCCTGCTCGGCGTCATCGGCGGCAGGCGGAGACATCCCGACGCCGGCGGCCAACCGGTTGGCATTTCGTTCCGCGCTGGCCGTTTTTGGAGAGGTGAGAGAGAGGAGTTGCAGGAGTTCGAGGAGTTGGAGGAGTTCAAGGAGTTCACTCCTCGCTGTGGTTATCTCTTGCTCTCTCGCGGATGATGTCTCGACCGTCGAGAAACTCTGGGAGCAATCGCGGCAAGTTCAAGGAGTTCGAGGAGTTGGAGTTCCCTCCTCGTTGCGCGAACGCGCCTTCGCAATTCCGCTGGCGTACCCAACAAGAAGTCGTGACACGTCGGCGGCGCTGGAGTCGAGAAGCTCGGTCAAGGCGTAGCCGAGATCCTGGGCAAGGATAAAATAATAGCGGAGCTCTTCGAGCGAGCCCTGAGCAATATTGAGTATCCGCAGTTTATCTGGTACACCACGCTTCCGAAAACCCTCAGCAATATTTGCTGGAACAGAAATTGCGGCCCTGCGCATTTGCGCCGTCAAACAGAACAGTTCTGAGCGCGGAAAGATTTCGTCAGCTCATAAGTCTTGAGCACCAGTTTGTGCGAGTGCTGCCAAACAATAAGGTCTTGGAAAGATGAAGCTTTTTTCATCCCCGGATCTTAGACGTGCAACATAACAGAACAAGAAAAAAAATTGTTTATATCACGGCGAGCGAGGCTTCCTTGAACTCCTTGAACTCCTTGAACTCCCCGCAGACTCACTCGTCCAACCACTGGCAGAAATCCCTATAAACCGCTTCGCTAACCTCGGTCAGACGCAACTGCATCCGATCGAGATATTGATGCAACCCCATCTCAAATATTTCCGCGATGGTGATGAAAGAGAGATCCGCCAGCAGCTTGCCCGACAAGCGCTCCGCCTCTTCGCGATACTCTCGGCGATCGACGCCAGTGATGTCATGCAAAGCCCCGTCCATGGAATCGACACAAAACAAAATCGATCGAGCAAAGGTCGAATGTTTGATCAGAAATTCAGCCACTTTCCAAGGCGCCACTTCACCCTGGTAATGTTTCCGGTAAGACTCCAGAGCGCTGCAGGATTTGAGGACAGCCATCCATTGGATCGTGTCGACATTACCGCCGACTCGCTCGCCTTTGGGAAGCAGGATGTGGTATTTGATATCGAGAATGCGGGAAGTCCGATCGGCCCGTTCCAGGAACTTGCCGAGCTGTAAAAACTCCCAGCCTTCGTCCCGGCTCATCGTGGCGTCGGCGATTCCGTGAAAAAGCTGGCAACCTTCCACGATCCACTTAAAGAATTCGTACGTGCTCGAACCAAAGAGCCGGCGTGCTTCCCCTGAGCGGAAGGCCAGGTAGATGCGGTTGAGTTGTTCCCACATCTCGGCCGAGATCTCTTCTCGGACCGTGCGGGCGTTTTCGCGGGCCCAGCAGAAGCAAGAAAGGATGGAGTTGGAGTTTTTGGGTTCGAAAGCAACGTACTCCACCACCGATTCATTTGTGATCGCGGAATAGAGCTCCTGGAAAACCTTGGTATCTTCGAGCGAATAGATGATCGACTCCCAATGTTGCTGGGTGTTTCGATTGTCGATCTGTGCATCCAGCATGAGTTGCAGGTTGACATCGAGCATGCGCGCGTTGTTCTCCGCGCGCTCAATGTAGCGACTCAACCAGAAAAGCGCGTCAGCAACCCGGCATAGCATAAGAGTCTTTGAAGACTGGAATTAAGCCTCGCTAGTTATCATTCAGTACCCAGGTATCCTTGCTTCCGCCGCCCTGGGACGAGTTCACGACCAGAGAGCCTTCCCGCAGAGCGACCCGCGTCAAGCCTCCGGGAATAATCGTGGTTTTCTCGCCGTAAAGAATGTACGGACGGAGGTCAATGTGGCGGCCGCAGAGATGACCATCGCAAAAGGAGGGGGAACGCGACAGTTGCACCACATGTTGCGCCACGAAGTTCCGGGGATTGGCCAGGATCTGAGCGCGGAATTTCTCGCGCTCCTCTTCGGTGGATGCCGGACCCATCAGCATGCCGTAGCCACCGCTTTCATTGGCCGACTTGACGACCAGCTTCGACAGATTGGACAGGATATAGTTTCGATCTTTTTCAAAGTGGGAAAGATAAGTCTCGACATTGGGCAGGATCGGATCTTGATCCAGGTAGTACTGGATCATCCGCGGAACGAAATAGTAGACCACTTTGTCGTCAGCGACTCCCGTGCCAATGCTATTGGCTAGGCTGACATTCCCGTGCCGATAGCAATCAACCAATCCCGGCACCCCGAGCAAAGAGTCGGGTCGAAAGACCTGTGGATCGAGGAAATCATCGTCAATTCTTCGGTAGACGACATCAACCCGCCGCAATCCGTGGGTGGTCTTCATGAAAATCGCCTGGTCTTTTACCACCAGATCAGCGCCTACAACGATGTCGATCCCCATGGTCTTAGCGAGATAGGAGTGCTCGAAATAGGCTGAATTGTATATTCCCGGGCTAAGCAAAACGACCGTTGGATCGGCTTCATTTCGTGGCGAAATCCAGCGCAACACTCCGAGCAGCTCCTGGCAGTAAGTGTCAACCGGCCGCACAGCATATTTGCCGAACAGGTTCGGAAACACCCGCTTCATCGCCTGCCGGTTCTCGAGCAGATAAGACACTCCGGAAGGGCATCGAGCGTTGTCCTCCAGCACCAGGTACGCCCCCGAACTATCGCGGATCAGATCCGTACCGCAGATGTGAATGTAAATGTCACGGGGCACATTAAATCCCATGAACTCAGGCCGGAAATGAACGGCGCTTTTGATGATGTCGGCTGGGATCACGCCGTCTTTGATGATCTTCTGATCGTGGTAAATGTCGTGCAGGAAGAGGTTGAGCGCGGTAATGCGCTGAGTAAGACCCTTCTCGATGTACTGCCACTCGGCGGCGGGAATGATCCTGGGGACCAAATCAAAGGGAAAGATTCTTTCGGTACCTTCGTCGGCGTTGTAGACGGTGAAGGTGATCCCCTGGGTAAGAAATGACGTATCGGCGACGCTGCGTTTGCGGTCGAACTCTTCGCGGGTCATCTCCCGGTAACGCTGAAACAGCCGGCGATAATGCGGGCGAACCTGACCGGCAGACTCAAACATCTCGTCAAAATAGGTCTCCGGGTCGTATCCGCCGAACAAATCACGCATAGACTGTAGAAAAGTATCCAGTCGCCGGGGCAGGAAAAGCAAAATTGACGCCAGACTCCGCCGGCCTTAGTGAGTACCGGTTTTTGATGTCCGCTCAGAACAAGCGTATCTTCGTACAATGACATCTTTCAGCTTTCTTGTATTCTTCGGCACACTGGCCTTGTCCCTCTGGGCGACAGGGAGAGTGAAGGCCGCGTACGCGAAGTACAGCCAGGTCCCGGCATCGTCTGGATTGACGGGAGCCGAAACCGCCCAACAAATTTTAACGGCCTCTGGCATTTATGATGTCCAGATCTACGAAGGCAATCAGCCCTTAGGCGATCATTACGATCCGATTCATAAACGTTTGGTGCTCTCGCCGGACAACTTCAACGGCACGTCGACCGCCGCTGTGGGGATCGCCGCACACGAGTGCGGTCACGCTGTCCAGCACAAAATGGCTTACGCACCGCTGAACTGGCGGATGGCCGCTACTGGCTTGGTCGGGTTTGCGAACATGTCGGTTGGCATTCTGCCGCTTTTTGGGCTCTTGACCGGTTTGCTCCGCCCGATGCTGATCATTCTTTGCCTGGGCTGGGGAATTATCATGCTATTCAATCTGATCACGCTGCCAGTGGAGTTCGACGCGAGCGCTCGGGCCAAACGGATCCTGGCGCAGATGGGTCTTATCAGGGGACCCGCCGAAGTTACGGCCGTGAACCGGGTGCTCGATGCGGCTGCTTTGACTTACGTAGCCGCTTTTGTGACTTCGTTCAGCTTTCTGCTGTTTTACCTGCTTCCGTTACTCGGCGGCCGACGCAACTGAGCAGCTTGATCACTGGAAGGTGGCACAGGCTTCCAGGGGTGTCGGACTTTGGAAATCTATACGCCATCAAGCGATTGGTCGCGCGAGCGCTAGAGATCGTCTCAGAATACCGGCGCAGGGGCGAGGCCATGTTGCGAGGCCGTCTTTGGGATGTGGCAACCTCTCGTCCGGCTCGAATAAATTCTCGCCCTACCGGCGCAGGGCCAGAGCTCAACATTAAGAGTATTTTTAAATTGTCGGGTTAAAACACAACTAGTAATTCTGTTTTATGTACTACCGACCACAGCGGAAGTACCCGGCAAAAGGTGTTCTTTTTATCGACGAACAGCCCACTTTGGTGCTTGTCACCGTGTGCACCCGAAAGCGAATCAGATGGCTGGCTAACGATACGGTACAGACATTGCTCGTTGCAGCGTGGGGAGAAGCAACGGACTGGCACGTCGGGCGCTACATGATCATGCCTGATCACCTGCATTTCTTTGCTTGGCCGGGCTCAGGCCAAGCCGGACTGGATCTTTGGATCAAGATTTGGAAATCGCGGATCTCACTACGATTCGATCAGCCAGGCTGCAGATGGCAGTCCGGGTCATTCCATCATCGGATTCGCGCCCACGACAGCGCTGAAGCAAGGTACCGGTATATACTCATGAATCCGATTAGGGCGGGCTTGACGGACGAGCCAGCGCGCTGGCGATTCCAAGGTGAGATGACCCGATTTGCTGATTGGTGGTGACGGCTCTAAGCACTCGCAACCTTATCGGCCCTGTTTCGGTAGGGCGAGCCCTGGTGGCGGTAGGGCGAGAATTTATTTGAGCCGGACGGAGAGGTTGCCACCTCCCAAGACGGCTCAAATAAATTCTCGCCCTTGTACCTTGCCCCACCAACTTTTTTCCCTTTTAAAGCCGCCCGCAAGGGCGGAACTCTGGAGGTGAAGAACTTGGCCGAGGGGGGTGGAAAACTGCTTCGCCCAAAGGTCGGTAGAACCTGTCCGGTAGATTAGTCCACCCTCCTCGTGCCGCACCTTGCAAAAGACCGAACCGTATCTTAGGCCGTTCCAAACAGGGTTGGAACATGAGCCTGTGTGGACAAGGCTCTGTCGGAAAGGTGCGCGCCCAAGCGCTTCATCAAACAAAGAACCAATTCAACGCGAATTCCTGTCTGATGAAAAAACCTTACTGCATCGGTATTGACCTGGCAAAAGCAACCTTTGACTTTTGCGCGCTTTCCAAAACCGGCACCAGCCTCTGGCGGGGGAAGTTCAGCAATGATGCGGCGGGCATCGGAGCATTTTTAGCCCAACTCCAAGCCCGCGGTTGGCCGCTCCGCCAAATCCACTTCGCCTTGGAAGCCACTGGCGTCTACGGCAAGCAGTTGGTCGCCGCCCTGCACCAGGCAGGCGTTGCGGTCATCGAGTCAGTCTTCTTGGAGCTGATCGCCGCCGATGAGTCTTTAAGCCGCCAAAGCAAGCTGCTGTGCTCCATTCCCGGTATTGCCCAGCTTACCGCCGCCAAGTTGCTGGCCGAATTGGCCGGTAAAGAGTTCCAATCGGCTCGCCAACTGGCCGCTTATGCCGGACTCACTCCCGCCGAATGCCGCTCGGGTTTCTCGCGCTACGGCAAAACCGTGCTGTGCAAAATCGGCGACGCCTTCCTGCGTAAAGCCCTCTATCTGCCTGCCGCCGTGGCCCGTCGTTGGTGCAAACCCATCCGACAATGGGCTGCAGAGCTTGAGTCGCGCAAACTACACTCCCTGGCCATCCGTGGCGCGATCATGCGCAAACTCCTCCACATTGTTTTCGGCGTTCTTCGCCACCAACAACCCTACAATCCCCGCTTGGCTGCCATCCTCAAATGACTTGACATTCAAGACCGTATCTACCGGCGCAGGGGCAGAGACGGCTTGGGACATCCTCGATCTCTCTTCCGAACCATAGCTCGATTGCGCGTGCACAGATTGCCCAAAGTCCGACAGGCGCTTCCAGCCTGTCTGAATTGAGAACCGGCACGCTACGCAAAGACCTCTGCAGGTCCGAAGACGCGTTGAGGCAGTCTCTAGCTTACTTCCTGACCTATCTTCGCCGCAAAACATCAAATTAGAAGGAAGTACCCGCGAGGTGGTGGACTTTGCTGGCGAAAAGATGGCGATTTTATTCGTCGACCGGGCTTGAGATAACGATAATGTCACGACATCGTCACAAAAGGTCAGTGGCGCGCCGTGAGAGTGGAGGAGAGGATGCCCAGGCAGAGAGTCAAGCGATTTGTTTCCAGGAAAGGATCTATGCAGAAGGCCGATGCTTTCAATGACCGATCTCTCTACGTTAATCGCGAGTTGAGCTGGCTCGAGTTTAACCAGCGAGTGCTGGAGGAAGGCTATGATCCGACCAACCCGCTGCTCGAACGAGTGAAGTTCCTTTGTATCGTCAGCTCGAATCTCGACGAGTTTTTTGAGGTCAGGGTCGCCGGTCTGAAACAGCAGCGCGAAAGTAACCTGAGCGATACCGGCCCGGATGGGATGAGTCCAAGCGAGCAACTCGCGGCTGTTTCGGAGCGCGCTCGGCGCATGCTGGACGACCAATATCGCCTGTGGAGCGACGGCTTGGTGCCCGCGCTGGAAGAACAGAACATTTTTTTTCTTCGGTATGACGAGTTGAGCAAAGAAGAGAAGCAATACTATTCGAAGTACTACGATCAGTCGGTCTACCCGGTCCTGACCCCTTTGGCAGTTGATCCGGTTCACCCTTTTCCTCAACTCCTGAATAAGAGCTTGAATGTTGCCGTGGAGTTGGCTGGCAAGGATTTAAGCACCAGCCTAGCCGTGGTTCAGGTGCCGCGCATTTTACCTCGGTTGCTCCCCTACAAAGCCGGCCAGAATGGGATGTATCGTTACATCTTTATCGGCAATCTGATCCAGGCACATGTGGGCTCTCTTTTTCATGGGATCACCGTCAAGGGCGCTTATCAATTCCGGGTTACGCGAAACAGCGACCTGTATCTCGACGAGGAAGAATCGGACAATCTGCTGAAGGCAATCGAGCTGGAGCTGCGAAAGCGAAACCGCGGGGCAGCCGTTCGCCTGGAGGTGCAATCCGATTGTCCGCCGCATATTTCCACACAGCTGCTCCAGACCTTTGGATTGATTCCAGACGATCTGTATGTGGTAAATGGTCCGATCAACTTTCTTCGGTTGATGCCGGTGATCGCAGAGGTCGATCGTCCCGATCTGAAGTTCAAACCGTTTGTTCCCAACGTGGTCACGCCTTCCGCGGATCACGAGGACATTTTCACCCAGATCCGGCGACGTCCCATTCTGCTGCATCATCCCTACGACAGCTTCCAGACGGTGCTCGACTTTGTGGAGCAGGCGGCCGAAGACCCGAACGTGCTGGCAATCAAACAGACGCTCTATCGTACCAGTGGGGACTCGCCGATTATCGCCTCTCTGGCCGAGGCGGCGGAGAGCGGGAAACAGGTGACGGTGGTCATGGAACTGAAAGCGCGCTTCGACGAGGCAGCGAACATCAAGTGGTCTCGCACCTTGCAGGAAGCCGGCGTTCACGTGGTGTACGGCATCGTGGGTTTGAAGACGCACGCCAAACTCACTTTGGTGGTGCGCAAGGAGGAGGACGCTATCAGGCGGTACCTCCATTTGGGAACGGGCAACTATCATCCCTCAACCGCTCGCCTCTACACTGACCTCAGCCTGCTCACCTGTGATCCCATTCTGACCAATGATTGCGCAGAACTGTTCAATTGGCTGACGGGTGTCTCGGTGTTCCCGGACCTCCGCAAGATGAAGGCAGCGCCGAAGGTTTTGCACGATTTTGTCCTCGAAATGATCGAGCGCGAGACCGAACATGCGGCAGCGGGGAGGCCAGCGGGAATTTTCGTGAAGCTCAATGCATTGGTGGACACCGACACGATCCATGCGCTTTACCGGGCATCTCAGGCTGGGGTAAAAATTCGATTGCTCGTGCGAGGGATCTGCTGTCTCCGATCGGGTATCCCGGGGATCAGCGAGAATATTGCTGTCCGCAGTATTGTTGGCCGATTTCTCGAGCATAGCCGGGTCTTTTGTTTTGAAAACGACGGCAGCCCGGAAACTTATCTGGCCTCGGCGGATTGGATGCCGCGCAACTTCTTTCGGCGCGTTGAGTCTTGCTTTCCCATTGAACACCCGGACCTGCGGAACGAGGTCGCTCGCATTCTCGAAATTTACTGGCGGGATAATGTGAAAGGACGTCAACAAAGTTCCGAACCGACTTATGCGCGATTGCCGATCGAAGGCGAGCGAGTCGACGCACAAGCGACGTTTTTGGAAGAAGCCGGCAAAAAGAAGCGAACCCAGGTTGAAACACAACCGGTCGTGGCGAAAGCGGTTGGCAAGATGAGAGATGCCGTCCCGCGAGTCCACCAGCCAGCGTAGGGGTTGGTGCTAGTGCCAGTGTGCTGTACCTGGAACGTTCAACTTGCTCTGCGGCGGCCGGCAAAAAAATTATCTGACCCGCTTTCGAAGTGGGATCAAGCACGAGGAGCGATGGGCTCCTGATGGCTGGGGATCAACTTCTGCGCGGTAGGGATGAGCTCCTGCTCGTCCGAATCGCGAGATGACTTTCGCTCCAATGGTCAAGCGGGAGCTTGACCCTACCGAGCTTGGGTCTTGCGAGACGTTCTCTGAATTCTCGCCCCAGCTAAAGCCGCTCTTCAGGAATTGCCGGGCCAACAGTGAACGCCACTGACTCCCGTGAAAATTGCGAGCTCATCAGCCAGCGTAGACAACGTTGGCGGTACTGGGAAGGCAGTTTCCGGCGCGGTTCCACTAGCACTAGCACTAGCACTGACATTATCCCTGCCGTTTCTTTGTCCGCTTTTTTCGTTCCGGAAATTCAAACCTCATTTTGCCCTTGTCGAGGATCAGAATCGCGTCGAACGACCGCTTGTTCTTCTTGGAGACAAATCCTTTGAGAACGCCACTTTTCCCTTCCACCAGCATCTTGCGCATTTCATCCGGGGCAATTTCCCGGCCAAGAATCCGCTTAGCTAGTTTGAACGTGCAGGTGCCCGACGCAAGATTTTCACAAACGTAGGCCGGACCCACATCATAGACCATGCCCTTGCCGCATACCTGGCAGGGGCCAATCTTGCCGTGAACCGCCGGATCGACCGTTAGCGATTTGAGATCGCCGTTCTGCTCAAAATCCAAGGCTGGCTTGCGTTCATCATTTAGGACAACGACGGCCGAGAATGGCCGGCCCAGACGACTGCGAAAGCCTTCCAACGGACCGATCCGGCCCTCTCGGTACAGATTCGTGACTTCCGTCGCGCTCAATTCGCGGCTGGCCATGTTCTTAAAAAAGCGGAACCCGCAGTTTTCGCAGTAGTAAGTGCGGTAGTTCTCCTTGAGATTGCTGGCCTCGCAGTTGGGACAACGGACATCGAGCGTGACATATGTCCCGGCGATGTTGTCGATCGAGAGATTGTCATTGGCGAAATACTGGACTTTGGCGACGATCTGCTTGGCGAGCGACCGGATATCATTCATGAAGCGCGCGCGCTGCAAGCGGCCGCGCTCCATCTGGTTCAGGCGATATTCCCAATCGCCGGTCAACGCGGGGGAACGCAAAGCGTCGATGCCGATGGCGCCGAGCAGGGTCAGGAGAGACAGCCCTTTGGCCGCAACCACCAGATCTCTTCCTTCGCGAAAAACGTAACCATCCTGGATCAGGCCCTCGATGATTTGGGCCCGAGTGGCCGGCGTTCCCAAGCCTTTTTCCGACATCGCATCGCGCAAATCTTCATCTTCGACCAGTTTGCCCGCTCCTTCCATCGCCGAGAGGAGTGTGCCTTCCTGGTAGCGCGCCGGAGGTTTGGTGACGCTCTCCCGGACCTCGACTTCGGTTGCCTTAGCGTTTTCGCCCGCGACAACCTCGACCAGTTCCCCGTCGCCCTCTTCATCGAGCTGGCGTCCGTAAACGATCAGCCAGCCCGGATCTTTGAGAATCCGGCCCTCGGTTTTGAAAGCTTCTTCCGCGACCCGCGTTATCCTCGTCGTGACTTCAAATTGAGCGGGCGGAAAGAAAGCGGCTACGAAACGGCGCAGCACCAGGTCAAAAATCTTCCGCGGAGCGTCCTCGAGTGGGCGCGGATTCTGGCCCGTCGGAATGATGGCGAAATGGTCGCTGATTTTGGAATCATCGAAGATGCGTTTGTTTGGCCGGACCCAACCGTTGCTCAAAACCGTTTGCGCGTGGGTCCGCAAAGAGGGATCGGCGATCGTCTCGAGTATGCGTCGCGTTGTGCCAAGATAGTCGCCCGGCAAATGGCGTGAATCGGTGCGGGGATAAGTGATCAGCTTGTAACGTTCGTAAAGTTGTTGCGCGATCTGCAGGGTCGACTTGGCTGAGAAACCGAACCGTGAATTTGCTTCTCTCTGCAGCGATGTGAGGTCGTAGAGCAGCGGAGCGATCTGGCTCGTTGGCTTGCGTTCTTCAGTGACGCTGCCGCTTTGTCCGAGGACTTTGCTCTTGATCGCTTCTGCCCGGGCTCGTTCCCAAATACGTTCGGCGCGAGCGTCTTCATCCTGTTCTCGCCGGAAATGCTCGTCGAACCAGCGACCGCGGTAGGTACCGTGTGTCACTTGGAACTCGGCAAACACTTCCCAGTACGTACGCGGCTCGAACAGGCGGATCTTCTGTTCCCGTTCGACCAGAATGGCCAAAGTGGGCGTCTGTACCCGGCCGGCCGGAGTTAGTTGGAATCCACCCGCTTTATTTTGGAGCGCGGTTAGAGCGCGCGTTGCGTTAATGCCGATCAACCAATCGCTTTCCGACCGGCAAACTGCCGCGTCGGCCAATGGCAACATCTCTTCGTTCGTGCGCAAGTGAGTAAACGCCTCGCGAATGGCCTGCCCGGTCATGGATTGCAGCCAGAGGCGGCGAATTGGTTTCTTGATGTTGGCCAGCTGAATGAGGTACCGAAAGATCAGCTCGCCTTCCCGGCCGGCATCGCAGGCGTTAATCACCAAGTCGACATCGTCGCGCTTTAACAGGCGTTTGAGGAGTTTGTAGCGGGCTTCAGTCTTCGGGATCGGCTTCAGCTCGAAGGGGTCGGGAATGATCGGCAGATTCTGCAAGCTCCATTTGCCCTTGCCGTTATCGAGGTCGCCTGGTCTCGCCAGTTCGACCAAATGGCCAATGGTCGAGGAGACGATAAACTCCTCGTTTTCGAAATAATCACCTTTCTTTTCGAGACCGCCGAGGGCTCGACTGAGATCGGAGGCAACACTCGGTTTTTCTGCAATGACAAGCGCCTTTCCCATGTGCTGATACGTGCATCCTTTTGACGAGGCGGGACAGTAGAGGTCATCCGGCTGGCTGGCAAATCAATTTAAGGGAGTGTCAGTGCTAGTGCTAGTGTCCGCGCCCATAGAACCCATAGGGCCCATCGACCTACGGGACCCATCCATAAGGGCTTGTCACAGAACCAGGTATTTCGATCTGTGTGCTCTTGCCCGTTCTGAGCAGCGCCGACACTGAGTGGCACTAGCACTAGCACTGGCACTGGCACTTCCTCACAGCAGCCGAACGAAAAACTTTCCCGGTAACTGTTTCACCAGGCGTTTCATTTCAAGCTGAAGCAGAGCCGCAGCTGCCGCGCCGGCGGGCAAGCCCGAACGGTCGATAATCTCGTCGATCGACGTGGAGTCCGTGGAAATGGCCTCGTATACTTTTTGCATGTTTTCGGACAGGTTCGGCGGCCGGCTTCGCTCAAGTGTCGGTGGAGTCGGAAAAAATGTTTGCAGATCCTGCAGAATATCGTCTACCGACATCACCAGCTTTGCCCCTTGCTGAATCAATCGATTCGTGCCATGGGAGGTGGGTCGATCGATTTGTCCGGGAACGGCATAAAGCGAGCGACCCTGCTCCGCTGCCTGCGAGGCGCTGATGAGCGCACCGCTGTTGATGCCCGCCTCAACCACCAGCAGACCGAATCCCCATCCACTGATAATGCGGTTCCGCATCGGAAAGGTTTGCCGGTCGGGCGTCGTTTCCATCGGAAATTCGCTGATCACAGCCCCTGACTCCGCTATTTTCTCTGCTAACGCGCGGTTCTCGGCCGGATAGAGGTGCGTCAGGCCGGTTCCGAGAACAGCGATTGTTCGCCCTTTGGCCGCCAACGCTCCCTGATGCGCTGCCGTGTCAATCCCACGAGCCAAACCGCTGACCACGGTCAGCCCGGAGTAGGCTATCTGGTAAGACAAGCGCTTCGCGCATTCGAGGCCGTAGTGGCTTGTCCGGCGGGAGCCGACAACGCCGATGCCGTGCTGATCTCTCTCGGTGAGCTTGCCCCAGACGTACAGAACCATTGGGGGGTCATGGATTTCCCGCAGGAGCCGCGGATACTCTGAGGAATCCTGGGTGACTATACTCGCTCCGAATTCCTGAATGCGTCGGAGTTCGGCTTGGAGATCGAGGGTCGATTCCCACTCACGCAAAGATGCGATCAGCGGCCGAGTGAGCCCATCAACCTGCTCGAGTTGGGAAGAATTCGCGCGCAGAACTGCTTCAGGCGACCCGAACCGCTCGAGGAGGCGGCGAAGCCGCACTGGACCGAGGTTCGGGAGCATATTGAGCACGATCAGCGCTTCGATGCGGGTCACACCCCGGAGTCTGCCAGAGCGTCGATGCTCCACTCCAGATCTTCTTCGCTTACTCGATCAGTCAACTCGGCAAAGCCCAGGCGGGGCGCCACGACAAAGCGAATGCGGCGGCTAACGAACTTTTTATCGGAAAAAATCTTCTCCAGGATTTCGGCCTTCGAAAGATCCGGACTGAGTCGGGTGGGCAGATCAAAACGATCGAGCAGACCGATTACGCGCTGCCCTTCGGCTGCGGAGAGCCCGGCAACCCGCATTGAGACCAGAATAGCCGCCCGGATTCCAAGGCTGATCGCTTCGCCGTGGAGGAGGGTACCATACCCCGCGGCGGCTTCGATGCCGTGTCCGATCGTGTGGCCGAAGTTCAGCAGAGCGCGTTCTCCCGAGCGTTCCTCCTCGTCTTTCGTCACGAAATCGGCTTTAATCGCGAGACACCGCCGGACCAGTTCAGGCATAGTGAAAGATCCGCGCTCCAGGTCCTCCAAAAGATCCGGCTGGCGAATGATGCCGTACTTGATAATCTCGGCAAAGCCTTCATTCCGTTCCCGCGGAGGCAGCGTGATCAACGTGGCCGGGTCTGCGAGGACGAACCGTGGCTGATGAAACGTGCCAAGCAGGTTTTTTCCGGCGGAAAGATTAATCCCGGTTTTGCCGCCAACGGCGCTATCGACTTGCGCCATGACCGTAGTTGGGACCTGTAGGTAGGGCAGTCCGCGCCGGTAAATGGAAGCAAAAAAGCCGGCCAGATCGCCAACCACACCGCCACCGAGCGCGATGACGAATCCCTGTCGATCGAGGCCAGTCGCGGCCACGCTTTCAGCCAGGCGTTGCAGGGCTTCAAAGGATTTCGACGCTTCTCCAGGAGCAATCAGGTGAGTCGAATGCTGGAGTCCGGCCTGGCGGAGAGACCCCCTGACGGCTGAACCGTAAAGCTGGTCCACAGTCGCATCCGACACTATCGCGCAAGGCGCGTTCAAGCCGGCCCGGCGAGCGAGCCGTCCGATCTCCGGCAGAATACCAGCGCCGATGTAAACAGGATAGGAACGGGCGCCGAATTGGAGAGTAAGCTGCGGTTCGAGCGATGCCATCGTATTAGTAGGAAGCTAACAAGCCCGCCTTAACGACGAGTTTTCACCGGAAGCCCCTTAGTTCTGGTGCTCGGGGGGGGACTTGAACCCGATTTTACGGTTCTGTTTTCCGCTGTGTTCCTAGTGTTTCCCTAGGGAATTCAATCAGCCTAGAAACCCATGGAAGTGGGCGGAAGCAAAAGTGTGGTCTTTTGTGGTCAATCTATGTACAAATTCTCTATGTGTTTGGATCATCGGCTGCCTCTCCACGTAAATATGGGAATCCCCAGTGTAACGCGTTTTTGAGTCAGGGCATATTTATTTGGGGGTTCGGGGGTCGGTCCCCCTGGGGCCGGCCCAACACTGGCCGCGCACCCTCGCCGATCAATTTCCCGGGCGTTGGTTGCCGGCCTTGGGACGACGCAATCAGTGCTAACCGTTTGGATTCGCATCTCAAAGGGACGACCCGTCTAATCGCAGCTCTTTCAGGAGCAAAACCGGCATCAACGCCGGAACAACAGCGACGAAAGAACTGAACCTCGCATATCGAAGAAGGATCTTTTGAAGGCCTTCGGTCTGCCCGACGTAACGAAAGGCACTCGAAATTGAGCTAGCAAATTCCTTCAGAGTCCGGCTCGAGTCCCGGCTAGTTTTCGAGAGATTGGGAATCGCGTATCGGCAAGAGCTTCAGCTGGAAGCGTTAAGAGAAAGAACGGCAGTGAGGCCAAGCTTGTCATCAGAGAGATGAAAAAGCGAGAATGCGACACCAAATTCATCATCCATGTCGCGGCTGTGTCGTGCACAGCAACCGCCGTTCCGGAAACCGCGCACTTCCCTGATAGCGCAATCCGTCAGCGATTCTCCGAAATCCAAGGTACCTCGCTTGCTTATGCCTATGAGGAAGTTCCACAACGTGTCTCGCACGAGCGTCCGCTGCTTTTCACAAGCCAATCCGGCGGCAGCGCACTGGAATCGCAGTTCCAGCGGCCGGAGACGGCAGCGGCTGGTGCGGCGCCGGATAAATGAGTTTTGTCGAGTTATCGAAGCGCGTTAAAAATCGCTCCCGACCCTCATTTAATCCTGATATCTGTCTGCTTACTGCAACTCCGCTACTCGCTCGGGAAAATTCGGGAACTGGCGCCGTTAGGCATCGATTCCACCGTCGTTGGACCTGGTTTCTTTCGGAAGCGTCGCGCCAAGGCGGAGAACTGTTGCAGGATTAAACGAGAAAAGGCTCACGGCCGAGTCCAGATTGCCGGATAATCGATTGAAGCGTACCGATCCTCAAGTTCCCGATGGAGCGGGACAGGAACGGTGATAGTGGTGTCTGCGGTCTGCTACTGCATGACTGCCTTTACGGCGCACCCGACGAAAGCCGTGCGCTTCCAAGATGAGACAAACTTCGTCTCCCGAGAAAATGCCCAGCTTAGGCACGGGTTACTTCGAAGTGAGTGAAAAGCGCACGACGCTTAAGCCGAGTTTCGATTTCGGTGGAGCTCGCCGCCTCAAAAGCCTTCGACCGCTTCTTTCAAGTTGGCTAAGGCCTCATCCAGTGACTCGCCTTGGCTGGCTATGTCCAACTCAGGGCAAAGAGCGACGTATCCGGAGTCCTCAGGGTTCAATACTGCGCTCAAGGTAACAGGAGGCATCGGAAAAACCTATACATGATGCCGAAAAAGAAAGCCAGAAGTGCAGGGAGGGGTCGCGTCTATACAAAAGACAAAAGAAACTAGTATTCAGCCCAACGACTAAAAGATTGGAAGCATTCGGCACGATGCGAGCCGACTTTCTCATGTGCGGAATCGGAAGTGATGCATGCGGCTTCCTATACAACAAAGGAGCGGTTGTTACCGAGGCTCTAGTTCCTTTAGAACAAGCGAGACCTTTTCAAGGAGGGTGCGATCGCTCTGGAGGCGTTGAGTGAAACGACGAATGGCGATCCCCACAGCGTTGTGATGAATCCCGCCTGCCAGTCGCCCAAGTTCTTTGAGGCTCAGTCTACCGCGGATTCTGCCGATGAAAAGAGCGGTCTGGCGTGCACCGGTGCCGCTATTCCACCTATTCGTCCGCCCGGCTTTTGCCTTGAAAATCGTGCTGTCCATCGGCCGAAGGCCATGTCTCGTAAACGGTCACTTCCTTACCTCCCTTGATTTCGACAACATCTCGTTCCACAATGACTTCGCCGACCAGAATCAGGCGATCATGTCCTACACCATATCGACCTTGCTGATCCGCAATCTTCACAAGGTCTTCGGTGAAAACGACCCCACGCGTCGGCGTGCGGCCATCGACGAGATCTTCACCGAAGATTGCGTGTTCTACGACCCCATGGCCGCGACGAGATCGATCGCGTCGCAGGCGCGATCAAGGCGGCTCACCCTGACTTTCGATATCAGCCAATTGCCGAGCCCGAGGAATTGGGCAATGGCGGGCGGATCCAATGGGTATCGGGCCGCCCCGGTGAGGCGCCAGCTTACGCCGGGACTGATTTCATCATTGCCCGAGACGGCCGGATTGCCGCCCTTTATCTCTTTTTCGACAAACTACCCTGAGCTGCTGGACTCTGTCGTGCGACGTCTCGTTCATGTGCCAGAGGCCTCTGGCGGGTCGCGCGCCCAGATTCTCGAACGTTTCGAGCGCGGCGAGTTTAAGAGCGTTCACGCGGCTCATTGCCAGCGCTTGTGACGCCGGAGTTCCTCGACCCGCGCGTTGAGCAGGTATATGTAAAAGGTCAGTGAGGTGACCAGTTTGTACTTGTACCAGGTTGTTGACTTGAATCGTCGAGGCGACTTAGGTCGCGTGCATTCAAGCACGCAATGTATCCTTGGTAAATTTCCGCGAGATCAGCCGCTCCTCCGGCCTTTTAGTCACCCTCTTTGCTCTGAATCCACAACTCTCTGGAGAAACACAATGACAAGCAAACAACCCGAAACTTTCAACCTACACGTTCCAGATGCGGCTCTTGCCGACTTGCGAGAGCGCCTGTCACGGACGCGATTCCCTGATCAAGCGCCCGGTGAGCCATGGGCTTATGGCACGGATCTCAATTGGATGGCAGGATTTGTCGACTATTGGCGACATGACTTCGACTGGCGCGCTCAAGAGGCGCGGCTGAATTCCTTTCCTCAATACAAGGTTAACTTGCAAGGCATCGACCTGCATTTTATGCACGTGCCTGGGAAGGGCCCTGATCCTCATCCGTTGCTTCTGTCCCACGGCTGGCCCGGTTCGGTCTTTGAGTTCCTTGAGCTGATTCCAAGGCTGACTGATCCAGGTCGGTTCGGAGCAGATCCTGCAGATGCGTTCACGGTCGTCGTGCCTTCACTTCCAGGCTATGGTCTGTCCTTCACTTCAGGTCAGGCGCGCTTTGGGATCGAAGCAATTGCCGACTGTTTCGCCGAGTTGATGACAGACGTTCTGGGCTACAGGCGTTTTGGTGCGCAGGGCGGAGATTGGGGCTCGAGGATCACGGCGCGCCTTGGCCTCGCGTACCCGGAGCGTATGTCGGGATTGCACCTTAACATGATGCCGGTGGGCCATAACGCGGAGGGGTTCTCCGCTCGCACGCCGGAGGAGAGCCGCTACCTTGAGGAGCTCCGGGCCTGGATGAAGGAGGAATCCGGTTATGGCTGGATTCAAGGTACTCGGCCCCAGACGCTCGCCTTTGCTCTGACGGACTCCCCGGCGGGTCTTGCGGCCTGGATCGTAGAGAAATTTCGTACGTGGTCTGACTGCGCAGGAGACATCGAAACTGTCTTCACGCGGGACCAGCTTCTCGCGAATATTGGGTTGTATTGGTTCACGGGCGCGATCGGTTCGTCCTTCTGGCCCTATTATTCGCGTAGGCATAGCTCATGGCAGATCGAGGAGACCAAAATCGTCACCGTTCCCACCGGCTATTGTGAATTCCCTCATGAGATAGTACGGCCGCCCCGTTCTTTAGCAGAACGAGTCTTCAGGGACATCCGTCGCTGGAGTGTGATGCCACGAGGGGGACACTTCGCTGCGATGGAGCAGCCGGAGGCTTTGGCCCAGGAGATCCGTGAGTTATTCAGACCTCTGCGCTCAGAATAGTCAAGGACGCCAGGAAAAGGGCGCAAGGAGCGCCGCACTCCTTTGGCAAAGCGGGCGGTGTCGGTGTTGAGTGCTTGAATAGAAGAATTGGGAAGAGAGCCATCGAAGTTCCTGTTCCCGAATGCGCGGGGTGACCGGCTCAGCGCTGACGCTGTGCAACGCATGGTCGCTAAGCACGTAGCACTCGCTCGACAAAAGTGCCTTCTCTGATCAACAAACGGGTAAGTCCGCATGTTTCTTCGACACGCGGCAGCAATGGAGTTACTGCAGGCTGGCGTCGATCGCTCGTTGATCGCGATCTGGCTTGCACATGAATCCCTCCAGTCGACGCAGATTAACCTGGATGCGAACCTCGCCATGAAAGAGGAACCGACCCGACGATCGAGAACTTTGAGAATCGGCAGATGTGGCATCAGACCGCGATCGAATTAGGTTGCGGTTTTCCGATGAGTCCTAGCCTTCGAGGCCGTTGAAACTAGACTTGCTCCGATGGCGCCATAGCAGAAGTCGAGAAACTGGCACTGGATTTACCAGAGACCGAGAGAGCTGTCCTGGCGGCACACCTACTGGGATCGCTTCCATCGGTCCTGCACGACGAAGATGAAGGGATAGCAGAAGCTCTGCGTCGCGATGCGGAATTTGAGAATTTGAGGCGAATCCATCCCTTGGCATGTCATTAGAGGAACTCGACCAATTTTTCAATCCGGGAGCGTGATATCCGGAGAGCGAATGTGCGGCGGTTCCCTTATCACTTCCTGTTCCGCGGCGTTGGCCACGAAGTCCGGATTCTCGTCGTCCGCCATCACTATCGACATCCATCTTTTGGATCCAGGCGTCGATAGGAGTATGGCCGAGCTGGAAGAGTGTCGCCTGGAGTGGTCTTGGATTTCAATCCGAGCATCAGGTGGTCGGGGTCGAGATTCTGAATCTGTCCAATGAATCCGATAGGACCGTGAAAAATGATGATCCTATCGATTCATTTGGCGCTCGCTCCTCCGTCTACCGCCAAGGCGACTCCCGTGACCCACTCTGCTTCTGGAGAAGCGAGAAACAACACGCAATGGGCTACGTCTTGGGGAGTTCCCAATCGTGGCCAAGGCGTGTCTTGCAAAGCAGCCCCGTGCCATTGTTCCATTTCCGGGGTGGTCGGTCGAGTCAGTGCTGTTGGTATTAGTCCCGGACAAACGGCGTTGACATTGATTCGCTGAGGGCCATACATGACCGCTAAATTGCGGGTCAGGTTGACCACCGCAGCTTTCGAAGCGCTGTAGGCATGATGCCTGGCTCGTCCGATGAGCGCGGCGGTTGAGGCGATGTTTACGATCTTCCCTCGCGAACCGGATTCAAGCGGTTCCTGTTTTAGCATCTGCGCGATCGCAGACTTGCAACACAGCCAGACGCCCTTAGTGTTTACAGCCATCACAAAATCATACCCCTCTTCAGCTTCTTCAAGTATGGTGTTAAGTCCCGTGCCCACGCCGGCGTTGTTAACAATGATGTCGAGGCGCCCAAACTCCGAGATGGTACGTGTCATTATGTTTTCGATTTCTGAGGCGCATCGAACGTCGGCCTGAACGTAGACGGCTTTGCCCCCCCGGCGCTGGATAACATTATCCGTATCGATTTCGGCGTCCTCTTCATAGCCTTCCTTCCGAGCGTTTTTGTTTAAATCGGCGCAGACGACCGTCGCGCCTGCCGACGACAGGGCGAGTGCAATCGCCCGTCCGTTACCGGAACTTGATCCAGTTACAATGGCAATTTGATTCTCAAGCCGCGTCTTCATAGTCTTCCCCGAGGGAATTTAGGATGCTTTGTCACCCGCCGATCTGTTACGGGATTTATCACAGTTGCTGTAGACAGCTGGGCGGCAATACAAATGGACAGCTCAAGCTATTTGAGGTCAACGACAAGGTGCGTCCTGGAATCGATCGCTAGGCCCCTTCGCGCGCCCGTCCTAGCGAGTTTATCGGAATACCCCCGGTAAGTTTTATCTGGATGTCGCCCGAGCTCGCTCTCACACTCAGTAATGTTTCCGGCACTGAAGAAAGGTGATCGTAACTCGGTCGACTCGATAGACGACCCGGTGTTCGCGATCGATACGTCGGCTCCGGCACCGAGACTTGGCCTAGGCGCGAAAGATTAAAACGCCAAAAAAAGAAGGGGTTACAGCGCGCCTTAGCGCCCAAGCTCGTCGGCCTCGGGATGAAGGGGGGGTCGCTGGGGTCGCGTCTATACAAAAGACGCTGAAGCCTTGCCGATGGAATGCACCAATTTTCCCCCTTTCCTCGGGGGGACTTGAACCCGATTTCAGGGTTCTATTTTGCGCTATTTTCCACGGTGTTTCCCTGGGAAATTTCTATCAGGGTAAAAAACTGTATATTCGTCGACCATGGGCGGCCGCCTGCCAGAGTGTCTCGCCACCTTATTCATCGTGAGTGGTTCGGCTTGGCGCGTGGTTACGCTTATCCGTGCAGAAGAACGATTGCGATAGCGGCGATAATGCCTAAAGGGATAAGGATGAAAAGCGCGATGCGCATGCCAATCGCTAAGCCGTTTGCAAGCGGGGAACGACCGGGTGGGACGGCCACTAACCGCGTGAGCCAGTCATCGAGTTTCATGGTTCCCAGTGAGTTACGGATACAGTATACCGATATTGCGGCGGTTACAGAACTGAATAATCCGCGTCGTGCCCAGCTTGCGCAAAGAATACGGCTCGCAGATAATGCCCGCTACGGGCTAACGGCCGCTCAGGAAATGCTGCGCCATGCGGACATCGGATGACGGCCGGCCATTACGTGGAAAACAAACAGCGATCGGTCTTGGGCTTCGCGCATCTGCTCAAGAGCGAACGGATCATCATTCCGACAGACAAGAATAGCTCCCGCGCGAAGTCGCTTCCTAAAATCTAATTGCGGGTGTAAGACAAAATCAGGCCTCCCGAAAGAAGAGCTCCGAAGTCCTTCCGACAACCGGCGCCGACTCGCCGGCCGCGGACGGATCCATTTTCCTCATCACGGATAGCCGCTCAACCGAGCTTGAGCTGCCGACACAAAGTGCCCTGCGCGTGTCAAGCTCCTTTTATGCGTAAACAACTCTTTTCACTCTGAACCCAAACTGCTTTCATCTCGATTTTGGGGTGCCAACCCCACCAATCAACCATGAAAACATTCGCTAACTGCTAACCACGCAAATCCCGGAGATGAGCAGGTTGGTTCAATCACTTGTTAGCACGCACAATGTCATGCAATCGTAGGATAGTGATATGAGGAAACCTCATTGCGTCCACATTTACATCACTGGACGGTGTCATGCAGGCACCCGGAGGACCGACCGAAGATCCAACCGGAAATTTCACGTTAGGTGGTTGGTTGTTCGCTTTCGGGGACGACGCAGGGATGGATCTCTCTGCGGCAGGTTTCGATGGTAAAGATCGAGAGACTGCGACTCGTGGCTTCGAAGGTTTCAACAACTAGCGTTGTGATGAGCACCTATGTTCCAGCCGGAGATATTCCGCTTACCTCGCTTAGCCAGGTCGAGCCAAGCGCGAAAGAATTGACCCGGCGCGCCAACATGGCTACAGATGCGACGTGAATAGGCTGTCTACAAACTGTGCGCGCTAACAACGCGCTCAAGGGGCCGCCATTGCGGCGCCCCTGAGCGCGGGCGTTATCCCGCCACGATGGAGAAGTGACATGGTGAAGCCAGCAAAGAACACGATTTGCCTTTGGTACGACGGCGACGCCGAGGACGCGGCGCGGTTTTACGCCAAGACCTTTCCCGATTCGTCCGTCGGCGCGGTGCACCGCGCACCGGGAGACTTTCCGTCGGGGAAGAAAGGGGACGTGTTGACCGTCGAGTTTACCGTGATGGGCATTCCGTGCCTCGGGCTCAACGGCGGACCCGCGTTCAAGCACAACGAAGCGTTCTCGTTTCAGGTCGCAACCGCCGACCAGGCCGAAACGGATCGCTACTGGAACGCGATCGTCGGCAACGGCGGCCAGGAGAGCGCGTGCGGCTGGTGCAAGGACAAATGGGGATTGTCCTGGCAGATCACGCCGATCGCCCTGACGAAAGCGATCACCGATCCCGATCCCGCTGCCGCCAAGCGCGCGTTCGATGCGATGATGCAGATGAAAAAGATCGACATCGCTGCAATCGAGGCGGCGCGCCGCGGTTGAGGTTGCATCTTCGAAGCGTGCATCTCGGAAGCGCAAGGGGACACCACGGGCGGACCAAAACCCGCTCGGTCCCGCGCCTGCGGTTTTCGACCCAAGGGGAGAACATATTCTCGCCCTCACTAGAGGCGGTATAACCAGCCGTTCCAGCGGGCCGGCGGGCGTCGCGGTCCTCTTGATTCGAGAAGTGGTCGAGCGCCCGCCCAGCCGCTGAACGTCGGTCCGTTAGTCGAAGAAAGTCTTGATTCGGCTAACCAGACAGGGTCGAGAAACAGCTATTGAACTCGCCCGAGCGCGCGAAGAGAAGTTCTCGCGAATTCTCGCTGCTATCCCTGAGAATAAAGGCCGCAGACAAGCCACAATCCTTTTCAATCCGGGAGCGTGATATCCGCAAAGCGAATTTGCGGCGGTTCCTTGTCACTTTCTGTTCCGCGGCGTTGGCCGCTAAGTCCGAATTCTCGTCGTCCGCCATCACCATCCATATCCATCTTCTGGATCCAGACGTCGATAGAAGTATGGCCGAGTTCGAAGAATGTCGCCTGGAGTCGTCTTGGATTTTAATCGGGACATCAGGCGGTGGGGTCGAGATTTTGAATCTGTCCAAGCGTCTTAGAACGTAAGTTCTTCAAAAACAACCACTTAAAGGTGGGAATCTCTGCTCGGGGGGGACTTGAACCCGCTTTCAGGGTATTCTTTTCCACTATCTTCCCTGGTATTGCCTTGGACAAGCGCTAATTGGGTGAAAAAAATGGAAGGCAGTGGAAGCAAAACTGCTGCAAACTGCTGCAAGTCTACGTACGAGTTTTTTGGTAGTTATATCCACTGAAGCCGTAAAATGCTGAACACTCTCGCCAATAGGCCGGCAAAAAAATGGCGATTCGTGCAGTCACCCTTGGGACGCCATGGTTCAACGCAGACGTTCGATAGTTCGATAAGCGGATTGGCGGAATCATTAGGTTAAGCGCCCTCTAGCCACTTCGAGAAAGAGACGCAAAATGGACGCGGCCATTTGCAGACCACAAATACGACCAGGCCGCCCTTGATCGCTACCGGGAGGGAGATCTCTGAGTTCTTCAAGGGGGGTCGACGTTGACCCACCCACACCTGCCAAAGCCATGATTAGTATTGCAGAGTTTGGTCTCGATTTCTCCGCGCCTTTGGTTACGATCGGTCCAACATCCTGGCGGACGTGAAAACCGCCCGGCTAACCCCAGAGTCAACGATGAAGATCCGCTTACTATTTGCCTTCGTAGGGTTGGCAATCGTCTTTACCGTGCCGAGCTTCGCCCAACAAAAAGACACCACCGTGCCGCCGGAGTCTGAACAAGCAAAACAAATCGTGGCGTTGGTCGAAAAAGCGTCGACGTTGATCGACAGTAAGGGAAAGTCAATCTTCCTGAGTTCAGGAAAACCGGCAGCGAAATGGCGGATCGGTGACACCTATTTATTCATTGACGACTTAAAAGAAGTAGTCCTGTTCAATGGAGGTTTCCCAGAACGAGAGGGGAGCAATTCAAGTAGCCTGAAGGATTCAAACGGTAAGTTATTCCAGGTGGAGTTTGTGAAGGTTGTTCAGTCCAAGGGATCGGGATGGGTCGACTACATGTTTCCCAAACCAGGACAGAGCCAACCTTCTCAGAAATGGAGCTATGTAAAGGCCGTGAATATTGATGGAACTGCTGGGCTTGTGGTTGTGGGCTTCTATCCACAATAGCTTGCCGAGTTTTCCCCAAAATGGGAAACTCGTATCCAACTAAATCGCCTCTTTAGGAGCGCTCAAGCTTTTGCTGTAGAACCCAGACCGGTCGAAGCAGCAGACGCGCCGCTTCCCGGCAGCTAGCATCGAGCAGGCATTTTTGATCCGGCGCGCGCGTGTTTCTGGCTGCCTAGCGGAGGTGATCCAGTGGATCCAATCTCTGCGCGCAATGGGTGTGATGTCCGACCACAACGCCCGCGCCTTCGGGGCCGAGGCGGCGAGAGCTTTTCTCAAATCTGACGGCACCGCGGGCTCCGGTTCCTCTGCCGCAGGCGCGATGTCCAGCGTGACAACATCGCCCGCCTCTGCACCCGCGGCTTCGCTCAGCTTCCGGTCCACTTTGAGCCAGTGGCTTTTTTGGCCGTCTGGCTCGAGAGTGGCTTGAAAAGGAAAGCCATTGAGGGTGCCTTCGATCGCCGTCATGCCGCGCGACGGGAGCTTCGCACTCGCGCTCTTAGGCAGAACAAGAAAGCTCCAGGAGCGGGTCTCAGCGCTCTCGGCCGGCCGGCAGAGTTTCGCTTTGAAACGGATCTTGGAAGCGGTCTTTGTCATTTTCCTGAGGGAAGTCGAAGGAAGTCAGATCTTACTATAGTCCGGTCTGGGCGCAACCAAGGGGAAGGGTGCAAGCCATACATTTACGAATCACCGCTCGAAAGCATCCGCCTAGTCAGGGGCGAACCGAGCAGGACTCGCCGGCCGTTTACGCTTCCTGAGATCCAAAGAATTTTAGTGGCAAAGCCTGATCAAGTTCGGCCTCTACACCGGCCAGCGGCTTGGCGACTTGGCACTCTTGCCGTCAGGAAGTTGAATTGAAGCATCTTTCTCGCGACGCTTGGCGTTCTGTTATTGAGCCAAGGATCGGCCCGGTCTCTTGAAAGTTACTCCTCTCTCCAGTCGTTTCTGGCCCCAGGGGCAGAAACCCAAATTAAATCATTTTCCTCCCCACCTACACCGAGATCACAACCCTAGTCCACTCGAGTTGGTCCAGTCAGCCCCGGCAGGACCGAACCCAGATAGTCGCGAATCGGGTGGATTATGGCTCAATAGAAAGGGGGTATGCGCAACCATCCGCCGGCAACGCTATAATCACGAACGGGCTTTCCGCTCGGTGGCGACCCGCGCTTCGTAACCGCTTTGGCGAAACGCGGTGCGATCGGCAAGGCGTAAAGCTTCCGCTTTTAGTCCGAGCCATGACGGCATGCCCAGCGTGGCGCCAGTTGCCGAATAGTCCCCGATCCCTGTATCAATCCAGGCAAGACCAACCTTTAATCGCCCTTAATCCAGGGTCGCGCCTTAGCAAACAACAGACTCTTCAGGTATTAACATGTGAAGTCCAGATCGGAAAGCTCTCGGGTCATGTGGACAAATTGCCCGCCTGTCTTCGCTTGGCGAAAAACGCTGATCGTTTGTTGAGCAGTCAAAACCTGGGCGAAACGATGGTCGTCACGGACGGTCGTAGCCTGTTTAAGCCGGAGACGACACTCTCATGCTGGTAGACGGACAGATTTAGTTGTTCGTCTTCCGCGTCGGAGAGAACTTTGAGAATCGGCAGATGTGGCATCAGACCGCGATCGAATTAGGTTGCGGTTTTCTGATGAGTCCTTGCCTTCGAGGCCGTTGCTACAGCACAGGCGCTCGCACGCATCGCTCGCAGAGGAGTTTTACACCGAGCTTCGTTATTTCATGACCAAGGCCGCAGACAAGCCAGATAGCGCCCGCCGCGGCGAGCGCCCAGAAGGTTACGGCCGCCACCTTGTCTCGTGCGATCGCCCTCACCCGATCCACAGAGATGCGGGAGCGAGCTTCGGCCGTCGGCGCAAAGATGCGCGCGGAAGATGGCCTGGCAGAGGCTGTCGGGAGCGTTCACGCCCTGATGGCACGGTACCCTCTGAACCGTCAACTGTCGCCAACAGCCTAATACGCTCATCCGAGCTGATCTCCAACTCACGGTGCCGGAATGGCGGACCGGTCAGACTTTTAGTGGTCCGTCAGAAATCTCTTCACTGCCACGTCCACGACCATTTTGCAGTCATTCCATCGGCGACAAGAGGAATCACTCGTGCTTGAGCGGTGATTTTCCCGTTTCTTGGGCAACTGCTTCTATCTCATTCCGCTCGCGCCCTGCGGTAGCGATTACATGCTTCGCGCGCCCTTTTTCCGTCATTGCGCCCTCGAGAATAATCCGTAGGATGCTGAGCAACCCCTCTTTCGGCTGAAGTCTCAGCTCCGCGAGTTTGCCGGGATTCAAGACCGCATTGACCGCCCCGAGAATGACCGCGATGAGCAATGTAGTGGACACCTCTTTGCGGATCATTCCCGCCTTGCGGCTTTGCTCGAACAGCGCTCCGAAATGCTCGCGGATAATTCCGGCGCGGCGCCGCTCGATCAGCGCGAAGACTTCCGGCGCCCCGCGCTGCATGTCGCGCACGAATGACGGCTGGATTTCCTCCATTTCATGCTGCAAGCAGGCCAGAAGCTCGTGCAGTTTTTCCACGCAGCCGAGCGACCGATCGCCGCTGATCCGCGCGAGCTCGGCATCCACGCTTCCGAACTTTTCGAGCACCACCGCCTCTAGAAGCGCCTCCTTGCTTGGGAATAGCGCGTAAAGCGTCTTTTTGCTAAGAGCGAGTTCGGCCGCGAGGTCGTCCGTCGTAATGGCGCGGAACCCGTGCGCGAAGAAGTGCCGCCGGGCCGCGGCGATGACCCGCCGGGAAAGCGCGGCCTCCGGGAACGCTTCCGGCGTCTTCGAACGAGCGCTGCTTTTTCGTTGAGGTTTGGTTGTCGTCATACGAAGGAAACTGTTTCAGTATTGACAGTATCGTGAGTGCGCGCAAGCTTTGTCTTGTAATAAGATCGCCCAAGCCGGGACGAGCGAGACGTCGTTGGACGATTAGTCCCTTCGACCGGATGGTGGCCACTAACGAAACCTAAAATCATCTGTCAAAATGAAAACGATTCGTGTTTATCGCAATCCGGACTGCCGGAAATGCGCCAGGTTTGCGCGAGTGGGGCATGCGCTCGATTGGCGCGATCGACTGGAGACTTCTACTGCGACTCCAATGACAGGGCCGCTGCGCCCCGGAGAGATAGTCGTCGAGGAATTCGCGAGTGGGAACTTCCATCGTGGCGCTGCCGCTCTCGATTTGATTGCTCGGCAAATCCCACTTTACGCTCCCGTCAGACTTCTGCTCAGGTTTTCTTCCTTCCGGCGCTACATCGACCGTGAGTTGAGCGGATGTGGCGGCGCAAGTTGTGAGATACCGGCGGCAACTCGCCGCGCCGAAGCGTCAACCAATCGTAGACCCTGAGTTACAAACACGTAGCAGGCTACGCTCGCGTTAGTACAAAGGACCAAACGATTGACCTCCAGGTAGACGCTCTCAAAAAAGCCGGGCTGCACCAAGATTTATAGCAGAAGCCACGAGGAAGAGATCGGTTCCCGCGCCACAATATTCGAATTGGAGGGATCGGGAACCGAGAAGAGGAAATATCTCAAGTGGGTGCTCACGCAATCGCTGACTTGCTATGGTAGTCGGCCAAGCGGTCATTTTTCTTTCCGGATGAGAGACCATCTGCAGACGTCCTAATCTCTCCGACTACACGGATGAAGTTAGCGAGATTTAGCGGGCGTTGGAAGACCGATCGGATCTTTCGATTCGGAAATGGAGGGGAGGGAAATGAAACGACCTATTATTATCGCAGTCGTTGCTCTAGCCGTGTTGGCCGTTGGTGGCTGGCTTATCTATCTGCAGTTGGCCAGAACTCAGAACGATAAACTCATTCTCCACGGTAATGTAGATATTCGCCAGGCGAATCTAGGCTTTCGAGTTACCGGGCGTCATCCGGCTTCGGGACCGATTGCAAAAACACACCACATGCCCGCTCAAGGGTTCAAGCCCCAGCCGATCCTTCACCAGCCCGAAGAGCCCCTCAAAACCCTTGCGCAGATCGGTCGCTCCAACGGCGAGGCAAACCCGGGTCGCCGGTCCAAGTCCGAACACAGGCTTAAAATCCTTCCAGCACCTCGACCGCACGACGCAGTTGCACCGCGTCAAAATCCCGGCTCAGTTCGATTCGCCGCCCCTTGGCTAAAATCACTTCTAATCCGCAGCAACCCTCCTGTGGTCTGCCTCGGACTAACCCGTCGCCATCGGTTAGCTCTACCGCCACCAGCCCTTTGACTTCCCCTTGCGAGCCTGAGGCTATCATTGGTCTCCATCGCGGATGTGGAGGGCGTCAACAATCTTGCTCCGGTCAGACCCTGACCTTCGAGCAGAATGGAATGACGATAATCTATGGGGACAATGGCATGGGAAAATCGGGCTATGCGCGCATTCTTAAACGTGCCTGCCGGGCGCGCCATCCCGGCGAGATAGAGCCGAACATTTACGCCGAACAACCTCCGGCCGCGTGCGGCCGCAACCATCGCGTACAGCATCGGGGGCGCGCCGCAATCGCCTGAAAAGTGGCAGGATGCGGCTTATCCGCACGCGACCTTGTCGGCTGTCAGCGTCTTCGATAGCGATTGCGCTTCCGTTCACATCGAGGAGGAAAACGAGGTCGCGTTTCGTCCATTTGATCTCGAGGTTCCGGATGTGCTTGCGAGCGCCTGTATGGAAGTGAAGGAGGCTCTTTCCGCCGAGAAAAGGAAACTCGAAGAAACCCGCAATCCGATTTTCTCCGGGCCCTGCTGGAAAGAGATGACGGCTGTCCGGAAAGGCGCTCGCCGCGTTAAAGCATGACACCGATCTTCAGAAAATCCAAGCCCTGGCGGCGCTGACAGAGGAAGAGAGCGCCCGGTCGATCCGCCTTAGAGAAGACCTGTCCAGAAATCCGGCCAGGGCGGCGGCGGAGCAGAGCTGAAGGCCGGCAACATCAAACGCCTGATTGACAAGGTTAATCTCATTGAGGGGAAGACCAACGACAAGGCGCTCACCGGTGTTGCTTCCGCCGTTCAGGACGCCCGGTTAAAACGGGATGCGGCGCGCCTGGCCGCCGGGAAGGCCTTCTCCGGCGAACCGTTTGATGGGGTTGGCGGCGAGGTCTGGCGCGCGCTTTGGGATTCAGCCCGGCGCTATTCGACACAGATCGCCTATCCCGGCCAGTCATTCCCGCCGTCCCGGGACGATGCCCGTTGCCTTCTTTGCCAGCAGCCGCTGGAGGGAGAAGCCCGCGACCGGATGGCGCGGTTTGAGGAATTCATCCAGAAAGATACGGAGCGGCAAGCGCAAGAGGCGGAAAAGGCCAGCCGGGCGGCGCGTCAGGACCTGAGTTCCACCAATATTGGCACGCGGCCGCTAAAAGCGAATCTGCAAGAGACCGCGCTTCAAAACCCCGATCTGGCGCGGCAGACACGCCGCTTCCTCGCGGCGGCGCGGCTTCGGCGATATGCGCTCGTGAAAGCTTTGGACGCGGCGCAAGAAATCCATCTGCCCGGTAAGCGCTCCTGGGCGGCATGATGCAAACCGTCTGGGAGGAAGTTAACCGGCAGAAAACAATTCAATTCCTTGACCAGTGTCTCGGGGACACGGCAACCAACCCCATTACGAGGGTCGGCAACCACATTGCCGACACGGTCATCACGCCGAAATTGCGCGACCGGTTTCACGAAGAAATCGTAAAGCTGGCCGCCGACAAGGTCCGGGTGGAGATAATCCGCTCCGGCGGGAAATACGGGTCTCCACAATATCAGGTGCGCCTGTTGGCGAAGCCGGATGCGAAAGTGCAGGACGTGCTGAGTGAAGGCGAGAAGACGTGTGTGGCCCTGGCCGCCTTTCTGACTGAACTCGCCACGGCGGCACACCGGTCCACTCTCGTTTTCGATGACCCTGTCTCTTCTCTGGACCATCGTTGGCGGAAGCAGGTTGCCAGGCGTCTTGTCGAAGAGGGGGAACACCGGCAGACCGTCGTCTTCACCCACGATTTGATATTTGTTAACGACCTGCATGACATGGCCCATGAAGAGGAGCGGGCCATTCAGTTTTTCACGGTCAGCCGGGGATCGGAGGGCGCCGGAATGGTCACCCAAGGACTTCCCTGGAAAGCCCAAAGCATCGAGGATCGCATCGACAAATTGGAGAAGGCAACGCGAGAGGCGAAAAAGCTCTACGACAACAACGAGGAAGAGAAATATCGGAAAGAAGCGGCGAGCATCTATAATATCCTGCGCGCATCGTGGGAACGCGCGCTGGAGGACGTTGCATTTTTTCGGGTCATTCAGCGTCACAGGGACTACATGGACACGAAACACCTTAAAAAGGTGACGGTTCTGAACGAGTCCGATTGCGACACGTTTCGTGCGGGCTTCAAAAGTGTTGCGATGTTGTCGATGCTCACGACCCATCGAGAGGCAGGGACGCCGAAGCGCCGCCGCCGAACGAGATCATGCAAGATATTCAAACGCTTAAGGATTGGGCCGATTTGTTGAGAGAGCGGCAAAAAAGGATCGCATGATGACGGCGTGGTCTGGCTCAAAAAGGAGAACTGAATGCGGGAAGCACAGCGGGGGGAACAGAGACGATGAAGGCGGGACTTATGAGTGCTCCGCCGTTATCAACTGAAAGGTCATCGCGAATATCAGAGATCGACACAATGCACCTCCACCCCCGGCACGGTTTCTAGGTGCGTTTGTCGGCCAGTCGTGTACTTCGGCGCTGCAAAGAACACGTAACGATGGCGTGCTGGGTCGGACGCCAAGCGCGCAATGTCCTTCTTGAGTTTCTGGTTGCTGCCTGGATGAGTTGCCGAAAAGACCTCGCCGGCTACGAGATCCGGCTCGACACTCTCGATGTCGCGGCCGCTGCTGGTCGCAAGCGCGAGGCGGAATCCGTTCGCTTCTGGGTGCATCTCGATCAGCCGTTCAACGGCCCGCAGGGACACCAGGATTGTGAAGCTCTGATTGAGCTGCTCGATCACGTTTAGCGCATCCCCGGTTAGGGGGTCGTGACCCACCGTCTGGAAGCGCAGCGCGGTGAGAAGCTCCAGCGGACTGCCTGCGAAGCCACGAAGCCACGTTCCCGTGCGCTCGGCCCCACTGAGCACTTGAGCATGCAGGGTTTCGGCGTCACTGGCCGATCGGATGACGGCGCGGCGGAGGTCCATGCGATAATATCCGCGGTTTCGGAACCAAAATAAATGAGAATAAGTGGTTTGGAAATGAGCGATATTATGGGTTCGAGCCAATTATCTTCTCGGTTCCCTAGAACTATGCGTCGATAAAAAACTGCGCACTTATAGTATGCGACGAGGCAAACGACACCTGTGCCGCCGGGCGTCTACTTTTCGGCACTCTTCCGTTTCTGCCTGCATTACGGCGTCTCTTACAGCTACCGGCAGACGACGGACTAACCAAGCTCACCTTGCTTGGCTCAGGGGATGTTCTGGCGGCTTGCTGCGATAAGAGACGGCGGCGTGATGAATTGCCAAAAGCCTACCTCTAGATTTTGATTAGGTACGCTCGCTTGGGAATGATATAAAAAGAGGCGGCGGGCGGACCGCCGGATCGCCAGTTAGTCTTGGATTCATCCTGATATTTGAGAGGATTTAATCCTGATCTCTTTGAGGGAATTTAGTATGACGCGATGGATCTACCAGAGACCGCTCAATTGTTGTAACCCCACGGAACTGGCCGTCGCCAAGCGGTTGGCACGCTTGTCGGATGAATGGATGAATGGGTAATCCGCTGGGGTTTTTATTACGAAACAGATCGGGAAGGGGACTTTTTAATTCTCGGACCCACCGGCGGGTGCTTGTGCTCGAGGTTAAAGGCGGCGACCTTAGGAAGCTTACGACCGCCGGGCGTTGGGAGGGTCCGGGCGGTGATCATCCGCTCGCCCAGCTCCTGGCCGAGTGGCACGCCATCATCGAACGACTTCAGGAGACAGCGGCTGGCAATGTTGTGCCGTTTGTTGCAAAAGCGCTTTGCCTGCCCAACGGTGGCTCGGGAATTGAAGCGCATTTACAACGCTGAGACCGCTGAGCTGGCCGCCAAACGGCTGGAAGAATTTGCCAACAGCGAGTGGGGTAAAAAATTACCGGCTATCGTCCAGTGCTGGCGAAGAGTGTGGGAACAGGTGATTCCGTTTTTCGCCTTTCCGCAGGAGATTCGAAAAATCATTTATACCACCAACGCTATCGAGAGCTTGCATATGCAGCCGCGTAAAGTGTTGAAAACCAGAGGCCACTTCCCAAGCGATGAAGCGGCCACCAAGCTCATTTACTTGGTGCTGCGCAACATCACTAAAAAGTGGCAAAGGCCGCCAATAACCTGGACGACGACGGCGGCCCAGTTTGCCATACAATTTGGGGAACGATTCTGACGCCGGAGATCTGAAATCTGAAAAAATGGAACGATCCCAAAGAAGGGTAGAAAAACAAATCTTGGGCTTCGTAGCGCCCCGGCTCCAATGCGCGACTTATCCACAATCGCCTTTATCCGGACCGATGCGCTGCTGCGACGTAACGGACCTGTCCCAGGCATTCTCGCAGCACCCCGGTCCGGGGCGATTATGGATAAGTCTGGACGCCCTCTCCTAACCACCTCAAACGTGCACAAACAGGCAGAAATTCCGCTAACAAATCACTAAAGAAAAACCGACCCACACACAAAAAAGCTGATACTATCTCTCCCCGTCGAGCCCCAAGGCGGTCTCTCCTTCCTCTTTCTCCTAAGCAAACCCAGGTTGGCTTAAAATCACTCCTTTATCTTGTCTGGCTCACGCCAGATTCACTTCGAACCCACGGACGTCCTTAGGGCAAGAGTGCCGTCTACGGCTTAAACGGCCTACGCCCAAGGCTACGCGTCGGTGCCCATTTAAATTCTCGACCGCCCGGCCGAGGCCGGACGCTCTTGCTCCTGCGGCCTCTTTCCGTGGGCCGCTTTGCTTCGCTTCGCTTTCGGCCAAAAAATATGGCACACCATATTTTTTGGCTCGAAAGCGAACTTCAAAATATTCCCGAAGCTGCTCCCGAAGCCTCGCTGAGCTTCCGCGTTTCTGAAAAACTCGCTCGGTATGGTTCTTCCGCGTTATCTGGCCTGGAACACCTCACTTTGCTAGTCGGCAAAGAGTCCGTCGCTCTTGCCCTGGTTCGTCATTTTGGTTCGCTCAAAGGTCTGGCTCGCGCCATGCTTCCAGGAACTACGGCAATTCCTTCCACGGCGTTCATTAGGCTGTTGTTGCTGCTTTGAGCATGATCCATTCATCCGCGCGACCGGGCGTACGCGCGCGAACTCGGATAAGGGAAATCTATTTGTTGTAGGTTGAGACTGCATATAAAACCAGGGTCGCAACAAGACCTCTTCGTTTAAGTGAGAATTGCCCATGTGAGAACCCGCCGTTTCGAGGCTGGCTACGGCTTTGTGAGTTCGAGCGCCTTTGCGAGCCCGGCGTCGAGCATCCTCACAGGAAGAAGTCTGGGCAGAGTCCAGTTCTTGAAACGTTGCGGAACGACCGCGTAGCGCGCCTTCGGTTTCGCCGTGCTGAGTGCCACGTGGACGGCTTCGCCCAGACGCTCAGGGGATAAGCCGTTATTACGGGCTTCGGCGACGATGAACTTCTGGAAGTTCTGTACCGCCTCCCAATACTCGGTCTGCTTGAACTCACTCAGATCTTCTTTTTCGCCCTTGTCGTACATCGCCGTATTGACGGTGCCCGGTTCAATGATCACGACTTCGATGCCAAATAACATCAGTTCTCGCCGCAGCGCGTCCGACATTCCTTCAAGACCAGATTTGGAGGAGCTATAAGCACCGAGAAGCGGAATAGCAACTTTTGCGCCGGTAGAGCTGATGTTCACGATGCGGCCGGTGGGACCCTGCCTCTTCTTATCCGTTCCCAAAAGAGAAGCGAAGGCTTGGATTACGACAAGCGGGGAGATCATGTTGACATCCAACTGCCGCCTGTACTCGCTGGGCCTCAGATAAAGAAGTGGCCCACTCACCACAATGCCTGCATTGTTAACCAGGCCAATCAGATTCCTGTCGCCTATCATGGAGCCGACCTTCTGGGCAGCTTGATGTACAGCGTCGGCGTCCGTAACGTCCATCATGAGAGGCACGAAAACGTTACCGAACTCTCTTTGCAAACGATCGGCGTCAGCCTGCTTGCGAACAGAGCCGAACACGCGAAATCCCTTTGAAATAAGCACCTTTGTGGTTCCCCAACCAATTCCGGTGGAGACCCCGGTGACCACGACATCTTTGCTGTTCGCCATCGCATTTCTCCTAAGATGATCACTGTTCATCTTCAACATGTTCGCTGTACACCTTCGCTTGTCAAGGTGTAGTATTTCTCATGCCTTATCCGTCGAAAACAGACCGCCAGACCATCCTTTCGGCCGCGGTGAAGGATCTGGCGCACGGGGGTATCCGCGACTTGTCGTTACGGAATCTCGCGGCTTCCCTCGGCCTCGCGCCCAATGCAATCTACCGTTACTTTTCCGATCGCTCAGCACTGGAAGCTGCGCTAGCAAACGAAGCTGCCCGGCAACTGGAACTGGTGCTGAGGAAGGCAGCCGAGGGGTGCGAACCGGTTTCCACAATCCGCGAGATGTCATCTGCTTACATAAAGTTCGCAAGGGACAACCGTCACCTCTATGAGGTGATGATGAGTCTCCACGCGCCGGAGCACGATGCGACCTTCCGCCAAAGCCTCTGGACGTTCACCGTCGAGCAGGTGCAACGAATTGCCGGGTCGGGCCGAGCTGCGCAGGCGTCTGTCGCGCTTTGGGCGTTCCTCCATGGAGCCGTGGCGTTAGAAGCCGCTCAAGTGTTCGGCGAGAGCAAACCTGCAAGCGGCCTTGAATTCGGGCTCGACGCGTGGTTAATGGCTGTCTCTACGCGTGGGGAGCCAATAGAGGAAAGATCCGGTTGGAGGGGAGCCGCTTTGCAGCCTGCTAGTTCTTGTCAACTGGCCCCGAAAGCTTTCGGGGCTGGCCGCAAGCGACTCCCGCGAACAGACCAAGGGCAGTTATAGCGATAGGGAGACAACGGAAAAGGCCAAAAGGGTCGCGTCTACTAAAAGGAATTTTAGCACGTTAAGGCTTCTTGTGGGCGATTTGGCCAAAAGAAAACGCATCAGGATTTGATTTAAGCCCGTTTCACGCACAATCCGGGTCCGAATACCTTCTTTTTTTCCGTGTGCTCACTTTGTCTAATGGCCTGACACTCCGCTCATCGTTCCCGAGGGTAAGGGAGTCCTTACCGTGCTTTATTTTCCCTTTGGTAAGAAAATCCGGAACTCGACAACGCGAATGCCGGACAGCGGATGGGACATGGATCTAGGTTGCGAGATCTCTTCGAGCGCGAGATTATTGGTGCGCGGCCCGAAGACGCCGATCGAGATCATGACGACCACCATGGCGAAGGCGATGAAGGCGAACACCCCGCTCGTGCCGAAATTTTGCAGGAAGAAGGCGATCATGAAGCTCGTGAACACGGTCGAGACGCGGCTGAACGAATAGACGAAGCCGACCGCTCGGGCTCGGATGCGGGTGGGGAACAGCTCTGCCTGATAGGCGTGATAGGCAACGGACAGCAAGTTGTTGGTCGTCGTGATCAAGCTCCCGAGGATCACCATCAGTAGGGGCTCGGACATGCGCGCGAAGATCAGGCCGAATGTCGCCGTGCCGAGCGCGGCACTGACGATCTGCCATTTCCGCTCGATCTTGTCGGCGAACAGGCTGCAGATGAAGGGCCCCAAGGGATAGACGAGCGCGATGATGAAGCCATATTGCAGGCTCTTGGTGAAACTTGCACCCTGGGAGGCGAGGAGCTGCGGCACCCAGTTAGCAAAGCCGTAAAAGCCGATCGTCTGAAAGAAGTTGAAGATCGCCAGCATGATCGCCCGCTGCGCGTAGGGCGGCTTCCAGATTTCCGAGAAGCTTGCGCTGCCGATTTCCTCCACCGGGCGTCCCGGCCCAGGCAAGGGCTTCCCTGTCTCAGCAGCGATGCGCGTTTCGATCCCGGCCATCACCTTTTCGGCTTCGTCCACCTTGCCATGCTGGGCGAGCCAGCGCGGCGATTCGGGCACTTCGCGGCGGATCCACCAGACGAGAAGCGCGCCGATCACCGGCACCAGCACCACAATGCGCCAGCCCGAGATGCCAAATGGATGGAGCGGCACGCGTTGCCAGGCGAGGAACGTCCCGACGGGCGCTGCAAGGAACGCGATCGCCTGACTGATGGCGAAGGCTCGGCCGCGCAGCGCCTTCGGCATA
Source organism: uncultured Verrucomicrobiae bacterium (assembly GCA_963813025.1). GTDB lineage: Bacteria > Verrucomicrobiota > Verrucomicrobiia > Chthoniobacterales > JAFAMB01 > CAVSUL01. The sequence goes on along the minus strand of CAWEXO010000015.1, from coordinate 93,553 downwards.
AGTTCGCTCACATAGGCGTCGATGGTGATGAATTCGACGCCACCCCGACACCGGTGACGAAGCGCCACAGATTGACGCCGAGGCGCGTACTCTGGAAGGCCATGATGGCGGTTGCGGCGGCGTACCACAGAAGCGCGAAAGTGAAGATGTTACGCCGCCCATATTTGTCGGCAACCCAGCCGAACAGGATGGTTCCGACGAATAGTCCAGCGAACATTGCGGCGGCGAAGGTCGCCTGGTCGGTCAGGCCGAACAGCCCTTTATTCGATTCAAGGAAAATATTGTCGCGAATGAGGCCAGGCGTGACATAGGCGGTCAGGAAGAGGTCGTAGACCTCGAAGAAGCCGCCAAGCGACAGCAGAACCAGAAGCCGCCACAGATAGGGCGACGATGGTAGCCGATCGAGGCGTGCAGTGACAGAGGCCGCTTGAGCTAAAGACATGGTTTTCTCTCCGTTCGCGAGCCTGTTCCGGCCTCGTTTTTGTCACCCCGGAGTCAAACCTGGGCGTTGCTTTCGGAAGGGTGCGGCCAGAATGTAATGTTTATTTAACCATTAAGATTCACGAATGGTAACGCTTGCGATTCGCGGGGAAGGTCGTGGGGGTCACCTCACTAGAAGTAACCGCACTCAGGACCTGACCGAACCGTTTAATCTTAACAATCACGCAATCGCTAAACTGGTCAGCGATTGGATGTCGTTTCTGTTTAGCGATGAAGACTGCCTCTTTTCTGCATTAGGGATCGATCCAAGTGGCGATAGCACCGCCTCCGAAGTCCACACTCAGAAATGCGGATCACCCGCGATACCCCAGAAGTCACCGATTTGATTGCCAACTTTTGGGAGGTCCTCCTTGGTTGGTACCGTTCCCTTAAACAGCATACGCATCGAGCTGCCATCCGGCAATTTCAGCGTATACCGGTGGCCGGGTCGACAATGGTGCTCATACACCTCCCATCCCGCATCGATTCTTCTTTGTTCAGCCATTTGCAGTCGTTTGAAAAGATGGTCTGCGAACAAGTTTCCACTTGCTCCACTGATACTTCAACACCAGCACGACAACGTTAGTGATTCGATTCCGATGCAGCGTGGACGCAGCTTGCGCCCGCGTTCGAATTCGGCGGCGTCGCGACGAGATCCCACCTACGAGACTGCGATCCAGGATGCGCTCGATGCCGAGACAGCGATTGCCGAAGCTGAAGCGCAGCGCGAGACCAAACGCGTCACGCGCGACGAGAAAGTTGCCGCGCTCGTCGTTGCCGGCGTGATCGGAAATCCGGAATACGGCTCAGACTCGGATCTGTACGGCGCCATGGGATACGTCCGCAAATCGCAGCGCCGGAGCGGACTCACCCAAACGTCGAACGTGCCGCCACCGACACCCCAACCCGCTAACGCTGTCTTCCCGAGAGCAGCCAGGAAACGCGCGCTGTTGAAACCAGCGCGCGTTTTTTTGTACCCAAATGGTTGCAAACGGAGCGAAGTCAGAGATGCAGAACAATGCCCGCAGATAGTCTTCAGCTTTACCGATTGACCTTCGATTATGCAGAATTTTTGAAGCTGTCAGAACCAGAACAACTCTTTTTCGTCAGGCTCGCAAACGCAATGGATGACCTACGACACGTGTTCCACCTGTGCGTGGGCGCAGAAAAAGGAACACATTCGACCTCCGCAGACGGACGAAAGCTCGCCACGCATCAGCGGCTTTTCGGCGTTCGGTTGATCTACAGCATTTTGCTCGAAGGCTGGAAGGTAATCGATTCCGAATGGAACGGCCAAGCACTCGGCAAGAACTGGCACGCACGGCTAAGCGATCCCGCCCGGACGGCGCTGGAGTTTTTAGGGAAATATTTTGCCCAACCTAACCTCGCCAGAACTATCCGAGATAATTTCGGTTTTCATTACCTTCGGGAGCCGCTGGCGGGTACTCTCCCTCATGTGCCCAAGGCTGCTGCCGAGATCATCACCGGCAAGTACAGTGCTAATGTGTTTTACACGCTAGCCGAGCAGATTCGTGCGCTGGCATCGTTAGGTCCTTGCCGCACCGAAGCGAGAGATTCGAAGTTCGACGGATCACAAGATTTTCCGAAATGTCCGCTGTGCTCTTCGTTGAAGAACCTAGGAACTAACCATCGGGTTTAATTGAATCTTTGCCCCGTCGTGACTAATCGTCGGGTGGACTGTGAAGCGTGAGCGCGTTAACGATTCTTCTCGACAATCCCTTCGTGATCTTCTCCGGAACTTCCGCGTGTGCTTGATTCCAATCTTCCGGTTTAGCCTCGACCGTTAATTCGACGGGATCTTTGTAGTCGCGACCAATCTGCTGGAGCTGACCGACGTTGATTTCGCCGATTCGTTCCAGCCGGCGTTCCGGCGGATTTTCCAGGCGCGCCCGAAAAATATCCCAGTGGTCGGCAAGCGGGAATACTGACAGACGACTAACGAAGACGTTCTGCCCGCGGAATAAACTTGGAGAGACACGTTGGCCATCCCACTTGTCCGTCAAAATCGCGCGGACGATGTCCTCGTTAGGCGCGATCGGCATCAAGCCGCGAGTTGTGCTGCAACGTCCTTGCCGCACTGGCGGGAGCAGAGCCCTCCAGTTCCTTAGCCTCGACGTAATATTCGATCTCAGTTGGTCGAAACTCGATTTCAAAGGTGGCACATCTTTGTCGAAGGCCTACCGACTGATCCGCCGCTTTTCCGAAGACATCGATATTTCTATCCAGCGGGATAGCCTTGGATTTGGCGGAGAGAACGATCGAGCCAATCCAAAACTGTCTAACAAGGCCCGGACACGTCGGGTCGATGCGTTAGCTGATGCCGCGAAATTGCGAATTTTCGAAAGAGTTTTGCCGGAGCTAGACCAGATGATTAGAGATCAGAGACTCAAGGAGAATGGCACACTAAGGAAGGATGATACCGATCCTGATCAACAGTCGCTTGCTTTCGCTTATCCTCGAACAGGGTTGACACAGGATGCGACCGCATACCTTCGGCCATCCGTAAAGATCGAGTTTGGCGCGCGCTCCGATCATTGGCCTGCAGAGATTAAAAAAGTGCAGCCTTACTTGGCGGAGGCAATCCGCGATGCCATGCAGGAATCAAGGATCGAGGTCAAAGTGATGGACGTTAGGCGCACATTTTGGGAAAAAGCTACGATTCTCCATCAGTTGGCGCACTTACCGGCTGACAAGCCTTTTCCAGCGCGCTATTCCCGGCATTACTGCGACGTTGCCGAAATGATCACGTCGAAAGTAGCGGACAAAGCCGCGAATGACGAGAAATTGCTCAAAGCCGTAGTGGAGCATAAGCAGACGTTTTATCGGTCAGCGTGGGCTAATTATCCGACTGCTGTGAGAGGGACGCTGCGACTTCTTCCGCCCTAAGATCGTGTCGCGGACCTCTCGAAAGACCTGGAATCAATGCGCGAAATGTTTTTCGACAAACCGCCGGAACTTAAACAGGTTCTACCGATTCTTGACGGCTGGTTATCCACTTTCAACCGTGTGTGAGTAGTTCTGCCGTGATAACGTTTCAGCAAATCGGCAAAATAATTGTGCACCAGGCCGGGGCACATATGCAGAGCCGCAACCAAAACGAGCGTTCGATTGTATCGCTCGCTGTGCGCCGTCAAGGTATTGCTCGCTCTCGCTGCGCTCCACCTTGACGATGCTCGCTCCGCGCAGAGGTGGTCTTTATCGGTTTGCGTTAGAGATTAGTTGCTGGTACGCACAACAAGATAAACAACAATTCGTTCTTTACGCGTAAAACATGCGTTGAACTTCACTGCCAAATACTGCCACTGCGAGGGGATTTCGGCGGATTTTGAAGGTTGCGGAGGGTCGTCGAAGCCGCTATTTACATAGGTAAGTATGTCAAACGCCCAAATGACTGTGGCGTTTGTAATCAGCAGATCATCGGTTCGAACCCGATTGTCGGCTTAGAATGTAAGCTGATGCGAGCAGAAAGGTTACGGATTTATAGTCGCAAACGATCTGGAAGACGTTCAAGATACTTTGCCTTCTTTGCCTCGCATTAATTCTAGCGGCTGTTCTTCGAACATTTGTCTCCGGTGGTTTAATTGTATGGGGCGATTCGAAATGGTTCTCTTCGCTGCCGACGACCCGTCCTACCCCTGGCGGCGGGGAGCAAAACAGGGGCCATTCGTCAGCTGGTATACCTGGTACACAGAACGGACTTGAGGTTTTCAATCGAATCGTGCGTCTGCAGAGGGAAAACTGTATATTCGTGGACCATGGGCGGCCGCCTGCCAGAGTGTCTCGCCACCTTATTCATCGTGAATGGTTCGGCTTGGCGCGTGGTTCAACCTTCAAATCATTGGCAGCGGCAATCTGATTCAGACGTTACAAGCCGCATCGCTCATTGGCGAATACAACGTATGGACGTACCCGGTAGTTCTTGGCCGTGGAAAGCGATTGTTCGAAAATGGTGCAAGGCCATGTGCACTGCGGCTCGTGGCTTCGAAGGTTTCAACAACTGGCGTTGTGATGAGCACCTATGTTCCAGCCGGAGATATTCCGTTTGGCTCGCTTAGCCAGGCCGAGCCAAGCGCGAAAGAATTGACCCAGCGCGCCAAGATGGCTACAGATGCGACGTGAATAGGCTGTCTACAAACTGTGCGCGCTAACAACGCGCTCCAAGGGACGCCGCAATCGCGGCGCCCCTGAGCGCGGGCGTTATCCCGCCACGATGGAGAAGTGACATGACGAAGCCAGCAAAGAACACGATTTGCCTTTGGTACGATGGTGACGCCGAGGACGCGGCGCGATTCTACGCCAAGACCTTTCCCGATTCATCCGTCGGCGCGGTGCATCGCGCACCGGGAGACTTTCCGTCCGGGAAGAAAGGGAATGTGTTGACGGTAGAGTTTACCGTGATGGGGATTCCCTGCCTCGGGCTCAATGGCGGACCCGCATTCAAGCACAACGAAGCGTTCTCCTTTCAGGTCGCAACCGCTGACCAGGCCGAAACTGATCGTTATTGGAACGCGATCGTCGGCAACGACGGCGAAGAGAGTGAGTGCGGCTGGTGCAAGGACAAATGGGGATTGTCCTGGCAGATCACGCCGATCGCTCTGACCAAAGCGGTAACCGGTCCCGATTCCGCTGCCGCCAAGCGCGCGTTCGATGCGATGATGCAGATGAAAAAGATCGACATCGCTGCAATCGAGACGGCGCGCCGCGGTTGAGGTTGCATCTTCGAAGCGTGCATCTCGGAAGCGCAAGGGGACACCACGGGCGGACCAAAACCCGCTCGGTCCCGCGCCTGCGGTTTTCGACCCAAGGGGAGAACATATTCTCGCCCTCACTAGAGGCGGTATAACCAGCCGTTCCAGCGGGCCGGCGGGCGTCGCGGTCCTCTTGATTCGAGAAGTGGTCGAGCGCCCGCCCAGCCGCTGAACGTCGGTCCGTTAGTCGAAGAAAGTCTTGATTCGGCTAACCAGACAGGGTCGAGAAACAGCTATTGAACTCGCCCGAGCGCGCGAAGGGAAGTTCTCGCGAATTCTCGCTGCTATCCCTGAGAATAAAGGCCGCAGACAAGCCACAATCCTTTTCAATCCGGGAGCGTGATATCCGCAAAGCGAATTTGCGGCGGTTCCTTGTCACTTTCTGTTCCGCGGCATTGGCCGCTAAGTCCGAATTCTCGTCGTCCGCCATCACCATCGATATTCATCGTTTGGATCCAGACGTCGATAGGAGTATGGCCGAGTTCAAAGAGTTTTGCCTGGAGTGGTCTTGGATTTTGATCGGGGCATCAGGCGGTGGGGGTCGAGATTCTGAATCTGTCCAAGCGTCTTAAAACGTAAGTTCTTCAAAAACAACCACTTAAAGGTGGGAATCTCTGCTCGGGGGGGGACTTGAACCCCCACGCCTTACGGCATACGCCCCTCAAACGTACGTGTCTGCCATTTCACCACCCGAGCGCGAGCCCTTGAGGGAATCGAATATTTAACATGGCAGGTACCGGTCGCAAGTGAATCTGTGCATCGCTCACTTTACTTGGCGCAGACCGCCTCTGTCGGACTTTGGCTTCCGCTCCGGAGGAGCAAAAAGAGAATAGGCCGGCAATTGATTGCCGGTATAAATTCCATCCAGGGGATCCGTCCCGGTAGGGCCGGAATGAGGATCTGAACGCAAGTCCAGGTTATGTAGCGCGGACGGCCTCGAGCGTCTCGGACTTTGAAGTTTGCGCGATCGCTCGGTTCATCGAGGACGCGTCAGGCTCCGCGTAGGAACGCTACGTAGCGCCGACGGCCTCGTCGGTACACCGGGGGGAGATGCCCAGCACGTTGCGCAATCTCTTGATCTCGACGGCGCAGCAGGCTGTGAGTGTGATATGTAACGCCAACGGCCTCGTCGGTACATTGCGGGTATCAATACATTTCGCCGAGGTTTGGGAACTCTGTGGATGCGGGAATACTTTGATCACATCGTTCGTGATGCTGTCCGGCTGGAAAGTTTTCGCGATTACCTGCGAAGGAATCCAAGCAAAGCCGGTCTTAGTTCAGATGAATACACGCTCTGGAGTTCTGCATAGCCCGGCCTTGAGCGTCACCGGATCGAGAGGATCGCGCGACGTCTTGGGCGTGTTTACCGGAGTACCGACGAGGCCGTCGGCGCTACGTGAGGTGAGCGACGCCAGTATCAACCAGGAATGATCGCGGTCTTGATCCCCTGCCTCGCCCAGGCCAGTTCCAGTGCTTTCTGGTATTCCGGCAAAGGAATTTGATGAGTGACAATCTCGTTCACGCGAATCTTTCCGTCCTCCAGGTAGGCCAGCGCCCGAGCAAATGAATCAATTTGGGCAAAGGAGCCCTTGATTGTCACCTCTTTGCGGAACAGATCGAATGGACGAAAGCTCGCCAACGCCTTTTCCGGATAAACGCCGTAAATCAAAATCGTTCCGCGACGCCGGACGAAGCGCAGCGCCTCCTCGCAGAGTTTGGCCGCTCCGGTCGCCTCAATAACATAATCAAAGCCGTTTGGACTCAACTCGCACAGCCGCCTTCGGTGAGGCGCGGGATCCTTGCGATCGAGCGGAACAACCGCGTCCGCGGCCAACCGTTCGACCAGATCGAGTTTCGGCCCCGCTGGGGCGGCCACTACCAGGTGGGCTGCTCCGTTTAGTTTCAGGAGCTGCGCGAGAACCTGCCCGGTGGGTCCGGCGCCAAGCAAGAGCACCTCGCTCCCCGGCTTCAGCGCGAGAACTTCCATGCCGTGGAGCGCGCACGCGGTCGGTTCTACCATGACGGCCTCGCGGTCGGTCAGATGGCTGATTGGAAACACCTGGCTCGCGCTGATCTTCATCAACTGCGCGAATCCGCCATTCTTCGTCACGCCGTAGGCCGCCAGGTTTTCGCACAGCAGAAAATCGCCGCGACGACAGTAAAAACACTTACCGCACGCCTCGTTGCTGTTGGCCACGACACGCTGACCCAACGCAAGTCCGCTGACGGCCGAACCCAGCTCAGCAAGCCGTCCGGTAAATTCATGCCCTGGAATTAATGGAAAGCCGGGCGCGAATTCGCCCTCATGGATGTGCAGGTCGGTGCCGCACAATCCGCAGGCCGCCACTTCGATCAGAACATCATCCGGTTCAATCTTCGGTTCAGGTTCATCGCGATAGCGGAAATCGCGCGGGGCATCATATACAATGGCTTTCATTGGCTCATTCCTCGTTTCGCTTCGCTCAGAGCTGCCTGGGAAGCCTGTTGACCGTTAGTTGCAAGCTGCAGCGCGGAACCCATCGATGTCCAAAAACGTCCCATCTGCGGAATATTTGGCATCACCTGGCCGTAATCAGCGCATATCTTCATCTGTCGCAGGAGGTCATTGTTCTGCGATAGTTTTTCATAGGAAGAAATGAGGGCGGGAAGACCGATCGGTTTTGCCTGATCCAGCAGCTGAAGTCCCTCGTCCGTAATCACATAGTTTTCCAAAAATTCCTTCGCCAGATCGCGATTGGGTGAGATGCGGTTGATATAAGCAGCCGAAACCCCAATAAATGCTCTCCCAGGTCGCCCGTTAATTCCTGGGATAGGGGCCATGCCGAAATCGATACCGTGTTTCATCAAGTCCAGCCAGTCCCATGGGCCGGAGATCATCATGGCCAGCTTGCCCTGCGCCATCAGCTCTTTTGGCATACTGCTGCTTGAAGCGGTTTTTGGCAGAACACCCATCTGAATGAGATGGATTATCTTGTCCAGCGCCTCGACCGCCCCAGCGCAGTCGACACCGATATCGCCGAAATTGTAACCTTCGTCTGTTCGGCCGAAAATGTAGGCTCCGCCGCTCGCCAGTACGCCCCAGGAATAATATGGGCTGCTGTAATCCCAGAGAATCGTCATCACGCCGGGATGTTTTTTCTGAATCTGCTGGTGCAAAGCGATCAGATCGGAGAGCTGCGCCGGCGGCGGTCCGTCGATGAGCTTCTTATTGTAGATCAGCCCGACTACTTCGAAGCTGATCGGATAGCCCCAGATCTGCCTGGCATGTGTCACCGCGTCCCAAGCTTTCGGGAATATTCTTTTCTTATATTCCGCCGTTAGATCCAGCGGCGCGATCAAGCCGGAGTCAGCCCACTCTCCGACCTTATCATGGGCCCAGATCACCACGTCTGGCCCTTTGCCGACCTGGGCGGCCATCGGAAAGTTATTCGTGATTTTCTCGGGGGTCTCGAGCACCACCTTGATTCCGAAACGGTCTTCGAACCGTTGCGCGATCTGGCGCATGGCGTTGACCCGATCGGCATCCATCCAGATGGTGAGCTCGTTATCGGTCCAGGCCAATAGATGCGCTTCGCTTAGAACAAAAAACAGGAGCGTAAGAACACAACGTCTCATTTGGGGGGAGAAAGCCGGTGGCAACTTGCGCAGGATCGGAGCGCCGGTCAATGGCGTACTGCGTGTCGGCGTACTGCGTTCTGCGTACCGCCGACACGCCCACACGCCCCTTTTTAGAATGATTCTTGATATCGTTATCGATTGTGGCATCGTGAGGTGTTTGAGACTCTCAGCGCACATAAGCCAGCGGCTCGCCGCCAGCGGAATCCGTCTCACGCGCCAACGTGAAGAGGTGTTGGGGATTCTTCTGCAAAAACGCGATCATCCGACCGCGGCGGAGGTTTTTCTGCGCGCAAAACGGCATATGCCCTCGATTTCGTTGGCGACCATTTACAACTGTTTGGAAGCGTTGGTGCAGAATGGTTTGGTGAAGCAGGTGAACTTGCAGCGCGCACCGACGCGCTACTGTCCGAACCTGCTGGAACACAGCCATTTTTTCTGCGAACGTTGCGGTTCAGTTTTTGATGTGGAAGCGCCAGCCGCGTCCAGCTGGAAGCTCGGAACGGGTTTCGTGGTTTCCCACGCGGAAGTAACTTTCAAGGGGGTTTGTCCGGAATGCTCAGAGAGGCGACTAGACGAGGGAGCACCGGTGCGCAGCGCTATGCTTACCACCCTAGCCTCCGCGGCCTCACGCACAGCCTCGCCGGAGAATCAATTATGAGTTCAATCGTTATTAAAGAACTGCGTGCCGGGATCAATCAGCAGGAAATAATTCGCGGACTGAACCTGGAGTTCAGCCAAGGGGAAGTGCATGCGGTGATGGGCCCGAATGGGTCGGGCAAAAGCACTTTGGCCAAGGTAATTGCCGGTCATCCGGATTATCAGGTTTTCTCCGGCGATATCCTGTTAGATGGCCAAAGTATCCTGGAGCTCGAACCCGATGAGCGCGCCCGCAAAGGTATCTTCATGGCTTTTCAATATCCGATGGAGATCCCCGGTGTCAGCAACGCCAATTTCCTGCGCGCAGCTGTCCAGGCCCGGCTCCCCGAAGGTGAAGAACTCGATGCGGTGGATTTTTATGAACGGCTTTACGAAAAAATGGATGAACTGGAGATCAAACGCGAGTTCACCGCACGTTCGGTAAACGAAGGATTTTCCGGTGGCGAAAAGAAACGGAACGAAATCCTGCAATTGGCCGTTCTGGAGCCTTCTTTTGCGGTGTTGGACGAGACCGATAGCGGGCTGGACATCGATGCCCTCAAGGTGGTGGCGCACGGAGTCAACAAGCTGAGCGGACCGGCCATCGGCATTCTGTTGATCACGCATTACCAGCGACTTTTGAACTATATTACCCCTGATCTGGTTCACGTGATGTACGAGGGCCGGATTGTCCGAACTGGTGGAAAGGAACTGGCTCTCGAACTCGAGGCGAAAGGATACGATTGGCTGAAGACTGAGGTGGGTGAACCGGTCTCCGCCGCGACTTAAATTGAACAAGGAGGCACCATGAGCGAATCAACGACAACCCTCGATATCGATCGCGATATCGGGAACTTCTTTTACAATGTTGAGGCCGCCCGCGATGCGGGTGTCGGCCTGACGGAAAACACGATCGATTACATCGTCGAAGCGAAACAAGAGCCGGAATGGATCCGGGAATTTCGGCGGAACGCTTATCGTATCTTCCTGAGCAAACCGTTGCCGACCCACTGGGCGAGCAAAGATCTTGAGGCAATCGATTTCGACAAGATCCGTTACTATCTGGCTTCCGGGGATGCCCCCAAGCGAAATTGGGAGGATGTTCCCGATGATATCAAACGCACTTTCGAGCGGCTCGGGATTCCGGAAAGCGAGCGGAAATTTCTGGCTGGGGTGGAAGCGCAGTTCGATAGTGAAGCGGTTTACTCCAATATCAAGAAAGCGGTCTCCGATCAAGGCGTGATTTTTATCGGGAGCACCGAAGGCCTGAAACAGCATCCGGAAATTTTCCGGAAATGGTTTGGGAAAGTGATTCCCACCGGTGACAACAAATTCAGCGCACTGAATAGCGCTGTCTTCAGTGGAGGCAGTTTCATTTATGTGCCGCCGGGAGTGAAGGTCAAGCATCCGCTCCAGGCCTACTTCCGGATCAATGCGGAAAATTTTGGTCAGTTTGAGCGAACTTTGATCATCGCGGATGAAGGTTCGGAAGTGATGTACATGGAAGGCTGCACGGCACCGAAATTTACGACTGCGACTCTCCATTCGGCAGTGGTCGAGCTCGTGGCGATGCCCGGAGCGAAGATCCAGTACATCACCGTCCAGAACTGGGCGCCCAACGTTTTCAACCTCGTGACCAAGCGTGGTCTGGCCATGGAAGAAGCCGAGATCAAGTGGATCGATTGCAATATCGGGTCTCGCTTGACGATGAAATATCCGGGCGTGGTGCTGAAAGGGCGCAAGGCGCGCGGGGAAGTGATCAGCATCGCACTGGCCAATGATGGGCAGCATCAGGATACCGGCGCCAAGATGATCCATGCGGCCGACGAAACCACGAGCAACATTATCTCCAAGAGCATCAGCGTGGGAAAAGGCAGGGCGACTTACCGCGGCCTTGTCCATGTGCCGAAGCATTTGCGGAAATGTAAGAACAATACCGAGTGCGATGCTTTGCTGATCAATTCGAGCAGCCGGACCGACACTTATCCGGCGATCACGGTCCGCGGGACCGGCAATTCTACCCAGCATGAGGCGTCGGTCAGTCAAATCAGTGCTGAGCAGATCTTTTATATGCAACAGCGCGGCTTAACCGAAGGACAGGCCATGAGTCTGGCGGTGAACGGTTTCGTGAACGATCTGGTCCGGCAGTTCCCGATGGAGTATAGCGTTGAGCTGAAGCGCCTGATCGACCTTGAGATGGAAGGCTCGGTCGGCTAGCCGAGGCAGGGCGCCTTTGACGAGGTGCCGGTAGGGCGAAATTCATTCGAGCCTCGGGCGAGAACTTGTTTGAGCCGGACATTGGGCCAGGCCGCGCATTCCAGACGGCTCAAACAAGTTCTCGCTAAAGCTCGAATGAATTTTCGCCCTACCGAAGCCCTTACGCCGTTGCTGCACGGACACTGAAGACGTTTTTGTTTTTTTCAATAAAGCATGATGACGACAACTGAACCCATCCTCTCTGGATTGCGCGACAACCGTTTCCCGAACTGGTTTCGGGAGAAACAAGCTGCGGCGTGGGATGAGTTCATTCGAACAGCCGCGCCGTCCAGAACTGACGAGCTTTGGCGCTTCTCGCCAGTGAAGCTGTTGAGTTTGGACGATTGGGTTTTTGCCGGTGAGTCATGCGTTGACCATTCCGCAGCAGTTGCGCGCAGGGGATACAGTGAACCGGCCGGCCGGCTGGTTTTCGTAAACGAACAACTGGTCGAGTTTTCCGCCGCCAAGTCCACTGGACTCGTTTTCGTTGGGTTGGAGGAAGCGTTATCTGAATATCCCGAGCTTTTGCGCAAGCATTTCATGGCTCAGCCCAGCCGCCTCGGGTCCCAGAAATTCGCGGCTTTGCATCAAGCCCTAGTGTGCTCCGGTGGCTTCCTTTATGTGCCGGCCGGAGTGCAAGTGGAGCCTCCTTTTGAAGCGTTCCACATCGTTGACGGCGATCGGTCGGCGGTTTTTCCGCACACGCTGGTTATTGTGGAGGAGGGCGGCTCAGCGACCTTTATCGACCATTTCGTTTCCGCGTCAGACGAGGAGCCCGGGTTTGCCTGCGGCGTGAATGATCTCGTTGTCGGGCCCGGAGCGAAGCTGACCTATATTATGGACCAGGAGTGGAGCAGAAATTTTGCCTCAGTCCAGGTTAACTCCACCCAGGTGGAGCGCGACGCCGCCGCGTTAAACCTTTCACTGAACTTTGGTGGCAGATATTCGCGCCTGGAAAGTGTCAGCCGGATGGTCGGAGAGGGAGCGCGCAGCGATATGTTAGCGGTAACGATTGCCAAGGACGACCAGGAATTTGATCAACGCACTTTGCAGGATCATTTGACTGCTCACACCACTAGCGACCTGCTTTACAAGAATTCGTTAAGCGATCGCGCGCGGACAGTTTTCTCCGGTTTAATCAGGGTCGAGAGGGGAGCGCACCAGACCGATGCCTACCAAAAAGTACGCAATTTGTTGCTCAGCGATGAGGCCGAGGCAAATTCGATGCCTGGCCTGGAAATTCTGGCTGATGACGTCCGATGCACCCACGGTGCCACTTCCGGGCAAGTCGAGCCCGAGGAGCTTTTCTATCTGAACAGCCGCGGTATTCCTGAAAACGAAGCAAAAGCCTTGATTGTCCGCGGCTTTTTGAATGAGGTCGTGGACCGGTTGCCGGCATCGCCGGTGGTGGCTTATCTTCACGACAGGATCGAATCCCGCCTCGCGAAGCAGGACGTACGTCGACAACCGATCACGCTCTGACAACGACAGGCGAGAATCGTCTGCGTCCAGCTCTGCAAAAAATCGGTAGGGTCAAGCTTCTGCTTGACCTCGCCGAGCTCCGATAATTTTCTCGCCCTTGGCGCAACCGTCGAATCCAAAAAGGAACCACCTGGCAGAAAAACTGCCCTCCTACAGGCATTTTACCCATCTTTAATTAGGGAATTCGCCTTGAAAAATCTACGTAACAAATCGGTTGCAGTTTTAAGAAAAACGGTTTCTTTGACTGCCTATATTTTCAGGGTACCATGAACGGTATTCTGAAATTAATGCCTGCGCTATGCGATGGTCCCCCAGGAACAAGGCGACTTTGCTCCGGCTTTCCGAGTGAGTTGCAAAGGTGGGCGAGGGTCGAGTGGGGTAGCGATGTCTGCCCGCAGCTTGATGCCTGTGTTGTGTAGTAGTCAAAAACAGGAAGTAAACGCCTTAAACCGTTACTCAAAATCTTAAATATATATGTTCACTCTGTTAGCTTGGCTCGCACCAATGCTGGCCGCGGAAGGGCAAGTGGTCACGTTGCGCCCCGTTCCGACTTGGGCGAAAGGCAACATTTTTTTGGAATGGTTCTTCAAGGGCGGTCCAGTGATGTACGCGATCGTTGCGGTATTAGTCGTAGCGATTGCCGTCATCCTCGAACGAATCGTCTGGTGGACAATTGAGCGTGCCCGTCGCGATCCCAACAAGCTTGACCGGGTCTATGCCGCAATCGAAGAGGGAGATCTCACCGCGGCATCCAACCTGGCCCGTGGTTCCAAAGATTCCAGCGTTCGTGTTCTCTGGCATGGGCTGAGCCATGCCCACTCCTCGGTTGAAGGAGCTCTGGAGATCGCCTCCGGAGTCGAAATTCAGCGAGCCGGCCGCTTTATGTCCGTGATGGATACGACTATTACACTGGCGCCCCTGCTTGGATTGCTCGGTACCGTTACCGGTATCATGTCGGCCTTCAACGCCGTCAACGAAGGTGGCCTGAGTCCGGCCGCCGTTTCGGGCGGTATCGGTGAGGCGCTCATTGCCACAGCTTGCGGCTTGGGCATCGCCATTCTGGCTCTCGTTTTTTTCAACTTCTTCAACTCCAAATTGGCCAAACTGCAGTTCGAGCTCGAGACGACTTCACACAATCTCATTCTCATGCTCAACGCGCTCCGTCAGAAGGCCTCTCACACCGTAGACGTAGAAAACGATGCACGGCAGTCACAGCAGTTCGCCAGTACCAATTAAGAAGGCTCGGATTGAGATCATCCCCCTGATCGACATCATGTTCTTTCTGCTCGCCTCGTTCATGCTGGTGAGCTTGACCATGATCAATATGAAGGGGATGGACGTGAATCTGCCAACCGGCACCAGCGCCGTGCAGAACACGAACCCGGACTTCATTATCGTAAGTGTCGATGCCTTGGGCGACATCTACTTCGAGAAAGAGAAAGTTGCACGAGATGACGTCCTGTCGCGGTTCCAGACGCTCTACAATAAAAACCACAACGTGCGCATATTTATTCGTGCAGACAAGGTTGCAACCTACGAAGAGGTTGTGTTTGTCCTGGATAAAGCCCGTACTGCTGGCGTGCAAAAGGTAGGTCTGGAAATCAAGCCGAGCGAAGGCGTGCAGGGACCGGCACGTGCACCAGGAGCGGCGCCCGCGCCTGCGGCGAAGCCGCCTGGATCCTAAGAATCGACAATGGCTGCTGCTTCCGAAAAGTACCCGCGTGGCCCGGGGGGATCCCGAATCGTCTGGTTTCTTCTGATCTCGCTTGTGCTCAATGCGGCTGCTGCCGTCAGTGGTTACTGGGTCAGATTTCCGGCGCCGACTCCGCAAAAAGAACCGGTGATTGACCTGACGAATATCAACGACGCGCCTCCGTTGCTGCAGCCCGAGGATGAGCCGGAAACGCCGCCTGATCCGGAGCCGACTCCACCACCGGAGCCAGAGCCGACGCCACCACCATTAGACAAGCCGCCGGAGTTCGAGGTGCCTGAACCTACACCGACGCCGACACCGCCTCCGGCTCCGGAACCGGTCGCTACACCTCGACCGAAGCCAAAGACAGAGGTAAAAAAGCCGGCTCCTACCGTGCCGTCTACGGCACATCACGGGCCGAATCCGCCTAACGCCAGCCCGAACGGGGTTGTAGGAGGAACTGGCAACGGGGGCCCGCGTTCGACTAACTTGCTTCGTTCGCCCAGTCCTCCCTATCCGCCGCAAGCGCTAGCGATGCACATCACCGGGAATGTTCGCGTGACAATTCACGTATCGAACGGCACGGTGACAGACGCAGAGGGGAGCGGACCGCCTATGCTGGCCAGTGCCGCGGCCCGGTGGGTTCGCGACCACTGGAAATTCGCTCCGGACGTTAGCGGCGTCTGCACGCTGCCGGTGACGTTCGTGATCCATTGACCGGCCGACGGTCAATGGCCGATGATCGATGGCCGACAACAAACTCTGTGATGTCACTGCCTTCGCAGAGCTTGCAACCCCTCTCGAAGAATTGCGGACGAGGTCGTGCGCGCTAGCCTGAAGAAAAGTCAATCAGATGAGCAAAGCATCCACGAGCGGACACTACCCTGTAGAGATGCTGTGGCTTTTTTCGTTTAGACCGTTGTCTATCTTGACAAAGTTCTTTCAGAAAAGAAAGCGGATAATGGAATTCCATCGAGATCGACGTCAGTTCCTGAAAATTTGCTCCGCAGTCGGCGTTACGTCTGCCTTTTTTGCGGGTGCCCTGTCTGCCTTGGCCAGCGCGGGACCGAAGGAGCAGGGGATAACCGCCGATATGATCGACGAGGCGGCTCAACTGGCCGATATTCCGATCAGCAATGAGCAAAAGGATCAGTTGCTCAAGAAGCTGAACGAACAACGGGATCTGATTGGCCAGGTCCGCCGTCTGCCGCTCAAAAATAATGTTGCACCCGCCTTGATCTTTGTGCCTTTGGTTGACCGGCCAATCTCTGGAGCGCTATCGCGGACCCCGGCCAAAATCTCGGATTCAACGGCCAAAATCGCGGTGCCGTCGAGCCACGATAAACTCGCGTTTGCCACGGTTCGGGAACTTTCTGAATTGATTCAAACACAGAAAATCTCGGCGTTGGCCCTCACTGAGATGTACTTGGAACGCCTGAAGCAGTCCGACGCGCGGTTGCATTGTGTGATTGCGCTGCTCGAGGATCGGGCCCGGACCCAGGCCAAAGCGGCCGATGCGGAAATTGCGCAGGGTCACTATCGTGGTCCGCTGCATGGTATTCCTTGGGGAGCCAAGGATTTGCTCAGTGTTGCCGGTTATCGAACCACATGGGGTGCCGGAGGGTTCCAGGACCAGACCCTTGACACCACGGCGACCGTGGTCCGCCGGTTGGACGAAGCCGGTGCTGTCCTGATCGCCAAGTTGACCCTCGGTGCCCTCGCCATGGGCGACAAATGGTTCGGCGGACGAACCCGCAACCCTTGGATTTTGGCTCAAGGGTCGAGCGGTTCCTCTGCCGGCTCCGCCGCTGCCACCGCCGCGGGTTGCGTAGCATTTGCCGTCGGTTCGGAAACCCTTGGCTCGATTTCCTCGCCTTCGAGCCGCTGCGGTGTGACCGGCTACCGCCCAACCTTTGGCTATGTGCCGCGCACCGGGGCAATGGCCTTGTCCTGGAGCATGGATAAATTGGGCCCGATTGCTCGATCCGCCGAGGACTGCGCGCTGGTCATGCAGGCCGTCTATGGACCGGATGGTTCCGACCGATCGGTGCGCGAGGTTCCCTTTGCCTGGGATTCCGCGTCCGATTGGAAAAAGCTCCGCATTGGGTTTGTTGAGGAGGAATTCACGAGCAAAGCGAAGACCGTGCCCCCGATCAACCCGCAGTCGCCGGATGCCTCCGAAAAAGCGGCTGGCGCTGCGCGTCGCGATTATGACCGCCGTTATGATCAAGCCGCCTTAGAAACTTTGCGAAAGCACAGAGTCGATCTCATTCCAATCACGCTGCCCTCGTATCCGCTCGAGGCATTGGCTCTGCTGCTGAATGCGGAGGCGGCGGCTGCCTTCGATGATCTAACCTTAAGCGGGCGTGATAAACTATTGACGGAGCAGGGGCCCGATGACTGGCCGAACCTGTTCCGGGCGGCGCGATTCTATTCCGCAGTCGAATATGTTCAGGCGAATCGGGCCCGGACTTTGTTGATGCACGACATGAACCGTGTCTTCCAGCAGGTAGATCTCATCGTCACGCCGACGACCGACCCGCAGCTGATGATTACGAACCTTACTGGACACCCGGCCGTGATTGTGCCAAACGGATTGCGCGGCGCTGACGCGCCAGCCCCGCCGGTAACCGACAACGGTGAGGATGATCGCGTTGGGGGACCCGGCACGCCAGTCAGTCTGACCTTTCTGGGTAATTTGTATGAGGACAGCAAACTCCTGGCGTTTGCCCATGCTTACCAGCAGATGACCGATTTTCATCGCCGGCATCCGCCGCTATTCAAGGTTTAAACGGCATGCCTTGACTGCCCACTTTCTACTGTCCACTTTCCCGACGTTTCCCGCGTTGCACGCGATGATCGAAAAGGTGGAGTTCTTTCTCGTCCGCGATAGTAACCCGAACCCAGAAAAAGGCGACGCCTCCGAGGACGACTGACGGTCTACCGGCAACTGTCCACTTGCTACTTTCCTACTTTCCTACTTTCCTACTTTCCTCAGCCAACAGGTGCACGAAGCCCGCAACGGGTGTATTTCGTAACCAAACAGGCCCCTATGAAAATCAACCAATTTTATCGCTGGCTCCCGCTGGTTCTCCTGAGTTTTGGCGCTGGCAACGCGCTCGGCGCCAACAATGTCCGTATCGAATTCGTTCATCCTGAACGATTTTCGGATTTTCGGATCCAAGATCGCCAGGAGATTGCGTCCGCCCCAATTTTTCGGGATGAGGTCTCAAGTTACCTTTCACCGAAAGTGTCCAGACGCTTCCCCGGAGCGACGCTGACCTTAAAATTCACCGATATCGATCTGGCCGGACGATTGGAGCCGTGGCGCATTAGCAGGTTCCCCAAAAACATTGGCGTGCGATTCGCTCGCAACATGCAGTTGCCGCTCCGCCTTTATTTTGACTACACCCTGAGTGATCCGAAGGGTCGGGTCCTGGCCAACGGCTCCGCGAGCCTCGTCGAAGTAGACTACCTCCATCGGTACTTCTATGTTTCCAATGAACAGAGGGCCGATACCTTATTCTACGAGAAAGCGGCCCTCGAGCGCTGGCTGAACTCGCTGACCCCTGCTACTGCCAGAGTGGCCGAAAAGTGAGTTTAAAATTGCCTTCCTTTTGAACGCATGATCTGTTAAAAACAGCGGTTTTTTTAGCGATTGGCTAGCAAGAACAACAAAGGGGGTTAAACCTTTCGATATGAGCCGGACCACTCGTTGCTGTGTGTTGGCTGGATTAGCGATGCTTCTTGTCGCGCCCGCCTGTTTGGCTGGCGGTGATTCAGCTCGGGGAAGCCCTTTGCGGGCTCACAATCGGGTCGTGGCAGCTGAACTGCGCCCTGTCTTGATTGTTTCTAAGCCGATTGGCGCCAGGGTGCAGATCAACGGGCGATACGTCGGGAACACCCCGCTGGTGGTAGATTTCGCCGTCGACAGTTTCGGCCGCGCTATCAGCGATATTGAAGTCAGAGCGATCGCGCGGGCACCAGGAGCACTTGACGAGGTAAGGCGGTTCCCGGGATCGGATGGGAGCGCGAGTTTCATCCCGTCTCTGCTCGAGTTCGATCTCAATATTCTTCCGGTCCTTGTCGTCCGCTGAGCTGGAAAAGTCAGATTGCGTTGCGGTGGTCTGTGAGCCCAACAAATCAGAAATGCTTGTCTACTTCGAAATAGAAGAAGCGCTGGACCGAATTGTCGTTGAAGTAATCGCGGCCGAGATAGTTGGAATCCACGGAGAGCGGTGGGTGCGTATCAAAGATGTTATTGATGCCAAAGATAAGTTTGGTATTAGCGAGCCATTGTCTCCATCCCCGCCGGGATCCCTCGGGCTTAGGCGCGATTGCCTTTTCACCGACCAGCCTATGCCCTTCCTTGTCGTATCCAGGTTTAGCGGTTTCCGGCGCGATCTCCTCCGGCTTGCCAAATTCATAGCTGATCTGGTAGTCCACCGTGGTGAAGCTGCCAATTTCATGAACATAACCGGGCGCATCCAGACCAGGGTTCGCCAGGGGATTTGAGCCCTTCGCGTTGTTGTTAAAATCGGCCTCTGAATCGCGATAATTCAGTGTGAGACCCGTGCTGAACGTGTCAATGCCGTACATCGTTTTAGAATAAAACAAACTGGTAATCAATTTGAGGTCCGGTCCGCCGCCGGTAACGACTCCACCCGGTGAGCCGGCCTGGTCGTCGAGGGTGATTACCTGGAATGTCGGCCTGCCGTTAACGGGCGGGTAAGGAATCTTCTGCGACCAACCGTAAACGTACGTGGCGTTGAGTTCAAAATCGAGCTTACCCCAATCATATTCTTTGGTAATATAGCTTCCACCAAAATCGAAGCCGCGGGTGTTAATGGTACCAATATTAATAAACGGGTTATTTATTTGCGTGATCAATCCATTAGCACCTCTGACAATGCTATTGCCAGGAAAGGCCGTTGGAGCATCCACGACGAATTGCGGCGTAATCGTGCCGATCTGGTTCCGTAGCTCGATCTGGAACCAATCAACGTAAGCCGTGAGGCCATGTAACCAATGGAACCAGCCATTGGGATCATTCAGGGAGTCCGGCGTCCAGACGCCCTCCAAGTAATAAGAGTACGCGTTCTGGGGTTTCAAATTCGGATTGGATCCTTGGATCAAGAGCGTACTGTAGGCGTGATTCGGATTTCCGGCCGGGAAATTAGGGTCAATGATCGACTGCTGAAACTCGAGCGGCGTAGAGAAAAGTTGCGACAAGGAAGGGACAACGAAGCCCTCCGAATACGTTGCCCGAACGGTCAAATCATTAAAGGGTTTGTAGCGTATGGCAAACTTTGGTTTGGCGGCGCTGCCGAACACGGTGTAATCGTCGTACCTCTCCGAGTAGGTGAAGTCTAGATTGCGTAGCCCGGGCCAGGACCATTTGTCGCCGGCGAGCGGAATGTCAACCTCCCAATAGGCGCTTCTGATGTAGCGGCGTCCAACGGTTTGCTTGCCCAGGAAGTCGCCGTTACCAATTAAACGCAGCTCACTGAGTTGGTCGTTTGCCTGAATCAAGGATTCACTGCGATACTCCAATCCCGCGGCCACGTTGACCGGCCCGCTGTCGAGATCAAGCACAGTACCACCGGCTTTCAGTATCCACTGCACGACCTCGGTGCGGGCGTCCAAGGTTTGGTCGACGAGGAGCGCGGGTACTAACGCTTTATTGAAGCCCTGGACGGCTCGCCAGTCCAAAAACGGATTGTAGAATTGCCCGATATGGCCCGGTAACGTTCCATTCAGACCTTGCTGCAAAGCTAACAGATTGACGCCATTGTGAACCGTTTCGGTCCCGTCCGATTCTCCGTAGTTGAAGATGCCCTCAACCGTCCAATTGTGGGGCAGCTGCAACAGCGCTCCCACGTTATTGCGTATGGTGCGGATCCAGGTGTCCTGAGTCCAGGGCGGAAAATCGCCTCCCCAACCACCCTGCGGAATGAGTGGCTCCCCGGTAGTATTGAAAGGATTTGTGGCCGGAATCACGATAGGCTGTCCAAAGATCTTGTCGGCGCCACCGAAGTCGTATCCCTGGTTGAGGGTCGAAGCCTTCTCGTGATTGTCTTGGATAATGAAGGTATCGTAGAGCTTAAACCAATCGGTCGGTGAATAATTCAACTTCACCAGCCCGCCGTAACGCTCTTCTCTTGGCTGCAGTTGAGCGTTTTGGGGAATAAGAATCGGGGACGAAATCGGTTCCGTCGTAAGACTCGTGGTCGGCCCGGTTTTGGTGCCGGGAATTACTGTATAAAAGTTGCCGGAATCTACACCAAGAAACGAACTAAGGTAGGGGACAAATGAGGTTGGCGGGCTGGGATATTTTGGGCTGAGTTCATGATAGTCGCCAGTCGTCAAGGGGCGATCCAAGGCATCAATCGGAGTGCTCACTTCATAGTTGAAGGCGGCTACAAGGCTGAATTTCCCAAACTTGCCCAGATCATCGGCGATACCAGCTACAAGTTGGGAATGGTAGGTTACGTCATCCCCCCGCTGACTGAAGCCTAAATAGTTGTTAAACTGGGCGCCGTTGTAATTATCCCTGAGGATGATGTTGATCACACCGGCAACCGCATCGTCACCATAAGTGGCCGTACCGTTGTCCTTCAGGATTTCAATCCGTTCGATCGCGGCGATCGGAATTGAGTTCAGGTCGACAAAGGTTTGGGTAAAGTTCAGGGGTAATGGAAACAAGGGGAAACGCAGGCCATCGACCAGAACCAACGTGGCGTTCACCCCGAGGTTACGCAGATTGACGGCGTCGCCGCCTGGCGAAGTATTGTTCCCCGGCGCAAAGTTCTGGTTAAAATTGCCATTAGCGAAAGGAAGGGTTTCCAATACCGAAGCGGTGTTTTGCTGTCCGCGCCTTTGCCACCAGTCCCTGTCCAGGTTGAAAACCGGCTGCGTGCCTTCGCCCAGGCGCGGGATGATATAGCCGGTGACTGTGATCCGTTGCAGCTCCCCACCTCCGCCAGGTCCAGCCGCGGGCTGGTCGGCGGCGGCTACGGGAGCCTGCCCCAAGGTGATCCGTTGCAGCTCTGCGCCTCCGGCAGGTGCGGCCGCCGCGGGCTGGTCCAGGGGTGTGGGACCCGCAGATGCGGAAGGGGCCGCTGCGGGAGCCTGTGCTAAGGCAACTCCCGCTAAGGTCAGAAGGCCGATGCCGGCGGCCAATGTTTTCTGTATCATTCTTAGTTGTACTCCTTGGTTTATTCCAGAAAAAAACGCCAAAGCCCCGGCGGGAGGCCGAGCGCCATGGACAATTCGCAACAGTGTTCGCAGTTCTGGTTAAGGGATCTGCATTTGAGGGGCTGCCAACGATGAATCGGCACCATGTGTGCCGGGAGCTCTCTCTGTGTTTTCAAACGAGTTATGGTTAGTTATTTCACCCGAATGCGCCGTTTTTCTAAAAAATTTGAGATTCACTGTCAAGTATTTGCCACGATTTTTGAACAATTTTGTCACGAACTTGTCACCGCGGACGAGCGTGCGGGAGAAACGTATGAAATACCACGGTTTAGGCGCGAAAACTGAGAAAAAGAACCTTCGCAATCCGCCTAAATAGTCACTTTAAATTTGGATGTGCCCGCCCCGAATGCACAACTTTGGACAATATCGCGCGAGCCAGCAAACGCCTGCTTTGGCGAATGGAATCGGCGCGCAGTGGGACAGTTTCTGATCGATTTCGCTTATAACGGTCAGTCCAAAATTCCTTGATTCGGCGGCTGCAAGGAATCGCGGCTTCAGCGAACGCTCGGCTAGGCATTTGCGTTACTATCAGCCTGCCGATCCGAAATGAGCAGCCGTTTGCGGGCTAGAGGTCTCTTAATAGATGCTGCGCGCCTATCCAAAATAAATGAATCCGAACAAACTGATTTCCGACTCTTCTTTGAAAAAGCAGCAGAATTCTCCGACGTAGCCGGACAATTCTGCTGCCATAGCCTGCCTTGCTCGCAAATCCCTAAGGATTCGTGAGCAAGGCGGGCTAACGAAACGTCACGACTCGTTGCACATTCAGATCGAACCGCAGCACCGGCGGAACGTAGTTCGATGCACCGTCCTTTTCTTTGCCGGGAAAGAGCCGCTCAGCTTCATAGGCAAATGCCGGGAGCTTTTCCGCACGGATCAGCAATGGCCGGACGCACTGGCCGTTTGCCTTTACCGCGAGATCAACGACGCAGGGCGTCGTGCCGACCCGTTGACCATTGATGGAAACCGCTGCGCCCGTCGGCTCGGATACAATCAGCACGGATTTTGGGACGATCTTCCCCGTTTGGTCCGAAGCGACAGTTGGACCGGCAAGACAGGCAGCGCCCGCAATAGCCTGCAAAAACAAAAACGGAAGCAACAACTTGGTTTGAACAACGCCCCAGTGGTCCATTCTTACCTCCAATACGACCCTGCAGGATGCCGAACACGAGACCCGTTGGAAAGAAAATTCGATGGCCTGCCACCGAAAAAGCGCTGCGGGATTCCAACAAAGCACCTTTACTACAGCAGGCACGAGTTTACGGGTTGACAATCTTTCGCCAAAATCGTTCAAATTTATTTACATTTTTTATTACCGGGGAGACTTTAATGATTTGCAAATACTTGGCCTTGCCTGCATGCCTGTGCATTTTCGCGGCGGCAGCCCTAAGCCAGAATACGGATCCGGCCGCTCCACCTTCGGGAACTGAGCCCGCTTCGGCTCCTCCCCCCGCACCGACCGGGCAGCCGGGCGGTACCTCGCCCGGGCAGCTTCAACAGATCACGGTTACTGGTTATATCATACCACGTGTCGGCGCCGGCACGCAGCCGGTGACCACCCTTGATCGGGATTTTATCTCAAAAAGGGGCGATCAAACCGTTTCTGATGTGCTGCAACGGTTGCCCGAGAACGTTGGGAACTTTACTCCTACTGTCAATGCTGGTGCGTCCTTTTCCCCTGCGGGATCGTCCATAAGCCTGCAGGGCCTCGGGCCGCAGTCGACTCTTGTGCTGATCGATGGCCACCGCCAAGCCATCTTTCCCTTTCCGCAAAACGGATTTCAGCCGTTTGTCGATCTCAATACAATTCCACTGGCTGCCGTCGACCGGATTGAATTTCTCAAAGACGGGGCAAGCGCCGTGTACGGCTCAGACGCAATCGCGGGCGTCATCAACGTAATCCTCAAGAGCGAGTACAGTGGGGGTGATATCAACAGCTATTTTGGTATCAGCCAACGCGGTGACTATGAAACGTTCCATCAGCAAGCAACCTTTGGAATTGCCCATCAACTGAATGAGAATGGCGCTAAGTTTGATCTGGTAGGATCGTTTGACTACTTCAGCAGCAGCCCGATCGATGCTATCGATCGCGGGTTTTCCTCGAACGTTAACCACGTACCGAGAGGCCCTTCCGACTACACCGATCACCGCTCATCGCGAAACACCGCTCCTTTTTTTGTCGGGAATGACACTGGCCTCGAATATCGAATCAATTTGGGTTTCGGCGGAAATATACCTGGCCCGAACGACGTTACGATCGGCACCGGGCTTGAGCCATTCCTCTTTAATACTGTATCCGGAGTTCAATTAGTTCCTCGGGAAGAGCGGATTGGAGGCTTGGTTAATGTCATTTATCAGCCATTTGAGAAACTGAAGTTTTACGACACGTTCACCATTGCACACTCGAAAGAAATTGCCTCGTTTACGCCCACGCCAATTACGAATACCGACGGTATCAATGTGCCTGCGGACAATCCGTTCAATCCATTTGGTGAAAGCCTTTTCTGGGACAGAGGGCGCTTAGCAAATCTCGGCCAACGGAAAACTACCACTGACCTCACCAATTTTCGCAACATCGTGGGAGTTAGTCTGATAAATCTGCCAAATAACTGGTTTGTCGATGCCAGCTTCAACTATGCAGAGACGGACGGAACGATAAGGTTAAATAACTTTGTCAGGAGATCGCAACTGAATGCGGCCCTCTCCGGCACTTTGCCTGGATTTGAGGGTGTTTTTTTCAATCCATTTTTCGATACGCAGAGCGGAAACCCGGTCAACAACGGTCTTCTCAACGCGTTGCGTCAGTATCAGGGCACACAAGACGCGCGAACCGACCTGACCCAATGGCTGGTGACAACGGGTGGTGATGTGGTCTATCTGCCGGGCGGTGCACTCCAAGCTGGCGCAGGCTTTGAGTACCGCAGTCAGACCTACGTCGATCGGAAAGACGATGCTCAAAGGTTTGGAGATGTCGTTGCGCAGGGAGGTAGCCCAAACCAAGGTGGTCGAGACTATGATCGTGCAGGCTATGGACAACTAACCATTCCGGTCTTCGGAGAAAAATGGTCCTGGCCAGGCATGCGGCTTTTGGAATTCATTCTGGCTGAACGCTACGACGACTACAGCAGTTTTGGCAGTGCCTGGAAGCCTAAGTTTTCGGTTCGCTACAAGCCATTCGATGATTTGACGTTCCGCGCGAGCTATTCGGAAGGGTTCAGGGCGCCCTCACTCTTCGAACTTTTCTCCGCTAACCTCACAGCGTTTACGGTGGTCAACGACCCCTTTGCGCCTCCGGGTACTTCGTCTTCTCCCGAAGTCCAGGTTGTCAGCGGTGGAAACCCTCATCTGAAGCCCGAAATATCTTACGGGTATTATGCCGGTGCAGTGTGGAGTCCGGGCAGTACTGATCCGGAACACAGTTGGTGGGGATGGGCTAACGGATTGAGCTTATACGTTGACTGGAGCGAAATTTATAAGAGAAGCGTGATCGGCACCGTGCCCGCGCAATTTGTGGTTTCCAATCCCGGGCTCTTCCCAGGCGCGGTGACACGCAGTGCGGACGGCACGATCTTCTCGGTTAACGACCCGTTTTTGAACCTTGGATCAATTCGGGTCGATAGTGTCTCCTTTGGTGGCACCTACAACACAAAGGAGTACGACTGGGGTAAGCTGGAGTTTGAGGCTGATGCGACCTACTTCTATCATATTGCCGAACAGATCGTGCCGAATGGCAATGTCCTGAACATTACCGATTCTTCTCCATTCAATGGAGTGGGCCCTGATTTCCACCTGATCGCCAGCCTCTTTTATTCGAAAACAGTATTTGGGGTAGATCGCATTCGAACAGGAGTAACCCTTAATTTTTACGATTCTGAGCACGATGGTAACGATTTCCAGGCGGAAGGGATTCCGAACAGTCAAATCGAAGCCCAATTGGGAGTGAGTCAAACACCAACCGTCGGGAACTGGCTCACTTTTGACTGGCAGATCTCTTACGAGTTCGGCCAGCCGGAGGTTGTCACGCCCGAAACACCGAAGCCGGGCTACGACAAAGAAGGCAAGCCGATCGTCGGACAACAGGCAATTGCACCGGCTCCGGCCGGGAGCAGTGCGGGCTGGAGGCGGTGGCTAGCCGGTACGGCGTTCACCTTCGGAATCAATAACATCGGTGATACCCGTCCGCCTTTTGCCGATCAGGCGACCGCTGCCGGAACGGAGGGGTATGACCCGTCATACGCAAATTACATCCAGCGATTCTTCTACGTTTCGGTAGAGAAGAAATTCTAACCGAAAATTAAAAGTACGCGGAACTGCGCCGCAGTTCGGCGTAATCGCGCTTCCGGGTGGGCAGCGGTGACGGTTTTGAACAGAAGGTCGCCAAGATCGCTGACGAGGAGAAATCTTGGAGAATTGTTCGGTGGATGGGTGGATGCCGTCTCGGACAACTTTAATCCGCCGGCCTCAAGTTTCGAGGTTGGCAATCTTTCGCCAAAATCGTTCAAATTTATTTAGATCTTTTGTTAACCAGGAAGTCTTTAATGGTTTGCAAGTACTTGGCCGTGCCTGCAGGGATGTGCATTTTCGCGACGGCTGCCCTGAGCCAGAGTACGGATCCGGCCGTTCCACAGCCTGCACCGGGAGCCGCCGCAGCTGATCAACCAGCGCAGACGGCGTCGGCGGGCGGTACCTCGCCCGGGCAGCTTCAACAGATCACCGTTACTGGTTATATCGTACCGCGGGTCGGTGTCGGCACGCAGCCGGTGACGACTCTTGATCGCGATTTTATCGCAAAAAGGGGCGACCAAACCGTTTCC
Source organism: uncultured Verrucomicrobiae bacterium (assembly GCA_963813025.1). Taxonomy (GTDB): domain Bacteria; phylum Verrucomicrobiota; class Verrucomicrobiia; order Chthoniobacterales; family JAFAMB01; genus CAVSUL01. The sequence goes on along the minus strand of CAWEXO010000015.1, from coordinate 66,548 downwards.
GACGTGCTCGCGCGATTGCCCGAAAACGTTGGGGCCTTTACGCCGACCGTCAACGCTGGTTTGTCCTTCGCACCTGGCGGATCTGCTATAAGCCTGCAGGGCCTCGGGTCCCAGTCGACTCTTGTACTGATCGACGGCCACCGCCAAACTCAATATCCGTTTCCGCAAAACGGATCGACGCCGTTTGTCGATCTCAACTCAATTCCGTTGGCGGCGGTGGATCGAATTGAATATCTCAAGGATGGGGCAAGTGCCGTTTACGGTTCGGACGCGATTGCGGGCGTCATCAACATAATCCTCAAGAGCGACTACAATGGCGGGGATATCAATAGCTACTTTGGCATCAGCCAGCGCGGCGACTATGAAACCTACCACCAGCAAGCAACCTTCGGAATCGCCCAATTGAACGACAAAGGCGCCAAGTTTGACCTTACTGGAGCGTTCGACTACTACAGCAGCAGCCCGATCGATGCCGTGGACCGGGCGTTTTCCTCGAACGTAGACCACCTGCTGAGAGGTCCCTCCGATTACAAAGATCACCGCTCATCGCGGAATACAGCTCCTTTTTTTGTCGGAAATGACACTGGCCTGGATTATCGTATTAGTCTGGGCTTTGGCGGCAATATACCTGGTCCAAACGACGTTACGATCGGCGAGGGACTTGAGCCATTTCTGTTTAATACAGTATCTGGCGTTCAATTAGTTCCTCGCGAAGAACGGATTGGAGGCCTGGTTAATCTCAACTATCAACCATTCGAAAAACTGAGATTTTACGACACCTTCACCATTGCGAAGACAGAAGAAAGGGCCTCGAATTCCCCGACTCTAATCACGAATACCGATGGAATCAATGTTCCCGCGGATAACCCATTTAATCCTTTTGGTGAAAGTCTTTTTTGGGATAGAGGTCGCTTAGCGAACCTTGGTCAACGGAAAACAATCACCGACGTCACAAATTTCCGGAACATTGTCGGCATCAGTCTGATCAATCTGCCAAATAACTGGTTTGTCGACGGCAGTTTTAATTACGCGGAGACGGACGGGACAATAAAGCGATATAACCTTGTCAGGAAATCGGAACTGAATGAGGCCCTGTCCGGCACTTTGCCTGGATTTGAGGGTGTTTTTTTTAATCCATTTTTCGATACGCAGAGCGGAAACCCGGTCAACAACAGCCTCCTCAACGCTTTGCGTCAATACCAGGCCACGGAAGACGCGCGAACCGACCTGACCCAATGGCTGTTGACCACGGGTGGCGATGTGGTCTATGTGCCGGCCGGCGCAATCCAAGCCGGCGCAGGCTTGGAGTACCGCAGTCAGACCTATGTCGATCGGAAAGACGATGCTCAGAGGTTTGGTGACATCGTTGCCGCGGGAGGCAGCCCAAACCAAGGCGGTCGTGACTACGATCGCGCAGGCTATGGGCAACTGACCCTTCCAATCTTTGGAGAAAAATGGTCCTGGCCTGGCATGCGGCTTCTGGAGGTCATTCTGGCTGAACGTTACGATGACTACAGCAGCTTTGGCAGTGCATGGAAACCGAAGTTTTCGATTCGCTACAAGCCATTCGATGACTTGACGTTGCGCGCGAGCTACTCCGAAGGCTTCAGAGCCCCGTCACTCTTCGAACTGTACTCAGCAACTCTTACAGGTTTTGAAATTGTGAGCGACCCCTTTGCGCCCCCGGGTACTTCAGGTTCTCCCGCAGTCGAGACTGTCAGCGGTGGAAACCCCCATCTGAAACCCGAAATATCGTATGGATATTATGCCGGAGCAGTGTGGAGTCCGGGCAGCGCTGATCCACATCACAGTTGGTGGGGATGGGCAAACGGATTGAGCTTATACGTTGACTGGAGCGAAATTCTTAAGAGAGACGTGATCGGTACGGTGCCCGCGCAATTTATAGTTTCCAATCCCGGGCTATTCCCGGGCTTCGTGACCCGCAGTGCGGATGGCACGATCTTCTCAGTTGACGACCCCTTTATGAACCTTGGATCGATTCGCGTGGATAGCGTCTCTTTTGGTGGCACCTATAACACGAAGGAGTTCAATTGGGGTAAGCTGGAGTCTGAGGTTGACGCGACCTACTTTTATCACATCGCCGAACAAGTCCTGCCGAATGGTCCCGTTTTTAATGTTACAGACTCCTCACCGGCTAATGGAGTAGGTCCCGATTTCCACCTGATCGCCAGCGTCTTTTATTCGAAAACAGTCTTCAATATAGATCGCGTTCGAACAGGGGTTACGCTCAACTATTGGGATTCTGAACACGATGGAAACGATTTCCAAGCGCAAGGAATTCCGAACAGTCAAATCGAAGCCCAATTGGGAGTTAGTCAAACACCGACTGTCGGGAACTGGCTGACTTTTGACTGGCAGATCTCCTACGAGTTCGGCAGACCGGAAGTAGTGACGCCGGAAACGCCAAAGCCGGGTTACGACAAGGAAGGAAAGCCTATTGTCGGGGAAAAGGCAATTGCACCGGCTCCGACGGGGAACACCGCGGGCTGGAGGCGGTGGCTGGCCGGCACGACGTTGACCTTCGGAATCAATAATATCGGCGATACCCGTCCACCCTTCGCCGATTCGGTGACTTCCGGTGGCACTGAGGGGTACGACACATCCTACGCAAATTATATCCAGCGATTCTTCTACGTTTCGGTAGAGAAGAAATTCTAACCGAAAATCGATGTTACGGATCACGCGCAAAGAATTCGGCACCTCGATTGGCCCGTAGCTTGGTTGATCGGAAATTGATGCCGTAAACCCTCGCAAACAGAATCCACGGGGCAAACTCGGCCGAGCGGCTTCTCTAGTAGCGCGGACGGCCTCGTCCGTATTCGGGAAGTGACGCACGACGAGCCCCGCGGGGATTTTAACAGAAGACCGCGGAGATCACAGCGCGGCGTAGCCGACAGCCACAGCGTCCGCGCAGACTCCACTGACAGGCTGGACGCCTGTGCCACTTTCCCGCCGTGACACCGGCCATCTTGCCGGTGAACCTTCAAACTGTCCGGCTCCTTCGAAATCCTCGCAGGAAACAACATTTCGCGGACAGTTACAAAGAAGAGAAATCTTGGAGAATTGTTCGGTGGTGCGATCTCTGTGCACGAGCGCTCATAGAAAATCATCGTCCCAGACAGTTTGGTTCAAGCTTTCATTTGACCGCGCCGGATTCGACGCTATACCCTAACGCCCATTCGTCCGGTGAGGTGGCTGAGCGGTCGAAAGCGGCGCTTTGCTAAAGCGTTGTACCTCAAAAGGGTACCGAGGGTTCGAATCCCTCCCTCACCGTGCTTTTGCCTCGGAGAATCGCTTCCATGGCTGAATTGCCGGAACCCGACCTCCCACGATCTGTCTCGTCGTATTTCCCATTAGAACCCAATTGAACCCAGTAATTCATACGTTTTGTGACCTGCTTTTGACCTGTAGTACCCTGAGCCAGGAGATCCTTTCTGGCCCTCCACTCGTTCGCTATGCTTTGGCGCGCGCCAAAGCAAATGAGTCGTCGGTCCACCAAAAGGCATCGCCCAGGACGGTCGAGAGGAGATCTCTTTAGCTCGGCGTACCGCCTCCCCCCTGGGGTCGACCCTCTGCGCGCAAAAGGGGGTACGGTCGCCACCTAGCATTGTCTCGGAAATTTTCCGCAAAAATGGAGGGAAGGAGTGGCCGGACCCCCGAGGCAAGCCAACTTGAGAGGTTCAGTAATGCGAAAGGCGTATTGCCCAGCGAAAAGGTACTGAAACCAGGTATTTTGGCCGTGACTTTTGCTGAGAAGCGAGGCCAGAGTCCAGGGCAAAGCGGCCACAAAAGCAGGAAGCTCAAAGCCGTTGAGAACAGGCTATGCCCCAACTACCCGATCCCGCCAATGAGGATATAAGCGTAGTATTGGTTGGAGCACTGAATCCTGCGATATTTCATCCAGATTGGTTTGTGAGGCAGGAGTTGCTGAGCGAAACGGAGGCTGTAGAGGCGCATGTTGAGGCGATCACTCCGCAAATTTCGGATCTAAAGTTCCCGGATTTCGGGCTGCAAGTGGAGATATTGTCAAAAGTTGTGTATTGGGAACGGGCGCATCCTTTGAAATGATCGATTAAGCGGCCTGTTGGGTTTGTTCTTCGCCATCGACGAACCGGACACCAGTAACTACCTTTGGGATCAGTTCGAAGCCCTGAAGCCGGCGCCAATGCTTTTGGGCTTCCAGACCGAGTTTAAAGACCATTGTCAGTGTCGCGATTCGTGAACCGCAACCCTTTGTTCGGTGAGTTCGTAATCGGACGGTAGCAAAGGTGGATTCGATGGGGTTGGTGGTCCGTAAATGCGGCCAATGTTGGGCTGGGAAGTCGTAAAAGGTAAACAGGACTTCTTTATCTTTGTCCAAGCATTCGCAGGCTTTTGGGAACTTGATTTGGTAACTGGAGATGAACTGATCGTAGGCCGCCAGAGCTGCTTTGCGGGTCGGCGCCAGGTACATTTCATGGATGAGTTGCTTAGCTTTACCTTGCACACTCTTGGGCATTTTATCCAGGATGTTGGCTGTCTTATGCACCCAACAACGTTGCTGGGCGATCGGGCCATATTCTTCCTGCAGAGCGATCCAGAAGCCGAGCGAACCGTCACCGATGGCCAACTTCGGCGCGGCGGACAGGCCTAGGCGTTTGAGCTGCCCAAGCAGTTCACGCCAGGATTGGGTGCTTTCGCGATAACCGTCGACAACAGCTAAGAGTTCTTTGGTGCCATCCTCGGTGGCTCCGATCAAGACCAGCACGCAGGTTCGCTCTTCGTCGAGTCGGACGTTGAAATAGACGCCGTCGGCCCACCAATAAACGTAACGCTTCTGCCTCAAGTCACGCTGAGTCCATGCCTTGTAATCGGCTTCCCAACTGCTCTTGAGTCTGACGATGTTGGTGGCTGAAAGCCCACTGGCTCCTTCGCCCAAAATCGCTGTCAACGCTTCGCTGAAATCTCCGGTTGAGATCCCTTTGAGGTAAAGGGCTGGAATCAAAGCATCGACGCTGGGAGCCCGACGCATATACTTGGGCAGAATCGCGCTGGAAAATCGACCTTGGTCGCGATGCCGGATCCGTGGCTGACGAACCCGGATCGGACCCACTCCACTGACCACCTCCCGCTCCGGCAGATGTCCATTGCGTACCACCAGCCGCTGCCCATTCTCATCCCGCTGATCTTTGTGGAATTGGATATAGTCGATCACCTCATTCTCGATTGCCGCCTGTAACAGCTTCCTGGCCCCTTCCTGCAGTAACTGTTCCAGGAAGGGCTTCTCTTCATCTTTTGCTCGCTCATCAAGCGAGACCACTTTATTCTCTGGCATTGGTGCATCCTTTCTTTTTGGCGTCCTCGAGTGAGGCTGCCGTGTTTCTTTTTCTCACTGAAAGGATGCGCCTTTCTTTATCTCCTCATCCACAAAATTCGGTTATAGCTCCTGCAAGTGCTCCAAAACCGCTTAACGATTAGGACGCTAGATGTGTCGAAGGCGCCGAAGCTAAACGATTTGGTCATAGGTATCCTGACGAGGTTATCGCACACGCCGATATCGGCAGCTGGCATCAATCAAGGTTTACATCTAACGACTGGGAGTCAGGAGAACTGGCACAGGATCGGTAATTCGCTGGCTCCGAAAGACACCATTTGGCGAGCTCTTTACGAAGAACCTGGAATGACATCGATTTCGATTATGTCGCCGCGACCAGGGCGGTTTGCTGGCTTCACCAACGTGTCGGTGCATCCTTCGGTATTGCTGCAAAATGGTATTTACGTAACGAGCAACTTCGACTACAAGCCCTCACCCGAGAGCGAAACAGCCTCCTTGGTAAGAGAATTCATTAGGAATGAATGGAGAAGTGCGATTAAAGAGGCCACACGTGTGGCCGAAGTAATCTTTCGGAAACTGATATGGGAACAAGCCTGACAGAGACTAGGGAGCTAAACGAAGGGTATGGAAAAGCCCAGACCGCGCTTCAATCCCTGACCAACCTAGACTGGCAGGGGATGTCCAAATTGGTCTCACAGAAGGACACCACGGAAGTGCTTGACTACGATGCGGCAGTATTGGAGGCCGCCGGAACCTGGGCAGGCTACGTGGCTGGACCAATTGAACCAAGAGCTCAATTGAGAATCTTGAAATTTCATTCTCAGATGGAGGGGGTGCCTATAAAAAAGGAACCGGGAGCCGGACTGGTTCAAGAGCGCTCGATAATTCTGCAAGAGTGGGAAGGTGTTGTCCTGGAACGAGAAAAACAGCGTTTCACGGCGCGCCTTTACGAAGGGTTTCGAGATTTTCCTGTCAAGCAGGCTGAAATCAGTTTGGAGGAAGTTGCCGATGAACAGCGAGACTCGGTCGTCGCTGGAGCAAGATTTTCTTGGATGATTGGCTATCGCCTTCGCAGTGGTACCCGGTCGCGTTTCAGCGAGATTTATTTTCGCCGTCTGCCGCCGTGGAGCAAGGAAGAGCTCGATAAGGCGGCCAGAGAGGTCGAAAAACTGCGTGAAGACGCTGCTTGGCACTAGTCCAAAAACGCCGCCGCGCTCGGACGAAGTTGAGGTGTCAGTTTTCGGTCCCGGATGCGGCGAATCGATCGTCGTACACCTCACCGGTAGCCAATGGATGATCGTCGATTCATGCCTATCCAGGGCCACAAAAGAGCCAGCGGCGCTCGATTACCTTGCGGCGATCGGCGTTGAGGTTTCGAAGGCGGTTCCTTTGGTGGTGTCAACGCACTGGCATGACGATCACATTCGTGGCTTGGCCAAGGTTTATGAGAAGTGTGAGTCGGCCGAGTTTGTCTGCGCTCATGCACTCAGAAGCGAGCAATTCAGCAAGTTGACAACTTTATACTCGCGTGAGTTTCCGGCAGGCGGTTCAGGTCTCCAGGAATTCAATGATGTCCTATCGGTGCGAAAGAAAAGGAAAGCTGGCAACAGGTTTATTGCCCTGCGATTCGTTAGTGAAGGCGCGATGGTGCATGAAGCTAATTCGGGTATCCGCATTTCGGTAAAAGCCCTCTCACCGTCCTCGGCAGCATATTTAGCCAGTCTCGCAAAATTCAGCGAGGAATTGCCAGAAGAAGGGCAGAGGCGATCGGCGGTCCCGTCGGTGGGGCCGAATGATCTGGCGGTTGTTCTGAGCGTCAAGATCGGCGAAGCGCTAGTCCTTTTGGGGGCGGACCTGGAGGAACTCGGAGAGGCCGGCGTCGGGTGGCGAGCGATAATCGAGCGCTTCTCGCATGTCGATAATTTGCACCAGGGTTACAAGGTTTCGCACCATGGCGCGGAGAGCGGCCATCATCGCGAAATCTGGCCGAAGCTCTTGATCAAGGAAGCGTGGGCAGTTTTGACCCCTTACCTAAAAGGTAGACGCCCGCTTCCCACGCCAGCGGATATCACTAGAATCTGTGGTCTGAGCGCTGATGCATACATTACGGCAAGGGGACCTGCAGCTGGATATCAGCATTCTGACCCGACCGTTCGAAAACAACTGAGAGAAATGGGAGTTACTATTCTTGAGGAAGGCTCCCGGCAGGGACATGTTCGCCTCAGAAGACCTGTCAGGGAGCCCGATGGCAACTGGAGCGTCGAGCTGTTCGGGGATGCTTGCCGACTTTGGGAGCTCCTGTAGTTGAAACTCGCACGCCCACGAAGCGGCAACGTTTGTACAATGTGGTTCAAGTTAACATATAGCCTTAGTGGAATGCATGTCGGATTGCGGAATCTCCTGCCAAGTTTCTGGAGCGAGCCATCAGGGGAAGGAGAAGTCGTCTTGTATTACCGCGGATTTGGAACGGACCCCCCCAAATGAACAGCTTTGCTGCGACGCGAGCATTGAGAAGCGTCCGGAACCGAAAATCGAAGAGGTTTTGAATGGTTTGGCCCAAGGGATTTTGCCTGGCTCCGTACTGAAGTCTCTACCTGTACCTCACATCGAGGACGGAGTTGTCATTATTGACGGCGGTGGCAAAGTCAAGCCGAACCGAGGTTTAGAGCTTGAACTTTTCCCGGAATGGTTCCGAGCCTTTCATTCGGAAACGCGCAGTGCTCTTTCAGAACTGGCGGTACGTTTTGTTAAGACAGTCCGGTGGGTTCAGAGCGCGGCGGGCAGTCAAAGCCCGTTCGCTACAGTTGGTTTCTATTGGTCGCTCGATAAGAATGAATGGAGATCGATGCCTAGTGAATTGCGGGTTATGATCGACGTGCCGTGTTTGATTAGGGCTGATTCCGAAGCATTCGAAGAGATCTCGAATGTTTGGCGAGGAGATCATCGTGAGCCGCTCGCCCACGAGCTAATTCGAGAAGCGCTAGACATATGCCCTCGGACAGGGGAAAGGTATTGGATTTGCTGCCGAGCACCTTGGACTGCGAACTGACAAGCAGCCAGAGGAGATTGTTCGAGAGTAAATCATAGGTACTCCTGGCGAATGAATGGCCATTTGAGGCAGGGCAGGAGTCCAAACTGTAAACAATGCCGAGGATAATTATCACTGGAGGCCAAATCGCGGCCGAGTTTCGTCGATATTTCGATCTACGCCGCCTGAAGCGAGCAGAAAGCAACGTGGTGTCAAAGTACGAACGTCTGGTTCGTGATTCAGTTCCAAACCCCGCGATATCTGTTGGTGGCGCTATTGCCGCAGATGAAATGTATGAGTATTTAGAGGGAGCCCGAAAGAGTGTTGAAGATGACTTGCACCAGCGCGTGCAACATCTATCTCCATTCCAATGGCTCTGGTATTTGCGCCACCTTCCATTGAGCTGCTGGCTTGGCAAGGTCCGGACTACCGCTATTTATGACTCCGCTTTGGCAGAGATTCTTTCCGGCGAAAGCGCGACTTCCGCGCCGCCAGAGAGGACAAACCTTTTGCGCTACCCCGTAGACGAATCAACGGCGGACTTAGTTGCTGAGTTCATTGCCGGGGCGCGATACCTCTCTCAAATTCATACGAATCTGAGGTGGGTAGGAAAGGGCGCCGAATTCAGCCTTAGCACGCGGGCGGGTGGAAGTGTGAAGGCCTCAGTCGACCTAAAACGCGCCGTCGAGCTCTATGATGCGAGAGTCGATGCGACACCGGGAGATTTCCTTTCGACCACAGGATCGGTCGTTTGGACTGAGGTGGCTACCGGGTGTTCGTCGGAAATTATCGCAGTTTGGCGCACGCCGCCCGTGCCATGGCGGGGATCGTGGAACGCAACCCTTGCAGCTGAAACCGTGCGCCACGCTAGCCAACTCCGATTCGGGATCATGCTTATTTGTCTGGATGAACTTGCCCGTCTGAATAAGGCAGTCGTGAATGCAGGAGCTCGATGGTGGCTTGAAGAATTGCCTCTGTTGGTCGGTTTTCTTCGAGCTATGAAAGGCTTAGCTGAGTCTGACCCCATGTCGATGCTGAAGATAGTCGGCCTAGGCTGGATCGTGACCGATACCGACACAATCAACACTGCGCCGGACTATGTAATCGAGGATGCGGCCGCGGTCGCCACTCACGTATTTCCAGGGACACATTTTCCTACTAGCTACCGTGAACTGATTGATGCTGTTTCGGCCATCAAGGGGAAGGCATGGCCGACGCGCTGCGGACCCGCAATTCGCGCCGAAGGCACGCTTGTGTGCATCGATCTCTACGCCACAACGATGATGCTTCATGAATTCGCCGAATTTAACGCGCAGGGAGGGATCCAAGGGAATCTCCGGGGCCGGGATTTTGAACGTGCCGTTCAAGGTGTCATTGATCTTTCCTCTTGGGCTCCCCCGCAGGACCTGCGCCTGAAGGTCGGTCAAACAATCAGAATCGGCGGGCAAGGAGTTACGGATTTTGACGCAATCGGATTAAAGGACAGAAAACTAATGCTGGTTTCCTGTAAGAGCCGCATTTATTCGGGGAAATTTAACCAGGGAGATCCTCGGACGGTCCGAGCTACAGCCAGCGTAGCAAGAGATGGGCTCCGGCGCTGGTCCGAGGTCAAACTAATCCTCGAAGCGAATCCACGGTGTCTTCCAGGTTTTGATTTCTCGGAGTTCGAAATTCTTCCGATCGTTTGTCTACCTCACGTTCCCTATGTGCCGATCGGACCAGAAACACAATTCATCGCGCCGGAATTGCGAGCCGTTGTCTCTGTTTCTGAGCTTCGAAGCTGGCTGAACCGGCAGAGTTAACACTTTCGCATTTGGGGAAGGGAAAATTGTTTTTTGCCCTAATCACCCCGATCTTTTCCAACCCTTAGGGCTCGAGAAAACTCTCCCAAAGCGCTCCATCAGCCAGGGTCTCTCGCGTTGCCGAGATATTTTTCGATCGCATCGCGGACAACCCAGGCAAGGCTGAGCCTTTTTTCGTGGCGACCTCTTCCAAAGCTCCAATGCCTCCTTTTGGTCGGCAGCAGACGGTCGCTCGACTGCTCTATCGTTCACCAGGTGACGCGGCTGTGGGTGCCGAGGAGACATTGCGCAGAATCCTGCACCACCGTACTCGACAACGATAAAACCGAGCCGTTACTCTGGAAGACCCTCCGGTTGATCACTTCAGGGAGGAGGAACGTTGGCTTGCTTTGCCAATAATTCCCTCACCCAATACCGTTTACGAGTCGGGCTGGTGTTCGACCGGGGTCAGTCTGCGACGTCCCCGGACGGTTAGGAAAATAACCTTGGATTATCAGGACTGGAAGGGCAGGTGCCGGAATGGCGCCTAGCGCTCGCCGGCTAGCTTTCTTCGTCCGGATCGTCCGGCTTGGGTTGCACGTGGTGAGTCCGGGATTTTTTCTGGTCGGGGTGAGCCGGCTTTGCCAGCACAAAAAGGAAAAGCGGTGAAGAAGCCGCCAAGGCAAACACAAGACCGAAAAGAACGCCTTTCCAAGTTCTGGTTTTCAGCCCACACCATAAAATCCACAAGGGGATTCCGACAAAGACCCAAAAGACAAATAGGGCTTCTCCGCCTAGCAAGATCCGGCTGATGCCATTAAGGATTTCGGCCAGCGGCTTGAAAAGTAATTCAGAAAATAGATCCATCGCTTCCGCTAATCTCCCATGCCCAGCCCGTTGCCCCGGGGCCGGAACTCTTCCATGTAAAGGTAGGGATCCTCCCGGCCGTATTTCTGACGACGCCGGATCATGCGCACGTAATTGATGATCACCCGTGGGACGACCAGCCCCATAAAAGCCACCAGGATTGCGATCATGACCGGCAGGATGCAAAGCCTGCCAAAGGCCGGAAAAATGCCGCCTAAGACGATTGCCGGAATAATAAAGGCCCACCAGAGCCAGCCGTAGTTTTTCATTTGTGTAAAATCGCGATTAGCAGACCGGACCGGCAATCAAAAGCCCGATAATTCAAGTCAGTAATTCGGCTTTGAGTCGGGTTACCCTCGCGTCCAAATAGTCTTTTGTCACAAGGTCGTTCATAAAAGTGGTTTACCGCTGGACAAGCGCTAGCACTCATCCGGCGGCTCAACCATCACGTCTACATTTTAAAAATTGTGAGCGGACTTCGACGCCCTTCCGTTCGAAACGTTCAAAAAGAATCTTTCCAATCGATTCCGCTCAAAGAACCCAATTCCCGCTTTGCGGGTGTCTTTTTCGAAAGTTTTGACGCTCTCTTTAGTCAAATCAGGAATTATTTCTAATTGCTGCGATTCGCGGTTCTGGGGCGGCCGCGCGGATCCGGGACGACTTTGAAGCCAAGCAACGTTTTGCCGAGATCAAGCTCCCCGCTTGCCAGCGCATCGGTGAGATCAGCCTGGACCGGGAGAAAGCAGAGCACGGCGGTACTGGTGGTGGATCGAAAATCCCATCGACGGGAATTTCGAAAGTCGAGCAACCTGCCTCGGCAGGCATCTCGACCTCCACTTCGAGCGCTACGAAGCAACTGGCCGGTCCGAAGGAGCCCCAGGCCGAGACGCTGGCTGCCACTGTGACAGAGGCCTATTTGGCCGAGCAATCCAAAAACAAGGAGCCGGTCACCTTCCAGGGTTTGCGCCAGGTCTTGGGCGCCGCACTGGAAAAGACCTTCGGCAAACCGCAGAAGAAAAGAAGCCCTACTCTTTACCGCCCGAGACGCTATTATTACGTGCACTTCATCGGCTAATTCGAGTTGTGCCGAATGGTTTCTTCTTTGGCGGCTTTCACCCCAGCGTACGCATCCTCCAGCGATCGACTCCCGGCTAAAACCTCTGCCGCCAAATCGGAAAGCTGTCTAAGAACGATCGGCAAGATTGACCAATCCGACCCGAGTTGACGCCAGCTGTTTGTGCCACAGCTGCCGCCATTCCTTACTGGCATCTTTTAAGATGCCGCCGATGAACGTCTTTCCGAGATGATTAGCATCTTGAACGTGCCATCAGAGCACTGCAGGAACGCAGCTAGTGGCGACGCGACGGAGGCCCTCGAAATCGCAAGCTGCGTCCCCTTCGGAGACAACCGCTTACTGATTTACCCCCTAATGTACAATTTTTTACGAATGGAGGAGTGACCCCTGCTAGTTCAATCGAACGCCGCCGTCGATAATCAGCTCCGTGCCGGTAATGTTACTTGAATCCTCCGATAGCAGGAATCTGGCTGCCCGGGCCACTTCCTCGGATGTTCCGAACCGTTTTAAGAGCGACTTGGCGACAACCATTTCCTCAAACCCTTTCTGTTGGTCAGGGGGAAGGCCGGATTTCTTTAAGATAGGTGTGTCAATCGGTCCTGGGCTCAACACGTTCACCCGCACCCCGCGCTGGGCTAACTCGACCGCCAGGGTCTTGCCAAGGGAAATGACTGCAGCCTTCGTCGCCGAATAGACCGACGAGCCGGCGAAGGCGATAGAACCGGCGATGGAGGATGTGAATACGACGGAGCTCGGATTGGCCAGCAATGGCAGAAGCGATTGCAGCTGGAAGTAGAGGCCTCGCACGTTCACATTGAATAGATGGTCGTATTGCTCGGGCGTTACGGCGTCAATCGGTGCGAATCCCCCGACGCCCGCATTCAGGAAGGCTCCGTCGAGATGATCCGCGAATTGCTTGATCTCGCCGCCCAGCGCCTGGTCGGCGGCCAAATCACCGGCATCCGAGGAAAGCACAACCACGCTCGTGAGAACCTTCTTGGCGGCGGCCAAAGTCTCGGGATTACGCCCGGTGACAATGACCTTTGCACCCTCGGCGCTTAAGAGTTGGGCGGTGGCCAGACCGATGCCGGTAGTTCCACCCGTGATGAGAACGGTTTTATTTTTCATGAGAGAAGACGACATTGCTCTTTAGTTCCGTACTTATGAACTAATGGACTATTTGTCAAGTCCCGTTATAATCACCCTGTGCGGCCGCTACTCCATCCTGCTGTCCGCGACATTACTGTCGAAGGCATCCTCTATGCCCTGTCTGATCCCGTGCGCGCCCAAATCTTCGCCGAAATCGCCGCATCGGAATGTCCCCTTACTTGCTCCAACTTCCGCAAAGTCGATAGCCGCACGTTGCCTAAGGCAACCCTCTCTCAGCATTTCAAAATCCTGCGCGAAGCCGGCCTTATCCGCAGTGAGCGTAAGGGCGTCGAAATGCACAACATTACTCGATGCGCGGAACTCAAGGGACGTTTCGGCGACATGCTCTCCGCCATCCGCGCTACCTACGCTGCCCAAAATTCGCGTCGCTGAGTGCCTAACCTTGGCGTGACCGACGATACCGAAAGGACAACTCGTGAGATCACGTCGATGGTTGCCGACAAACTGTCAACGCGCTGACTTAGGCGGTGTTCTTTAACCGATTGGGGGAACTGCGCGACCGCAGCTACGAAAACCAGCAACATTGGGCCAGCGGCTTAAATCTGGTTGTCGCCGCGATAGCTGCTTTGGAAAACCGAGTACCTAGGGATACCGGGATTAATTTTCTCAAACCCTGATCCACATCAGAAATGATCGCATCCTGCTGGAGCACTACGGGGCAGCCGCTTGCCGGGACGGCCGTGAAATGTGGAACTATATCGCTGAACCTTGATCCTCGCAAAGCCTGGGAAATCGGCACTGGCCAACTAAGACGCCGGTGGACGGGCAGAGGCCGCTCCAGGCCAAGGGGCAGATGCCGTGGCATCACCAACCGACGCTTTCGAAAACGCAGAGGCGTCGGCTTGACGGCCCACCGATGGGCTTTGGCCAAAAAGGGATTGCGCGCTTTTCTACGATCACGCCTGGGCTGTTCACAGTGTTTGCAAATACTTCGCCGCTTTGGATGATCGGCCGATCCATCCGCTTCTTTGAAACCGTGCTGAAGAAAATCAGGTCAAACTCCCGCCGGCACCGGGTACAGCGTTTGTCGGACGCGGGAGTTGGTCACGCTAGCACTATCGCCTCTCTGTTCGGGAAACAGCTTTCAAGTAGCGAAGCATCAGCGCCGCCATTCAGACCCGCAATCCGCGTCGACCGGCCAGCCGAAAACCCTGCTGAAGTTTGATGCGTTTCACTGCGCGCTTCTTCTTCCTAGCCTCTCTGCTCTCTTGCAGCTACTTTCCCGCTCATGATCGGTCGCCCTCCTCAATATGACTGGGACGCTGTCCGCGCCCTGGTCCTGGCCGGCACAATGACTCTCTCTGAGGTCGCCGCTAAGTTCAAAATCCCTTACGGCACTCTCACCAACCGCGCCGTCAGAGAAAATTGGCAACTTACTAAAACCTTCGGCCGAACTAAGCGCTCAGACCCCGATTCCGCCAGACGTCAGCTCGCTAAAGCCGAGCAAGCCAAATCCATCCAGACCCTCAAACAGACCGCCGCCGCCGTCATTGCCGGCAACGCCTCTGCCTCTAAGCTCCACCTTTCCGGCGCCATCAGAAAAGCTTCCGCTCATCTCGAAGGTATGGAGGAGGATAAGCTCATCGCTAATCACCAAGCTATTGCCTCCATCACTAAAAGCGCCTCTACCACCTTCGGTTGGAGCCAGCCTGACTTCTCTCATAACTACTTCGATGTCCGCATGCTCACCCTGAGCCCTCCGCCTCCGGAGGACTCTCTTCAGCAATCCTCCTCCGAACTACCCCCTCAACTCCTAGAGGATTCTGAACCCCTTTCGCGCGATCTCTAATCCTGATTTTTTTGCAGTTTGCTTTGCAGTTTTGAGGCTTTGCCGCGCGGCAAAGCTTCCACTTTTCTGGTTCCAAGTCTCTAACGATGCACAATTTTCGGACGCCTCCTAGCCGGTTGACCAAGCTGAAATTGCGAGCTGGTTCGAACGGGCGAGGATTTTCGGGTTCGAGCGGCAAAGGTTTGCACTGCTGCTGAGGCGAGTGTTTTGCGTGTTGGCGGATGCTTTGTAATCGCTACTGAATTTCCGGATGGATTTCGCGCTCGGTTTGACGATTCGCCCAGAAGCACAGAGAACGGCGCTTTTCTCCGAGGCGAATTGGCAGACTGCTTTTCCGGTGAATCCTCCCGAGCTGTTTTGAGCTGCTGCTCTTCAGGTCGAACGGACAGCTTCTTGGGAAGAGCTCCGCTCCGCAATTGACCGCGTGGCATGGCAACAAAGACGTCGGCGCTGTAGTGACGCGGGGTGACGTAGCGGCCGGCCGTGACGCGCAACCGATTGTCGACCCGATCGGCTTCGGCTAGCGCACGCTCCAGGCGTTCCAGCGCTGAAAGCCTCGGACAATGGACCGAGAGCCAACTGATTTCAGTTTTCAAGATGGCGACGAAAGTCTTTTGATCGTAGACACCGCCAGAGTCATTGCCATTGCTGGAGGACATTTTCGCTCGCGGCCGACCATAGCCCAAGTCCAGAGATCTCGTAAACGGCCCTCAGAGCTTTTTTCACTACTCCACGTGACGTTTTCTGTTTGCTCACCGTCCGGCAAGCACTGCAACAGGCACCCCTCAGGACATCCTCGATGCCCTAGGCAAACTAGACCGCGAGCGGCGTTTCGATTAGGGACTCGATGGAAGAGGACAGGAGAGAGTGGGGGCTGGTTGGCCAGCGTCTTGCTGTCTGTCTTCGGACAGGATGCGCTGGATCTCGCGGGTCTTTGGCTTGGAGAGCCGGCCAATCTGCAGCTCCAACCCTAGCCGGCCGCCCTCCAGGTCGAACGTTTCTCGAACTGTGGCAAAGACTCCGCTGATACCGGTTCGAACGTGTGCTTCAGCCAGAACCGATTTGAAGCGCTGCGTCTGGAGCTCACTCAGGAAAACTCGGAAAATTTTGGATTTGGCCGGCATATCCTGTTATGAGGTTTCTCGTTCTCTGGGCCGTTTGTTTTCCGGGGTTTCCGGGGTTTCCGGGGGTCTAATTCCGGAATTGCGGAATGGACGACGTTTGGCAGGTCGGTTCTTCATTCCGGAGTTCTTCCCTTTAGGGAACTCCGGAACGGAAGACCTGCCGGCGTCCGGATGCGGAAAGTTTTTCGAGCGTTTTTCGGTGTTTTTCCGGAGTTCGCCGGAAACTTGATCTGACCAGAATTGAGCATGGATGTCTGCCTTTAATCCTATTAGGTTTTTACAAGGTGACGTCGGGGCCGCGCTGGAGAGAGCCTTCAACGCTCGCAACGATGTAGCCCAGCTTTTTGGCCTCGTTCAAAAGCTCGTAGAATGTTGTTTTCTCCATGCCGGTCTCGTTGAATACGGTTTTTCGCAGTGCGGCCGGGGCTAGCTTTTAGTGCCCAGGCATTCGAGCAGATGCTTTATCCCATATTTCGCTTGCGGTCCTGAGGGCCGGGGAACTTTGAGTTCGGTAACGTCCAGCGTTTCGTCCCGGATGAAGCTGGGATAAACCCAGCGCAAGCCGAAGGGATTGATGGGAGCTAGATTGCGCAGGATGAAATCGGCGACGAAAGCGTCTTTTTCTTTGTGGGGAGTCAGAGTAAGAAGCACATCAGGATCAGCCTCGTAGATTTTCGAACCGCCGAAACGATCGATCGGATCCTTGGCGGCCTGGTTGCCTTTGGAAAAATGGGCGCCGGCAACAACCGCAGCATTGTAGCGGTGAGCAATTCGCTCGAGGGAGTTTACGATCTTGGCCATGTCCCTGGACAAGTTTTCGTCCATCTCGCCGAGCACCTTGTAGATCGGGTCGATAACGATGAGAGCGAACTGGAGATCTTTGAGACGCTCAAAAAGGGCGGCTTCCAAAGTCAGGATGTCACAGGCGAAGCCGCGCAAGTTCCATATTGTGAACCAGCCGGCTTCGATCTGCGTTTTTATCGACGAGCAAATGGTTACGAGCCGGTTGCGGTAAAAGGGCCGGGGGATTTCGAAGTTGATGAAGAGCACTCGAGCGCGGTTGCATTTGAATTCCAGCCAGGTGGTCCCGGTCGCAACGGCATGCGCCAGGCTCATCAGGCACCAGGTTTTGAAAGCTTTCGAGCCGCCGCCTATGGCCATTTTCAGCCCGTGGTGAAGTACGCCTTCGATCAGTAACGGAGGCGTGGCTAGCTCCGTCTGTAAAAGCACGGCGGCATCATCGAAAGGAGGCAGAACAACCGGTTCGGAACTGGCCTGGTTTGAAGGGGCGTTTTTGCTGTCCTTTGAGAGCTGATCCCAGAGCCAGGGTTGCGCCCTCAGGATCGCGGCTTTTTGGTCGTCGGTGCGGTCTTTTGCCCGGAACAGTTTCAGCCCTGAGCTGTGTTCAAGCTGGCGGCCGTTTATTCCAAAGCCCTTATGTCGCTCCCAAATCGCGCAATACTCGGCTTCCAACCCAGAAGGACCGTTATATTCCGGACGGGCGTACGGTGGATTTTTTCGGGTGGAGTTCATACCCTGATTGTCTTTGCGGGGTCGAAGTAAAAGGCCCGTTGCGGCCGGCCGTTTTCGCGCCGGCCATCGGGGAGCCGTGAGAACTGGGATCGGACCCAGGTCGCCTTGTCCGCGCCTAGCCGGATCGCGTGGTTCATAAAAGAAACGCGCAGGTGGGTTTCGGGCTGGCCGAAGACGTAAAACCACCCATGGAGGCTCTTGCCGCCGGAGTGGACGACCAGCACCAGGGGTAGAAGGCTGCTTAAGTGCCAGTGGAGGGCGGCGCAGGCATCGGCCACGCTGACGCCATCCGCGGCCCATTCCCTAACCAGTGACGCCCAGCTAGAATCGGTCTTGCCATCCCGTGCCTTGATGGAGAAATCGAACTCAACTACCAGGTAGACCCGGCGAGCGGTTGCCTCTTTGGTGTGTTGGCTGAGCCGGTCCTCGCCTTCAGGGTGTCCTGCATAGTCGAGCATTGGGTTAGGCACAATGAGCCCGAACCGGTGCAGATGACCGCGCCAGCAGTCCCTGCGCCTGGTCGCGAATTTGCAGACGGATTGCCCGACGCAGAGCAGCGGATTGGCGGGGAAGAGAGCCTCGACGACCTCTTCGGCGTGGCTTTCGGTGTCATCGAATCGCACCGGTGACCGCTCCCAAAGATCGTGCAGGCCGAGGCCCAGAGCGACGATCGCCCTGATCGCCTCCAGATCGGGCTTTGGCCATTGCCTTTCCCGCGGTGCGAGCGGCACCTCGGCCGGAAGTTTGCCTGCGTTGGCGAAGGCTTCCGGGTAATCAGGGCGCCAAGCTGTCTGGCGTGACATCCTGATCTGACGGAGAATTTCACGATCCGTGACGAGTCGTCCGCAATTGCGGGTCTTAACTCTGAGCAAGTTGAATATGCCCCGCTCATCGAGGTGCGCATGCAGTTGTCGACCAGTCTGAAACATCCAGTGATTGACGCCGTCGCCGGCCGGCGGACAGCTATTAACTAGCTCAACCAAAAACGGAGGTAGTTGACTCACCCTGACCTCCTTTGTGCCGGAGGATAGGGCGCTGGTGTCTCCACCGGCCGGATGTTGACCGAGACGTAACGATTCTGGTTGCGATCGAGTTTTTTATAAACGTTCACCCAAAACCTGCGCCCTTCGATTACGGTGATCCCGGTGAAGTCAGGTGGATGTTTGGTTCTTGGGTTTCTGGGCGGGAAGCATGACGCCCAGTTTGGCCGGTCCTCCCAGTGCTTACCTTGAGCGTTCATGCCGCGCCTCCTCTTTGCACACGGCTGGCACGTCACTGTCTGTGCCCGCGCAGAACACGATCAATTCTGACGAATTGGGTGGGATCCCCCTTAGCAGGCTGATCATCATCACCAGTGGCATTGGTAAGTGCTCGACCCGGTGATTGCGCGATTTGGTGAGGTCTGCTAGTATCCGCTCGAATCTGGAAGTTGGGACGAAGCTGTCCTTTTTGCCGCCGCTCTGGGCAAAGAGCGGCGGTGCCAGTTTTGCTGACATACCCTCACGCCACCTCCTTCCGTGGCCGGCCGGCCGTGGGGCGCTTAGCCGGGATTGTATGTGTCTTGAGGTAAGCCTCGACGTCGGCTAGCCGAAAGTAATATGTGGTCCCGAACCTTAGATGAGGCAGGCCATCATGCTGACAAAGCCAGCGAATCTTAAAGTCGCTCGGCCTAGTGTCCTCGTAAGGCCAGAAGTGCCGGCGCATAACTTTCAACCCAACCCAGCCCTGTGGAGGCTCGGGCGGAGCTTCCAAAACGGTAGATTTTTTCAATTGATAGAACTGTTGTGTGCGAACTTGGGGAGCAGGGAAGCTAGAGAGTCCGGGCAACAAGCCGGCTAGCCATCTGTTTCGGTGTCGGGCCGAGTCAGGCTCGAGCGTTGGTTTTAGACTCTGCTGCCCCGACGAGTAGCCGAGGACGAAAATCTTATACTCGTTTCCGCGGTGACAAGACGCGACATTTTCACGTCGCTGTGATGATAATAAATTGGTTATCGGCATCCAATGAAAAAAGCGATTAAGTTAAAATATTTTCTGCAGGGTAAGTGCCTCGAACAGCAAGAAGACCTACGATTATTCTGGCGAAGTGCGCCAAGAGCGGCTCGCGTAAGCGCTCAAAGTTCTCCTTCCTCGATCAAGCGTCGGATCGTATGCAGAAGCCCGGTAACAATTATAGCTGGAGCTGTTGTCCCCTCCGTAATCCAGCGTCTGCCGTGCTTAGCTAGGATCCTGACGACGATTTCTTCGGCTGTTAATTGCGGATTGTTTTCGTGGTATTCGCGAAGGCGCAACCTTAAATCAAAAGGCTCTAGGCCACCTATTGACTCAATCGGTACATCCATCATTGCTTCCAATAGCTCTGGATGTTGAGCCAACAATTTTCGAATGTGTGCTTTGACCCATTCCGGTACAGGTGGCATGGGTCTTTTCTGTTCAAGCCCGCGCCGCACCATTCCCCGATAGCGCAAGATCATTTCCTTCCAGAAACTCTGACGCAATATTGGTTCAGCAGGACTCCAGAGCCGTTCGACACGTTTCTGCGCTTCGGGATGCCCAAATCGCCACGCCCAGCGCCGAAGGCCGCTTAGACCCATGAGCATCCAACGTCGATCGGTCTGCCCGAGCTGCGATCAGTCGCTTTCCGAGACTCTGGGCTTCTGTCCGGTTTGCATGATTCGCGAGGTGTTGGCCGGTGAGGAGGCCGACTCTGGCGAGCCGTCTTCTAATGACACATTTGAGGCTTCTCCGGAGCGCCGGGCGCGTCGCTTTGAGCATTATGAGCTGGTGATAACGCGAAGACGGGAAACCGGTCGAGTTGGGTCGCGGTGCGATGGGGGTCACTTACAAGGCGTTCGACGTCGATCTGCACTGCCCCGTGACATTGAAAGTCATCAGCGACAACTATCTCGGTGACGAATCGGCGCGGCTTCGTTTTTTGCGCGAAGCCCGCGCGGCGGCGAGCGTTCGGCATCCGAATGTTGCCTCGGTTTTCCACCTGGGCAGAACCGGCGAGAATTACTTCTACGCGATGGAGTTTGTAGAGGGGGAAACGCTGGAGAACCTCATCAAACGCTCCGGCCGGCTTGAGGTAAAGCTGGCGCTGGAAATTGCGACGCAGGTCGCCGCCGGTTTGGCCGCGGTGCACAAGCAGAAGCTCGTTCACCGGGACATCAAACCAAGCAACATCATGGTGAGCTTGGAGGAGGGAGGCGCTGTGACCGCGAAAATCATCGACCTCGGGCTGGCCAAGGCGGTCAATGAACCAGGCTGCTCGAAGCTGCGATTTCAACGCCCGGGGCTTTTGCTGGTACACCGGAGTTCGCCAGTCCGGAGCAATTCGCAGGAGTCGGCGTGGACATCCGCTCGGACCTGTACTCGCTGGGCGTGACGCTCTGGGAGATGGTGACCGGCCAGGCGCCATTCCGGGGCTCCTCCGGCTGAGGTGATGTATCAGCATCAGCACGCACCGTTACCGCTCGAACAACTCGAAGGTGTTCCGCAGCCGGTCGTTGTTCTACTTGAGGTGCTTCTTGAGAAAGACCCGGCGCGGCGTTTTCAGAACCCGGCCGAACTTCTGAAGGCGATGCCGACGATAACAGGCGCTATCGACGCACGGCGTAGAATCACTCGTCAGAGCTTGCAGAAGATGCCCCCTACCGCTTCGCGTGTCGGAACTCGCAAGCCGCCAGCAAGACTGGGACCGAAGAAAATTTCCGTAGCCAGATTGCCCGTTACCGGAAGCGATGTTTTTGGTCGAGAGGAGGATATCGCTTTCCTGGATCGATGCATGGGCAAACCAGCATGTCAATGTCGTTACAATCGTTGCCTGGGCTGGTGTCGGGAAGTCCACGCTCGTTAACCATTGGCTCCGACGGATGGCTGCTGAACATTATCGTTCTGCGGAGCTTGTTTTTGGCTGGTCCTTCTACAGACAGGGCACCAGTGGGGACACTTCGTCCGCAGATGAATTTCTTGATGCGGCTCTCACTTGGTTTGGAGATCCAGATCCACGGATCGGAACGGCGTGGGAGAAGGGCGAAAGATTGGCGAAGCTCGTCGCGCATCGTCGAACCTTATTGGTTCTGGATGGCCTGGAGCCGCTCCAAAATCCGCCTGGTCCACAAGAAGGACGGGTACGTGAGCCTTCCCTCCAGGCGCTTCTGCGCGAGCTTGCTGCCTTCAATACGGGGCTTTGCGTGATTACCACGCGGATGCCGGTCGCTGATATTGCAGATCACGAGGGCACCTCAGCTCTGCGTCGTGACCTGGAACAACTATCCAGCGATGCCGGTGCGAAGCTGCTCCGAGCGCTGGGCGTTAAAGGGAGATGAGGCGGAACTGCGAAGTGCCAGCGACGAGTTCAGTGGCCATTGTCTGGCTCTAACGCTGTTGGGCAGCTATCTGACCGATGCTTACAATGGAGACATTCGTTGCCGCAAAGAAGTGTCAGAACGTCTTGCTCACGACGTACGACAGGGAGTCCATGCCCGAAAAGTCATGGAATCTTACCAAACCTGGTTTGGCGAAGGTCCTGAGCTGTCAGTTCTGCGCATGTTAGGTCTATTTGATCGCCCCGCTGACGAAAAGGCGCTTGGAGCCCTGCTGAAACCACCTGCGATTCCGGGCCTTACAGAGTCATTAACTGATTTGAGCCCGACCGAGTGGCGAACGATTCTTGCCAGGTTAAGAAGAGCAAGACTCCTCGCCGGAGAAGATCCGCATAATCCTGGACATCTCGATACGCATCCTCTCGTTCGTGAATACTTTGGCGAACAGCTTCGGAGTCAACGAACGGATGCGTGGAAGGAATGCAATAGGCGGCTCTATCATTATTATCGAACGCTTGCGCCGCAGCTGCCGGATAGTTTCAGGGAGATGGAGCCGCTTTTCTTAGCCGTCATCTGCGGCTGCAATGCCGGTTTATTTCGCGAAGCGCTGCATGAAGTTTACATTCCGCGGATTCAGCGGGGAAATGCCTCCTTTGCGGCTAACGTTCTTGGAGCCAGAGGAGCATTGCTCTCGGTTTTAGCTCATTTCTTCGAACACGGACGCTGGGGTTCACCGGTGGAAACGGCCGTCGAGGGGCAGAGTCTCACTGCGGAAGATCAGCTCTTCATCCTCATGCAGGCGGGATCATATCTAACGGCCACGCGAGGATTGGGAGCACCGGAGGCGCGAATTTGTTACGAGCGCGCGGAGTCCTTGTGTCATTCGCTTAATCGTCCCCTGCTCCTGTATGTGGCACTGATAGGTCAGTGGCGCTATTCCCTCATGACCGACAAGCTGACTGCAACGATGCAGATTGCCAAACGAGTTTACTCGCTGGCGCAGGAGCAGAATGACTCTGCGCTAATGATAGGAGCCTACCGCGCTTTGGCAGCCACGCTCTACTTTTTGGGCGATTTCGAGTCCGCGCGACAATACGCGATGCGTGGTGTTCAGATCTGGCGCTCGGGAAGCGTACAGTCTCATGACGGAAGAGCTCGACGCGCCAGTCGTCGTCTTGTCTGTGCTATCAGGCGCATATCCGAGTGGCATTTCGGAGAGATCGCCTCTTGCCAAGCGACCATGGCGGAAGCGATCTCACTAGCAAAGGAGCTGAATGATATGCACGCATTAGCCGTGGCACTATACTTGGGCAGCGGCTCTCGCGCCACTTTGAGCGTAATCCTGCTGAAGTGGAACGCTTGGCATCGGATTTGATTGAACTCTCAACGCGTCACAATTTTGCGTTTTGGCTGGCGGTAGGAGCCATTCTACCGCGGTTGGGCGCGCAGCGCTTCCGGTGACACAGCGGAAGGTATTCCGTGGATCGAGGACGGAATAAGAGACTTTCGGGCAACCGGCTCGATGCTGGGCCTGCCATATTTTCTGGCACTAAAGGCTGAAGCTTTGCATCTTGCGGATCGTACCTCTGAAGCTCTTGAGGCAATAAAGGAGGCAGAAGCACGTGGTCGAAAGATCTGAAGAGCGCTGGTGGTGTGCCGAACTGCACCGGCTCCGCGGTGTGTTTCTCACGGCTATGGGTGCTGACGAGACCCAAATTGAGGCTTCGTTCTGCGCAGCCATCAGAATCGCAAAGGAGCAGAAGTCGATTTCGCTAGCGAAACGCGCGGAAGCAACCTACGCAGAATACCGCCGCCAAAAAGCGAGCGGGTCAGGAGGACGTGGATTCCGACTACCTCTTTGCTAACTTCTTGCAACCCGCTGCCTTTCGTTCAACGGACAACAAGGCTGCTTTGCAAGATACGCCCTGGCGACGCCTGGGAACTTCCCAAGACGTAGCCGAGTGCGTGCTGTTTCTCGTTTCCCGAGAGGCGGAGTGGGTGACAGGAATTGCCTTAGCGGTGGACGGAGGTGCGAGCGTCAAATAGACTTCTCATGACAGGTCGTTAGGCGACGAGTCACAAACCGGAGGAGACAATGAAGATACGCTTACCAGGTGCCCTAGTAGTAGGATTGGCAATCAGTTTTGCTCTGGTGGCCTTTGCCCAAGAGAAAGAGGAGGTCAATCCCTTTCCCTTTCGCGCCATTGCCGCGAGTCCCCAATTAGTCCAGCAGCTCGAAGCGATCAATCTGAAGTTTGATGAAGCATTCAACAAGCACGACGCAACCGCTGTCGGGGCGCTGTACATCGCAAAAGCGGTTCAAGTGACGCCGGGGGGGACGTTTTCCGGTCGAGAAGCCATCGAGGGATATGTGACAGATTTGTTTCAGCGTCACAATCCTTCGGATAGAATTACAAAAATAAGCTATGTCTATGCCATGGGCGACGATCTATGCGCAATCGGAGGGTGGACTGTGACTATCGACGGCACCCGGAAATTTGGGGGCTATCTGGTAAATGTGTACACTCCAGCGGGCGGTATTTGGAAGATTCGTGCGTCAGTGTTTAAATATCCCACCTCGTGAAAACCACTACCCCGCCGAACTGAAGTCGATCGCATTGGACGGCCCTGCTGAGAGACGGGTACAGCATATCAGCTTCTCGAGCTCAAATTTTCTGATAACTTTGACAGTTCGCTTCTTGCGGTTCCCATCTGAAGAACACAAGCTCCTTTGGCGCGCGCAAGGAGAAAGAATGTCATTTTTCCTGGTTGTGAAGCGCTAAACAACAAGCCTAACCAAAACATAACAACATCCATGAAAGTCCTCGTCGTTTATTACACCGTCTATGGCCATAGCTTGCAGCTCGCGCGAGCTGTCGAGGAAGGCGTCAAATCAGTTGCCGGAGTCGAAGCTGTCTTTCGCCGCGCGCCGGAATTTCCTCACACTGAAAAGGAACTGGAGGCGGGCGAGGGCTACGCAACCAAAATCTGGAAAGAACAAAAGGACATTCCGGTCTGTACTCTCGATGACCTTCGTGAAGCCGACGGCATGCTGCTCGGCTCTCCGACGCGTTACGGAAACATGATCGCGCAGATGAAAGCGCTCATAGACTCCACCGCTAGCCTCTGGCTGTCCGGCGCGATGGAAGGTAAGCCGGTCGGCGTCTTCACCTCGACCGCTTCCACCCACGGCGGACAGGAGACGACCTGTATCACGATGATGATACCACTAATTCATCTTGGAATGCTCATAGTCGGAGTACCGTATTCGACCGAGGGAATGATCCACACCGAAGCGCGGGGCGGCACGCCCTACGGAGCGAGTACGATCTCCGGTGCGAAAGGCGAACTCGCGCCGACTTCCGAGGATCTCGCCATCTGCCGAGTCCAAGGTAAGCGCGTTGCGGAGCTCACGAAAAAAATTCGCGGCTGATCACTCGCAAGTGGAACCGGCGGTCGTCGCAAGACACTCTTGGCAGCGTTGGAGTCACTTAATCTACCGGTTCGGGCAGCGCCAGCTGTCGGTATTCTCGCCCAAGTTGACCACACAGCGCTTCCACTACGAGCTCGTGATCTGCACGCTGCGGCAGCCCAGACACGGTCACGCATCCAACCACCCCGGCTCCGGTCACGCTCAACGGAAAAGATCCACCGTGCGAGGCGTAGTCCGCTTGAGACAATTCATACTTCTCGGCAAGGGTACTGTTTGTTTGTTGCAGACCAAGCCCGATAGCGTAGGAACTCCGATGAAAACGCGTCACCACGTTCCCTTTGCGCCGAACCCACTCAGCGTTGTCCGGCGTAGTACCTTTCAGCGCGCTATAGAATAGCGGCTGGCCGAAGCGGCGTACCTCGATCGTCACTGGTAGCTGCCGGGAGAACGCGAGTTCGCGTAATCGCAACCCAAGCTCCCAGGCGATATCCTCATCGAATCGCGGAAGCAGCAACTCCCGCTCCTGCATCGCGATGAGTTCAAGATCTTTGCTCAGTTCCATAGCGCACGTGTTGATTCAGGGGGCGTCAGATTGCAAATAATCGGATCTAACTCTTTTCGCGCATACCATCCCAAAAAATGCTTCAGCGGAGGGCCAGATGTCGAGCTCCATTGTCCAACAGCGGCTCTGATTTGGGGGGCGCAACAGCGCCATCATTGGCAATTTGGCACTAGCCCGCCCAAGTTGTTTCCCGAGCAGTATAACCGAAAGTTCTGGATAAAGAGCTAAGAAAAGGTGCATGCTCTCAGTAATCAGACCCCCTTAGCGGTCTCACCCGAGGACGTCGATTTTCAAAGCCAACAAAATGCAAAAACAAGGACCATAGGAAATGCGCGCAATAAATCGACGTAGTGCCCTTCCGTTTGCCGGTATGGTGGCGCTGCTGTTTCTGGGCGTTGCCCTGCACACGCTCGCCCAGAGCGCCAAAGACCAACTGGTAGGAACTTGGACGCTCGTGTCAATCTACATCGAAGCTCCGGATGGCAGCAAATTCAACCCGTTTGGCGCCGATCCGACAGGCATCCTTGTTATGGATGGAAACGGCCACATTTCTGTGCAGCTCATAGGCTCTGATATTCCGAAATTCGCGTCCAAAAACCGTCTGGACGGCACCCCGGAGGAGAACAAAGCTGTTGTGCAGAAAACCCTGTGCTACTTTGGTACGTACTCGTTCAATGATGCGGATCGTGCGCTCAACATTCACATTGAGAGCAGTTCGTACCCGAATTGGAGTGGAACGGATCAGAAGCGATTTCTGACCCTTACAGGGGACGAAATGAATTGGACCAACCCTACTGCGTCGACCGGCGAGTCAGGTTTTACGGGTCATACGGCATGGAAACGAGCCAAGTAATCGCATCGTAGGATGCAACCAACGCGGAACCCAGCGAGGTGGAACCTGGCAAAGGAATGCCGCAGAGAGTTAACTGGCCAGGAGGTGAACCCAGCCGCTTTGCGATTGGCTTCCAAGCGTTTACGTAGTCCAATAGGGCAGATCAGCCCGTGCTTTTTGGCAGGGCTTGAGCCAAGCTATGAGGTTCGGCCGAATCTTGACGAAGCGCCGACTGGCCGTCTTTGAGGACAAGGCTGCGTCCCCGGTTTCGGAGGATTACGGCGCGACAAGTTCCGCACTACGCTCAACGGCTGGCGGTTCTCGCCCCGAAAATGATCGGAGGGTTCTGCGCTTCGGACGTGCGGTAGACCGAGTTGGTCCATACCGCCCGGCGCATCGCTCGTCGCGAAACGACCACGACGCGTTCGCCAGGTATGCCCTCGACCGGAAGCGCGGCCCTTACCCGGCTCGCCTGGGAAGAATTACCGATGACCGTCACCGGAGTGTCGACAGCCAGCATGCTGAAAAATTTCTCAGCCAGATCGCGCGGTATCCGGATACAGCCGTGAGAGGCCGGATAGCCTGGCAGGTATCCGGCATGCATCCCAATCATCGGCGCGAACTCCATGAAGTAAGGCATCGGCGGCGCTACCTCATACATGCGCGTAACAACAGACGCTGCTCGCCTGTTTAAAAACCTGCTAAATCAACAGTGAATGAACACCAACACGTAAAACGTAAGACGCTCGAGTCCCTGGTGTATCTCGCAGCCGGCAGCGTTGCTCTTTTTCTGAGGTTGGTTTGGTCCGCTCTCGGTCGGGTGAACTATCGGCCAAGGCCGATCGTTTCTTTGCTGATTCAGCATCTGCGGCCCGCTCCGGATGTACCGAGAGAGCGGCGGATGAAAGTCCTGACTTATAATGTTCAGTTTTTTGCTGGAACGAAGTATCGGTTTTTCTACGACGGCGGCCCGGACACTCAGGTGCGACCGGAGGACGTCGCCGAGACAATCGAAGGAATAAGCCAGTTAATCCGCGCCGAGAACCCCGACGTGGTGCTCTTGCAAGAGGTGGATCGCGGTGCGCGCCGGACCGGGTTTATCGATGAGCTTTCCGTCCTTCAGAGCTTGTTGTCGGACCGCTATGCCGACGCGGTCTCGGCTTACTACTGGCGGTCTGCATTTGTTCCCCATCCGAAAGTCTGGGGTCCGGCTGGAATGCAATTAGCGATCTTGTCGAGGTACCGGATCGGTCAAGGGCGCCGATACCAGCTACCACTGAAACCAGGTAATTTTTTTGTGCGCGACTTCGCTCTCAAACGAGCTTTGCTGGAAGCTGAATTATTCTCCGAACAAAGATTCGTTGTCGTGAACACACATCTGGAGGCGTGGCCTGGCCGCACCAATATCATGTCCCGCCAGGTCGAGCGCATTCTCGGTCATCTGGCCGAGCTCGATCGCGCTGGGTTTTCCTGGATCCTGGGTGGCGACTTCAACCTGGCTCCGTGCAGATCAACCGACTCCCAAGTCGACGATGCTGCGGTCGAGGCGCCTGCCGAGTTGGCTCGACTGTTCTCTTATTACAAAGGCTTCCCGACTTTAGCAGATGTCCTCGGGCCAGATCGAGAACGCTATTTTACTTTCACGACACCGGGCCCTGACGCCAGGCAACCGGCAAAAACACTCGACTACTTTTTCTGGTCTCCCAGGATCCGTTTGACCTCTTCCAAAGTGATTCAGGATCGTGCTCTCGCATTATCCGATCATTTGCCGGTGATCGCAGAATTCGAGCTTGGCTGAGAGAGGGATTCCGGGCTCGTGGGTCATCGCCCAGACACGGACAAGAGCGTCCGCCTTCGTGCCCGCTTCGCGGCACTACGGCGCGACAAGTTCCGCGTCACGCGGCACGCCCACTCTCACAGGGCTATTTTCGACGATCGACTTTTCCGGGGTTTAGAGCCCCGAAATGAGTCATTTTGTACCTTTGGGCCAGCAAACTCCGATCGGCACGGTACGCTTGTCTTAGATAGGCAATCTGAACCACGCTTTTGCAGGCGTCCGGTGTCGGTGCGAACGACGGCAACTGACACTGACACTAGCAACTGACACTAACACTGGCACTAGCACTGGCACTGACACTAGCACTGACACTGACACTCATCATTTATGACCGGCCGCCTGTTCGATAGCTTCCCACTCGCTTTTCTCGAGACTCAGCTTGGCCGCTTCCAGGTTTTCTTCCAGATGCTCAACCGAAGATGTACCTGGAATTGGCAGCATCACCGGGGACCGATGCAGCAGCCAGGCAATTGAGATTTGCGCTACGGTAGCTTGATGACGTTTGGCGATTTGGTCCAGTGATCCACCTGGTTTCACCAGATCTCCGCCGGCGATCGGGAACCACGGGATAAAGCCTAACTGATGTTCTTCACAATAGCGGAGTGTTGTTTCCGATTTTCGGTTGCTGAGATTGTACTCATTCTGCGCGCTCACGATGCGGACCACCTTTTGCGCCTTCGCGATTTCCTCTGCCGACACTTCAGAAAGCCCGATATGCCGGATTTTGCCCGCATCTTGCAGCTCTTTAAGTGCGCCGAGCGACTCTTCCATCGGAACCTTCGGATCGATCCGATGAAGCTGATAGAGATCGATTCTTTCCAGGCGTAAACGGCGCAGGCTCATCTCCACGCATTGGTGAAGGTATTCTGCTCGCCCAACCGGCGCCCAGTTGCCCGGCCCGGAACGCGTGAGTCCACCTTTGGTCGCAATCACCAGGTCTGTCGGATAAGGATAAAGCGCTTCCGCAATCAGGCGTTCGCTTACCTCCGGGCCGTAGGAATCGGCGGTATCGATGAAATTGACTCCGGCTTCCAGCGCGCGCCGGAGAACTCGGCGCGCTTCGCCCGGATTCGCCGGTTCGCCCCAGATTCCCTTCCCGGTAAGCCGCATGGCCCCGAAGGCGAGTCGATAGATTTCGAGATCGCCACCGAGTTTGAAGGTTCCGCTTCCAGCAATTTCTTGGTTGTCCATGAGTAAGCTTAGACGATGAAGAGGAGGAGTCCAGGAGTGCCAGGAGTTCGGTCATCGGCCATTGTTCCGGAGTTGCAGGACTTCCTGAATGCCGCGAAACGTGAAACGCGAAACGTGAAACGCATCTTGATTTTTATTGTTGCTCTTGGAATCTCCGCGTTGTGCGACGCGGCCACGCCGGAGGAGCGTGCCCGCGAGATTCTCGGGCAGATGACCCTCGCCGAGAAGATTGATTACATCGGCGGGGTACACGCCATGTCGATCCGCGCGCTGCCGCGCTTGAAAATCCCGGAAATCCGGATGAGCGACGGTCCGCTCGGCGTACGGCAAGATACTCCGAGCACCAGGTATCCCGCCGGAATCGCCCTAGCAGCAAGTTTCGACCCGGAACTGGCTCAGGCCGAGGGCGTTTCGATGGGACGCGATTGTCGGGCCCGAGGTATTCACATATTGCTGGCTCCAGGCATCAATATCAATCGGGTGCCGGTCGGAGGGCGGAACTTCGAATATCTCTCGGGCGAGGATCCGTATCTGGGTTGCCGGACGGTGGTGCCTTTCGTGCAGGGAGTCCAGAGCCAAGGGGTGGTCGCGACGGTCAAACATTTTGCGGCGAATAACCAGGAGTATAATCGCGAGACGATCGACATACAGGTCGATGAACGCGCCTTGCGGGAAATTTACCTCCCCGCGTTTCAGGCTGCTGTGCAGAAAGGAGGGGCCCTGGCGGTGATGGATGCTTATAACCGGCTGAACGGGGGTTATTGTACACAGAATACCTGGCTCAACCGGACGATTCTCAAATCGGAGTGGAATTTTCCCGGGTTTGTGATGTCGGATTGGGGCGCAACGCATGAAGCCGTGCCCGCGTTTCGCGGAGGGCTGGATATCGAAATGCCGGCCGGTCAATACTTCAGCCGCAAATGGCTGGTCGGGGCGTTGGCCGTAGGGGTAATCAAAGAATCAGACCTGGATGACAAGGTCTCACGGATTCTGCGGACAATCATCCAGATGGGGTTCCTCGACCGGGAACAAAGGGATCCGGCTATCCCCCTTGATGATCCGGCCAGCGACGCAGTTGCACTGCGCGTTGCTGAAGCGGGTACCGTCCTCCTGAAAAACGAACGTGGGCTGCTCCCGCTCGATTCCACGGCGATTCAAAAAATCGCCGTGCTCGGTTCGGCTGCTAATCCCGGTGTACCGGCTGGCTCTGGGAGTTCATTCGTGCGACCGTTTCGTCAGGTCTCGGTGGTCGACGGACTCCGCCAGGTTTTTGGAAAAAGAGTGCTGATCGATTATTTCACGGAGGGCGGAGGTGACTACGGCTCAGCCCGGTTCGAGCATCGCGCCAACAATGGCGAGACCGTTCCCGGTTTGACCGGAGAGTATTTTGCTAATCCCGATCTTGCCGGTGCTCCAAAGCAGGTGCGGATCGATCCGGCGATCGATTTCCGATGGGACAATGGAGTAATCGGGATCCCAGATCTCCCGGAGGCGTTCTCGGTGCGGTGGACAGGCGCAATTCGCCCCTGGGTGAGCGGGACCCATGTTTTCCGGGCGCGATCGGATGATCGGATTCGGGTTTACCTCGACGATGCTCTGGTGATTGATGACTGGGTCGATCACGCTCCGCGAACGGATACCGCGACGCGCGTTCTTGAGGCAGGCAAAACCTACCGTCTGCGTGTCGAGTACCGGAATAGCGCCGGGGGCGCGGTGGCGCAGTTCGCCTGGGCGCCTGTGAAAGTGCCGGACAGGATCGCGGATTATGACGCGGCGATCGTTTGTGTCGGATTCAATGACGGCACCGAGGGCGAAGGGTTCGATCGAACGTTTCAAATGCCGGACGCCCAGGACGAGCTGATTCAGCAGGTTGCCGGAAAAAATCCGCGTACGATCGTGGTGCTTTTTGCCGGAGGAGCGCTGGATTGCCGGTCATGGATCGACAGAGTACCGGGACTGTTACACGCCTGGTACCCCGGACAGGAAGGTGGCAAGGCGATTGCCGAAATCCTTGCAGGCAAAATTGACCCGAGCGGCAAGTTGCCGATTACAATAGAGAACCGGTTTGGAGACTGTCCGTCGGCGCCGTATTACCAGGCTCGAAGCAGCGGACGGTCGATGCGGTATGGCGAGGGGATTTTTGTCGGATACCGGGGAATTGAGCGCGATGGAGTCCAACCGCTATTCCCTTTCGGCTTTGGATTGTCCTACACGACGTTCGTGTACTCGGACTTGCGGGTCGTGCCGGACTCGAGCGGCTGGAAAGTCGCATTTACCTTGACCAATACCGGGACGCGCGCCGGAGCAGAGATTGCGGAACTTTACATCCATCCGATCCACCCTTCGATTGAGCGACCTCCGCAGGAGCTGAAGGGTTTTGTGAAAGAAACCCTTAACCCGGGTGAATCGCACAAAGTTGAAATGGAAGTTCCGTCAGAGGCGCTGGCCTATTTCGATCCTCGGAGCCATCGTTGGAATATTGATCAAGGAAGTTACGAATTGCGCATCGCCCGGTCGTCGAGAGAAATCGCCCTGCGAGCGGCGATTGAGTATATGTCGAAGTAGGGGGAGGAGTCAGGAGTCATAGGAGTCAAGGAGTTCAAGGAGAAGGAGTTTCGGTCATCGGTCAGCCACCGGCCCCCGGCCATTGGTCATCGGTCATCGGCCATTGGTCATCGGCCAGGTGATCTGGGGTTGCCGATCCGACCTCCTAAGGGCACTGTGGACCTGGGATGAAGCTGCTCAGCATTGAGGAGACCTTGACGCGCGTTTTGGCTGGCGTGAAGCCGGTCCGGCCCGAGACGATCGAGCTCTCGGCCGCCGGCGGCCGGTTTGTTGCTGAATCCCTCCGGGCGACGATCCCTTTGCCCCGATTCAATAATTCTTCCATGGATGGTTATGCTGTCCGTGCGGCGGAAGCGCGCTTGGGAGAGGGGCTGCGCCTTGCAGGCGAGCAACCGGCGGGTCCGGACCAGGGACTAACATTGGCGGAGGGCGCCGCGATTCGGATCTATACTGGAGCGCCTCTTCCCCGAGGGGCGGACGCCGTTATCAGGCAAGAAGACTGCGAGAGGCACGGGGAGACGATTTGCATTCGGGAAGCGGTCTCCCCCGGGGAAAATATTCGCGCGCGAGGCGCGGATCTGGCGGAGGGCCAGCGATTGGTCACCGCGGGGGACAGGCTCTCGGCGTCGCGGCTTGCCGTGCTCGCATCGCAGGGTCTGGATCGAGTGATCGTTTTTCGACGCCCGCAGATCGCGGTGATTGCGACCGGGTCAGAACTGCGCGGAGGCAGCGAGGTGCTCGGTCCGGGAGAAATCTATGAGACCAATCGAATCATGGTCACCGAACTTATCCGGCAAGCGGGCGGCGACCCGGTTTTGTTCGACCTGGTGGCTGATGACGAGGATCAAACGGTAAATGTTTTTAGTCGCGGCGGCGAATGCGAGGCCGTCGTCGTGATGGGCGGCATGTCGGTTGGTCAGCGGGACTATGCAAAACCGGCGCTGGTCAAATTGGGGGCGGACATCGATCTATGGCGCGTGGCGATCAAGCCGGGCAAACCATTCTTGTTTGGCCAGCTAAGAGAGAAGCCGGTTTTCGGGTTGCCTGGCAATCCCGTTTCAGCATTTGTCACCTTCTTCGTCTTCGTGCGTCCGGCGATCTTAAGGATGGGCGGCAGCGGACAACTTGATCCAGCTAAAATCCAGGTGCCGGCCGGAGTTCTTCTAGAGAACCCGGGTGACCGGACAAGTTTTTTTCGCGGACGGATTGAAAAAGGGAAATTTTTGCCGGTTGGTAATCAAGCATCGCACGCGCTCTACGGCTTATCCATGGCCAATGCCCTGGCGAGAGTCGATCCCGGAACGCGGGTGGAACCGGGCGAACTAGTGGAGGCAATCTGGTTGGGAGAGATAAGCGAGCATCTTGGAGTGCGTGCGGACTCTCGTCGCCCGCACTCCAAAACGAGTTGCACGAAAAACCCCGCACCGGATAGTTGGCAATCATGGTTGCTCTCATGGAAGGCTACGATCTGGCGGCGGAAGTGCGTCGGCTCAAACAAGAGCGAAATGCGGTGATTCTTGCGCACAACTATCAAGTGCCGGAGATCCAGGACGTCGCGGATTACGTCGGTGATTCGCTCGGTCTGAGTTTCAAGGCCAAGGAGACCGCCGCCGATGTTATTGTCTTCTGCGGTGTGCATTTCATGGCGGAGACCGCAAAGATCGTCAATCCGTCCAAGACGGTCGTTTTGCCCGATCTGGAAGCCGGTTGTTCACTGTCCGAGTCTTGTCCGGCCGATCGGCTCGAGGCTTTCTTGGAGGAAAATGCGGCCAAAAACTACTATGTGGTTGCTTACATCAACTGCAGCGCCGCGGTAAAGGCGCTCTCCGATGTTATCTGCACCAGCGGAAATGCGATCAAAATCGTGCAAACCGTTCCGGCTGACCGCAATATCCTGTTTGTGCCCGACCAAAACCTTGGAGCATGGGTTATGGAAAAAACCGGACGCAAAATGGATCTGTGGCGAGGTGTTTGTTACCTGCATGTCGAATTTACTCGCAACAGCATTCAGGCCGTCCGAGAGACTTATCCCGATGCGCTGGTTGTAGCGCATCCGGAATGCACTTACGCAGTTCGCCTGCTCGCTGACGAAGTCTGTTCGACGGAAAAGATGATCGGTTTTTGCCGCAACGCTCCCGCGGAAAACTTTATTGTGGTCACCGAGTCGGGAATGCTGCATCGGCTGAAGAAAGAGGTGCCTGGCAAGAATTTTATCCCGGGTCCGACCGAGAACTGCGCTTGTGCCGATTGCCGGTTTATGAAACGAAACACCTTGGAGAAATTGCGAGATTCTCTCGCCGATCTCCGACCCGAAATCCTTTTGCCGGAGGGACTGCGTCGCCGGGCCGAACGGCCAATTTTACGAATGCTTGAGTTAAGCCGGTGAGTCGTCCGATCGCGGCAGTCATTGGAGCGGGTCCGGCCGGACTCAGAGCGGCAGAGGTTTTGGCCAGAGGCGGTTGCCGGGTCACCATATTCGAGCAAAAGCGCTCGATCGGCCGAAAATTCCTGGTAGCTGGCCGAGGCGGTTTGAACATCACGCATGTTGAGCCGTTGGAGACTTTTGCCAGCCGCTACGACTCTCCAGAACGTTGGGCGACGATTCTGGCGCGATTTTCTTCAGAAGATCTCCGCCGCTGGTTCGAAGAATTGGGTGTTGCGACTTTTGTCGGTACCAGCGGACGTGTTTTTCCGAGAACAATGCGTGCCTCGGCGGTTCTGGAGAAATGGATGGAGCTCCTGGAAGATCTGGAGATCGAAATCAAGAGCAACCACCGATTTCATCACCTTCTCGGGCACCAGCCGTTCGATTTAGTGTTCCAGTGTGGCCATGAGTTTTCGCTTATCACCTCGGACGTAGTGGTTTTCGCCTTGGGTGGTGCCTCGTGGCCGCAAACCGGATCCGACGGCCGATGGGTCGATCAGTTTCGCCAAATGGATATCAAGGTGCGGAACTTTGTGGCGTCGAACGTCGGCTGGGAACGTGCCTGGTCCGCGGATTTCCTGAAAGTTGCCGACGGCCGCCCTTTGAAAAATGTGGCGGTGACCTGCGCGGAGCGGTCGGTGAAAGGCGAGCTGCTCATTACCAAGTACGGGCTCGAGGGGGGCGCTCTTTACCAGCTCTCCCGGGAACTCCGGGCGTCTCCGGAAATCGCCATAGACTTTAAGCCGCAAGTGCCTCGCGAAGCTCTGCAAAGGCGCCTGCTTCAGAGTTCGTCTTTC
Organism: uncultured Verrucomicrobiae bacterium; assembly: GCA_963813025.1. Classification (GTDB taxonomy): domain Bacteria; phylum Verrucomicrobiota; class Verrucomicrobiia; order Chthoniobacterales; family JAFAMB01; genus CAVSUL01. The sequence goes on along the minus strand of CAWEXO010000015.1, from coordinate 30,879 downwards.
ACGATGGAAGAGCTGGCACGTCGGGTCTTTCGTCTGAGCGCGACGGCCCTGGCGTTGATAAACGAGATCTGCTCTCCGCAGACCGGCGATGGGCTGGTCTCCGCGATGAAAAAGTGTGAGTTTCGGCTGGATCGACCTCGCCCGATCGCCGAAGCGATTTCGAGCGCCGGTGGCGTTGCTTGGGAGGAGTTACAAAAAGATCTGATGCTCCATCACTATCCCGGAGTCTTCTGTGCCGGCGAGATGCTCGATTGGGATGCGCCAACTGGAGGTTACCTTCTTCAAGGCTGCTTTGCCACTGCGACGCTGGCGGCGGAAGGCGCCCTTCAGTGGCTTGTGCAAACGGCGGCCGGCTCGAATTAGTGCCAGTGTCAGTGTCAGTGACCAGTGTCCGTTCCCGCCGTTGTCCCCGCTTAATGCGTAGGGCCTCGTGCAGCGGCGCCCAAATGCGGACGAGGCCGTCCGCGCTACGAGGCCGGCCGTGGACAGCCGGTCAACTTCGATCCGACACTGCACACCAGCACTAACACTGACACTTTTTAGTCGTTGAACGTTGAACCTGTCTCCGCTCGATGAGAGCGTGGTCTCCTATGGAATTGAACATTGGTGATCCTGCGCCGGACTTTACAGCAACGGCGGTTGGCGGGATTTACGGAGCGGGTCAGACGGTGCGTTTAGCCGATTTCAAAGGCGCGAACCTCGTTCTCTATTTTTATCCGAAGGACGAGACGCCCGGCTGCACCCGTCAAGCCTGTGACTTACGCGATACGTGGGGAGAGATCCAATCCAAAGCCGATCTCTTCGGTGTCAGCGTTGACACCCCGGAAAGCCATCAAAAGTTTATTAACAAGCACGGTCTTCCTTTTCCATTGTTGAGCGATCCGGAGAAGGCGATCGTGACAGCCTACGGCGTCTGGGTCGAGAAAAGCATGTATGGCAAGAAGTACATGGGAACAGAGCGGACGACCTTTCTGATCGGGCCAGACCAGAAGATAACGGATATCCTCCGCAAGGTCAGCCCGAGCACGCATGCTAAGTTGCTACGCAACGCGCTTGTCGCAGCGGATTGAACGAAAACCGCCGCGATCACTGTTCGCCGACTGTTACGATCAGACACATGAACCAGAATAGTTTGCTCCGGATTTACGAGCGATTGGAAGCATTGCTTGGCCGGCTTCCCGCTCCGCTGCAAAATGCCATTCTGCAGGAGCTGCGCCCGGTGAAACAGATTTTTCTGGCTCAGCGGTTGCCGAAGATCTGTCTGCTGGGTCAATCATCGGTCGACGCTTCAGCGCTTTTTTCGGCGCTCGTGGAATCCGATCTCCGCCTGGACGAGACGCAATCTTCGCCTGGTTGGATCGGTTACCAGCAGCCGGGGCACGGGGGAGTAAGGGTACTCGATGCACGTCGACTGAACGAAAACAGCTTGTCCTGGAGCATGCTTTCGGGGGCTTTGTCGGAAGAGGGACCGGATTTGTTGCTGTTCCTGGCCGATGGACACAAGAAACTCGATGTCGGTCTCGAGTGTGAACAGGCGGCTCGCGTCGTCGATTTTGTTCACCAGAGACATCAAACACGCGTGCCTTTGGTTGGCATCCTGGAGTGTCCGGTCGGAGTATCCGATCAAGAAATCGAAGGCAAACGATTGGAACTTCAGGCGTGGCTAAGCGGGCATACTGTCCTTGCACCGCATTTTGTTCGAAGCCTGGCAGTCCGCTCGTTTGTCCGGTTTCGAGCCGACGGTTCGCTTGATAAGGGCAGAGATGAGCGAAAGAACGTTTCCGAACTGGCCGAACTGCTGACGAAAGAGCTTCCCGAAGACGCTCAGGTGGAGATGGCCCGTTTGGTACACGCCAAGAACGCGCAGAGCGAAATTGGTCATCGGTTGGTCCGCTCGGTCTCAACCATCTGCGCTGCGATCGGTGCTCAGCCGATTCCGCTGGCTGACCTGCCCGTGTTGACCTCGCTTCAGGTAGCGATGGTTGCCGGATTGATGCATTTGAGTGGGCGGGAGTTGAGCATGCGAGCGGCTACCGAGTTCTGCGGCGCTCTCGGCGCGAATCTCGGCGTGGCGATGATCCTGCGGGAAAGCGCGCGAGCGGCGGTAAAAATTTTTCCGGGTTGGGGAAACGCTATTTCGGGGGGGATCGCGGGCGCGGGCACATATGCGATTGGACGAGCGGCAGTCGCCTATTTTATTGAGGGAGCATCACTGGGCGAAGCTCGGAGACTGTTCCGGCGCGATGCAAAGAAGAAGATGGAATAAGCGACGGGCAGGTTCGATTTTTACCGCCGTTCCGAGGATTTTGGCGGAACCTCGGCTGTGAATAACTTGTTAAAAACCCCGATTTAAGGGGAAAAAAGTGGTTGGCAACTTCGGGGAGCATAAAACTTGCCAAGTGAAAATCTCTGAAATCATGTCAACCTTGGAGCGCTTAGGGGCCTCTCCGCGTAAGTCATTGGGCCAGAACTTCTTACATGATCAAAATCTCGCTGAATGGATTGTTGCGCAACTTGATCTCAGAGCGGGTGAACACGTTGTTGAGATCGGTCCCGGCCTAGGGGCTTTGAGCGTGCAAATGCTCAAATCGGGCTTGTCGGCAACTTTACTCGAAAAGGATAAATTGTTTGCCTCCTACCTTCAGGAACAATTCCCCTCAACGCAAGTAAATGTAATCTCCGGGGACGCACTGGAGTACGATCCGCGCGAGTTTTTTGCCAGCCGTCCAACGAAGCTTTTGGGTGCTCTCCCTTATTACATCTCAACTCCGTTAATCTTTCACTACGCCGCCGAGCCTTGTCCGTTCAGCCGTATTGTTCTGGTCCTTCAGAAAGAAGTGGCGGAGAGGCTGGTTGCCCGGCCGGGCACAAAAGCGTACGGCAGCCTGAGTCTGGTCATTCAGGCTCGGTGGGAAGCACGCCTGCTCCGGGTCTTGCCGCGCTCCGTTTTTCTGCCGCCGCCCCAAGTCGATTCGGCCGCGATCCTGCTTCGGCCAAGGCTTCCAGGTTCTCTGCCCGCGACCGACTGGCCATTCTTCCGTTTCCTGGTGAAGAGGGGATTTTCCCAGCGTCGTAAGCAGTTGACGAGTCTGCTGGGCTGGATCGTCGAAGCCGGTGCCGTGTCCGAGGCGCTGAAAAAAGTGGGAGCAGAATTGAACGCCCGAGCCGAAGCGCTTTCTCTTTGCCAATGGATTGAACTCACCAATCTGCTTCGACCTCAGACGTACGGTCCGGAAGAAGCCGACGAGCAGTTGGATATAGTCGACGCCGCTGATTGCGTCATCGGGCCATCCGCGCGGAAGACCGTCCATGAGCAGGCACATTTGCACCGAGCGGTGCACGTCTTTGTCTTCAATAGCCAAGGAGAGATCTTGCTCCAGCATCGATCCGTTTGGAAACAGCAGCATCCGGGACGGTGGGATTCCAGCGCCTCCGGCCATGTCGAGAGTGGCGAGGATTATTTTCATTGCGCCGTACGCGAGCTGAAAGAGGAACTTGGCTTGAGCGTAGCTGAGCCAAAACTGCGGGCAAAAATTCCGGCGTCTGAGCAGACTGGATACGAGTTTATCTGGCTGTTTGAAACCTTCTCGGACGAACCTCTGGCCTACAATCCCCAGGAAATTCAGGAAGTTGGTTTTTTTCCTCTATCGATCGTCGATCGATGGATCGCCCGAACACCAGAGGATTTCGCACCCGGATTTTTGGAAGCATACAGGAAGCGCACCTAGCGGAAGCCTGCTTCCGCTAGGTGCGCTTCCTTACAAAGCGATCGGCGCGGCCAGACAGGTGTCCGGAATACCAAAAGCATCGACCAGCGCCAGGGCATCATTGCGCAGCTCGGCGCAAAGCTGTTCGATGAGGCGTCGCAACGTTTTCGTTTGCAGCGGCGACATGGCCATGTTCTCGAGGAACCATCCTCTGCCCTCATAAAGATGAGTCAGGGCAAAGAGATCACAGAGACGTTTCAAAACGGAACGCAGGTCAGCGTCTGCGGTAGCCGAAATCGCTTCCACAAAATGCGAAAGGACGACTTGCTCGACATGCGCGTGGGCGAGCTCAAGAAGATCAGGCTGAGCCCGAACGATCGCCGAATAAGCATCGGCCCCTCTCCGTTTCAGCTCTTTGCGAAATCGGGCTGCGGCGCGCAACAGCAGCGCGCTCTCCCGGGAACGAAAGAGGGAAAGCTGAGCATGGGGATCGAGAAGATGCCGCCGGCCGCAGTTCCAGATTCGGAGCGGGTTTCGGCGCAGAACATTACTCATCTTCTGGTTGAGAAAATATCCGGCGACCTCCCCCGGACCCATCGCTTTAAGCGAATCCTTGAACTCGGAAAGCAAGTTTTTGGCAACCAGCTGCATTAGGACCGTATTGTCGCCTTCAAACGTGGCATAGACATCGGTGTCAGCCTTCAGCGCGGCTAACCGATTCACCTCATGTATCCCTCGCCGCCACAGGCCTCCCGGCAAGTCTGGATTATTCGCGTAGCGTTCCACGTCGTGTAGGCTTTCAGACCGGCGGCCAGTGTTTCCAGCGGACGGGACTGGCCGGGTGAAGCCGTCTCGTTTTCCCGCACCAGTCGCTTGAGGGCAAAGTCGAGCGCGTAAACATTGGCGAGCAGCGGAAACAGCCTCTCCTGATGCGAAGGATAGTCGAGCAGGAGCGTTTCTTTCGCGGACGGTGATGGACCGAACTGGCGCCGGCGCGCGGCATACCGCATGGCGATAGTCAGAGCTGATTTCGCCACGCTGTTGCCGGTAGCAGCGATGCTGATTCGCCCGCTGACCAGCGTACCGATCATCGTGAAGAAACGAGCCCCCTGGCTCTTGATGCCGCTGGGATATTTCCCATCGGAACTGACCTCGGCAAACCGATTTAGCATCTCCGAGCGCGGAATCCTGACATGGTCGAACCAGAGCTTACCGTTATCGACTCCATTCAGACCCATCTTCAAACCGTTGTCTTCGATGCGTATACCGGGCAAAATCTCGCCAGCCTCGTTGCGGACCGGGACGAGGAACGCGTGAACCCCGTGGTGCTCGCCGTTCACTTCCAGTTGGGCAAAGACCGTTACCAGTCGGCCGTCATCGGCGGCATTCCCAATGTAAGTCTTGCCGGCAGAATAGCAGGGTGTGTCGATCACGAAAGAATCGGATGCTCGATCGTAAGTGGCCGTCGTTTCGATTCCCTGCACGTTTGAGCCATGGCCGATCTCGGTCATGGCGAATCACACCGAGCAGCCGGGTCGTTCCCGCATCGGCCAGATATTTTCGGTGATGGTACTCGGTGCCAAGCCGCTGAATACTACCAGCGAACAAACCAAATTGAACCCCGGCTTTAATCACCAGACTGAGATCGTGAAACGCCAGCGTTTCAAACGCCGCCATAAACTTTGGCAGATTCTCTTCTCCACCGACGCTCCTAGGCATGAAGATCAGGCCAAATCCTTCCTTGGCGAAGGCGTGGGTCCAGGCGAGAACCTGTCGACGGTAAGCGGCGACGTCGGTCCCTTCGTAGTATCGGAAAGCCGGACTGGTGATAAGGGACTTGACCTCGTCCCGAGTCGCCGCGTGTTCCCCATCCAACAGTTTTTGCAGCTGTCTTGGGTCGAAAGAGGCTCGGCTATACTCGATGGGCGGGTAGCGTCGCCAAAGCGCCAGGTTTCGGCATCTCGCTCGGCGCAAGTACGTCAGTGGATTCCAGAGTCTCTTTCATAGGTTTACGCGGCGGTCTCGGCGGCCGGCGGATTCGCATTCATGGGGTTACCGGCATTTTCCAAAAACGATCCGCGACGTTCGGCTATCTCCTTTAAACGACCGCAGGGCGCAAGATGGGATCCAGCGGTCGTCTGCAGAGTTTCCAGCCGGTTCACCACCGTGCCGATGCCCAAGGAATCCGCGTACTTGAGCGGCCCTCCCCGAAATGGCGCCCAGCCAGTTCCCATGATCATTGCGAAATCAACATCTTCCGGAGCAGAAACAACTCCTTCCTCCAAACAGCGCGCCGCCTCATTGACCATGACCAGAACCATCCGGTCCCGGACCATGGCATCATCCGTCTCGGCGACCGTTCTTTTCTGGAATTCTTTCAGTTGCGGGTTAGGCCATTCTTTCCGGCCCGATCCGATATTCATAAAAACCCTTGCCGGATTTCTTGCCGAGCCAGCCTTTCGCGACCATCTGTTCGACGGTATCGTCCATTGGCGCGAGGTGTTTTACCCGCGCTTCCAAATCCTTGGCCACGTGCATGGACACATCCAGACCAACTTCATCGATCAAGCGAAGCGGGCCCATTGGCATCCCGAAATCGAGCATGAGCTGGTCGATCTTTTCGACCCGATATCCCTCCGCAAAAATCCGGACCGCCTCGACCATGTAAGGAAGCAGGATTCGATTGACCAGGAACCCGGGACTATCCTTTACCAGAACCGGCAGTTTGCCGATTTTTTTCACAAACTGGACGGCTGTAGCCTGAGCGAGCGGACTGGTCTTCGTTCCGACCACGACCTCAACCAGTTGCATCCGGTGAACCGGGTTAAAAAAGTGAATTCCGATGACTCGCTCCGGCTGAGTGAGATTAGCGGCAATTGCGTCGATCGAGAGCGCCGAGGTGTTGGTCGCGAGCACGGCGCGGCCGACCTTTGGCTCGATGTCGGCAAAAATCTTTTCTTTGAGATCCAGCTTTTCGACAGCAGCCTCAATGACGAGATCGATCTCGCGTAGGGGAACGTCCTGATAGATGGGAACAACCCGGTCGTAGCCGCTCCGGCCTTCGGCCTCGGTGAAAAGACGCCGTTTCACTGCATCGCGGAACAATTTCGCGATCGTCTGCATTCCTTTGCCGAGCGCTTCTGGGTTGATATCCCGCAGGATCACGCGGAGCCCGCGAGCGCTTAACCACTGAGCAATTCCAGCTCCCATGGTTCCGGCGCCGATGACCAGGACCTTGCTGATTTTCTGAGGTGTCTGGTCGGGCGCGACCGCCAGTTTCTTCGCGCGTTCCTGCAGGAAAAAGATGCGGATAAGATTCTGCGCAGCCGCTCCCCGCGCCAATTCGATGAACGCGTTCTTTTCGTTCTCCAGAGACTGGGCGTGGGGAATCGTCAGACCAGCGACAACAACCTCGAGAGCTTTCAGCGGCGCAGGATAATTGCCATGCGTCTTCTCCAATGTTTTTTTCTGGGCTTGGCTGGCGATCAAACGAGAAAGCGGCGGACGATTTGTCGCCTGGATTTTGAGCGACGTCTTCCGGGGAGTCGCTTTTCGAACAAGGCTGACTGCCAGATCAAGAATCCGCTCCGGATATGCGATCGCGTCTACAAACCCGAGCTTCAGGGCCTGCTTCGCGGGATACTGCCGGCCAGTCAAGATTACCTCGAGGGCCGTTGGTAAACCGACCAAGCGCGGCAACCGGGTCGAGCCGCCCCAGGCGGGCAAAATACCTAAAGTCGTTTCCGGCAGACCGACTTTTGTGGACGAGTCGATGGAAGCGACGCGGTAATCGCAAGCCAGGGCGATCTCGAAACCGCCGCCCAGAGCAACCCCGTGAATCGCGGACGCCGTCGGAAATGGGAGATTATTGATGCGATCAAAGGTTTTCTGCCCCTGTTCGATGAGCCAGGCAATCTTTTCGGGACTCAAGTCCTTCGTAAACCCGTTCAAGTCCGCGCCGGCAATGAAGATTCTGGGCTTCGCGCTGCGGATTATGAGACCTTTGAGATCTTTTTGCGACGCGATCTCGTCGAGATATTGGTTCAGCTCTACAAAAGTGGCTTGATCGAAGATGTTCGCCGCCGAGTTCGGCCGGTCGAAGGTCAGCAAGGCGATACCGTCGTCCCGCAGTTCGCGATGAATGTTCTGGTCCACTTGATTGTTTCCTTTAGCTTCGGCTGAGCCACAAAGCGCCGCCCTGACCACCACCCACACACAGCGAGACGAGCGCGCGCTCAGCCTTCCGCCGATGAAGTTCTTTGAGCGCGGTCAACACCAGACGTGAACCGGTAACTCCGACGGGATGACCAAGAGCAATCGCTCCTCCATTTACATTGAGAATCTCGTCCGGGATTTCTCCGAGCGCGGTATCGCGTCCGAGATGCTCACGGCAATAGTCAGCGGATTTCGCGGCGATCTGGCAAGCAAGGACCTGGGCGGCAAATGCTTCATTGATCTCGATAAGCTCAGCGTCTTTGAGACCCCAGCCAACCCGTTGCTCCGCCCGGTGAATCGCGTAGACCGGTCCGAGACCCATTCGCGACGGGTCAAGTCCCGCGTACGCATAACCCACCAACCGGCCGAGCGGCGTTAAGCCCGATTCGCGCAGCGCCTTCTCGGTCATTAACAGCAACGCGGCCGCGCCGTCAGTAATCTGGGAAGAATTACCGGCAGTCACGGTGCCGGTGCGCGGTTCGAATACCGGTTTCAATTTCGCGAGACGCTTCCATACTCTGATTTTCCCGGGGCCCATTATCCTGGTCCAGGTACGGTTTTCCGTCGCGCGATTTTGGAAGATAGACCGGAGTGATCTCCTCCTTGAGCTTTTCCCGCGCCGCGACTGCTCTATGATGGGAACGGAGCGCAAATTGGTCTTGCGCCTCCCGCCCGATACTGAAATCGCGGCTGAGATTTTCGGCGGTCTGCCCCATGTTGAAACCGCTGATCGGGTCCGATAGTCCCAGCTGAAGACCAATCCGCGGGCGGAAATCAGAAGGTCGCAGCGAGGCGACTATACCAAGTTTTTGCGTCCAGCTTTTCGCGCGAGTCAGCGCGTTAAACTTCTTCGCTGTTTCGTATTCGTAGAAAAGCGGAATTTGCGACATGTTTTCCACGCCGCCGACCACGAACACGTCTCCTCGTCCGGCGACCATCTTTTCGGCGGCCTGAGTCACGGCTTCAAATCCAGACGCACAATTACGGTGTACCGTGATCGCCGGCACCGACTCTGGAACACCGGCACGGAGAGCGACGACCCGCGCGACATTCGCGGCATCGGCTGGTTGCCCAACACATCCGAGGATCACTTCCTCGATCTTGGCGGAATCTATGCCCGTCTGGGCGAGAAGCATGCTCAGGGCGGTCTTTCCGAGCTCAACGGCCTCAACATCGGTAAAGGCGGTCCCAGCCTTGGCAAACGGGGTTCGGACACCATCAACAATATAAATGTTTTCCTTCATAAAAAGGGGCGTGTCTGGTAAGACACGAAATGAAAGTAAACCTACGCCAGCACAGCGCAGCCGCAACCGCCCGGGACGGCCTATCTTGAGCGGAGGGACGTAGCGCGGACGGCCTCGTCCGTAATTCTGTTCAAAATGAGCAGCCGCGCATTGAAGCCTGACGCACGGGCTTCGCTCAGATGAATTCTCGCCCTACCGATTCTGGGACGCGAGACAGTCTCTGAATTGCCCAAAGTCCGACAGACCGGAGGCCGTCCGCGCTAGGCCACCCGGGACTCGTCACCCGGGACTCGCAACTCAGAAAGTACCTCCGCGGCGCGCTCTTCACCGGCATAAAGTTGCGCGATCTGTTGGCTGAATTTGTCGAGAAGCACTTTGCGCTTGAGCTTTAGCGTGGGAGTCAATTCTCCGCTGTCGATGGTCCATTCCTGGGGCAGGAGAGCGAACTTCTTTACCTGCGCAAAGCGCCCCAGATCGCCGTTCAGGCGGTTCACCTCGGCGGCAAATAGAGCGCGCACTTCGCTATTCGCGACGAGCTCTTCAACCGAGGCAAAGGAGATGCCGCGCGAGCGGAAATATTCGTTTACACGTTCCAGCGAAGGTACGATCAGAGCAGTGGGAAATTTGTGATTCTCACCGACGACCATCGCTTGGCTGACGAACTCTGATTCCTTGAGTTTGTTCTCAATTTGCTGGGGAGCGATGTACTTGCCCCCGGAGGTCTTGAATATCTCTTTTTTCCTATCCGTTATCCGGAGAAATTTCCCCTCAAACTCTCCGATATCGCCGGTGTGCAGCCAGCCTTGTGCATCGATGGCTTCAGCCGTGAGATCCGGTCGATGGTAGTAGCCCAGCATGACGTTGGGACCCCGATAAAGGATCTCGCCGTCTTCGGCGAGCTTGACCTCGCCACCCGGAATAACCGGTCCAACGGTGCCGATGCGATGACAACCAGCAAATGGTTGGTTGACGCTGATCACCGGGCTCGCTTCCGTCGGACCATACCCTTCGTACACCTGCATGCGAGCCGCCCAGAACACGCGGGCCAGCCGCGGCCGCAGGGCGGCCGAACCCGAGACAATCGCGCGAATCCGTCCGCCGAGAGCCTTCCGCCATTGGCCAAAGACCAGGCGATCGGCAATGGCAAGCTGGATTCGCTTCTGTGGAGAAACCCGGTCCGGATCGAAATCGGCGGCCAGGCGGAGAGCCCAGAAAAATACTGAGCGCCGCCATCCTTTCAGCTGCTCACCGCGATCGACAATGCGCTCATAAATTTTTTCCAGCAGCCGGGGGACCGTCGTGAAGACGTGGGGACGAATCTCGCGCAGATTTTCTCCGATCGTATTCAGGTTCTCCGCGTAATAGATCGAGGTACCCGAGCGTAGATAGATGTTCACGATCGTACGTTCGTAAATGTGACAAAGCGGGAGAAAGGACAGGGCGCGTTCTTCCGGCCCGCTTTGGATGATCTCGCAAGAAGCGGCGCAGTTGGTCATCAAATTTTCATGCGAAAGCATCACCCCTTTGGGAGTTCCGGTGGTGCCGGAAGTGTAAATCAGAGTCGCCACATCTTCTGGCCGTACCGCGGTGCGCAGGGCCCCGAGTTGCTCTCGCGCTGCGCTGTTCAGCGTCGCGCTTCCGTTCCGCCGAAGTGTCTGCCAGGAAAGGTGCGTTTCCTCGTAAGAATAGATGGCAAGCGGCTCAGGCAGCAGAGCGGCCACCGCGCCAATCAATTTCTCCAAACGTGCACTGGAAACGAAGATCATCTTCGGCTCGCAGTCTTTCAGGATGAAACTGATCTCTTCGGCGGCGATGTTCGGATAAATGGGAACATGAATCGCGCCGACGCTCATCACGGCCAGATCGATAAAATTCCACTCCGGACGATTCGTTTCGGTGATGTTGGCAACGCGGTCTCCTTGACGCAATCCGGCGAGGTGAAGCCCCCAAGCGAGTTCGTCAACGATCTGAACAAGCTCCTGGGTAGAGTATTTCTTCCAAACTCCATTTATTTTGGATGCCAGCGCGTCGGGTTTGGGAAAGCTTTCCTGTTGATACCGGATCAGATCGAACACTCTCAAAGGGGGATTTGGCGGAGCGGATCGACTCATGAGCGAGGGACGACGGCAAAAAAAGGTTAGGTAAACCGGGTAAACTGTTTTTCAAAATTCTAAGAAGTAATTTCCTCTGAGCGGACCATTTGCGCAATATCTGTTGTCTTCGTCTAGCCGATTCGTTAGCCTCGCGACAGTTCTTAACCACTCTCTTGCCCAATGTTATGAGGACATCAGGAATTGGTCCCTTAGTTTTGGCGATCGCCTTGGGCTGCGGCGGAACGGGTTCCGTTGCTTTGGCTGGTAGTTTCGCAATCAACGAACAGAGCGTCAGCGGCATGGGTACGGCCTATGCCGGTGGAGCGGCTTCCGCCGAGGACGTGTCGACTATATTTTTCAACCCGGCCGGAATTGTCGTGCTCGACCGTGGAGAAGTGCAGGTCGCTGCACAGGGGATTCTGCCCTCCGCGCAATTCCATAACCAAGGATCGCGGATTGCGGCACCCGGACTTTTCTTCGGCGAGCCGCTCAGCGGAGGCAACTCCGGCAACAGCCCGGTTTACCATGTGATCCCAAACTTTTATTTTTCTCAGCCGATCTTTCGTAGTCCGCAATACGGCGATCTAGCGGTTGGTGTGGGGTTGAGCGTGCCTTTCGGTCTGGAGACCGACTATTCCCCCGGCTGGGTTGGCCGCTATTTCGCCTTGCGGACCAAATTGTCGACGTTCGATATCCAGCCGACCATTGCTTATCGGCTCTGGGATAGGCTTTCGTTGGGCGCGAGCCTGGACATTCAATACGCCTCAGCGCGGTTGAGTCAGGCGGTGGACTACGGCGCGATCGGCGGACAAGTCCTCGCGACTACCTTTTTCCCGAATGTGCCGCTCCCGTTCCGCGCTGCGGTGGAGAACGCCTACGCGAACGCCGGATTTGTGCCGCAGGGGAGAGATGGTGTTACCGAACTCCACGGGGATGACTGGGAGGTAGGTTTCACCGTGGGTGGCATCTTCGAATATCTGAAAGGCAGCGAGAACAGCTTTCTCCAGGATGGCCGATTCGGTATCAGTTACCGCTCCGGGATCACCCATAACCTGGATGGAACAGCGGAGTTTCGTGGCGTTCCCGCCCTATCCGCCGCCGGGTTGCCAGCTATTCTCCAATTTCCAGAACCGAATGCCCTGCAGAACACCTTTTTTACCCAGAGCGCAACTGCCCGATTGGATTTACCCGAGATTTACCACTTCAGCGTCTACCAGCGTTTTCTGCAAAAATTCGCTCTGAGGGGCGATATCAACTGGACCCGGTGGGGCCGGCTGCAGTCTGTGCCGATCACTTTTTCGAATCCGACCACGCCTGGGCAAGCGCTGAATCTCGGCTATGACGACGCGATTCGTTATTCGATTGGCTTTGAGTGGTATTTCAACCGGTACTTCACTTTTCGGCTCGGTTTTGCGTACGACGAAACACCGATTAAGAACTCCACATTCCGGGATCCGCGGATACCGGACAATGACCGTTACGTAGTGGCGACTGGGTTCCAGTGGAAGCCGACCCGCGACCTGGCGTTTGACTTTGGCTACCAACATCTCTTTGTCAACGATCCAACAGTGAATATCACCGACAATGTCGGCGGAGTGCCGCTGCACAATTTGCGCGGTGTTTTTGACGCCAGCGTTGATATCGTGAGCGCTTCGATAACCTATTCCTGGGGTGGTCCTCGCGAGCAGGTCGCGCCACCAACCACTGAGGGGAAGGCGGCCGGTAAGCAATACATGAAGTGAGCTGATCGCAGCTGAATAGCTTGGGAGGTAACAGTCAATCGAGCGGCGGGGGCGGCGGGAGCGGTTTCAGCGGAGGGAGGTAGTTGACCAGCCCACAGTTGTCAGGAGGTCGTGTATAGAGCGATCGACGGTTTCCTTATCGCAACGGACCCGATCGAGTTATTAGCTTCTCAGCTCTCGCGCTACCTCCCTCCGCTGAAACCGCTCCCGCCGCTTCCGCCGCTCGATTGACTGATAAGTTGATTCAGCTGATCAGCTGCTGTGCCTTTGCCGGAAAATTACCTGAGCAACCACGTTGGTGATGGTTACGAGCACGACCAACACCAGCGAAGCGGTCCACGCCATCTGGATCTGATAGGGGTATGGCAGGGTCGAAAAGTTGTAGATCAAAACCGAAAGTGAAGCGGCCGGCTGCATAAGCGACTTCAGCCAGTACTGGCTGAACAACGCGGTGAAAAGCACGGGCGCCGTCTCGCCGGCGGCTCGGGCCACCGCCAGCATCAGCCCCGTCATAATCGCCGGGAGAGCTTCCGGAAAAACCACCCGGACGATTGTCTGGAATTTAGTGGCGCCGATACCGTAAGAGGCTTCCCGCAACGCCTGAGGAACGCTAAGCAGTGCCTGTTCCGAGGTCAGCAAGATCGTGGGCAGCGTAAGCACCGAGAGCGCGACACCGCCTGCGAAAGCTGAAAAACCGCCAGTCGTGACGACCACAACCGCGAAAGCGAAAACGCCACAGATGATTGACGGTATCCCAGTCAGAAGTTTAGCGAAGAAACGAACCGTGCTCGAGAGCCGGGAGCGACGGCTGTATTCGCAAATATAGATCGCCGACAGAATCCCGAGCGGCGTCGCGATGATCAGCGCGATGAGAACCATGATCAAGGTGCCCTGGATCGCGTTCCCGAACCCGCCGCCCTCCAAACCTGGGGCCGGTGGTAGCCCGGTAAAAACACTTAGCCGGAGCAAGGGCAAGCCATTCCGGAACACCAGGTAAACAATCGAGAAAAGTGGGATCAGGCTCAGGAACGACACACTACTGCAGAGGACGCTGAGAACCCGATTTGCAAAGATGCGGCGGCGATCCCGGACAGCGCTCGCCTTCAGCGGCGAAGGGGAGATCGCGGGAGGCGTCAAATTCTCAGTGCTCATCGGTTAACGGATTCCCGCCGTTGCTTTTTGTGCGCGACGCAGGATTGCCTCACCAGCGACATTCACTAAGAGCGTCAGGAGCACCAGGCTCAAGGCGGCATACATCAGGGCGCTCACCTGAATTCCGGACGCTTCGGGAAATTGATTGGCCAGGAGAGCCGCCAGGGTGCCACTCGGCGATAAAAGAGACCAGCTCAGCCGTGGGCTGTTGCCGATGAGCATGGCCACAGCCATCGTCTCACCCATGGCGCGGCCGAACGCGAGGATCGTGGCAGCCACAATGCCGGGCGCCGCGGTTGGCAGCAAAACTCCGAAAATCGCTTCCCAACGGGTAGCCCCAACCGCATACGATCCTTCGCGCAGCGACTTCGGTATCGCGACCAGCGTGGTTCGGGAAATCGCCGTAATAGTCGGTAAGACCATCAACGCCAGCACTAGACTGGCCGTCAGCAGGCTATTGCCGTAGGCGGGGCCTTCAAAGAATGGGAGGAAGCCCAGAGTGTCGGCCAAGTACCCCCCGTACTGCTGCACGAGTGGAATAACCACCGCGATGCCCCAGAGCCCGTAAACGACGCTCGGAATCGCCGCCAACAGCTCAACCACAAATCGGATCGTCTGGCGAATAGGGACCGGCAGGAAGTTTTCGCTCAGAAAAATCGCTATGGCGACCCCGAGAGGCAAAGCAATGCAGAGCGCGATCAATGAACTGAAGGCCGTTCCTATGATGAAAGGGAAAGCCCCAAACTGTTGCCGGTTTGAATTCCAGACTGAACTGTAGAAGAAGCTCGGCCCAGCCTTTTGGATCGCCGGCCATGCTTGCAGCGCGATACTGCCCACAATCCAGAGCAGGGTGACAATGGTTGCGACCGCTGCCACCCAGGTCAGAACCAGCAACATGTCGACGCGCCGACCCCGACGCCGCAAATCAGCCTTTGGAGTCTCTAATGCAGTGTCTTGAGCCATGGAAGCGGCCGATCTATTGCACTTCCTTCAGCGCAGCCAATGCTTTATCAACGACCTCTTTCGGCAAGGGAATATACCCGAGAGAGTCGGCAAATTGTTGGCCATCCGTCAAACCATAAGTCACAAATTTTTCTAGATAGGGGAGCTTGGGTTTATCGTTGCCCGTCTTGTAGAGCAGCAGCCAGGTGAAGGTCGCGATCGGATAAACGCTCTTTCCCTCCGGATCGACCGGCCACGCACGCAAGGTATTCGGGGGAAACTGCGTAGTGGCCAGGGTAGCCGCTCCCGATTCGGGCGTCGCCTTCACGAATTCGCCCGCTCTATTCTGCAGTTCGGCAAAGCTCAATTTGTTCTGAATGGCATACCCGTACTCGACATAGCCGATGGCGCCCGGAGTTTGTTTCACCAACGCCGTCACACCATCATTGCCTTTGCCGGCAACGCCTATCGGCCAGGTAACCGTAGTGCCTTTCCCGACTTTGTCTTTGAACTCGGGGCTAATGGCACTGAGGTGCTGGGTGAAAACAAAGTTTGTCCCGCTTCCGTCCGAACGTTGGCAAGGCGTGATCGCGATGTTGGGCAACTTTACCCCGGGGTTCGACTTCGTTATTTCGGGGTCAGTCCATTTTTTGATGTTGCCCAGGAAAATTCCCGCGTACGCCGCGCGGGTCAGTTTCAGGTCAGTTACGCCCGGAAGGTTGTAGGCAAGGACGACGCTCCCAGCGGTGGCCGGGATGAGCACGACTCCCTGCTTGACCTTTGCGATTTCCTCATCGGTCATCGCCGCATCACTTGCGCCGAAATCGACCAGTCCCTGGGTAAAATTCTTGATGCCGGCGCCGCTGCCGATCCCCTGGTAGTTGATTTGAACGTCAGGATTGGCCTTGGTGAATTCGGCGATCCACCGTTGATAGAGCGGCGCGGGAAATGTTGCGCCCGCTCCCTGAAGAGTTGTCGTCGCCGACGCAGACGCGCCAAAGGAGACCAAGCCAAGTGATAGCAATCCAGGTAACGTAGTTCTCATAATATCGAGGTGGACTTCTCTCCCTTGACGAAGAACGGCAACCCGGCAAATGCGAGATTGTTACAATTTTGTAACGGCAGGCTTTAGCGCACAATATCCCGATTCACTCACGGCATGCGTACCACAACCTTTTTGGCCCTATGCATCTGCTCGCCCGTTCTTCGACGAACATTATAAGAATGAAGATTGGCTGGTTCGTGCTGGCGCTCGTTGCCGCCACGCTCCGGACAGCACAAGCCGCGCCGGATCTGACCCCGACCCCAGGGTTGTCGCCCTCCGACGTCGTTCGTTATCAGTTGGAGGCTCTTCAACACAACGACGACCCGGCGCCAGACACCGGAATCGCCAAGGTTTTTCGGTTTGCTTCTCCCGCCAACAAAGAGGTGACCGGACCATTTGGGCATTTTGCGCAGATTGTTCGAAGCCCCGCTTACGCGGTTCTTCTGAATGCCCGCTCGACTGCGATCGCGTCGGCCAAAATCGAGGCGAATCGAGCCGAAGTGACGGCGAAAGTGGTCTCCAGATCAGGTCTGGAGTCCAGTTTTGTTTTCATTCTGTCGAAGCAAACAGAGGGTGAGTTGCGCGATTGCTGGATGACTGATTCAGTCCTGCAGGTCAGTGCAGAACAGCCGGCCGACGCCGAGGACCTGATTCAGATTTAGCGCCCAAGGCGTCTTTGGTCCTGCGCCGGTAGGGCGATCCGCCGTGGCGGGCCGAGCTCCAGGCGAGAACTTGTTTGACGTGTCCGCCATAGCCTTGGCGAAGGCGGAGCCATCTGGAGCGGGTGGCTCACCCAAGCGTCCGACTCAGATAAAGAGAGTGTCTCGCAACATGGCCTCGGCCCTGGTCCAGTAGGGCAAAATTTATCCGAGCCTTAGCGAGGACTCGTTTGAGCCGGACATAAGGGGTGTGCCACCCCTCCAAGACGGCTCAAACAAGTTCTCGCTGGCGCTCGAATGAATTTTCGCCCTACCGGTCGTGGGTCAGCGGATGTTGCGAGACATTCTCTAAATTTTCGCCCTATCGCCGCAGGACAGTGCGGCATTCTGAGACGATCTCTAGCGCTCGCGCGACGAAACGCTTGATGGCGTCCTATAGATTTCCAGAGATCGCCAGGATCACAGCGCGGCGTAGCCGCAACCACATCGTCCTCGAACTCGTCCTCGATTTTAGGGTGTGGGTGGGGCGATGCGAGGGAGCCAAGAAGGAAGTGCGAGCGCTCGTTTAAAGATCGAGAACGAGGACGAGTTCGAGGACGAAAAATGCTCATCCTCGTCGCGTGAAAATCCTCGCGAACTTGCGCGAAGCTCAACATCAGTATTACAAAGAAGAGAAATCGAGCGAAATGCTGCGACTCGATCGGCCGTGACCCACATCAAGGAACTTAGCTTTTCGCGCCGCGCCGCCGTTCGGTTCGGGGCGCTGCTGGTCAAAGCCTTGTGCGCTACGCTTCGCTATCGTTTGATCGATGAAGCCGGATTCCTCAATGGAGTTCCGCACCCAGTCGTAATGCTGATCTGGCACAACCGGATTCTGGGGATGCCAACCCTCTTTCGGCGGAAATATCCGCGGCGGAAAGGAGTACTGGTGCTTACCAGCGCAAGTCGGGACGGAGCATATCTGGAGGCTTTTGTTCGGGAGTTTCGGATGGGTTCGGTGCGAGGCTCCACCTCTCGCCGGGGAGGGCCTGCGTTGCTTGATTTAGTGCGAAAACTCGAGGCGGGCTACGATCTGTGCATTACGCCGGACGGACCGCGCGGTCCGCGCTACTCCCTGAGCCCTGGCGCGATCCTTTTAGCGCAGCGCTGTGGAGTCCCCTTGTTGCCGTTTCTTGTTGAGTACGATCGCTTTTGGCGGCTGAAATCCTGGGACGGTTTTTTTATCCCTAAACCGTTCTCCGCGGTGACGATAACCTTGCTTCCGTTGATCGAGATTCCCCAGACAGTCGATGAAGAGGCCTTCGAAGCGCAACGTCGCAAAGTGGAAGAAGCGATGACTCAGCGCATAGGAATAAAGTAGCGCGAATTACCTCTGCCACTTGCCAGCTACCACATCACAGCATAGAGTTGATGCATGCGGACAACATTGATGCTCGACGACGATATCCATGCCGCGGCGAAACAGATCGCACGAGAATCGGGTCGTACCTTTGGTGAAGTAATCTCGCGTCTGGTGCGGAGGGGTCTCTCCACAGAGCCTAGGTTCGACCGAATCGATGATCTGCCGGTTTTTCCGGTGGGCCCTAGCGCCACGGCTATTCCGGGAACTCGAGCGAAGGAAATCTTGGACGAAGAAGGCTCATGACCACGTATCTCCTCGATGTCAATTTGCTCTTGGCTCTAGCTTGGCCGAATCATGAATTTCATCGGCGCGCTCGACATTGGTGGAAACAGAGGCCCCGGAGTTGGGCGACGTGCGCCATTACGGAATTAGGCTTCATTCGACTCTCATCCAACCGGGCATTTACTGCGGATGCAGTGTCGCCATATGAAGCTGCCGCGCTTCTCGATCAGCTTTCTCAATCAGGGGAACACCAATACTGGAAAGAACTTTCCCATTTCCCGCCAATCGACTTTCGCGCACTGGCCGGCTATCGACAGGTGACCGATTTTTATCTGGTAAGGTTGGCAACACGGCACAAAGCAAAATTGGCGACGTTCGATTCCGGCATTGAAGCGATTGCCGCTCCCGACGAGCTGGAAATCATTAGGTCTTGATCACGACTCGGCACACCCGCCAGTCCACCAACAGTTTCGCACCCAGTTTCTCCGTATAAAATTTGATGGCCGGTTCGTTCCACTCCAGCACATGCCATTCGACGCGTCCGTATTTCCTGGCGCGGGCAATCCGAAACAGTTCGTCGAACAGGGCGGTGCCAATACCCGATCGGCGGAATTCGGGCTCAACGAAAAGGTCCTCAAGGTAAAGACCCTGCTCCCCGAGGAACGTCGAGAAATTCTCGAAAAAAGGGCAAATCCGATGGCTTGATCTTCGATCTCGGCGAGCAGGATCTCCACCTTTCGGGCGGGATCATTCAGAATCCGGGTAAAGCTCTCCGGCGTGGAAATCACCTCGTGCTCGAGTCGCTCGTACCGGGCGAGGTTTCGCACGAGGCGGGCAACGGTCTTGCCGTCGGAAGGTGTGGCCGGGCGAATTGTCAATGGCGCCATCAGGCGAATAGCAAACGAGAGATGGCAATTGGCAAGTGGGAAACGTGCAACTACTGTTGCATATGAAACGTACTGCAAACGCCGTTTGGGAAGGCAACCTCAAAGAGGGTAAGGGCACGCTGACTACTCAGAGCGCAGTTTTGAAAAACACGCCGTATTCCTTTCGCTCTCGCTTTGGCGATGGGACCGAAACGAACCCCGAGGAGCTCATCGCGGTCGCGCACGCCGGTTGCTTCAGCATGGCCCTTTCAAATTTCCTGGAAAAAGCCGGCCACAAGGCAGAACGCCTCGCCACTAAAGCAACCCTGACGCTTGATGAGAGCAAGCTGGCGATCACCGCGATCCATCTTGAGCTGGAGGGCAGGGTGCCGGGCATCGACCAGGGAAAATTCAGCGAGCTGGCAAAGGAAGCCAAGGCGAACTGCCCGGTCTCGAAGGTATTGAACGCGGATATTTCGCTCGAGGCGAAACTTTTGTCCTGATATTCGTCGCCGTGTCCGGAGTGGTGACGCACGGGCCGCATGTAATAGCAGGTGGCCGGGCGAGCGGGTCGAGATCTGCATTGATTTACGCTACGAGATAGAACCTAGATCTATCTCCAGCTGTGTGGGCTCGTATCCAAGCACAGAGCGAGCCTTAGCGATCGAAAGCAGCGTCTCATTGGGTTCGGTGCTTTTCTTAAATTGCACACCAGGATAAATCTCATCCATCAGCTCGTGATTGGGCCGCGACATCACCGAGTCAGCATTGGCAATAATGAATACCTCGGCGCCTTGGCGTGAAATTTCCAAGGCTTTTCGGATTGCTTGCGCAGCGTCGCGCGCATCGACGTAGGCCCAAAGATTCCATTTGCGCGTTTTCGCGTCCGCGTCAAAACCGGGGAACCGAGCGTAGTCCGCCGGCTCCATCACGTTGGAGAAACGTAATCCAATGATTTTCAGCTTGGGATCCCATCGGCAAAACTGTTTCGCCATTTCTTCGCCCAGGAACTTGGAAAGAGAGTAGGCTGTCTCTGGTCGTCCCGCATATTCCTCATCGACCGGCACGTACGTGGTGGTGTAGTAAAGGGCAAACCAAGCACGGTCTCGCTTGATGCCCAGACGACATTCTTAATTCCCAGCCGGCGCGCACTTTCAAAAACGTTGTACGTGCTAAACATGTTGTCTCGGAAGATGACCGCATTCGGGTTTTTGCCGGGAGCAGGAATTGCTGCGAGATGCACTACCGAATTGACACCCCGAAACCGATCGTCAATCTCCGAAAACGCCTCCATCGCTTGCCCGAAATCGGATAAGTCTACCATTGTAAAGGGACAGATTTCTGCGCGCGGTGAAACCGTATCGACGCTCGCCACCTCGTAACCATGCGCGATAAGATCAGCGATGCACGCACGCCCGACTTTGCCGCTTCCTCCAGTAACAATTACGTGAGCCATGGATACCTGTAACGTTCAGCGTTGCACGTTCAAGGTTCAACGTCTCGGGGCCGGGCAGGCAAGCAGCGTTGACGCTTTCCGCGTTTTGCGCGATCGCTCGCCATGAAGATTGTGAATGTCGCGGACATCCCATTAATCCACTGGGAATCTCCCGGAGGAAAATACCTATCAGAGGATAAAGAGATCTCCGTTGCATTAGGTCGCAAACCCGAGTCCGAGAATTTGTCCGAACGACACCCGTTCGACGTTGATTTTTGCATCCTGCGCGATGGAAAGAGCATGTGTCCCTATCACGCTCATTCGGCCCAATGGGAATTTTACCTGATCATCGCCGGTTCGGGAGTCGTCCGGGACCAGGAGGGTTGGCATGCAGTGAAGGCGGGAGACGCATTCATTTTTGGTCCGGGCGAAGCGCACGAACTCCGGAGCGACAAAGATACGTCGCTGCAGTTATACATCATCGCCGATAACCCGATCGGCGAGTCATGTTACTATCCGGACAGCGACAAGTTTGCTGTACAACGGTTTGGCCCTCCGCGAGTGGTCGTGAAAGGGAAGGAAGTGGCCTACCTTGACGGCGAGGAGTGACGGGTTTTCTCGTGGCACAGGCTTCCAATCCGACACGCCCTTCCACCCTGTTATCGAAACACTTGTTCACAGACCCGCCGAAAATCGCAAAGCCGAAAAATCAGGGTCAGCGCAAGAGAAGCAAATCTCTGCACTGCTACCCTGGAAATTCGATCAATTTGGCGAGGATTTTCATGCCGCGACGGTTTTGCACTCGGGTAAGGCGCACGGCCTCGTGCGTCGCCTCCCGGGATACGGACGAGGCCGTCCGCGCTACGCCGGTGCGCTCGCGTGAACCTTTTCAGCAGCCGGATATGTTCGAGAACGAGGACGATTTGGTTGCGGCTACGCCCCGCTGTGACTTTTAGGCTTTCTGTGCTAAAATCCGGCAGGTTCATCGTTACCGGCTCCGGTATTTGGCGAGCTGGCAGAAGCCGTCGGACTTTGAAAACTGGATATTCGAAGCGGAGCCAACTATGTTTTGCAATCAGCCACTTGGGGATCGTCTCAGGTGTAACCCTTGGAAAGAAGAACCCCCACAGAACTTCCCAATCAGTTAACTTCACGGTGTAATCTCCGGACTAGGGGCACGCCGAACCCTGAACGACGTCTGCGAGCTCGATCCTCGAGGATCTCGAAGAGGAGTCGAGTCTCTTTCGGGCAAGGGCGGCCACCGGATTAACCGGTCTCTCTGAAACAATTATGAAATCAGAACGACTGTTTCTAATCGCCACTTTCATCGGAGTCCTGAACCTGGCGGTTCGAAAGTAGCAATGAATCACATCAATAAAACCGATGTGCACGCCCGGCTCACCAATGGGCTCGTTAATAGGGAGGGCAAGTGGCCGGTCCGCGGCGGCCGCGAAGGACAGCGGAAAATCGGCCGGCGAGTCAAACCTCTTGTTAGTTGGACCGCAGCGTACGCCTTACTTTGCAGCCCGTGCATTCCGGTCGACGGAGCATTGCGGAAAGGCGATGTCGAATTCTCAAACTATAATGCGCCGTTATACGAACAGGTCGTGAACCGGATCAAGGCCAAGATTGCCGCGCGCCTGGGCGAAGGCGAGAATAAACGGGACCGCTATTTTATTGTTCCTTTCGCGTACCAAGACAAAGGTAATACGCCGGAATTTTCGCACTCGTTCATCTCGGTGATACGTGTGCTCGCCGACCGCAAGCAGCCCAGGTTCACCTCGGGACTCAGACGAGGGAGATTCAAGAACCGGAATTTTGAAGCTTTTACAGTTAGCTGGCTGCCTCGCGATTTCGATACAAATCCGCATTTGTGCGTTTTCGATGGCTTGGGCAGCCGCGTTTTTCCGAGGTTGAATAAATGTCCTATCTCGAACGGGAGAAGCTTCAGGCTCGATCAGACGTTGAAGCTCGCGGTCAATGTCAAAAATGCGGTAGGCATGTGGGGACCCTACGAGATCAAAAAAGAGGCGTTTGATCTTGGCGTGAAACGGAAGCGGTTGCTCGATCGAGGAACGATCTGTTATCGGGCCGATGACCGCCTCTATCGCAAGGATCGAGTCGCAATCAATTGTTTCCATGCGATGGCCGGGCTGGAAGAGCTTTACCCGAACGGCGGATTTCTCGGGACGGGATTCAAGATGTGGGGCATCAATGGCACCGCACGAGTTCTGCTCGAGTACACCAAGGCAGTTCGTAACAAAGGCCTGCTCCTCGAGCCGGTTAATATCAAGAAAGATCTCTACGGATTTGTATACGTCCCGGAACCGAATAGCCGCGGCATCTATGATCCTTTTTCGAACGCATCGGCCTACCACCTGTAGTTTTTGAAAGCTGCCCCGCGCGGATAAAAATCGTGTGTCGGACCTTGGTTTCTTGCCCCGGCGAGACAATTTGCGGCAATCATAACTGGTGAGATCGAACCGCTGAGCGCGGCGGAGCCTGAGCGCCGATCTGGAGAAAGAGAATCCGCCGGATTTCGGCAACGGTCTTGGGACTCTTCATCGCCCCGTGATCGGTCGGCACAATGAGTTCCGATTGCGCTGAGTCAAGATGAGAGCTCCGATACGGGACGACGCCGTCGGAACTGTTCGGGGTATCGCCTCGGCCACGGTCGCCAATGATGGAATTGTGCGGCGCTTCGATCGGGAGTTTGTCCAGCGCTTTCAAAAGTGGATTCGACGGGGAAAGCCCGCTGATGCTCGTCGGGGCGCGAAATTTTCGTGGGTCGTTGTTGGGCGCGAGTGCCGCAGCCACGGATCGGGGAATAGCCGAAACAACTTTGAACGGTAATCGAATCAGACGGTTGCCAAGCGCGGCCGATGCCACCCGTTGCGAGAGTGCTGCCGGGATGCGGTGTGCAGACGAATATGACTCGCTTCACCGTCGGGTTCGCATGGAAGATGAGCGCGCGTTTGAGGAGAGAATTGTCCGATACCTCGGCGTAAAGCCGGTCGGCTTTTGATCCCAACACCTCGTTCCAGATAACGCGCCCGGAGTTAGTTACCTGCAGGCGTGACAGAATGCCGCCCATGCTGTGACCAATCAGGATGACTTGCTTAAAGCCGTATCGCTGTTGCGCATACGCGAGATCATCACGCAGCGTGAGCGCCGAATAGGCCATCGGGTTGCCTGTCGAATAAGAGAATGCCTAGAACTGGTAACGCCGACGGATCTCCGGGTCGCTCAGCAGAGAGTTGACGACGTTACGCCAGACATAAGTAGAAGAGAGCAGACCGTGAACAAAGATTACCGGAATCTTGGTTGGATCGGCTGCTGAATAGTCGGCGGCCAATGGATAACGTTTCCCTTCAAGTGTCATGGTATCCATTTGGTTCGGATCGAGAAGACGTAACTCGGCGCCGGGAGCACTGTTCGATTCAGCGAAATCCACCGCCGCAGTCACCGGGACACGGAATCCTTTTAGTGGCTGAAGCCGAGGTGGCGGCGAACCCTGCTGAACGCCAACGACTGCGCCGCCCAGGCCCGGTCGTTTCGCGTCGTCCGTAAGACCTTTTCGGTCGACGCTCCGAGCTGTCAAAATTTCCTGGAAATAAGCGGGTGAATATTCTCCGGGTTTGCCGGAGTCGATCTGCAGTTCGGAAGTTTGACCAGTCCACTGGTCATGCAAGGTCAACGTGCTGGAAGCGTTCGTCTTACGGATGAGTGCAGGCACAGTCGCCGCGAGATCCGCGCTAGACCGATTATAAAGCGCAATCGCCTGGCTGGAAGCAGGAGAGGGGCCGGTGTGAACGCTGCCAATTTCGCGAGCAGCGATCCGTGCTACCGCGAGGTATTCGGCGGCCTGTCCCTCAGAGTTAAGATTCATTTTTTCGGCTCGGACGAGCCTGCGGCTGGCCTGCGTGAGGGGCGGTCCTTCTGCTGGTTTTTCGTAGATTGCACAACCTTTCCCGAGCAGGACTAACGCGCAGAACGCTGCTCGAAGCAGGGACTGCGCTTTCTTGGGGCAAGCGGTCACAATCTTGTTTTCATCGAGGACTCAATGCGATTTTTCCACTTTTAAAATAATTCTTCTTTCCGCAAGGCAAGTTGTCAGGACGAGCGGGAGGTCATCCCTACCGCGTTCCGATCGCCGCGGAGCGGAAGGGACCCGCGGGGCTCCAGACGGTCCCTCCCTACTGCATGCTTGATCGCCGCGGGGTTGGTTAGGGACCGGCTCCTGTCGGTCCTTCCCTACGGAAGGCTGATCGCCTCGGAGTGGTAGGGCGCAGGAGTTGCAGGAGTTGCAGGAGTTCAAGGAGTTCAAGGAGGACCGACAGGAGCCGGTCCCTACCACCCCGCGGCTCGCTGTTAGCTAAACCTGCTTATCGCCCCCCTGAGCCGGAGGCCTCCCCTTGAAGTAGGGGGCAAACATGTCAATCGGCAGGGGAAAAAAGGTCGTCGTGTTCCGTTCGCTCGCGATTTCCCGGACAGTCTGCAGAAAACGAAGCTGCAGCGCGATCGGCTGCGCCGCGATCATTGAGGCGGCCTGGACCAATTTTTCAGCAGCCTGGAATTCGCCTTCTGCGTTAATAATCTTGGCGCGCCGTTCTCGCTCAGTTTCCGCCTGGCGCGCCATCGCGCGTTTCATTCCGTCGGGCAGAACTACATCTCTTACCTCGACGGAAGTCACCTTGATGCCCCAAGGGTCAGTATGCTGATCGATAATCGTTTGCAACGTCAGGTTGATCTTGTCGCGTTGCGAAAGCAGTTCGTCTAATTCGACCTGCCCCATTACGCTCCGCAGGGTTGTTTGGGCGATCAAAGAAGTCGCCTTGCTGTAATTCTCCACCTTCACGACCGCGGCTGCCGGATCGAGAACCCGAAAATAGATCACCGCATCTACCGTGACCGGGACGTTGTCGCGGGTCATCGCTTCCTGTCGGGGAACATCAATGGTGATTACCCGCAGATCCATTTTCACCATCCGGTCGACAATCGGGATCAGGAAAATCAGGCCGGGGCCTTTTACTCCAAGAAGTTTGCCCAGACGGAAAATGACTCCTCGTTCATATTCCCGCAGCACGCGCAGGCCTTGCGGAACAATTAAAAGCAGGATTAAGACGAGCGGAATAACCCAGGCCAGCAGTCTTGTGGATTCCTCAATCATATTTTTTCCGGTTTTACGCGAAGGGTGAGTCCTTGCATACCGATAATGCGCACTGGGCAGTCTTTGTCGATAGGTGTTTCGCTCACCGCGTTCCAGTATTCCCCGGCAATCAGAATTTGTCCGCCGGCCGGGCCGATCGGAGTCATGCTTCTGCCAGCACTTCCTAACATGCTCTCCTTCCCAGTCCTGGGCGGCTGCCGTTGCGCGCGCACTCCCTTGCTCACCACCAGTAGGAAGAAAGCGGATGTCACGATCACTCCGGGAATGATGTACGCCAGGGAGAGCCGAAAAAGCGGGTCATGCCGATTAAAGAGCATGAGCGAGCCAACCAGAAACGCGATGATACCGCCTCCGGTGAGAATCCCGTGGGTAGGAGCAAACAGATCAATAATAAAGAGCCCGACTGATAAAAGGATGAGCAGGAGGCCGGCGATATTTACCGGCAGAATCGCCGACATGTAAAGAACCAGCACCAGAGCGATCAATCCGACGACCCCGGGCAGAATCGCGCCCGGCGTCGTGAACTCTCCAATCAGACCGTAGATTGTGACCAATGTTAGGATGAACATCACTTCGGGTCGCCAAAGCACCTGGAAAACTTGCTCCGCTGCTGACTTCGGGATTTCCTCGACGCCGGCGCCGAGAGTCTGCAAGGTTTGTCCGCGAACAACGCGTCCGTTGAGCTGGGTCAGGAGATTATCGAGGTCCGGAGCGATAATCTCAATGACCCGCAACTCAAGGGCTTTGTCGGCGGAGATGGAAGCACTTTCCCGAACGGCCGATTCCGCCCATTGAACGTTGCGGTGCCGACGCGAAGCGAGTGTCGAAATGTAGCTCGCGGCGAAGTTCTCCAACTTTTTTGTCATCGTGTCATCGGGCTTCGCGGCGACTCCGCCGGCGGCAATGGTCACCGGATGAGCTGCCCCGATCGTCGTCGCCGGAGCCATCGCGGCAACGTCCGAGGCCAGGGTAATAAATGTGCCCGCACTCGCGGCCGTGGCGCCCATCGGGGACACATAGACAACGACAGGAACCTGCGATGCGAGAAAGGAGCGGACGATGGCTTGGGTCGAGTCAAGCAGACCGCCGGGAGTATTAAGCTCAACCACCAGGCATTGCGCGTGCTGCTTATTGGCCAAATCAACCGACCGGTCGAGGTATCCAGCCGTGGCTGGCCCGATCGTTCCATCGATTTTGCTGACCAAAACTTTGCCCGGAGCAGCGGAAGCCGCCAGGACCGGAAAGTAAAGTACCGCGACAAGTGCCGCGTAGCGCATCAGCTTAAGCTACCACGAGGAAGGAATGAAGAACAGACGAACCCACGAACCGGCCGATAGGTGCGCCGTTCCCCGCGCGCGAGCACGACGACGATTTGATTTGCGGACCTCGGCCTCAGCTCGGTCGAACGCTACTCCGCGTTGTGCTCCTTCGAACTCGCGGGAAGAGGGGGGCCGCCGCTTTCTTTAATCGTACACAGAGAGATCGAGGTGACCGTGCGTTCGACGCCGGGAAACTCCCTGAGGCGCGCTAGGAGGTTGCGCAGCGACGCGGCCGATTCCGTCCGGATTTTCAACAGATAGCTATCTTCTCCGGAAATATCGTGGCATTCCAGAATACTCGGCTCGCCACAGATGAACTCCTCGAAATGCTTCTCATTCTTGCCGGTAGCGTTGTTGGTTACCCGCACAAAAGCTAAGAGCGTTTGATTTACCGCCTGAGGATCGATTGCTGTCAAGTACCCTCGGATGATGCCGTCGCGTTCAAGGCGTTTAATGCGCGCATGTACCGCGGGCGCGGTCATGCCGAGCTTTTCGCCGACCGAGGCGTGAGCGAGACGGGCGTCATTCTGAATGAGCGAAAGAATTTCGAGATCGACCGAATCCATTGTTCTGGGAATGTACGGATGCGTCTCCGGCGCTTTTCCTGCAGCCGTTGCTGCAACGCGCGGTGACGTATTTTGGAATACTATTCTTGCTGGGATACGGCATGCTGTCTATCAAAAGCGGCAGACTGGAGGACAGTACTCCGCAGTCTGAATTGGATCCGCCCGCATCGTTCAGGAACCACAGATTGAACCAGGCGTTATAGAGGGCGCGATCAGCACACGGAAAAGCGCTCTCTTGATCTTTCGATCGTCGCGAATTGATGAGGTAAGGCATAGAAAAATTCCTTATTCTCGCCAGGAGGTGAGATGTTGGGTTAACGAGTTTAGATAGGTGTAGCGCCAGGCGGAGCGGAGCCAGAGGGAGCGTCGCCGGGGGGGAAGGGAAAAAAGAGGGAACCAAAGGGCGATAAACAGCTGGGGATTTCATAGTTGACCGTTCTGTCTACCCGTCAGTAAAAGGCTAAAAACGCGGTGTGCAAGAAAAAAATTTACCGAACGGTCAATTGCGCTCCCGCCAGAGACGGCTCGATTGGAATCTCCCCCGTTGTGGATCGGTGCAGGCCCCCCCGGCTCCGCTCCGATCGATCCAATCGAGCCGCGCTCCTTCCGGTGATCAAACGTTCGCTTGGCGAACGATGGATTGGAGAAGCACCCGACGTGCCAAAGAATTCAGGGAGAAAGAAGGCAAGATCAGGCAGATTCCACAAACCAAAAAATGTCACTCATCAGGAATTGTTCGAATCCGCAGGGAGCACGAAGAATAAACTCATCGTCCGTGACATTTTTTGGTTTGCGGTATTTGCCTGACCCTGCCTCCTTTCTTTTGCTTTGTGGAATTTTGACCTGACGTGCCTCCTTCTTCCCTGAATTCTGCCTAAATCGAGCCAGCGCTGGGAGCAATTTTTGCCTGAGTGCTCCGAGCTTGCCACCTGCCGTTTGCCCGCAAATCTTAGCTCTGAGAATGAAACCAACCGCCGAAGCGAAAGACCGGATCGAAGCATTGCGGAAAACCATCGCCGAACACGATCGCCGCTATTATCTGGAGGCCGCACCCGCCATCAGCGACCAGGAATACGATCGCCTCTATCGAGAGCTACGGGAGCTGGAAACTGAATTTCCGGATCTCGTTACCCCGGATTCGCCGACCCAACGAATCGGGGATGCGCCCTTGGACGGTTTTGCCCAGATCGCCCATCGGACTTCGATGCTGAGTTTAGACAATACCTATTCGGAAGCTGAGGTCGGCGATTTCTTTCGGCGACTCCAGCGATTGCTGCCCAAAACCACTGTCACGACCGTGATCGAACCTAAAGTCGATGGAGTCGCGATCTCGTTATTTTATGAGGACGGACGGCTCGTCTACGCGGCGACTCGGGGCAACGGCACAGTCGGAGATGACGTCACCCAGAACGTGCGCACGATCCGGGCAATACCATTGCGCCTCCCGAATGCTTCGGACATCGCAGCAGAGGTCCGTGGCGAGATTTTCCTGCCAAAAGATGTTTTCGCTCGCCTGAACTCGGACCGGCAGCGTGCGGGTGAGCCAGCCTTTGCTAATCCGCGCAACACAGCCGCCGGAAGCTTAAAACAGCTCAATTCCCGCCTCGTCGCCGAGCGCCGGCTCAGCGCGATCTTCTACGGGTTTGGCTTAATCGAAGGCGTAACCGTAACCAGTCAGCGCGAGACGCTGGCCAGGCTGAGCGAGTGGGGTCTGCCGACGCATCGACGAGTCTGGACCGCTGATTCGGTTGAGGAGGTGATCGCGGCAATCAAGACTCTGGGGGCCTCACGCCATGATTTCCTGTATGAAATCGACGGGGCGGTCATGAAAGTCGATCGATTCGACTTGCGCGAGCGGCTGGGATTTACCTCCAAGGCGCCGAGGTGGGCGATTGCCTTCAAGTACCAGGCCGAGCGCGTCGAAACGAATATTCTGTCGATTGAGGTACAGGTTGGCCGATCTGGGAAACTGACTCCGGTGGCAAACCTCCGCCCGGTATTTGTCAGCGGAACAACTGTCGCGCGCGCCACCCTGCACAACGGCGACGAGATCAAGCGAAAGGACATTCGCGTCGGCGACTTTGTCCTGGTCGAAAAGTCCGGCGAAATCATTCCCGCGGTCGTCGAGGTGTTGAAGGAAAAGCGGACCGGCCAGGAAAAAGCTTTTCAAATGCCGGACCGATGTCCGAGCTGCGGCCAACCGATCGTGCGGATGGCTGACCAGGTTGATTTGCGCTGTGTGAACATCGAGTGCCCGGAACAGGTACGGCGCCGGCTGGAACATTTTGCGCACAAAGGCGCCATGGATATTGAAGGACTGGGCGAGGCCATGGTCGCTCAGCTGGTTGGCCAGGGGTCGGTGAAGCGCCTCGATCAAATCTACGAGCTGGATTCGGCAAAGCTCGATCAATTGGACCGGATGGGACCCAAAAGCGTAGCCAACTTGCTGGCCGGTATTGAAGCAAGCAAAACACGGCCGCTCTGGAGGCTTATCTTCGGTCTCGGAATAGTGCATGTCGGGGCAACTGCGTCACGCGAATTGGCTGAACACTTTGGAAGTCTTGATGCCTTGCGAGGCGCCACCATCGAGGAGTTGCGGGGGGTACAGAATACGGGTGATGTCGTGGCGCAGAGCATTCACGATTGGTTTCGCAATCCTGACAATCTCGCTCTTCTGCAGGCGCTCCGCTCGCATGGCCTGAATTTTGGCTCCAGCGCGGAGCTGAAACCGATCTCGACTCGCGTGGCCGGAACCACATGGGTCATCACCGGGACCCTGAGCGAACCGCGTGAGACGCTTGCGGAAACCATTCGCCAGAACGGTGGGCGGGTGAGCACGGCGGTTAGCAAGAAAACGACTTACCTGCTCGCGGGAGAAGAGGCGGGTAGCAAGCTCGAGAAAGCCCGCCAGCTGGGGATTCAGGTAATCGGGGAATCTGAGTTCAAGCGGTTGTTAGATCTCCCGTAATCGTGCCAGTGTTAGTGCCAGTGTTAGTGCCAGTGTTAGTGCCAGTGTTAGTGCCAGTGTTAGTGCCAGTGTTAGTGCCAGTGTTAGTGCCAGTGTTAGTTGCTGGTGCTAGTGTACCTGCTTTCTTTGAAA
>CAWEXO010000014.1:0-502480 GCA_963813025.1 uncultured Verrucomicrobiae bacterium | reverse complement strand
CCTGCATTCCCGCAGGCCAGGACCATCTCTCGAAGAAGCGTCAC
This sequence comes from uncultured Verrucomicrobiae bacterium, assembly GCA_963813025.1. Classification (GTDB taxonomy): domain Bacteria; phylum Verrucomicrobiota; class Verrucomicrobiia; order Chthoniobacterales; family JAFAMB01; genus CAVSUL01. Next base: position 502,436 of record CAWEXO010000014.1, on the reverse strand, counting down.
CGGGGGCAAAACAAAGATTGTGACGCCGGTCTTAGACGGCAACCCGTCTAAGCGATTAGCCAGAATTCGAACGTATTCCAAAGTCTGCGGAAGAGGTATGTTCCCCATTTTCCAGTTTGTTCCAAAAAACCAACGAGGCGTTCTAACAGTCATTGTTCTGCGGATCGATGCGCGCCATGAAACAATGTTTCCTCTGTACTGTTCGCGGCTGGATACTCTCTCACAAGAGCTGGGGGAGTCCTGGCTATCCATTACCTTATTAAAGGTCTGCAAGTCAAGCTAGAAGGTTCTAGCCGCTACATTTCTGGAGTCGCCTTTGTCCACTCTTGAAAACGAGACCTGGCGGCGTGTGTTCCTTCGTTCAGCTCGAAGCGATCACCGGCTGAAGTCCCTGCTTCATCAACCACTTTGCCCAAACATGGGAGCGGACCAATAGGGCGAACTTCAGCGACGGATAATTGCCGACTCCGACCTCGACGAGCGAGACGTTGGACTGCGCCGCATCAGCTCGAGACGCTTTGATGAGTCCCTGATGACATATTTGGGCGACACGAGAATCGAGCGAGCGCGCAACCGCTTTTTCTCGATAAGCCTAAGGATCAGGTTAGCTGCAGAATGACCGATTGTGGCCCGCTGTTGATCGATCGTACTCAATGGAACCCGCAAATAACGACCGTAACGATGATTGCCCACCCCTATGATTCCGAGATCGCGTGGAAGCTGTAAATCTGCTTCGACAGCAGCTTGTAAGGCTCCAATTGCGATCGGATCGCTGGCGGCAAATACTGCGTCTGGAGCCGGCGAAAGCCGCAAGAGTCGCCGCATCGCTTCGTAACCGCCTGCTTCGTCGTGGTAGGGGGATTCGATGGTGAAGTCTTCTCGCCGCCTCAATCGTAGTTCCTTCAGTGCGCGCTGATATCCTTTCAATCGTCCTAGCGCGGTGCTGATGGTTTTCGGGCCAGCAATATGAGCGATCCGACAATAGCCTTGCTCGAATAGATGCCGGGTAGCTAAGAAACCAATCGCGTCATCGTCGCCGCCCACGAAGGGCATGCCAGCCATTCGACGGTCTAGCAGGACAATCGGAACGGCCAATCGCTCGAGGCGTGATCGCCAATCAGTATTGTCCGATGGATGTGCAGAAGCCAACAGGATACCATCAACCTGATTTGACAAAAGCATCTTCAAAACTGCCTCTTCCCGCTTCGCATCCTCTTCCGTATTGCACACCAGCAGATTGTATCCAGCCGGGCTGGTGATGGAGTCGATACCCTTGATAACTTCGGCAAAAAATGAGCGGGACAGATCAGGCACAATGACACCGAGAATAAAAGTTCTTCTGGTGATCAACCCACGGGCGAGCGAATTGGGATGATAGCCGAGTCGCTCCGCAGCTTCGGCGACACGCTGCCGGGTTGCTTCCCCAATATCTTCACGGTTTTGCAACGCAGCACTAACCGTCGAAACCGAGAGTCGAAGGTGCTGCGCCACATCTTTGAGACGGATCGCCATTGAAAAAAATGATGACCGGGAATCCCGCCAGTAGTAAGCACATTCTTCCCCCACGGTGAGAAAAACTAAAGTGCGAAAGCAAAAGAAAGTGCGTTTCGGAGAAATCTATAAGGTTCTAGCTTGACAGCCGTAACGTCCAGTTGCAAAAGACTCTAAGACGGCAGCGTGTGCCACGAAAACACTGTCTATCCCCCCAAAATGAAAACTCCATTAAGAAATCCCCGATTACTGAACGATCCTCTTTTCTTTCTGACGCTGGTGTTCGGCCAATGTCAGCTGACTGCTCCACTGTTGCTCGAAGCGAAGCGAAACTGGGTGTCCCTCAAGGGTTTTGGGCAAGTGAAGGAGTATAAGAGCCGCCTGTCACCGAGCAGTTAATCGTTTGCGATGAATAATTCTCGTTTCGGAGAAAACATATGACACAACGGACCGCCTTTAAATTTGCCACTTCGTTTGCGGTCGGCCTCATGTTGCTGCATTCGATTGTCAGCGAAGCCGCACCGACGCCTTCAGCCAGTTCAAGTCCACCCAGTAGCACATCAAGCAGCTCGAAAGAGCCGATTCGCGTTGGTGTGCTCGTTACTCTGACAGGCCCTTTCGCTCAACTAGGCCAGGACGGTGCGGATGGTGTGAAGATCGCGTTCGATGAAATAGGAAATCAGATCAACGGTCGCCCGGTTCAGCTGTTCGTCGAAGGCACAGATGCCAGCGCCTCGACGGCGCTCGACAAAGCTCGAGCCTTGGTAAATCGAGACAAGGTTCAATTGATCCTCGGCCCGCTCTCAGGCGCAGAGGGGCAAGCGATCAAAGACAACGCGGACGAATGGCCTAACACCACGATCATAGTGGCAGGTGCCGCTGCCGAGAACATTACTATGCGGGGCATTAAGCCAAACGTGTGGCGCACCTCCTATACAGGTGCCCAGCCAACGTTCGCCTTGGGCAATTGGGCCTACAAAGAAGCAGGCTACAAAAAAGTGGTTACGATAGCCGAGGACTACGCCTTCCCCTATGCTCAGGTAGGCGGCTTCATGACCACATTCTGTGCGGCGGGCGGCAAGGTTGTTAAGAAATTCTGGGTGCCAATCGGCACGAGCGATTACAGCTCCATCTTTCCTCAGATTCCAAAAGACGTGGATGCCATCTTTGTCGCACTAGGGGGAACGGACGCAGTAAACTTCGTCAATCAGATGGACGAGTACGGACAGCTTGGCAAGAAACCGATACTCGGTGGCACCGTGACCGTTGATGCCGGCCAGTTGGCATCGGTTGGGGAGAAGCTGAAAGGCGTAGTGTCGGGCTCCATCATGTCGGGAGACATCGACACGCCGGAATTCAGGCAGCTTGACACTGCTTTCGAGAAATTGCGAAAGCGACCCCCTTCTGTGTTTGTAGAGAACTATTATCGGGCAGCTAGGTTTGGCATTCTGGCTCTGCAAAAAATCAACGGCGAGATCGAGAACCAAAAGGCGTTCCGTGAAGCTCTTCAGAATGTATCGTTCGATGCCCCGGCTTCGCACGTGTCCTTCGACCAGTACCATAACGTAGTCACCGACACGTTTCTCAACCAGGTTAAGAACATTAATGGCGAGTGGCGCAACTCCGTTATCAAAACATATCCTCATGTTAGCCAATTCTGGACGATTGACCCCGAGCAGTACCAAAAGAAACCTTCGTACGACCGAGACCACCCGAACTGCCCGTGATAGCCAAGAGCGGAACGGATGAATTCACTGAGCTTGCGCCAGGTGTCCAAACGATTCGGAGGACTTCGAGCTGTGCGCGACGTCGATATGGACATTGCGCTCAGCGAGCGCCGGGCACTCATCGGGCCTAATGGTGCCGGCAAGACCACCCTTTTTAACATTATCTCCGGGGACTTGCCGGCCACGAGCGGCCGCATTACCCTGATGGGCAAAGACGTTACTCATATGCCCGTTCACAGGCGGGTGATGCTTGGCCTTCGCCGCACTTATCAGACTTCGGCACTGTTCAACGCTCTGACGGTCGGAGAGAACCTCTATCTTGGAGTCTCCGGTCCTCGCAAAGGCCACTTGAACATGTTCAAGCTGGCGAGCCGGGACATGGAGGGGATGGCCAGGGTGCGCGAAATCGCAGAGGCTGTCGGTTTAACCAGTAAGCTTTCGACCGCGGCCGGCCATCTCTCTCATGGTGAGCAGCGGCAGCTTGAGTTCGGCCTGGCGATTGCTTGGGAACCTAGAATGGTAATGCTTGATGAACCGGCATCTGGCCTCTCCCCGGAAGAGCGCAAAGTACTGGTGAAGCTATTGAAAGCCTTATCCCGAGAGATCACACTGCTGCTTATCGAGCACGATATGGACGTCGCTCTCAGCGTATCTGACCGCGTTACCGTGTTGCACGAGGGCCGGGTGATAGCCGAAGGCTCTCCCACCGAGATCACTTCAGACAGCCAGGTCCAAACAGTCTATCTTGGAGGCGCGCTTCATGGCTGATCCTGGCGGCGCTACTGTATTGCTTTGCGTCGACGACGTGCACGTCTACTACGGTCCAAGCCATGTCCTTCAGGGCGTTTCCCTGAGCCTGCCCTCCGGCGTTACGGGGATCATCGGTCGCAACGGGATGGGGAAAACCACTTTGATCAAGGCTATCATGGGCTTGGTTTCTGTTAGGGCCGGTTCAATTCAGTTTTGCGGCGAGGACATTACGAATCTCAAACCGTACCAGATCGCCCGGCGTGGCGTGGGATACGTGCCTCAGGGGAGAGCCATCTTCCCTTCTCTTTCGGTTGATGAGCATCTGCGAATGGCCGTTCGAACTCGAACAGGGAACTCATGGACCGTCAACCGGGTCTACGCTACGTTTCCCCGGCTCAAAGAACGAGCAAGACAGGGCGCGGCCTCTTTATCGGGTGGTGAGCAGCAAATGCTTGCAATAGGCAGAGCACTCGTCACCAACCCAGTGATGCTCATTATGGACGAGCCGTCAGAGGGCTTGGCTCCGGTGACGCTGCAAGGCCTCATATCAAACCTGCGGGCGCTAGTAGAGTCGGGCATTAGCCTTCTCCTGATTGAGCAAAACCTTCACACAGCTGTTTCCCTAGTCGAGGATGATATTTACGTAATGATTGCAGGCAAGACGGTACAGAAGGTCAGTAGGGAATCGCTGCTGCGAAATGATAAGGTCCGGGAACAACTCCTTGGAGTAGCCCGGCAAGAAGGCGTGCACGGCTGATTTGGCAGCTCTGGCCCAAATCCGTGGAATAGGCGGCACTTGAACCGCTTGTTCGTCGACAGAAAAACGAGCAGAAAATGAGGCAGTTTACACGCGACCAGATCCTTCAACGACTCAAAGCCAAAATCGCCTTGCGCAAGCCTATCATCATGGGCGGTGCTGGTACCGGTTTGGTCGCAAAAATTGCCGATAGAGCAGGCATCGATATCCTGATGGCGTATAATACCGGCCCGTTCCGCATGGACGGCCACGGTTCATTGGCCGGTTACCTGGCATACGGCGACTCAAACGCCATCACTTTGCAATTAGCCCGCCAGGTCCTACCAGTGGTCGAAAACACCCCGGTGGTCGGCGGCATTGGCGCAGCAGACCCCTATCGCAATATCGATCGACTTATCGACGAGATGATAGCCCTAGGCTTCTCCGGCATCACCAATGTACCCACTGCGGGTCTCTACGACGGTAGCTTTCGCAAGCACATTGATGAGACCCACCTAGGTTACCCAGAAGAGGTGACGCTGATCCGCAAGTGCCATGACAAAGGGGTGTTTACCGTAGCTTACGCATTCACTCCCGGAGAGTGCCGGGCCATGGCCGACGCCGGTGCCGACATCATTGGTGCCCACGTGGGACTGACTGTAGGTGGCCTAATCGGTGCCAAAACGGCTTTGAGCCTGGACGAGGCCTGTAAAAAAACCGAAGTAATGGTCCAGGCAGCTCGAATCGCTCAGCCAAACGTTATTATGGTGGCCCACGGCGGCCCTTTCGAAGACCCGAAGAGCGTGCAGGTGGCCTTTGTAAAAACTACAGTGGATGGATATCTCGGCGCTTCCAGTATTGAGCGGTTGCCAGTTGAGAAAGCGATCAGGTCGGTGATCGAAGAATTCGGCGCGTTAAAGCTGAAAACCGACCCTAACAGTTCGGATTCATGAGGACGCATGCTCAGGTCGGAACCTGTGGTGAGGAGGACTAATGACCCCAACAGTCGTGCTTGTAGGATCGCTCGATACGAAAGGGCCGGAGTACGGGTTCGTGAAGGCCTGTCTCCAGGCATCCGGAGTGACTCCGGTAGTAGTAGATTTCGGCGTGCTGGGCGAACCTCCATTCACGCCCAACTTTACGGCTGACGAGGTAGCTCGCGCAGGTGGAGCGAGTCTTCAAGAACTGCGCTTCACTCGTGAGGGGAGCGATACTCGAGCGGTAGCTTTGGCCACAATGGAGCGGGGCGTGAGTGCGATCCTCTCCAGGTTGTTAGCCGAGGGTCGCTGCGATACCGTGCTCGGGATGGCCGGCTCGGGCGGATCGAGCGTAATAAGCGGCGCGATGCGCAGCCTTCCCATTGGTGTGCCCAAGCTGCTCGTGTCCACCATGGCTTCGGGTAATGTGGGCGGATATGTCGGTACGCGAGACATTTCTATCGCGTATTCGATAACCGATATTGCGGGACTAAACCGCGTATCTAGAAAGATTCTCTCGAATGCGGCGGCCGCTGCCGCCGGGATGGCGCGAGGTGTGCCTTTGGCTGCACGGGTAGCAGTCCGGCCACTGATAGCCATTACAATGTTTGGTATCACCACGCCAGGGGTACTTCGCATTGTGGCACACTTGGAGAAAGCCGGGTTTGATCCTGTTGTGTTTCACGCGACGGGATCGGGCGGGCGCGCCATGGAGGAGATGATCGACGAGAACCTTATCGATGGCGTGATCGATTACACGACGAGCGAACTCGTGGATGAGCTTCTCGGAGGGATCTTTCCCGCAGGTCCGCATCGCTTAGAAGCAGCGGGACGCAAAGGCATTCCTCAGGTGGTAGTACCGGGTGCATTGGAAGTGTTGAACTTTGGCCCAAGGAAAACTGTTCCTGAAAAGTACGACAGGCCTGGGCGCAAGTGCATCGTACACAACCTTAATGTTTGTGCAGTTCGCACCAACAGGGAAGAGAGCGCAGAATTAGGAAAAATCTTTGCGGAGAAGGTGAGCATGGCCACAGGCCCGGTCGCAGTAATATTGCCGCTCAAAGGGCTCGACAAGTATGAGCAGCCCCCGGACGGGCCCTGGATCGATGCCGAAGCCGACGACGCCCTTTTCCAGGCGATCAAGTCAAAACTGCGCCCTGATATACCGGTAACCGAGCTCCCTTACAACATTAACGACCCAGATTTTGCGGACTCAACTTTTGAAACGTTTTTGCGTTTGTGGCAAGAGTCTCACCCGAGCAAGGTGGAGGTGTCCAATGTATAAGGCAGAGACGATGGGCCGCCTTCGTGCCGCAGTGGCGAACGGCACACCGGTTATCGTGGCAGGGGTGGGTAGCGGCCTCTCAGCTCGAGGAGCCGCGAGTGGCGGGGCGGACGTGCTCGCACACGGCGGTCCATTCAACGACGCCTCCTCCGTGGCTTTGGCGCTGGAGCGTACGTTAGCGGAAGGTTATGTAACGGGTTCCACGGCAGAACGGATGCCGATAGTGTGGAGGTCCCAGGATGCAGAGTTTCGCGTTGGACCAATTTTTATTGCAGCTGCTGAATGGTGTTAGCTATGCCGGACTGCTGTTCGTCATAGCCAGTGGTTTTACGCTAATATTCGGGCTTATGCGGGTAGTTAACATGAGCCATGGAGCCTTCTATCTGCTCGGAGCATATATCGGCTACAGCGTGCAGCGCCAGACAGGCAATTGGGTACTGGCTGTGCTCGTTGGCACCCTCTCCGTAGGCATCGCCGCTCTAGCTTTGCAATGGCTTGTACGGCGGGTCGAGGGCGACCTGCCCCAAACATTACTGACCCTTGGCGGCGCGCTCTTGATCGGCGACTTATGCCTGTGGATCTGGGGAGGCCTTCCCATGACCCTAAAAGCTCCTCAGCAACTTAAAACCCTTGTGGATTTCGGAATTATACAGTACCCCGGCTTCCGCCTTTTCGTGCTCCTTGTCGCCGTGGTGGTAGGCGCGGGTTTATGGTACCTGCTTCACGGAACGCAAATCGGCCGCATTATAAGGGCAGGAGTCGACAACCGAGCGATGGTATCAGCTCTCGGCATCGATATAGACCGGCTTTTCGTGTTCGTCTTCGTGCTCGGCGGCTTACTCATTGGTTTCAGCGGTACAATTGGTGGCTCATACCTGGCCTTCGGGTCGGGCACCGACTTCGACATTCTTACCTACGCCCTTGTAGTCGTCATCATGGGGGGTATGGGCAGTCTAGTCGGTTCAGCCATTGGTGCCCTTATCGTCGGACTGGTTGACAGCTTCGGGCGCACATACATGGCGGGTGCCTCAATTTTCCTTTTGAGTGGCACGCTGCTCGTGGTGCTCGCCTTTCGCCCTCAAGGTCTTTTCGGAAGGGCTCAATGAAATGACCGAGAGTCCTCTATGAAACGGAGTCTGCTCGGTCTACTCCTCTGTTGGCGCTTAGCGCCCCGGTTTGGCTGCCCAGTTATTATGTGCAACTCTCGAGCAGAAGCCTGATACTGGCCCTTGTCGCCATGAGTTTCATCCTGCTGGCGGGCTATGGAGGGATGGTATCTCTTGCGCAGATGTCTTTCTTTGCCATGGCGGGTTATGTGATAGGCGTGGGGGTGATGATCCACGGTTGGCCGTTCACACTAGCGATACCTGCCGCCGTGGCAGGGGCAACAATGCTGAGTATGGCGTTCGCTCTGATCGCGATTCGAACCAAAGGGATCTACTTTTTGATGATGACACTCGCTCTTTCCCAGCTTTCGTACGGGGTCGCTCTACAGTGGGCGTCTGTGACTCGAGGATGGGATGGGTTCTCGGGAATACGGCGGCCCACAATCTTCGGGTGGTCCCTCATTGAAACCAACCCCCTCTTTTATGTGGTCCTGACTGTGTTCGTCGCCTGCTATGTTATGCTGGGGAGGATTGTGCGCTCTCCATTCGGACTCGCCCTCCAAGGAATCCGAGATGATCCCGTGCGGATGGGCGCGCTTGGCTACAATGTCCGGCTTCACCGTTTGATGGCGCTAGTCATTTCGGGTGCCCTTGCCGGCATAGCTGGTGTCCTTGGCGTTTTCTATTACGGCGGCGTCTCCCCAGCCACTACCGGCCTTTCGCAGATCATGCTGGTGGTAATGGCCGCCGTAGCCGGTGGAGTTTCGTCCATTGAAGGAGGCATTATCGGAGCGTTTATCACGGTTCTCCTCACCAGCATAGCCGGCCAGTACACTCAGCACTACACCACCATCATTGGCTTAGCCTTTATGCTGTTGATTCTCTTCCTCCCGGGCGGTGTGTTGGGCAGTAAAAAACAGCTGCTGCACCTCACGGGCATGTTGCGCTTCAGCCGGGCGCCGACCGGCGATGGCACCCCAGTCGGGCCAGAGGACCGAGCCAATCAGGTCAAACGCAATCAGGGAGATACTGGCGCTGGAAGGCCAGGAGGAATAAAGCTCGGAACGCAGGGAGAGAACATTGCACCAACTGACCCGGCACGGCAGCAACCCGCGATCTCAGAACGCGAGACGCGCGATCATTGATACCTGCCGAGCTATCGGATTAGCCCGGTCCGAGTTATTATCACAAAGAGCCCTCAAGAGAGTGGGCGTTTAGAAAATCGGATCATCCGATTGAGTCAGCGGCATCCTTGCTAGAGATATTGTCAAAAGTTGTGTATTGGGGACGGGCGCATCCTCGTTTGTCGGCGGTCGAATCAAAAACCAGCCAGTGGAGCAAAAGTAAGCGTCACGCCAAGCGCCTTGCAGTGAGCTATTGACTGGAAGGAACTGTAAACGTCGTAAGTTTTGAGTTACGACATTTACAATGTTTACGCTGCTCTAAGTGCAGTGTTTCTCCTGGCGGCTGCCCAGGCTTTTGGAACAATGTCTTTAATCTGACGATTGGTCATGGATGGCAGCGCCGCAGAACGTCGTGCAGATAAGTGTAGGGCTTCGATGCCGTGACGCCGGCAACTTTCGATGATCGAGTAGATGATCGCGCTGCGTTCGCCGGCCTCGGCGTCACCGAAAAATAACCAGTTCTTCTTTCCAAGAGCGGTTGGGCGGATTGCATTCTGGAACGAGATTATTGTCGATCTCGATTCCGGGTTCTTTGAGATAACCTCCAGTGACTCCCATTGGCCAATGCATAGCTGACGGCTTTACCCATCGCGCTTTTTGGCAGGAAGCGCCTGGTCATGTACCACCGTTGCAGGACCCGATGGATCCGGTTGCAAATGGACATGCTCTGACTGATGCGATAAGCATCTCGCAACGCTGAGCCAGCCTGTTGACGGCGTAATCTTCTTTCGATGTCGTAGAGATGACTGATCTGGATCAGGATCCAACTGGCTTCTTTGGGCGCATGATCGAGGGCTTCGTAAAAGCCACGCCGCGCATGGGCCCAGCATCCGGCTAACAGTACCGGCCTGCCCTCGGTGGCGCGATGCCTGGCGAAGTGATCGTAGGCGCTATAGCCGTCACATTGGATCGTACCGCTAAAGTCCATCGGGATCAGTTTATCCAGACACTTCGCCTCTCGAGTGGTGTACCACTGGAAAGAGCACATCCTCACCCGGCCGATGCGCCACCCAGAGATAACCCAGGCCTGTCTTTCCACTGCCGGGATCAAGGTACCTGATCGGCGTTTCATCCACCTGGATGTAAGGCCCGCTCATCATCTGGTCTTTGATCTGCCGGTAGATTGGCTTTAACCATTCACTGGCTAGTTGGATCCATCGGGCCATGCTCTGCCGCGGCAACCAGACCCGATGTCGGTCCCAGTAAATCTGTTCCTGGCGATAAAGCGGTTGATGATCGCAATATTTACTCACGATCACTTGTGCCAGTAAACCTGGTGCAGCAATGCAGCGCTGCTGCAGACTTTCAGGCAACGGAGCGATGACGGGAGCCACCTCAGCTTGATCTCGGCGCACGAACTTGCGGCGAATGATCTGGCGTCGGAAAAACTTCGCCGGCTGGTAGTCGAGCATTTCGGTGACTTCTTCTCCGATACAGCGGAACGCCTCTCGATCGTCTTTGACTTCCTCAGGCTCGATGACTTCTTGTTCGACCGCCAGATCCTCTGGCCAGCGTTCTCTGCGTTGATTCTTGTCGGCGCGCCTAGCGGTCGGCTTTAAACTTTCGACGATGGGACTAGCCTCCGCCTTTTCAGCGGAGGCGTCGGCTTTTCCCGAGTCGATCCCTTTGAGGAGCAACTCCAGTTGAGCCGCATCGAGCTTCTCGCTCTTGGCTCCAAAGAGGCGTCGGATGAGTAAATCGATCTTCTCCTTGAGCAGCTTGATCTCCTGACTCTGTCGCTCATTCTCGGCTTGGAGGTGCCCGATCTGAACGTCTTTTTGCGCGATGAGTTCCTGGAGTCTAACGTCTTCTGACACTGTTAGTTATAGTGCCAAATCTCCTGGAAAATAGCGACCTTTTTCTTCAAAAATAAATCGCGTTTTTTCCGCTATTCCCGTTCATACCAGGGACGCAATTTGGCCCCGCGCAAGTCCACTCCATCGGTGAGCATCGCGAAGGCTTCCGGACTCAACCTCAAGGTCGAACTTTCTACCTGGCTCGGCTTGGGCCAACTAAAGGTGCCCGTTCCAGTCGTTTGCTCAAAACCCATAACCCGGTCCCGTCAAAGTAAAGCACCTTGATCCGGGTATGACGCCGGTTACAAAACACGTAGAGCGCTCCGCTGCGAGGATCCTCCCCAAAACTGCTGCTCACCAGCCCGGAAAGACCATTGTAGCCTTTGCGCATGTCGCAGCGCTCCACCAACAAAAAGATCCGCAGGCTTCCGCTAAAGCTGATCATCGCTTTGCGCCGAGCCGACCAAGCAGCTCCGCAGCCAAAGCCGCTTCCCCTGCGCTGCTGATCTGACAGTAAGCCCCTCCAGCAAAGCAAATCTTTAAGGCTCCTGCCGGCAAGCGAGGCCCATAGAATGCTGAACCACCGCTTCAATCCAGGCTCCATTGCGCTTGCCCGGTTCTGTGTCCCCGCCAGCTTTTATCAACGACTTTTGCTTCTGTCGCCGGCGCTGCAGCCAGTAGGCCAGGGTGGAGTATTTGATCCCGACGTACTGCGCAAACTTTACCCCGCTCATCCCGCTGCGATCGTACTCCGCCAACAGCGACTCACGGCGTTCCCGCCTCACCAGCACACGACCCTGCGCGTCCTGACTTAAGATTTGTTCGGGTTCCTCCGCGGCAAATGTCATGCAATCCTCCTACGACATTTCCGCCCACTCGAACAGAGGTGCTAGGCGTGACGCTTACTAAAGAAGCATTTAGCCAATTATTTCGGTAAGCTCTTTTTGCTTTTGAGATTGTGTAGACATCAGCCATTAAAGACGAAGGCTTCTTAACTCCGTGCCTCCGTCAGAGAATCGCTGCATAAGAAACTCGCCAATCTAACAATCCAGATCGCCCGTTCAACCCCGAAGACATCTTTTGGTGCGGATATTCAGTGCCTGCCGGGGAGAATGGCTAACAGAAAGTCGGCGTTGAAGAGACACCGATAATAGCACGGGCAGAGCAAACTCTCCTTCCTTTCGGTAGCGTTTGCGCGAATCACGTCACGCCACCTCCTTTTATCCATCCGTTGCGACTAGAAACTAGAAATCCTGTTGTATAGTTCCAGATCCAATTCATTGCTGTTCTCAATTGCCATGCGGGTCGACCGATCCAGCGTCAAACCCTCGGCAATCGAAATATTTTCAATCGGAATGGATATGTTATCCATTTTGATCCCGTGCAAATCCGCAACAAACGCTGCTACGTCCTTTAAACGTTCGGTGCTTCCAGTAAAAAGAAAATGACGGTCGATATTCCTGTACGCCTGCAGCAACACGCGGCGCGATTTAATTTGAAAAGTCTTTTTATTCGACATGAAAGTTGAGTAGAAATTGAGAGCCTTATGTTTGATTCGGGTCAACCGACCATAATCCGCCGACAATATTCGAACCATATGATTGTTTGTTCCATGGGTTAAACACAATTCAACAAAATCACAAACGGAGAGATTCTCCCGATTGATTATCGCATACCAGCGAGCATCTGGGTTAAACTTATTATGTTTGTAAAGTGACAATACCCGGGCAACCGGATCTCGAAGAACGGTCACATAGGATGGAGCTTTATCATTCAGTAATTTATGGAATCCAAAAGTAAAATGACCGTAAAATATTTCTCGATCTTTTACGCTCTCCCGATACTCTGCCGCATTCCAATATCCGATATCGGAATATACTTCGCACAACTTGTCGCCGTAAATTGTACTTCTTAGAAAAGATCGGAGCGACGTCCCTCCTGTCTTTGGAATGTGTATATAATAGAGCATTAAGGAAAGGGTACGAGCGAGCGGTCAAATCTCAATGTTCAACATAGCCGTGAGTTATTTAAGCGTTGTCCGTAGCTCGAGGGTTAGCCTCGAGCCTTTTCTCGAACCGCCGACCCGCCGGGACATTGAAGCGTAGGGCCGAGCCGTTGGAGCCAGACAATTAGCAACTGTGGCTTGGCGAAGCACTATTGTTGAAAAGTGAGGTTTGAGCTGGTTTTTGACCTCGAGACTCAACGGCGCGCTCCAAAAAGTGGAAAGTCATTATCTCCGAAATGTTGGAAAAACTAACACCACGTGGCTCCTGCCTCAACGTTATCATTATTATTCACATCTTCACATCAGCTGAAGGCAGCGAGACGAAGCTTTCAACTGGATACCAGAAAAAATCAACATCGCGAGGCGTCATCCCGGTGCGCATGGATTAGCGTTCCCGCCGTGTCCCTATCTGAGGGGCATATTTTCGACCATAACTGCCCTTCTCGAATACGACCACGCTATCATAAAAGTGCATTGACAAGGTGGTTTTCGAAAACTGCGTTTCATTCACGGATCCGCGGCTATGCTCTGCGTTTAACTCGTCGATCAAATCCTTGCAAAATTCGATGAAAGTTCCCGGCTTGCGGAACCCGCCACCATATTCCTCCCAGTAGGCTGTGTGAAGGTCTTCCACCAGGTAAACGCCATCCGGTGCTATCCTGGGATATAGACATTGGAACGATACAGCGATGTGGTCCATGAGGTGGCTACCGTCGTCGATAACGATCTGCGCCGGTCCAACCTCGTCGCTTACCGACGACAGAAACTGTTCGTCCAGATTGATCGCCAATGCGGACATGGATCTGATCTTCCTCAAATTTCTTTGCATTCTGGTCGATGTCCAACCCCACTATTCTTGCGTAGGGTCCGAAATATTGTTTCCAAAGCTGCAATGATCCGCCTTCGCCACATCCAATCTCAATAAGCGTCATTGGTCGATTCACATATCTTTGGAAATGCCGTTCGTAAATGGGGAAATAATGAACCCATTTATGGACGATCCTGCCCTGATGATTTAAGAATAAGGGCCACAAGTTCATGATAATCGTTTCCTGCGGCTAGCCGACAGACGCGCATTAGGTTGCGCGGTTTTGACTTTGTGGGCAAGGGTTTTAATTCGGCGTCCTCGTTACTTGGTGGGGCCGAGCTTGCTCCAAAAAAGCCTTGATGGGCAAATTGCCCCGGTCTCCTAAGAAACTAAATCCGTGGCTGGGTCTAGAGGCGTGAGTTGGAGTCCGAATTCTTTGGCTCATCGGCTGAGATTGTGAAGTAGGCGGTCTTTGTATTTTTTCTCGTAGTAGAGTTGCCCTTGCTCGACATAGGCAGCTCCGAACTTGAGCATGCGATAGAACAAGCGTGCCAGTTTATGAGCTCCGGCGTTGATGGCGGTGGGTGCCCCCGATCGGGCTTTGATGCGGCGGATAAAAGCGCCGATGGCCGTCTTACTTTGCATGGCTCCTTGGGCCGCCAGCCGGAACATGGCCGCCGCGCGATTCTTGGTTTTTCTGGGGCTGGAATTGAGCAGTTTGCCGCCGCTGATGCGATTGTCCGGACAGAGTTTAAGCCAGGAGCAAAAGTGTTTTTCGCTTTTCCAACAGGTCATGTCTAAACCCGTTTCCGAAATGATGACTTCCACCGCCAAGGTGCTCAAGCCAGGCAACTGACTCAGATCGACACCACAAACGCTGGCCAGATGCGCTCGGCGCTGCAGGGGCTAGGCGAACTTGGGCCGACCGTGCTTGGGGCCGCCCCGCTTTGCTCGAGGGGCTTGCTCCAAATCTAGTTTAGTGTCGAATTGCTCAAGTTGTTGCTCAATCTTGCTTTCGCAGGCGGTGATCTTGAGCTGGTAGGTGTCATAGAGTTCCAGGGCCGTTTGCAAGGCGAAGAGATGCTCGGCTCGGTAATCTCCCTGTAAGGCTTTGACGATCTGATCAGTGGATGCTTTCACTTGGGGGTGTTTCATCTGGGCAAGCTTGAGCGGATTGCGTTCTCCGGCCAAAATCGCCCGAATCATCGCCATGCCACTATAACCGGTGATGTCGCTCAACACGCGGTGCACTTGGATATTCATTTCGGTTAAGGCCTTCTGCATGCGTAACACATGGCTGCTGCAGTCCTTAACCAAGGTGTCGCGCAGGCGCAGGAAGCTGCGCAAGACGCAGACCTCGTCCTTGGGTCGGAACGAGCCGTTTAAAAGACCAAAGGTGTGGAGTTGTTGAAGCCATTGGCAGTCCGAGACGTCGCTTTTGCGTCCAGGCAGATTCTTGACATGAGCTGCGTTGACCAATTTTACCTCCAACCCTCTCTGCTCCAGAATCTGGAACACCGGTATCCAATAAACCCCCGTTGATTCCATCACTACGGTCTCAATGTGGTGTTCGCTCAGCCAGTCAGCCATCCGCTGCAGATCGCTCGTAAAAGGGCCAACTTGCGCACCGTTTTTCTGAGCCGCGGTCTTCGGAAATGGCCACCAGGTGAAAATTCGCCCCGATATCGATTCCTGCGGCCTTGAGATTGATCCGTTCCAGAACACTCCCGGTGAGTTTTTGATTTGTTCTTTCGGCTTGGTCGTGGTTTTCTTTGCCATACCTCTCTTGGGCTTAAGATGTTGTTCTTGCTCTTCACACTGCAGCGCATCGGCCCGAGTTGGTAGATACAAGAGAGAAATCTCCTAAACAGGATAGCTCCAGATCGGCAAACAACCCGATCTGGAGCTTCGCTAATGCAACAACCAAAACGCTCGGAACCAAACTAGCTATCGGGCATAAAGCTCCAATGCCACACCGGTCTTAACTGCCGACCCACTGCTGCCTACTTTCTACGTCGAGATGCCCAAGGCAATCAATCCAGTGTTTCTTGCCGCAAAAAGAACGCGCAGAGTTCTGGGGACTGAGTTAGTGCAGGCGGAACTTCTTTTCATCTCTTCAGACCCTTCAGGCACTTTGAGGCGATGGGTGCCGCTTTTGAGCGCCTTGACGCAGGCTGCATTCAAGGCGATTGGCCAATGCTTTTTGACGCTGGTTTGCTGGTTTTACTTCGCCAACGCCTTCAACGCCGGTGGTCGAAATGGCTGAATGGCTGGTTTTGCTAACGCTAAATACCGGCCAACCGTCTCGCGATCCCTCCCAAGCGTGCAATATGTCGCCGGGGACCAGCCACGGCCGTATAAAGTGTAGATCGTTTCCTGAAGACTTGAAGACTCGCTTTGAGGACGTTCGACACGCCCCATTGCTCCCGCATCCGGGCAGTGCTGAGGAGCTTTTTCTGTTCCAAAAAGTGGCGGTTTTGGACTCCTTTAATTTCGACCTTTAGTGGCTGGTTTTGACTGACCCCTGACACGATATGAGACGTCCGAAATTCCTCACTCAGGAAGTAGATACCTGAGAGCCAGGAACCAGGCTTAAGAAGCACAGGATCGCAAAACGTCATGGCTCTGATCCGCGCGTTCCAGCTGCGGTATATATTAAACGGCTTTGGAGCAAAGCTTCGCTTGGCTGTCCCGCGTTCGGATCCATCTCGTAACCGAATGCGCTCAATTCACCGCCTAGGACGGCTGAAAACGCGGCAGCAAATTCAGGATCCAGTTCCATTTTCCAGCGAGAGATCGATTTTTGCGGCTCCGCACTTGTTCGGTGATCCATATACTCCCGGTCGGTCCGCTCGATCTCTGCCTTCATGCGCTCGATCAGCGGTCGGTTGCAGGAAAGCGAAAGCTTGCACAACAACTCTGCTAGAGTGGTCTGTGGGTCCTGAACCAAATCTTCATATCGAATAACGAACACTCGGTCCGGAAATCGACGCAGAAGGAGCGCGTCCATCCATAACTCCTGTTTCAGCTTCTTCAGAAATCCCCCAAGAGTACCATCCGAATCGATATACCAGCCGCCGGCAAAACCCCGTTTCCGATCAAAATCGCGTTGGGAAATAAACCGATCTCTCGGATCGCGCACAAGGATGACCAAGCGACCCCTGTCATAGATCTTCAGGAACTCCAGATACTGGTGGTCAAAACGGGACAACTTTTCTGCAAATGCCGCGGCTCGTTTGTGGTGCGCACCGGCGATTCTTTTGTAATGATCCTCCGTACATTTTCGCAAATAGGCGGCGGTATTTAATTGTAATGTGAGAAGCCACTTTCCTTCGATGGAGTCGATACCGAAGTTCTCGGGAAATGCCTGCGGATCGTTTCGCCATTCATGGGTAGCAAAGTCTCTATCCGGGTAACGCACGCGATTGTGTGCTACTGGAAGTGTGAGCTCATGAAACCGATGCACATCCAAGTTAAGAAGGGACCGCTCGAAAGGGTAATCACGGTGGGTCACAATTTGAGGATGCGCATCAAAATAGCGCATCAGCAAGGTCGTTCCGCTTCGTCCAGCGCCGGCGATGCCAATTGGAAATAGCTTGCTTTTTCTGCCTCTGAGCCGCCTTGCTTGGTGAAGTTCCGTACGCATTAATTGAATGACCGCAATTGGCTGAGCCGTACCGTCCAAAGCACAAGCGGAAAGCGTAACTGGGAACTCGACCTCAGGAATGCTGTAAGTAAAGAAATGGATTCGAAAGCCACTGTGCGCCGCATGCTGATTCCGAAACATTTGAAAAACATCCGGACGCGCACCATCAAGCTGGGAGCAAATCGGGAGTTCCAAACTCTGCCAGGTTGCGAGGAAACCTGTCAGGGGACTATCCTCAAAAAAACACCAGCCATCGAGGCAGACATACTCCCCGGCGAAATTGCGGCCCTCCAACGGTTCGTCGAGATTAGCAAAAGCGCGAGCCGGAGAGCCCAGTCCTGACATTTCCTGTCCTTGGAGAATTCTTCGAACGGTAATGTATGACGCCGGCTGAATTCTAGGAAGTTTTTTCAAGTTTTGGCGGCGTCCTAACAATTCCCAAATAAAGCCCGTCCCTCGAGTTCTCTCATCACGTCAAAAGCTTGAAATTCAACCAGAACACGTTCGATAAAGCTAATCCGCTTCAACAAACCATTTCGACGCTTCGTCATAGATCCAGAGTTCAAGTGGGCGACCATCAGTCAAAAATGATTTGGCCGGTAACGAGCACTGCCAACGAAATTGTTCTTTCCGACCAGATGAGTTCGCCAGATGCAGGGACGCAGCCCCGATGAATTTCGGCCAGCCCGCTGGCTTCAAGAAAACAACGGCGAACGCCACCGGCGATTCGCTGATGAGAGTGCCCGTGACCTTTGCTTCTCCCGCCCCGCTGCTCAGTTCCGGCGAAATGGCATATCGGCCGGACAACGGAACGCTTGACTTGGTAAAGCTGGCGTTTTTCAGATGAACGTAGCCCAGATCGCTATACGGACGCAGTAACCAATCAAAGATTTTCCAGCCTGGCACCGGCATAAGGGCAAAAAAAGGGCCGGTCTTTGAGCCATCGACGCTGGAATCAAAGTATGGGAACAACGGCATCAACATTTTTGCCAAAGCCCTTTCCTTTCTATCATTACCCGGCTGCTTGAATCCATCAACGTATCCAAGAAACGTCAGAAAGCCGATCAGGCACAGCAGAACGGTATGGCATTTTTGCCAAAGGCGTTCTTCCGGTCGACGAGCGCGGACGGTCCACTTGTTGCCAGGTATCCCAGCGCAAGGACTGCCACCGTGAACAGGAGCTCGTGGGTGGTGTAACGGCTGACGATGGCGGCCGTTTCAATGCCGAAGCCAGCTCTTCCATACGTGGTGATTACGCAAAATGCAAAGGAGAAAACGGCCAGAGCGATCCAGGGCGCCGCCTCTGTCAACGATCGATGTCGCCAAAAGATTAAGGCGCATAGATACAGGAACACTGTAAAGAGCATACAGCCTGCGCCCAAGGAAACGAGTGCTCGCAAATCGGGCGGCACCCAAAATGCAATTGGCGCTCCGAGCAGCCCAAACAAATAAAAACCGAAAGCAGCGGGTTTCGAGGCAATCTCGCCGATGCTGAGGTGGCCGACGGAAGGCGTCGTATACCCGATCCGATAGACAAAAAATACGAAGATTGCAGCAGTACTTAAAACCGCGCCGGCAACCACCTTCCTTCGCACGGTAGACTCAGCGAGAAGTGCCGCGGCCAAAAGCGCCGGCCAGACCATAAGTCCTTGTAAAGCCGAAAAGCTGGCTGTAAGCGCCGGCACAAGGCAAAGTGCAAGGCGCGCGGGCAAAGCAAGCGTCTTTTCAGTGATGGTCAATATGCTGAGTACGACCGTGACCTGCGCAAGGAAGAAGGAGAGCTGCCAGGCCCACAGCCAGTTTTCCTCTCTGAACTTGGCGAAAAAAAAGCGCGAGGGAAATCGCCAGGGTAAGCAACCAGAGTCGAGGCGATGAAGGATCAAACATCGAAGCGAAGCGCCTGTACAGCACTAAGCTAGTCGCACAGACCGATGCCCAGGACACGATCATGATCAATAACGAATTCCATCCAGAGCCGGAGATCAGAAAAGCAAGCGCAAGCTTCGATGCGAACAGTCGATGCTCATTGTGGGGTGCCCACAGGGTATTAAACAAATCCTGCCCCGTCCGAAACGCCTTCATTACGGCCAGACACGAAAACTCGTCCTGGAAAGGCACGTTGACTCGCATTCTTAGAATTAGGATTAACGGAAACAGCGCGAAAAAAAGCAATAAAGCGATCCCTGCCCTTCGGTAGAGATCGTGGCTCGTCTTGTGGATCGATAACGCGCGGGTCTTCTCTTGTTGCTCCAGATTCATCGAGTTTCCTTTGGTGAAGCGCAATTCGACATCGTCATACCACCACCGCTCAGATTTGCTAGTGTCCAGGATTCACCTGCGAGCGACCCTTTACTCCGCTTCAAATCGTCTCAAAAATTCTTACATGTGTATGTTTGTACTTGCCCCGAAAAACGGAAAACGTTGGCCGGTGCCCACCTTGCAAATACTTCTTCTTCCAGAGCCTCAGGCTCAACTCGCTACAGCCCATTTTCCGCGGGCCACCCGCGCTTGCGCCTTGCCGCTATGAATCAACAGATCCACCGCCCGGCGGTTGAGCTCCGCGCTGAACACTTTCTCTGGCTTCTTTTCTGACATCGGGTTCCTTTTTTCTCTTCTCTTGCGTTCCCGTGTCCGTCAAATCAAGGGGAGGTTCATACCGATGCGCTGACTGACTACGTTGGCCGTATCTGAGGCAGGGCAAGCTTCTGAGTCCTTACGCTTCCGGTAATATGGCACCTCGTCGTAAGCCGCGGCCAGCTCTTGCCAGCGATCGCTGTCTCACTAAAGACCCGCCTGTTCGACCCATTCGGGCTATTTTTGAGGACTTACTTGTACGAACGTATTCGCTCTTTCGTAAAGACAGCCATTTCAAGAGCATCGCCCTTCCTGGATGTGTTCACCGCGGGCAAGCAAGTTTGCCAACGATACGTTTCCTCGGTCGGAGTCGGTTCTTCGGGCCGCACCGCGGTTGCGGCAATGAATTTTACCTGTCCCTTGAATCTTAAAAATACATATTTTACCCGTAGAGTCCGAGCGCTTGTTAGTACGCCCTCGGCTGCCATTCCCGGACAGCCGGGTAACGTTGCTAACCTGCATGCGCCGACAACAGTGTCGCTGTTCGTAGAATCGTGGAGGTCGGTCTTAACTGGTGTATTGGTTATTTGCGCGTAGACAAGTAACGACTGAAACATCTTAAAATGAGGTATCGGGAGCAGGGCATAAAAAGGACCGTTCTGCACACCATCCGCCCTAGGATCAAAATAAAGCAGAAAAGGAATTAACTCCTTCGCTTGCAACCTGGCCTTTTTCTCCGGATGCCTACTGTGTAAGACCTCGTTATAGCTTGGTAGTACCATACTCGCAATCGCTAGGAAGGCCGTACAAAGGATGCTCTGCTTCAACTCGCGTCTCCGCGAGGAAACTAGCAAATAGCTTAAGGCTAGAACTGCGATTACAAGCAGAATTTCATGTGTTGTGTACCGACTAACCACAGCTCTATTAAAGCCGAAGCCGGACCGCCCAATCGTCGTGACAACGCCGAATGAACACACGAAAATACCTAGGCCAATAAACGGAGCTGCTCTTTTGCGCTGCCCCTGGATTACTGCCCGAATCGCAAGGTAGAAATACGTGAAAACCAACATGCTTCCGAGGAGGCAAGAAAAAAAAGCCTCCTGCTCGGTCGGTAGCCAAAACACCAGTGGCGAACCCAGCAGTCCGAAAAAGTAAAACAACACCAATCTTGGCTGGGTTATCGCGATCTTTAGATCGAGTTGCCCTACATTATGCGTCGGGTAGTTTGTGAAATAGAGAGAGAATAAAATTACCATTACTAAAAGCAAAAAGCATCCAGCGAACAAAGCCTTTCTACTGCGATCTGTACTCAAGAAGAATGTCACTAGTACCGCCGGCCAGACCATTAGTCCCTGGGCAGCGGATAAGCTTGCACCGCAAGCGGCCAAGCTGACTAGAATGATCTTTTTCCCCAATGAGATATCAGATGACACTGCCCAAAGACTTATAACGACAGCAGCGTTCACGCAAAAAAAAGTGAGCTGGAATGCCCAAAGCCAGTTTTCACTCTGAATCGGGGAAAACATCAGCAGGGACGTTAACGCGACTCCGGTAAGCCATAACCAGCGAGTCAAGGGATTGAATAATCTTCGCCAACAAAGAATCAAAAAAGCTACAGAAACAACAGCGATAATCCAAGATAGAAGCATCAGCCCCTTTGAGTTGTACCCAAAGACCAGGATTGTAACAGCGAATAGAATCCGGGGAATTAGTATGCGATGCTCGTTGTGGGGGGCCCAGAACAAATCAAGATTCGCTCGGCCATTTTTGAGGGCCTCGACGAGGGGTGGGATTCTCAATTCGTCGCAAAATGGGGCATTAGCTCCGTGCCTTAAGATAATGTACAGTGGACAAAGGCTGAGCACTCCAATGCAAAGAAACGCGCTCACTGAGGGGAAATTGCCAATCGGTCGCCTCGTCGGCTCACGTAGAATGCAGGACGTGTTCTCTGTCGCTTTCATGTATCGTGGTTCACCGTGAACGTCACTTTCGGGAACGTTAAGCCCTTTTCGCTTTTTTCTGTTGTGGTTGATTCTTGATCGAGTAATCATTAATGCAAGCGTTTTGGAAAAGGCACGGAGGCATGTTCCTCCGGGGTCAAGAGGCATTCTATCCAGAGTCGGAGACCAGAAGTGTAATCGCTGGCTTCGACCCGAACGGTTGAGTGCGCACAAACGGGGTGCCCAAAGCGTATCAAACAAATCTTGCCATCCGACACGCCTCAGTACGATCCGACACGAAAACTCGTTTGGAAGGGAACCTTAGCCCGCTCTTTAGGATCAATGGGCGAGTAAGCGGCCAGGATGAGCATCGCAAGACCGAATTTTCGTAAGCGCTTCGGAGTTGATCCGAAAAGCACTGCGCAGGCATGTTTTGTCCCGGTAACCAGCCCACCGATAACCTGAAATCGTCGAGGCCCAACTGTTCCACCCAGCCGAGTCCCTCAAACCCATCTGACGTTTCATTTGCTTTCCCAATCGCGCGAAAATAGCGTACCACGCAAACGAACGTCCCGTCCTATGTCCAGCCGAAATGAAATACTTCTTTCGAGAATTCCGCGCCAAGCCCGCATTATTGAAATTGGACCGAGCTTTAACCCAGTTGCTCCGAAAGCCGATGGTTGGAATGCTCAGGTGCTTGATCACCTAACGCGCGAAGGACTGGTCACAAAGTATCGCGGTCATCGGGGTGTCGAGGTGGATCGGATCGAGGAAGTCGACTTTGTCTGGTCGGGCGGCGCCCTGATCGATGCCGTACCGCCTCACCTCCACGGAACCTTTGACGCGCTCATCGCGAGTCACGTCATTGAGCACACCCCAGATCTGCTGGCCTTTTTTAATGCCGCGGAAACCTTGTTGCAACCACAAGGCACTGTTGTGCTTGCCATTCCGGACAAGCGTTACTGCTTTGACTACTTTCAGGCATTGAGCACGACTGGCCAGGCGCTGGCGGCTCATAGAGAGCTAAGATCTCGGCACAGATGTCAAACGGCATTCGAGCATATGGCGTATGTAGTGGCGAATGACGGCGTCGGAGCTTGGGGGCAACACCCAATCAAAGAACTCACCTTCTTTCATACGCTCGATCAAGCTACTGCGTTGTTCAACTCGATCGAATTGGAGAAGACTATGTTGATCTCCACGCTTGGCGATTTGTACCGGCACGCTTCGAATTGATAATGCTAGAACTAGCAAGATTAAAACAGACAGATTGGCTGGTGGATCGCATTACTGATGCGAGCGGTTGCGAATTTACGCCTGGCTCAAGCGCGGCGGGATGAACGTCGCAGCGAATATGACAGATCAGGATTTAGCCGCTCGACGTATGGATCTCTTGAAACGCTCGCTCCTCGAGATACGCACTCAAACTGACTGGATCTTGAGCGCCGCAGACGCCGTCCCGTCCGATCATCGATCCGACCAATTAACTCCAATTGCAGTTGATTTAAGAGAAGACGTTGCGAAACTGAACGGACCGGCAAGGCGACGGCACTCAATCCGGCCCGCTGAGACGTTCGTCAATTGGCAAAGTCAGTGGTCCTCCTGGGCAACGCTGAGCAGGTATTTCCCGTAACCGCTTTTCGCGAATTGTTCTCCGAGCTTTATTAGCTGGTCACGAGTGATGAAGCCCTGCTGATGGGCTATTTCTTCAGGGCAAGCAATGCGAAGCCCCTGACGTTTTTCCAGTGTCTGCACGAAGCTTGAGGCCTCCAGTAAGCTGTCGTAGGTACCGGTGTCAAACCAGGCAAAACCCCGACCCATCCGCTTCACGCTGAGCTGACCCCGCTCAAGATATGCACGATTGACATCGGTTATTTCCAATTCACCCCGGCCTGAAGGTTTTAACTGGCCCGGCAATTTCTACGACCTGCTCGTCATAGAAATATAACCCGGTGACTGCCCAATTTGACTGGGGCACGATCGGCTTTTCCTCGATAGCGACAGCGCGGCCGGCCGCATTAAATTCGACAATACCGTAACGCTCCGGATCATTGACGTGGTAGGCAAAAACGGTGGCACCCGTTGGGTTGATTTTACCGGGGCCCAGCAGCTCAGGCAATCCATGACCGTAGAAAATATTATCACCAAGGATCAGAGCAGAGCATTTTCCCTGAACAAAATCTCTGCCAATGATAAACGCCTGGGCCAAGCCGCCCGGTTGCGGTTGTTCTGCATAGGAGAAGCTTATTCCCAATCGCGCGCCATCGCCGAGCAAACGCCGAAACTGCGGCAGGTCGGTCGGAGTCGAGATAACGAGTATTTCTCTGATTCCGGCGAGCATCAAAACGCTGAGGGGGTAATAAATCATCGGTTTGTCATAAACCGGCAAAAGCTGCTTTGAGGCAGCAAGAGTCACCGGATAAAGCCGAGTGCCGGTGCCACCGGCTAAAATAATACCTCGCATTGCTAATCAGGAAGCGGCAGCCAGAGTGCGATAATCAGGTTCAACAACTTCCATCCCTTTGGAAATAGGAAGGCTTTCAAGGCTTTGTCGCGCCATCAATCTCTTCCAAACAGACGCGCAAAGATTCCTGCCAGTCAGGTATATTGATACCGTAATCCCTTTTCAGCTTGTCGCAGTTCAGACGGAGAGTTTTGCGGTCGTCGGGCGGGAGTGGGAAACTCCTCCGTGCTAATTCGTCGCACCGCCGGCCGCCGTTTCCACTTTCGTTCGATTTGAGAAAAAATCGTGTCTGCGAGGTCGGCCCAGGTGGTCTCGCCACTCCCTGCCAAGTGGTAGATCCCGCGGAGCGACGGATTCGAGTCGTGACCTAACCGCTGAGCAACGGAAACTATCGCTCGCGCAATCTCCCGAGCTGAAGTCGGACAGCCCCGTTGATCTGCAATGACGCGTACCTCCTCTTTCGTTTGAGCCAACTGTAGCATCGTACGGACAAAATTCTTACCAAACGGGGAGTATACCCAGGCGGTCCGCAGAATCACATGGTTCGGCGTGGCCGCCCGGACAGCATCTTCCCCCGCCAACTTGGACGCTCCATACACGTTACAGGGCGCGACCCGGTCGGCTTCCACGTAAGGTTCTGTCTTTGTTCCGTCATAAACGTAATCGGTGGAAAGTTGAATGACGGGCACCTGCAACTCGCGGGCTGCTTCCGCTACTGCGCCCGCTCCTCGCGCGTTGATGGCGAACGCCTGCTCCGACTCGCCTTCGGCTCGGTCAACTGCTGTATAGGCGGCAGCGTTTACCAACACATCTGGCTCGGCACTCATCAACGCACTTCGAACGCTCTCCGGATCAGTGAGATCAAGGCTTGGCCTACCCACCGCGATTACCTCCGATTCTCCGCCCGCGCTGACTAATGCCTGGGCTACTTGCCCTTTGGTGCCGGTCACAACAATCCGCATCCGCAGCTCTCCTCGCTCAACAAACCAATACGTTGGCCGGCGTAGACGTTCTTTCGCAAGGGTCGCCACCACCATTCATTGTTCAGGAACCAACGAACCGTTTTCGCAACACCCGATTCAAAGTTCTCTCGGGCCTGCCATCCAAGCTCGCTCGTGAGCTTGGTCGCATCGATCGCATAGCGTCGATCGTGCCCAGGACGATCGGTAACAAACGTGATCAAGCGCCGGTGAGGAGAACCCTCCGGACGCAATTGATCGAGAATCGAGCAGATTGTCTCCACAACCTGCAGATTAGTTCTCTCGTTTCGGCCGCCGACATTGTATGTCTGACCCGGCCGGCCGTTTGCCGCAATGAGCGACAGCGCCCTGGCGTGATCCTCGACGTAAAGCCAGTCTCGCACATTTGAACCGTCACCATACAATGGCAGAGGTTTTCCCTCGAGCGCATTCAAAATTGTGAGGGGGATCAATTTTTCCGGGAAATGAAACGGTCCGTAATTATTTGAACAATTGGAAACAATGACCGGCAGACCGTAGGTGCGATGCCAGGCAACCGCCAAATGGTCGGCCGCGGCCTTCGAGGCCGCGTACGGTGACGAGGGATCATAGGCGGTGTTTTCCGTAAAAAAACCGTCAAACCCGAGCGAACCATAGACTTCGTCGGTGGAAACATGGAGCAAGCGGAACACATTTTGCCTTTCCGCGTTCAAGCCGCTCCAGTAATGCCGCGCACACTCTAGAAGCGTGTAGGTACCCAAGATGTTAGTCTCGATGAAGTTGCGCGATCCGGTGATTGACGGGTCCACATGACTTTCGGCAGCCAGATGGATCAATGCGTCCGGAGCGACTTCCGCAAAAAGCTTCTCTACTGCGGATTTATCGGTGATATCGCCCCTTTGGAAATGGTAGCGCCCGTCGCCGGAGACCTCACGCAGCGACTCCAGATTACCAGCGTAAGTCAGCTTATCGAAGTTGAAGATTTCGGCTGAGCTATGGCGAACCAAGTGACGACACACGGAAGATCCAATAAAGCCGGCGCCTCCCGTGACAACAACTCGCCGAAAGGAAAAATGGTTATCCGTCATAGCGGAAAAAGGCAGGCAAGTCTCGAAGTCGAGGTAGCCGTTTGTCTTTTTCGGAGAGCACAGCGGACGATAGCTCAACCGGCCATGGAATTGCCAAATCCGGATCGTTCCAGAGAACCCCTGCATCGTGCTCCGCACTATAGAAGTCAGTGACCTTATAGAACACTTCCGTTTTATCTTCCAACGTACAGAATCCATGAAGAAAACCCGCGGGGATCCAGAGTTGTCTTCCATCGCATGCGCTTAAAGTTTTCGCCACGTAACGGCCGAAGGTTGGCGAGCCTTTCCGAATATCCACCGCAAGGTCCAGGATGGCACCGCGTACGACCCAGATCAGCTTGCCTTGAGCAAAAGGAGGTTTCTGGAAGTGCAATCCGCGAATTGTCCCTCGGTGCTCTGAAATGGAATGGTTGTCTTGAACGAAGGTGCTGTTATCCACGTATTTACGAAACGCCCGGTCACTCCAGGTTTCGGCAAATGAGCCTCGCGCATCCTCGAACCGGCGTACTTCGATGTGCCTGACCGCCGGAATATCGCATTCAGTCACCGTCATGATAAGACTTCGGTCCGAGGTTCCGAACGCTGGATAGAGAAACTCTCACGGTTTGGTGAAACGATTTTTAACCAGGGAAAGGAAGAACGCACCTCTCGAGATGCTTGATCGATGCTGTCTGGGTTCGCGGTCTGTTTTTCCTGAGAGGATTGGGCCTGTTCCAAGGCCGTGTCTCCAACGGCGGTGCACCACATGCCGAGTTCAACCAGACGGCACCAAAAATCTATATCTTGAAAAGGAGCCGGGAGAATTCGATAGGTCCCGACGGCAGCCCAAGCTTCTTTCCTCAGCACTCTGACACTGGAAACGGCTGCCGGATTGATCAGCATGGCCTGATCGAGCGCGCAGTTAGGCTCACTGCCAGCTTCGTTGTTAGCCTTTCTCAAGCGAGGATAAGCAGCGGCCGCTCCGGTGTCTTTCAGGGCTGAAATGCATTGTTGTGCGCAACCGGGCAGCGGAGCCCTGTCGCCGAACACAAGTACGAAAGGCGTTTCTGCCGAATCAATTCCCACATTTCTTGGATCCTCTCCGCCACCAACCACCAGCATCTTTATTCTGTTAAAGTGAGTCTGATTCATTTTCAGCTGAGAAAGAGCGCTCTCAAGAACGCTCGGCGCTAAGCCGACAGAAACGACAATCAAATCCAGCAGTTCGGACGATTGCATCCGACAATTACCGATCGCCTCCTCGAGATTTGCCGACGCGGCGGTCCAGACCAAAATCGCCGACAAATCCGAGGACTTCAGCTGATCGGACTCGAAAATTATTTTCGGGGTTACTCGAGACACAGCCGGTGTTGCGAGAGATGCTTCTCGTCGGCGCGGACAAAACATGTGGCTGGCAAACCGTTCGTTGCCCAATAATTTTGGTAACACTGACAAAGTGTCATTAATGCGTCGCAACTCCCCGAATCTGGCTAAGCACTCGTTGTGTGCCTCTCGAGCGATCTGTCGCCGAAGCTCGTGGTCGTCCACCAACTGCAACAACATGCGATACCAATCTTCCCGGTTCTCAGCGAGAAACCCTGTGCTCCCATTCTGAATGGCTCGCCGAAAAGGGCCAGTGGGAGAAGCAATGGTGGGCACGTCGACCAGCGCGGAATCAAAAAATTTCAGCTCGCTTTTGCATTCACAAAAAGGGTTAGCGATCTCTAATGGAGCAATGCTGATATCGAACCGGGCCAGTTCTTCGGGCAACGATGTCATCGGAACACATTCTCTCCACTCAATCTGGCACTGAAGATCTTCAAAGCCTTCATACTCGGTTAATTCCAGCGTTGGACTGTTCAGCTCAGAGTCCCGGAACAAAACTAGTCTGCATTGACTGCGCTCTCGCAATACTTGCGAGATTGCATCGGCAGCAACCGCGAAGTCGCGCTGGTGCGTTTTCGTACCGCTGGCGTACCCGATGCGAATCAGCTCATCGTCCTTTCTTTGTTTCCGATGCCCCACCGCTAAGCGAGAAAGCTCGTATGTTCGGCAATCAAAGCCGTTTGGCAGCACTAACGCAGGAAGCCGAAAACGCCGCACCTCTGCGGCAAGCTCTTCAGTTGGGACGATGCAAACATCCACATTCGACATGGTGGTTTGCCAGCGTCCAACCTGCGTCTTCCAGTCTTCTTCAGATAAACTGCTTGTCCGAATCGCATCGATTATCTCAACGCGAGCAAAGGCAGGATCGATTAAAAAATCGTCGATATCAAACGCGAGTCTTCCGCCAGCTTTGCGGTTAAGCTCGATCGCGGTCTTTACATCGTCGTTCCAGGGAACCCGCCAGAAAACCACCAGATCAGCATTTCCGATCTCTTCCAAGCGTTGACAGATCTCTTCCTGCGGCAGCCATGATCCGGCGAAGCCTAAGGCCCTCATCGTTTCCACATAGCGGAGAACGCGATAAAAATGTCCAGCGGCTTTCGGCTCACCCGAGATGTAAACGACGCGAGACCCGCTATTCGGCAGTTGAGCCCGTTTTCGTACCACCTGCGATTCTGCGTTCACGGCTCGAAAAGTCGCATTGACGGCGTCAGCGCGCGCCTGAGCTGAGCGCTGTGCCGCCCGCGCTCGGAGTTGCTGTTCGACCGCTAACTTTGCTGCCTGCTTTCTAAGCTCAGCTTCGGAAGCTTCCAGCCGAGAACGCAAAGATTCTATCTGCGCATCACGCATGTCGATACTGCCATGCTGGAGTTGTTCAAGCTTGATTCGTTCGTCCAAAGCGATCCAACGCTCGCCCAAAATTGCGAATCGCTGCCGAAGAGTCTGGATAATTCCCTCATCTTCGATCGCGCATAGAGCCGCCACAGAAGGGGGAGCGGTACGACCGACAGCGAGCACGCCTAAGCCATGCCCATGAAGAAATTCAAAAGATGGGAATTGAATGGCGAGTTCTTCCCAGAGCTGCCAAACTCCAAACCCGTTGGCCCTCACGTTTGTATCATGGAAGAGAATCACGGCAGAGTCCGAGAGCTTCGGCAACCATGCCTGGTAATCATGTTTGACTGCAGAATACGTATGCAGCCCATCGATGTGCAGCAAGTCGACGGAGCCGTCCGCGAAAAATGCCAAACCCTCGTCGAAAGTGCAGCGCAAGAGCTCTGAAAATGCGCCAAAGCGCTCATCATGAAAGCGGCGAAAGTCGCAATAAACGTCTTCTCCGTAAGAACCGGATTGTTCGTCACCGCGCCAAGTGTCGATTGCCCAGCAGCGAGTTCTGAGTCGACCCAGACGCACCGCTTCACAAAAGGCAGAATAGGATACTCCGTTATGAGTACCCAACTCTACCAGGGTCGCAGGCTTTACCTCACTGATTAACCAGTGCGCGAAAGGGACATGGCCATACCAACTGCTGGTCACTCCAGTTCGAGACGAAGCCCAGAAAAGCGGATCTAAGGGTCGGGCACAAATGATTTCCAGCTTTTCAAGACACGTTTCTACCAACTGAGTTTTCATAGTAAATTCCAAGAAAGTATTTTCATCTCTGTTCAGGCGCAGATGCCTCAACTTCCTCGTACCAGGGTCTACGCCGTCTCGGTAGAGAGGGAATTTCAGTCAGCGGTCCAGCAAATCGAACGTTCGGATTGTGAAACGGATCATGACACTCAAGCATCATGCCCCAAGTCTCGCGCATAAATCGCCACTCTTTGTGAAAACGCGCCCTTTTTTCAGCATCCCTATCATCGAGGCCACGCGAGGCCGATTCTAAGTGGAATAGTTCCGCGAAAGGCGTCCAAACGATTCGATATCCATAGTCTCCTGTCCGGAGACATAAATCAATGTCGTTAAACGCAATCCGTAGATTGTTTTCATCGAGACCGCCAACCTCAAAGAACACGTCCTTGCGAATTGCTAAACATGCCCCGGTAACTGCCGAAAGAGTCCGGGCCAGCGTCAGTTGACCAAAATACCCAGGATCCAATCTGGATGCGAAAAGGTAGTGGTGAATCATCTGATTTTCAGGCCCCAGGGAGACCCCGGCATGTTGAATACGTTCATTCGGGTAAATCAGCTTGACTCCGACAATCCCGACATCGGGTCGCATTACCTGGCTGACCACTTCAGTCAGCCAGGTGGATTCAATCGCGACTACGTCATTATTTAGCAGAAGTAAAACCTCCCCAGACGATCGACGCGCCCCTAAGTTATTCAGAGCCGAGTAATTAAACGGACCCGGGCACTCTATGATATTTACGCGACTATCTCGGGCGCGCATTCTTTCGAAAAATGCGGCGGAACCAGCTTCCCTGCTTTCGTTGTCCATGATCAATACTTCCAACTGTCGATAGTCAGTACGGTTCAGGACGCCGTCTAAACAAAGCTCTAGCAGATCGACTCGATCACGAGTGGGAACAATAATTGAGACAAGGGGCAACACTTCCGAGATCGGCCAGACTATCCGGTGGCCACCGGACGCATTTGGCGCGGACTGGATGGCGGCATCCGCGTAACCACGTGAATCTAAATGGTGACGGACGGCCCTACGGCGGGCATCAGACGTTTTTAATTGCTCCAATCCGTTACGTGAATCGGAACCAGCGTGCGGTTGCCCGCGGTGATAAAGTATAGCGGGAAGGTGCAGTATCTGATCAGCCTTCGTAGCTGCTGCAACTCTCAAGGCAAGATCATAAAGCTCTGCTCCTTCGAACTCCCCCCGGAATCCGCCAAGCGCCTGCACAAGTGACCGACGAAAAACAGCGAGCCCGTTAATATAGTCCTGAGCTAAAAGAAGATCCGGGTCCCAGCCCGGTTTGAACCAAGGATTGGCGCGTACGCCCTGCTCGGTGATCTCGTCGCAATCTGAGTAAATGAAATCTGTCGATTGCTGCTTTCCGATTGAGTAGACGGCCTCATAGAACGCGTTTTCTGCGAGTAGATCGCCAGGTGCCAAGAAGCAAACGAACTCACCAGTTGCAAGATCGAGACAACGGTTCGTTGCCGCGGTCGAGCTTTCATCATCATCTTCCGGAACACGTGACCTGATACGAATATCATCGAAATCGGCAGAGAAGCCTGGGACGGTCGATCCTTTGCCTTTCCCGGAAGCAGTAATCCAGAGCTCCCAATACGGATACAGCTGGTCCGTGACTGATCGAATGGATTTCGAGATGTCTTTCGGAGACCCGCCGGTCAGCAGAATAACAGAGATCAAAGGACGGTAGGCTAAACCAGCCAAATGCCGTCGAATAATTGACCTCTCGTCATCCCGAATGGTATCATTAACCGCGATCCAGCGTTGGTAACGAGTAACCGGATCTAAATCGCGAGCATGGTAGATTCTCGACAACGCCTCAGCTGATGAAGCAACTGAGGTTATCAGCTTTGTTATCGAAACACCGCGCTTGGCTTCAGACAACCAAAAACAGAGGCTCGTCGCTTCAGGAAGTCGGTCCAACGCATTCGCATATATTGCCAAAATCCGTTGGGTATCGATGTGCCAATGAGGGCCATGAAATCTTACGAACTCGGCCGAATGTACCAATACATCAGCAAACCGTTCCAGAGTGATTCCTGCTTCGATTTGCTGTACTCCTTGCGCCAGTGCGGGCGGATCCGCTAGTCTACCGAAGGCGGTTTTGTAGAACGAATTCACGAGCATCGGAACGTCCTGCAAAGGCAACGGAAGCGCATTTTCTTCGCGCTGCCCCAGCTTCTCAATCCGAGCGAGGGCTTCTGAAGAAGTTGCCACTGCAACAAGAGCACGCCCTCGATCGAGGGAGGCACCATTTCCAGCAAACCAGGTTTGCATCTCAGACTCGCCTGGTTCGCGGCAAAGTCCATTATGATACAGGCTTTTAACATACTCCGGAGTTAATTCACCATTTAAGCCACGCAGACTTTCGAACTCCGGAGAACTCACGATAATGGTTGCCAGTTTCTCGAGCGGCTCACCTCCTTGCAGAGCGTTTGCCAGGCGGTTCTCATCGGGGAAGCGTCCGAAGGCTGTCTGATAAAGGGATTGAATTAATCGCCGCCTGTGTCGCGCGACACACTCCTGAGAAGTCGCCAGGCCGGCCACCAGCGCACTCAGATCCACGCCTCTCGCGGGAGCGTCCAGCCAATGCTGAAGGCCTTCCGGATCCGGCGAACGCCCGAGCGCATCCCGATACATCCGGTAAACAAGTTCCTTCGTAACCTGTGCAGTCTCACCGTGCCGCTTACGAAATTCTTCGGATCGAACCAGGTCGGCAGCCAAGAGCGTTATAGAGCCGCCTGCTCGGAGCCGGGCTGTGCCGTGGGCAAGCGCGTGGTCATCTGCCAAACGGCCCAAAGCGGTCTGGTAAAGGCAGTGGACCATCTCCGCGCCACGACTGCGGTGGGACCTGAACCGCCCCAAGGCCGGCAGAAAACGATCCAGTTTTTCGGCGAGCCTTCGCAGGATGGTTTGAGCGCTGAGGCTAATGCTAAAAGCCCTGTCGTCGGTAAATCGGGCGAAAGCTGCCCTGTAAAGCAAGTCGAACCTCGGTGCCCCATCGAATTTCGGCCACCGCCTTTTTCGGCGAGCAGATCTTAGAGCCGTTCGCAGAGCCTTGGTCAGAGTTCCAGTACCACGCATTTTGACAGGTCCATTTCTCAGAGAGGCCGACTGTGGCTACAGGCAGCCAACTTCAACTCCTGATTCCTGTGATTTTGTGTCGTCAGTTGTCGTGCACATTTCGGAGCAGCACCTTGGTAAGAAACTCCGTCCAAGTCAAAAGCTTGCGCGAGCCCAGGATGCCAGGTGCGGGCGGCTCTCGGAGGGACGGGAACGCTAAATCGTTCCCAGGTTTGCAGCACGTTGGGGTTGTAAAAGGGGTCTCCGTTTCCAAGAAAGGAGGCCCAACGTTTGCGCACATAGGACCACTCCCGGCTGCAACGTTCGCGTTTCATCGGATCGGCGTCATCAAGGCCTCGCGACGCAGATTCCAAATGGAAGAGTTCGGCAAATGGAGTCCACACGACCCTGTAGCCAAGGTCACCGATCCGAAGACAGAGATCGACGTCGTTATAGCTAATCGGAAGATTTACTTCATCAAGCCTGCCTGCCTCGAAGAAGACGGATTTTCGGAGGCAAAGACATGCGCCCGTTACCGCCGTAAGGGTCCGGACCAAGGCGAGCTGACGAAAATACCCGGGATCGTATCTGGGAGAAAGCCGCTGCACATGCCTGGCCTCTCCATCCGGCCCCAGAACGATGCCCGCATGCTGTACCCGACCATCCGGATAGACCAGCTTTGCGCCGACGGCTCCGACATCCGGACGCAAAGCGTGCGAAACTAGTTCCCTCAGCCAGTTTGGCTCGAGCACACTGATATCGTTATTGAGCAACAGTAGCACCTCCCCGTTTGCTTCCCGAGCAGCCGAGTTATTCAATGCGGAAAAGTTGAAAGCTCCCGAATACGAAATTACCCGGACTCGAGCATCCTCTTTCCTTAGCTGAGCGAAAAGCTCCAGCGTTGCCAGTTCGACACTCTCGTTATCGACAATCACGAGTTCGATGTTCTGATAGTTAGTCTGGTTCAGAACTCCGTTCACGCATTGCGCAAGCAGATCGGCTCGATCTCGAGTCGGAATGACGACCGAAACCAGTGGTTCGGAAACCGGAATCGGCCAAACCACCCGGTTTGTGGTGAAATCAAATGGCGTGGGATGCACTAACGCGCCTGTCGTCCCGTCGGTGTTCAGGAAGTCGGCCACGGCACGACGCGAGGAGTCGGCGGTCTGCAAATTAGATAACGGATTCCTCTGTTTCTGGTCGGTTCTGCCTGAAGCTTTGTGGCACAGAATAGCCGAAACATGTCGGACGCGGTCCGGGGTGGTTGCGCGGCTGACCCGCAGCGCAAGATCGTAAAGCTCCGCGCCCGGAAAGCTACTGCTAAGTCCACCCAAATCTTCAACTAGCTCTCGGCGAAAAATTGCGCAATTGCTAACGTAGTCCAATCCCAGGAGCAGTTCCGGGTCCCAGCCCGGTTTAAACCAGGGATTATCCCGATTCCCTTCTGGATTGATTTCATCCACGTCTGCGTAGATCAGATCGGCCGGTTCATGTTGACCAGCCTTGACCGCAAACTCGTAAAGCGCCCGCTCCGAAAGGCTGTCCCCGGCCAATAGGTAGCCGATGAACTCGCCGGTAGAAATCGCAAAAGCTTGGTTGAGATCTAATCCAAAGCCTCGAACTGACCCGGGACGCGCAATCTTAACTCTTGGGTCGCGACAACCCGCGGATTCGATGATCGAGGCGACCAGAAGATCATCCTTCTCCTCAACCACAAGAATTAACTCCCAGTAAGGATAAAGTTGTTGCAAAATGGAGTCGAAGGAGACCCGGAGAGCCTGCTCGCTCTCACCAACTGTGGACATAATGAGTGAAATCAACGGACATTTCGGGAGATTCCGAATGTGCAAACGGATCGCGGAATGATCGAGATCCGACAGGTCATCGTATCTGGCAATCCATTCTGCGAACGGTACTTCTTTAATCCGTGCTTGGGCAGTAAACTGGCGTTTCATCTCCTCCGATTGCGCAAACGCGGTGATTACCTGCCCCTGCGTTGCCCGGTGACCTGGATCGGACAACCAGTGCGCGAGCTCCATGGAATTGGGAAGCCGCTCAAAGCTGTCCCAATACACTTGACTCAAGAACCGGAAGTCGACCGCTTCCGGACCAGGATGCCGCGTTTTGAACTCCGCTGAACGACAGAGCTGCTTCACCAGAGAATCCGCACTGGCTCCGGATTCAAGCCGACGCATATACTCAGGCAGCAAACGGCTGTGGAGAACCTGACCGAAAGCAGCCTTCAATATGGCGTGAACAAAATAGCCTTGCTGTTGCCTCGCGATACTGAGCGCCTCGTGCGAAGTCGCCATTGCAAGAAGTGCGCTGCGTCGATCGAGCCTGGTTACCGGCTTATTCCAGGTTCGAAGCTCTTCAGCATTCGGCGTGCGCCCGAGACCGTTCCGATACAACGACACGAGATAAGCATCGGAGATCCTGGCGCCTTTACCGTGGAAAGCCTCAAATTCTGTTGAACGGGCGATACCAGTCGCCAACTGATCGAGCGAAGTACCGTTTTGCAAACTCGCCACCGCTTGCATCAAGGCAGGCTGGTCGACGAAACGACCCAGCGCGGTTCGATAGAGGGATTCTATTACCTGCCGCCTGTGTCGCGCGACACACTCCTCAGAAGTCGCCAGGTCAGCCACTAGAGCACTCAAATTTACGCCTCTTGCAGGAGCGTCGAGCCAATGCTGAAGGCCGTCCGGATCCGGCGAACGCCCGAGCGCATCCCGATACAACCGGTGAACAAGTTCCTTGGTAACCTGAGTAGTCTCACCGTGCCGCTTACGAAATTCCTCGGATCGAACCAGGCCGGCGGCCAAGGCGGTCATAGAGTCACCTGCTCGGAGCCGGGCTGTGTCGTGGGCAAGCGCGCGATCATCTGCCAACCGGCCCAAAGCAGTCTGGTAAAGGCAGTGGATCACCTCCGCGCAATGACTTCTGTCCGGCGTGAACCGCCGCAAGACCGGCAGAAAACGATCCAGTTTTTCGGCGAGCCTTCGCAGGATCCGCTGAACTCTGAGGCTAATCCTTGATGCTTTGACGACGGAATCCTGTTTTGCCATTTTTCGCCTGCGGAAGCGGGCCGATCCTTCGATGCGGTCTGTCTTCAGCAACAACTTTCATATGCCGAATGCTATTTAGTGCCGGCCGTTGTAGCCTTTTAATTGAGTGATCATGTAAGGCGTAGCCAAGAACTGGGGGTGTCTCCAGTCCAACATATTAGCGGAGTTTTCACCGTAGCTGCCCGGCGTAGCGTTAAAGTCCGCAGTCGACCGGTTGTAAAGACCTTCATAGCAGTGTAAGAAAAGACCGATTCCTGTTAACATCCCAAAGACAATTCCACCGGCAGCTGCGCGTTGTGCAGGCAGTCTACCGAGCTCTCTTGCCAACAAGGCGGTCAACAAAATCCAGCCGGGAAACGATTCTACCAGCAATCGGCTGCCGAAACTGCCCCCACCCCACCACATAGGCCAGCGCGCTACGACCGCAAAATTCAGCACAAGCCAGCTTGTGGCCAACCAAAAAAGCGTGTTGTTTCGAAGGTTTCGGAAACGGAGAACGAGTCCTCCCACAATCATGATAAGGAAGGGCTGGTAGACAAACAGACCTCGCCCCGGACTAAAGGTCAGCCCGTAAGTCGCTGTTCGAAACAGGCGCCAGCTTAAATGAGAGAACTTCAGGAATTCGGGTTGGTTGTAGTACTTGGGCAGAACGGAGCCGAATTGGGAAAACGAAAATGCCATTAAAGCTAACATCAGCAGACCGAAGGTGACGACGATTGTGACGGCAGCACCACGCGATTTGCGCCAGACGATGATGGTCGCAGGAATCGCCAATAGCGCCGCGGTCGGTCGACACAGATACCCTGCGAAAAGCGCAAATCCCAGGAGAATTGGCCGGAGATTGGTCGAATTGCTCGTGTAATATCGTGCGAGAACCAGCAAAACGACAAGCTCCCAGACGACCGTGAAGTTTATGCTCCAGAATGCCGCTCCCATCGTACTGATGATACCGGTCCCGAGGGTCCAGGCAAAGGTCAGCAGACCGCTGATGATTGGATCGGTGAAAGAACGAAAGAGCGCGTAAATTAGCAGCGTCGAGACGAGTACCGTGAAAACCGCGATCGTCCCTTGAACAGCATAATCTTCGGCCGGCGCTTGCATATCTTTGCCTTGAAGGAGAGCGATTGCCACAAAAGGAATCGCAAACAGGGGCGGTCCGATCGGATATTTATTGTAAGTGTGGCCGTTTTGCCTGGTCACGACCCATTCAGCCGAGGGAAGCGTGTAGCCGTCCAGACGCAGGCTGCGTCTTTGAATGATTGCTTGAGCTGTCAGCGTAGTCGCACTTGGATCCAAGCCTTTGTAAGCATACGATACGGGAGAAAATACCGACACCAGCGTGGCAAGAACCCCTGCGCCTAGCAGGATGACATAGCCGGCAAATCGTTCTGACCGCCGCTTTGGCAACACCCGTTTTGGAATTTGCGTCTCTGTCTGCTGGTCTATCATTGCTCAATGGCGAGAAAGAAAAGAGGGTTTCGCAAAAATGCAAAAACGAAGTGCCCTCCGCCGGCATTTTCGAATGCGAGCAGCACCTTGGCCAGAAACTCCGTCCAAGTCAAAACCGCGAAATCGCAACATCCCAAAATCGGTAGGGCGAGAATTCATCTGAGCCTTCGGCGAAGACTCGTTCGAGCCGGGTGCTGCGGCAGGTCACACTGAAGACGGCTCAAACAAGTTCTCGCTAAGGCTCGAATAAATTTTTGCCCTACCGGCGCAGGACGCCAGCAGCATACTCCATCCCGCCCAGGGGCGAGGCTGGCGATTGGATTTTAGCCGCTCGCTGGTTGCAGGATCAATGTTCTTAGTCCGAGAGCCAGCTTCCTCGAGTCAGGCTTCCAGAACTGACCGGTCTCGGAGGGTGAAATGTCATTTTTGAATCTGAATTCGATCTCGAGGAAATCACGATTTGCCAATATCTCTTGAGGTATTCTCACCTGTCGCAGACCTTTCGGATCGGAGGCCGAAAAGGCGATCGCACCCACCCTGCGGTCATTGGCGTAAACCTCAATCTTCTGTTCAGGATTTCTCCGACCGACGAAACCGATTCCATCGATTTCCAGCACCAAATCAGAACGTGCTGCCGGTCTCAGCGAGAAAATGAGTGAAGCACGATAACCATCCGACCAGTGCCCCCATGCTTCCTGGTTAGACCATCCGTACCCCAAGTAACGGCTGCCTTGATCATCCGGACCAAATGCCAGCCGAGTACCGAGACTGTAGGAGGGAATGAGCTGACTACGCAAAACTTCAGGGTCCTGGAGCGGCGCCTCACCCCACCCTGGAGCCAGCACGTTCATTTTATCCTCCACCCCGATCCAATCGCCTTTTTGCATCCGCAGCAGACCAACGTTCCGGAGCTGATCACTCCCAAACACGTACAGCGCGTTCGGATCCCATTGCCCGGTTTTGAGCACGTCGATGAGATCTCTCCGACTCGACGCCAATCTGGTTTTATCAACGCGCGCCCAGCTGCCGATGTTGATCCCCAGATGATGCTCAGCCGCAAAGTAACAAAGTGGGAAGAAGGACGGCGGACTATTATCTGGCAGCACATAAAGAATCTTGCGGTACCGAGCCGCCGCTTGTTGCCAGAAAGGAGACCAAAGCGTCGGACGCGGAAAATTGGCGGCGAATCTTGCCTGCACGGCGGTTAGCGCGCCCCATGAGTCAACCACCTGAAAAAGCAGGCACCAAGAGAGAAGGAAGAGCGAAATGCGGCGCCCCAGATGAGTAAAAACGATTATCAGCGCAGCCGCCATGATCATGTAATAAGCGAGCCAGATAAATCGCCCGGAAGCGCGCAACGGTGATGTCAACCGGTCTAGAAATCCCGGCAAGTCATAGTGAATGCTGATGTGGTTGCCGTACCCGATATTGTTGGAAAGGGCAAAAACGAAGGAAAAAACGAAAACAACCAACAGCGGCATCACCAGAGCCCAGCGCCTCCGCCAATCGCGCCAGCGTAACCAGCCAAGCCAGCCAGACGCTTGATGCAAACCCAGCAATCCGGCCGTCAACACCAGGATGAGCATGCCGGCGCCGAGGAAACCGAATCCTTCGTAATTGCCCGGTGCTTTTGGCAGATCCGGCAGCACGCTTGACCAGACCGACGGATCACCCGGGGCACCTACACCCGGATCGATCAGTCCGTAAAGACTCGCCCGATAAAAGCCAAATCCGCCTTCACCGACCGTTGATATGAGGAAATAGCCGGCCTGCCACATGACAAAGCTCAGACAGATTGCGGTAACCACCACGGTGAGCACACCGCGCGTAAGCGACACTTCGTCCCGGAAATAGGCTTTCACCAGGGTCGCCCCGAGCATGAGCATGCCCATCGCCAGCAGGATCGGTGTGGCCAGACACGCCACGATCAGGAGGATTAGCCAAAGCAGGATTTTGAAAGATGGTCGAGTGTATAGATAAATCGAGGCGAGGACCACCCAATGCGCAGCTAATCCCATGTGCCATTGGGTCCGCCACAAGAAAGGGGGTGCGATCAGAAAAAACGCGGTCGCCACAGCGCGATGCCAAAGCGTTGGAGCGAAAACGCCCATCAACTTCCAGGCGAAAAATGCCTGGAGCATGAAACAGATCAACAGCCAAAGGCCGAAATATTGAAAGTGTTCCGGGAGAAAATGGGCGAACGGTTTGAAAAGAAAAGCCAAGACCGACACCGAATCGGAGTAGACGGTCGAGTTGCTGATCTGCAAACCGTAATCCGGAGTCGCCCCGAACGGCTGCTGCAACAGCGGCGCGTTCCGATAAAACATCCAGCCGAGCAGACTGGCGATTGGATCGCCCTTCATCATCCATTGATCATTGGTCGGCCGCAAAATCGATCCCCCGCTGACGAGGAAGAACACGACTGCTCCCAAACAAAACGGCAACACCGATCGGCCTACCCTTCCGAGCACCACTTCGACTTTGCTGGAGGGCCTTGATTGCGTCGGAATCGGCGGCTCAGCCGTTCTCACGGGATCTTCACGCATTGTCACAGTGTTCCAGTCAACTGGTTTGGGGCAGGGCTCAATTCAAGGGCGTTCACCTGAAGCGCGAGCTTGCGCAGATCCCAGCGCTGAGACCATCCGATCATCGCGCTCGAAACCGCGTCCGGTAAATTAAGCTCGATCTCCACGATGTTATTTCTATTCACCACCAACTCCCGGGGGATCCTGATGGTACGTCGGCCCTGCGGATCTTGTTGCGTATACGAAAACGAGCCGACTGGCTGCGAGTTAACGGTTACTTCCACCTTCTGCTCCGGATGCCTTTTGTTTACCACTGCCAATGCATCTAAGCTGAGCAACAGATCGGTCGTGGGAGTGCTGCTCAACTGAAAATTAAAAGACACAAAGTTGCCGACGGACCAGGAGCGGAGCTGTCCCTGATTGTCCTGATCGTCCCATCCGTACCCTAGGAACTGCAGTCCCGGACTCGCTGCGGCAAATGATAACGTCCGGCCAAGAACGTAAATGGGCAAGCTTTGATGCGAAATCTGGACTGGATCTTGCCGCCGGCCTTGCAACCAGCCGGGAGCCAGGACGGGCAAACCATCGACGACCCCGACCCAATCGTTGGGTTTCATACGCAAAACCGCCGAGCTCCATATCCCAGTCGTTTCGAAGACGTAAAGCGCGTTCGGATCCCAAGCACCGCTTCTCACAACTTGCACCAGCTTGTCGCGAGCCGCGTCAAGCTTCCGTTCGTCAAAGCGCGCCCAGGACCCAATGTTGATGGGTCGATGATGAGAAGCCGCGAGATAGCAGAGAGCGAAATATGGGGGCGGCGCATCACTCGGAAAGACGTAGAGGACCTTGCGATACCGATCGGCGGCCTGTTGCCAGAAGGGAGAAGAAAGAGAGGTATGGAAGAGATCAGTCTGATAGCGATGCCGAACAGCTCGTAACGCGTGCCAAGAGTCGGCAACTTGCAAGACAAGGCAGCCCGCAAGAATGGCCGAAGACGTCTTTGGCCTAAACCCGCGCATGGTCACGGCCAGAAGACCGGCGATGATCAGATAATAAGCGGGCCAGATAAAGCGGGCAGAGGCGCGGAACGGGGCGATCTCACGGGCGATGATGCCGGGAATGTCGTAATGGACGAAAATGTGAGTCCCGATTCCAATGTTATTCGAAAGCGCAAACAGGATCGAGAAAATGAAGACTGCGCCGATCGGTATAGCCGTGAACCAGAGTTTCCGGTTACGCCAGGAAAGCTGGGGAATCCAGGAACGGCAATTTTTCACCAGGGCGAAAATAGCGGTGCCAACCAGCACGAGAACTCCGGTACCCAAAAAACAGAAACCTTCGTAATTTCCACTGTCTTTGGGTAAGCTGGGCAGAAGCGTAGACCAGGCCGCTTTCTCTCCGGGTACTCCGGGCAAAGGGTCGATAAAACCGGCCAAACTCATCCGGTAATCTCCAAAACCGCCGGCTCCCACATCGGAGACTGTAAAGTATCCTCCCTCCCACATGACTATCGCCAGAATGAGGCCAGTGGCCAGGCTCGACCCGATGAGCCAGGGGAGAGGCTGCTCTTTCCGGAGCCAGGCTTTCAAAAGGCCTGCTCCGAAAATCAGCAAGACCATCGTAAAGATAATAGGCGTAACCAGACTTGCTACCGCCAAAAGAACAAGCCAGGGAAAGTACCGAAAGCGATCAGAGAAATAGAGGCATAAAGCAGCCAGGATCAGCCAATGGGCCGCCAGCATCATGTGCCATTGCATTCGCCACAGGAACGACGGAGCCAGCAGGAAGAACAAAGTCGCCAGGGCCTTTACTCCGAGTTCGGTCGGACGAAAAGCTTCCGGCTCGTCAGTTTGAAGAACCGGCAGGATGCCGGTGCCACTTGAAGGCTTTCCCAGGAGTTTCCAGGCAAAAATCGCTTGAAGGATGAAGCAGATGAGAATCCAGAATCCGAAATATTGAAAGTTTGGAGGAAGGAGGCCGCTGAAAAGCTTGAACGGGAAGGCCAAAAGCAAGAGAGAATCGGTGTAGATAAGTGCGCTGCCCAGCTCCATGCCAAAGGGCCAGTTTGCCCCGATTGGCTGCTGCCAAAATGGAGTATCCCGAAAGAACATCCATCCGAGCAGATCCATTCCCGGGTCTCCGCCCATCAGCCAGCCGAGATTCGTCGGACGGAGAATCCCTCCGCCTGTAACGAAGAAGAAAGCGAGTGCTCCGAGCAAAACGGGAAGGATAAAAGCGGGAAGGCGGAAACGGTTTGAGCGTCCAGTGTCCCGGTTCCCGGACGCCAGCGGCGCTTCTATTCCTGAAATATTACGAGTACTCACGTGATCGCATTGGAGGACAGAGTGCCGATACTCTCACCTGCTGCCGGCGACTAACTCGTGCGCCGAAAAGCCGGCTTTCTCAGGCCGGCCAATCTTGTCGACAGACGTGGATTCCTTCGGCCACAATCGGTAAATACGTTGGCTCTCCAGCAGGAACTGAATGAGTTGACGGCTGCTCTCTGCCCAGGACAACCAGCTTACCCCGGTCGAAGAGGGCACAGCCGGAAACGAGGCCAGCCAATTTTTAAGAGCGCCGGCCAGAACACCCGGTTCATTTCCTTCAAAGTAGTAAGCATGTTCACCCACGACCTCTCGGAAAACCGGGAGATCTCGGGCGATGATCGGCAGGCCGTGCTGAGCAGCTTCGATCAGCGGCAGCCCAAAGCCCTCTCCTTCAGACGGCGCCAGCAGTGCCCGAACACCGCAATAAATTTCTTCCAGCATCTCGTCGCTGACACCCTGAAGCCAGAACAGCCGGCGGTTCTTTTCGGGATGAGTTCGGAGCCGGTCGGCAATGTCATTCATCTTCCATCCTTGCTTACCAACAATCACCAGGTTTACCTCAACACCCTCACCCCAGAGCAAATCAAATGCGGCCAGAGCCTGGCGATACCCCTTGCGAGCCTCTAATGTTCCGACCATCAAAAAACTTGGAGCCGCCTTGATCCGGTCGAGCAATTCGGTGCTGCCGGGCAACAAGCCCTCGGTGGGCACAGTCGCTTTGAGATCTGCACCCAAATGAAAATAGCTGATTGGCAACGGTCTCAGCCGAGACGGTTGCGCCTCATTCAGCCAGTTATAAAGGTCGGCGGCAACGCTTCGCGAAATACAGGCAATCCCATCAGCCAGGCTAGCCAAAGTTTGCAGCCAGCGGCGCATGAGGGGTTCTATTTCAAGTAAAAACAATTCAGGTCTGAGCAATGGCAGACAATCGTAAACCACGAAGAACAGCCGGGTACCTCGTTCTCTTTGCCGCTTGAACCAAGGCGCAAGAGTCGGCACCCACCCAACCGACCAATCCAGTCCCAAAAAAAGATCCCCCGGAAAAGTCTCGATCAAATCATCAGGTAACGGAGGCGGCGCAATTCCGAGGGCACCGAAGGCAAACTCCCTCGCATAACTATAGCCGTACTCACCAGCCCGAACCGGTTCAACCCGATAATTGGCCGGAGGATCTATAATAAGAGCCATCATCATCGCCCTGGTGACTCGTTCGATACCGGTCCGCAGATCGTTTCCCGCTACATTGGTGACATCGATGAAAAG
The DNA here is from genome assembly GCA_963813025.1 of uncultured Verrucomicrobiae bacterium. Lineage (GTDB taxonomy): Bacteria > Verrucomicrobiota > Verrucomicrobiia > Chthoniobacterales > JAFAMB01 > CAVSUL01. Next base: position 458,691 of record CAWEXO010000014.1, on the reverse strand, counting down.
TCGCTTCGGACCAAGCCGCTGCCGATTAGCGGAAATAGCGACTGCGGTCGCGGCGATATCCCGATCGGAGAGTTCGATTTGCCCCGGGCTGTGAGAAATTGCGGCTACGAGTCGATTCTCAGACGCGATCGGACTTTCTGCGTAGTTTTCCTCAATGATCTGGTGATACCTGGCAGCTACCATGGCCGGGTGATGCGCCTTCTCTAGATAAGCCTGACCGGCAAGAGAGAGGCGGCTTCGCTGGTCGTGATCAGTCCGGAAATGCGTCAAAGCGTCCGCCAGTTCCTCAAGGCTGAACTCTTCGCTGATCTTGCAAATAACGCCGTCAGGAAACTCAGCCGACGAACCGTGAGTATTGGCGATCACGGGTAGTTCACACCGCAAACAATCGAAAATCGTTCCCGAAGTTTCACCCCGGCTGCTCGCCCGAAGCTGCACAGCCACGTCAGCAGAGGAGAGATAATCGCGATAGGTCGCGTCGTCGGCAAATCCGGTGATCTGAATCGGGGAAACCGCCTTGGCGGTCCGGATTTTTTTGAACAATTGCGTGGTGTATTCCGAATCCGGGGTCTCGCCGACGAAGACGAGCACATTTTTCCGGTCCTTCGCCAACGCACTTTCCAACCAGGAAGATAATAGACGGTCGCTGAGTTTTGGGCGGGTGATCCAGCCAAAACTACAAACCACAAAAAGATCCTCGGAGAGGCCGAGACGTCGACGAGCGGAGACCCGGTCCGTTGCGGTTGGGCCGTAAGGAATGAAAGGTACTTCCCGGATCTTGTCGGCAACTCCGTCGCCATACCATTCCCGAGCCAGCTCACGAGAGTACCTGGAGTGCACAATGGCGGCGAGACTCTCGCAGAGCACGGTACCGTTGCACGGATAACGCGATCGGGCAGCGTCCCGGCCGTTCTGTCGCTCGTACTGAACCGCCGAAAAGCCATGGGACTCATAGAGTTCGGCCAGAAAAGCGTTCGAAGCGTATTGGTAATCGGTCATCCAGGCCAACGCATCACTGAGAAAGAAATCATGAAGGACAGCAATCCCCGGGTGACGGCGCGCCAGTTCAAATAAGTGTTTGTGCGCGGGTGAATTCCCAAACTGGTAAACAATCCGATCGAAGCTCGAGACGTGCTCCTCGAACCAGGCAAGATCGCGAATGGCGAAGCTCGCCTTGATCGAAGAATCGGCGACGGGCCCTTGATCAGCAACGCAGATGATATCGTAGTGGCGCCCCAGGTGCGGCAGCAATTTCGCCGAGTAATTGGCAATCCCGGAGCGCTCGGGCGGCAGCGGGCCGACGAAGGCCAGCAGCGGTCGCCGGCCCGCCGACACATTTGTTTTAACCGGCGGCGGAAGCAAGGCTTCCATTGCTTGCAGCGTCTCCTGAGCCGCCTGCTTCATTTCGGACCGCAGTTCGTGATCCTGCACGGCAGGGATACCGACGAGGCCGTCGGCGCTACGCGCGGGTTCGCGGGACTTCGGCGCGACAAGTTCGGCGCTACGCGATGGTTCGCCAATAATAAACCGTGAAATCGGGATCTCGAATCTTTGTGCAATCTGTCGGGCTGTGTCCTGGCTTTCCGCCACTAGAAGATCGGCTCGGCGGAGCGATTCGAGCCTTCGGATATAAGCGCGAGCAATCACAGGATTCGCGGATTCCAGATCGATCGTCCCCAGGCCGGCCGGAATACTCACTATTGTCGGGATAGTGTTGAGCCGGCCGATCGAAGCGACCGCTTCGTTCTGGATCCCCTCAAAGAGAGTGGACACAAAAACGATGTCCGGTCGCAAACTCGCGAGGAAATCCTCCCTCACGAGTTCCGCTACCTGTCTTCGGGAAAAGTTTGCCGGTAACTGCTCCGCGAGCGGCCCGGGGAGATCAAAGACTCGGCAGCGTTCCGACGGGACCAGTTCAGCAAAGGACTCCCGCAAAGGCTCCACGGAATCAGGAATACGCCCATTCAGGACGATCCAGAATTCGTGGACGGCACCCTCTTTGATCAGGGCCCGAGCAAAAGCCAAAGTCTTTTCCGGATCGCGACCGACCTGCGCCGACTGAACATCCAGTAAAATTCTCATCGGGAACGAAGTTCGGGAGAGAGTGCCGCTTGCAGCTTGCGATAGATCGATCGGGCAGGTGCGGGCAGACCGGCCTCATACGGGTCCTCAGAACTCAACTCTCCGACGGCAGACGCCTTCGCGAGAGGCAGCGCTGGCGCCACCGCCTGCGAAACTCGGGCGGTGAGCCTGGGAAACGGCTGCAGCAGGCGGCGTCCCCAATTCAGCAGGATCGGCTGGCGGGCTGCTCGCCGCATTCCGGCCAAGACGGTTTGATTGAAAAGACGACGCGGGCCGCCGCTCGTTGTCCACTGACCCGCGGCCTGCAGCCGTGCCTGGACCGTACGACTCCGTTTAAGGCGTAGATCGATCTCGAGCTGGCGGACACGCTCGAGCAGGTAGTTCTTAAAGACATCCTCTTCCGTCAGCCGCTGACGAAGCCGAGCACGATTGTCCCGGGCGTCGGCAAACGCGTTTGCCAGGCTTTCCGCATGCGAAGAAGCATCTTGGAAGGCAGTCCGCAGATCGGCCGTCTGCTTTTCCAGGTGTTTGATCTTCGCCGCGAGAGCCATACAACGCTGCTCTGCATCCCATTGCGCGCGCGAGACAAAATTATCTTCGGCATTCGGCGGCAGAACGAAATGGGTACGAAGCGAGAGCTTGTCTCGTTTCAGATAAAACCGGTTCAGGCCATCCGTGTAGACTAAATCGTAACTTCGATCGTTGAGCGAGCGATCGAAACTTTCGGCAAATCTTCCACAGAAAAGAATAACGGCAGGTGCTTTTGGGAGCGGCTCAGCGAACGTGTCGGCCGAGGCAGAATCTGCGGTGATCCGCAGAAATTGAACATCCTCCGGTGAATGGTCCTCGAGCAATTCTTTCAACGATAAGAGCGGAACTGTCGGTGAGCCGGTATATCCCGGCGTCCGTCCGAGTTTACCGAGCATGTTCAAGTCGCGGGGGCGAAGTTGCCTGACCTGTTCGAAGCACCGCGGGTCGGAAACGATGTTGATGCCGGTCCAGCCCGCCTCGTAGAAGGCCCGGGTCACCGAATTGAGCTCCGGGCCGGAAGCTTCAAAAGCTCCTGCATCGATGTAGAAGCCGGCCTCAGTTTTCCGGAATGCCCGCCAAAGAAGGACATCCTCGAAATTCCCACTATTGGATATGAATGGCATTATAGAAGGAGAGCCGGGCATCCTCTTAATCTCTGGCAATTCCTCCACAGCGGAATGTTTCCCAACATCTTGCTCCTTGTGCTGGTCCAGTGTGGCCAAGAGTTTGCCTGTCGGAGGACCGCTGTCAAGCGGTGGGAGCGTGTCTAGTAGTGCGCGCGACCCTCCTTCCCCCTCTTGGGCCCTGTCCTGGTAGGCCTCGGCCCTGCGCTGGTAGGGCGAGAATTTATTCGAGCCGTCTTGGGATGTGGCAATCTCCCCGGACGGCTCGAATAAATTCTCGCCCTACCAGCGCAGGGCCGAGGCCTACCGGCGCAGGGCCAGAGCTCAACATTAAGAGTATTTTTAAATTGTCGATTTAAAACACAACTAGTAATTCTGTTTTATGTATTACCGACCGCAGCGGAAGCACCCGGCAAAAGGTGTTCTTTTTGTCCACGAACAGCCCACTTTGGTGCTTGTCACCGTGTGCACCCGAAAGCGAGTCAGATGGCTGGCTAACGATACGGTACACACATTGCTCGTTGCAGCGTGGGGAGAAGCAACGGACTGGCACGTCGGGCGCTACATGATTATGCCTGATCACCTGCATTTCTTTGCTTGGCCGGGCTCAGGCCAAGCCGGACTGGATCTTTGGATCAAGATTTGGAAATCGCGGGTCTCACTACGATTCGATCAGCCAGGGTGCAGATGGCAGTCCGGGGCATTCCATCATCGGATTCGCGCCCACGACAGCGCTGAAGCAAGGTACCGGTATATACTCATGAATCCGATTAGGGCGGGCTTGACGGACGAGCCAGCACGTTGGCGATTCCAAGGTGAGATGACCCGATTTGCTGATTGGTGGTGACGGCTCTAAGCACTCGCAACATTATCGGCCCTGTGGCGGTAGGGCGGGCCCTGTGGCGGTAGGGCGAGAATTTATTCGAGCCGTCCGGAGAGGTTGCCACATCCAAAGACGGCTCGAATAAATTCTCGCCCTACCAGAGCAGGGCCAAGGCCACGTTGCGAGGCAGCCTTGGGATGTGGCAACCTCTCGTCCGGCTCGAATAAATTCTCGCCTTACCGCCAGGGGCTTACCCTACCGGCGCAGGGGCGAGGCCATGTTGCAAGGCAGCCTCTAAATTTTCGCCCTGCCGGCAAGGGCCAATGTTGGGAGGCGCTTTTTTTTATCCGGGTAGGCGCGTTCAAGACGGCTCCTCCGTCGCTAAAGCTATGGCGAAGACGGCTCAAACAAGTTTTCGCCCTACCGGCACAGGCCGGGGCAATGTTGCGAGATACGCCATTCGGCTTATAAGAGGATTCCGAACGGTCCTTGCAAGAAATTGCAAAGAGTGCACCTGCGTGCATTGGTGGGGCAAGGCCGAGTCTCGGCCTGCGCATGAGTAACCCAAGCCCAACCTATGTTGTCGATGCAGAGAAGTTGCTGAGTAGCGACCCAAAGGAACTCTGGGCCTTTCGCGAGCTTTATCTGCTGCTGGTTAAACGCGATTTTGTAGCTGCTTACAAGCAGACCGTGCTTGGTCCGCTTTGGTTTTTCCTCCAGCCTTTCCTTTCTGCGCTCGTCTTCGTCGTGATTTTCAGTCAAATCGCCCGGCTTCCCACCACGGACCTTCCGCCGCTCGTCTTCTATCTATCGGGGATCATTCTCTGGTTCTTTTTTTCAAATTGTGTCACCCAGGTGTCTTACACTTTCCTCGGAAGCAGCGGCATTTTTCGGAAGATCTATTTTCCGCGGCTGATCGTTCCGCTGAGCCAGGTCAGCATGAATCTTTTGAACTTCGCGGCGCAATTTCTGGTTCTCCTGGTCGTTGTTGCGGTGTACAATCTAATCGGCAGGAGAGTTGATCTCAGCCCGCACATCGTTCTCTTGCCGATCATTCTTCTGGAGATTTCTCTCTTGGGACTCGGCCTCGGATGCCTGATTGCTGCAGCCACGGTCCGATACCGCGACCTGCACATGGTCGTGGGTTACAGCTTGAATCTGCTGATGTACGGCAGCTGTGTTATTTACCCTCGGTCAACGGTGCCGGCGCATCTGCAATGGCTCTTGAACCTTAACCCGATGGCCAGCATGGTGGAGTGGTATCGAGCGAGCCTTTTCGGCGCCGAAGTTGTTCCCATCCAACCAGCCTTGATCGCAACGTTGATGACCATCTTTTTCCTGGTGATCGGAGTTTTTTCTTTCGTTCAAGCCGAAGGCACGTTCACCGATTCGATCTGATGTCCGTCGTCATTCAAGCGCAGAACTTGTCGAAACGTTTCTTCCTGGGGGAACGCAACCGACGCACTTTTTTCGAAGATGTTGCTTACCGGAGCAAGAGAGCGATCCGACAGCTTCTGCAGCCGGAGGCGAACGAAGATCAGGGCGCCTCGCGGCGCGAGCTGTGGGCGTTGCGCGATGTCTCGTTCCAAATTTCGCAGGGACAGACTTTGTCGATCATCGGTGAGAACGGCGCCGGAAAATCGACGCTCCTGAAGGTCTTATCCCGGATCACGCAGCCAACGACGGGCCGGGTGAAAGTTTATGGTAGGCTAGCCAGCTTGCTGGAGGTCGGTACCGGGTTTCATCCGGAGTTCTCCGGCCGTGACAATATCTATTTGAACGGGGCGATGCTCGGTCTCTCTCGAAAAGAGGTCGAAGACCGCTTCGACCGCATCGTTGAGTTTTCCGGCCTGGAACGGTTTCTTGACGTGCCGGTCAAGAATTACTCGAGCGGCATGTACGTTCGATTGGCCTTCTCCGTGGCAGCGCATCTCAACCCGGAGATTGTCATTCTGGACGAGGTGTTAGCGGTTGGCGACGCCGTTTTCCAGAAGAAGTGTTTTGATCGAATGGAGGAGATCATCGACGAAGGCCACGCAGCCATCCTGGTCAGTCATGGCATGGGTGCTGTGCGGAAGATGAGTCAGGTCTGTCTCTGGCTCCGGCACGGCCGGATCGAGATGTTCGGACCTACGCACGAAGTGGTCTCCGCTTACGAAAAGCAAACCACCCAGGAAGTGATGTCACTGTACGAGCATAAGCCGGAGAACGCTGATCCGGCACAACCGGAACCGCCGGCTCGCCTCGTCGGTTGGACAATCGAGCCCCAAAACGGGCCGGATAAGCACTTGATCGCTCCGAGCCAGCACCCGTTCAGCTTTCGATTTGAGATTGAGCTGCTGGAAACCATCATGGATGGCCAAGTCGCCATTTCGATCTCCGATATTCAAGGCCTGGTGCTGTTGACCCACCAGGAACAGCTGTTGACTGCAGCCGTCGGGAAGATCGCGCTTACCCTGCATCTGCCTAGTCTCCCGTTGAAACCCGGTGAGTACATCCTGAGCTGCACGATTTTCCGCAGTGGACATCCAGTTGCATTTCTCCGCGCAACCCCGGAGCTGACCATTCACTCCGAGCTCAATGAGTCCTATTCAGGGCTCCTCAATCTGCCGGCGCACATCTCGATCGAGCAGAATCTTGCGCCGGAGCCGACGGAGATCGATTTAGTAGCCCGGGTTCCCGGAGTGTGAAGTGAGAGAGGACCTCGCACGAAGGCCACGGAGTGCACGGCGCGGCGGAGCCGCAACCAAAGCGGCCGCGCAGTCCACTGACAGGCTGGAAGCCTGTGCCACTTTTCCACCGTGACACCGGCATCTTGCCGGTCAATCTTCAAACTGTTTCGGCTCCTCGTAAATCCTCGCAGGAAAACAGCATTTTCACGGACCGTAGTACGGAGTGATTGACTTATATTACAATTTGTTTCGTTGATCGAGTACTGCTCTTGAACATCCCGCCGGCCCACTACTGGTAGACCGATCCAGCCTTGGCGGACGAGCGCCAGGCGAGAACCTGTTTAGCCGCCTTGGGCGGTGGCAACTCCGGCGCCCAGCTCAAACGAGTCCTCGCCTGCGGCTCGGATTAATTTTTGCCCTGCCGGCGCGGGATCAGAGATCCTCTGTGGCTGCGCGACCTCCGTGCGCGACTCTAATGCTATCATGTTGAGCCCGGCGAATTCCCGATTTGCTACAATAGCATCGCTGCGCTAGGTGCGGAGTTATGTTCGAAATCCGAAAGGCCCATCATGCCGATGAACTTAAATTCCGGCTCCCAGCATTAATTACTCGCGAACTGCACGAATTTTCACGGACAGTTACTGTCCACGCTCCCCCCGCTGAACCCGCTCCCGCCGCTCCCACCGCTCGACTGACTGACATCTGCCAATTGTTCAGCTGTCAACGATCTGTTCATAAAGCTCCAGGACCGTTTGCGCGGTTTTTTCCCAACTGAAATTGCCGGCCTGCGCTAATGAGGCTCGCGAGACTTCGCGGTAATGCTCCGGATCCTGCTCCAGCCGCAACATCGCTTGGGTGATTTGCTCAGGGTCATTCCCGGTGTAGACGGCAGCCGATCCTCCGATCTCACCCAAACTGCTTTCCGGTCGCGTGATAACGGGACATGCCTGGCTGAACGCCTCCACTACCGGCAGACCAAAGCCTTCGTAGTGGCTGGGGAACACCAAAGCGAAGGAGCTTCGGTAAAGCTCCAATAAAGTTTGGTCCGAAACGTAACCGAGATAGCGAACCATTCCCTTCCTCTGGAGACGAGCAATTCGTTCGTGCAGCTGTTCCGATTTCCATCCTTTCCCTCCGGCAATAAGCAGTTTTCGGGGATGCTTGGAGGCACTCCAGTAAAGCTCCAGAGCGGAGAGCAGGCATTCGTAATTCTTTCTTGGTTCGAGCGAGCCGACCGCCAGCCAATCTCCTCTTGGGGCACCGAGACGCGGAGCGATGGCCCGAGTAAACCTCGAGGCGAGCGGCGCCACAACCGACGATAGGCCTTTCCGCTTCAACAAATCGGGAAATAAGCGAACTGCCTCCGCCAATGTGCTCCTGGAGATAAAGAGCAGGCCGGCTGCGTTTTCAAATGCTTGCCGGGTGCCCCGCTCGCACCGGATGCAGTTTTCCTCAGTGCTGAATTCAGGGTGCACCCAGAAGCTGACGTCATAGACAGTGTAGACCAGCCGTGCCCGACCTGCGTCCGGCGCTTGAAACGAATTGGAATGAACGATATCCGGATTACCGGGCAACCCGCCGTTTCCTTCGGCAACCCGATCCCAAATCCGTCTGGCAACCGGCGGGACTGTCCAGCGGAACGGTTCACGCACATTTTTCGCTGTGATGTGCGTTCCCCAAACGGTATTCCAGCTCAGCCAACGGCCGAACTGATGGTAAAGAAAAAAACTGTGCCTTGGCGCAGCCTCAACCAATGCTCGCGCCAAAAGATCAGCCATCCAACCGCACCCGGCTCTTGGGGAACAGGTTTGAGCGACATCAAACCCGATCTTCATAGCGTTAGTGAAATGAGACGTACGGCCTCGTGCGTGAGCCTCCCAGATACCGACGAGGCCGTCGGCGCTACAGGACGCGATCGGTTTTGCACAGAATTGCAAACAGCTAGCACTAGTGAATGAGACGTATGGCCTCGTGCGTCAGCGTCCCAGATACCGACGCGGCCGTCGGCGCTACAGGACGCGATCGGTTTTGCACAGAATTGCAAACAGCAGTAGAAAATCATGGCAAGCCAAGTGCAAACCGGCGCCAAACAATCGCTTGCTCAAGTCTGGACGTAAACCTACAGATTGAGGCTTTCATGAAGATCGCGTTGATCACCGGGGTGTCAGGACAGGATGGGGCGTATCTGGCGAAGTTTCTCCTCGGTAAGGGGTACACTGTTTGCGGCACATCCCGCGATGCCCAGGTTTCTTCGTTCAAGAACCTGGAAAGGCTCGCGATCCGCAAAGACGTTCGACTTGAGTCCGTCGCGTTGAACGATTTCCGAAGCGTGATCCAAGTTTTGTTTAAGGTTAAACCAGACGAAATCTACAACTTGGCCGGTCAATCCTCAGTCTCGCTCTCTTTCGAGCAACCCGTGGAAACTCAGGATAGCATCTATCTCGGAACTTTGAACCTCTTGGAAGCTATCCGTTTTACCGGATCGGGTACCAAGCTCTATAATGCGGGCTCGAGCGAATGCTTCGGGGATCTCGGTGGAGCCGCCGCTAACGAGGAAACACCATTTCGTCCGCGAAGTCCTTATGCGGTCGCAAAATCCGCTGCTTTCTGGCAGGTTGCCAACTATCGGGAGGCATACAAGCTGTTTGCCTGTTCCGGTATCCTTTTTAACCATGAGTCGCCGCTTCGGCCGGAACGGTTCGTTACAAAAAAGATCATAGCGGCAGCCTGCCGGATTGCCCGGGGTGAAAAGGAAAGGCTGCAGCTGGGAAACATCGAAATCCAGCGAGATTGGGGCTGGGCGCCGGACTACGTGGAGGCGATGTATCTCATGCTGCAGCGGGAGAAACCGGAAGATTATGTCATCGCCACCGGCAAAAGCAGAAAGCTGGAGGAGTTTGTGGCGACGGCATTCGGTCAGCTTGGCCTGGACTGGCAAGAGTATACCGTCATCGACAAGGCGCTCTTTCGGCCTACAGAAATCATGATAGGTAAGGGCGACCCGACCAAAGCCGCTCGTGAGTTGGGGTGGACGCCTAAACATCACATGGAAGACGTGGTTAAACTGATGATTGAAGCGATTCTTAAGGAGCAAAGCAGGACAGATGATCGCGTTCGCGCGAACTGAATCGGAACCGGACAGGAGGGTTATGCAAGAGGCTGTTATTCGAGTCGGCGTCGATCTCACGCCGACCCTGCCGGACGCGGAGAATGGCGGAATCAAGTTCGCCACGTTCGAGTTTATCGACGGACTCCTCAGTTATTTTTCGAGCAAGTTTACGGTAACGTTATTTTGTTCGGAGATCGCTCTCGACGAAATCGAGGGTCGTTTCGCCGGCCGGGCGGAGGTCATATGTACAAAGTTCGGGCGCGACCGTACTCATGCGATGGGCGATGCCATCGAGGAGCTTCGAAGCCGGCAGCGGATCGCGACGTTTTGCCGAAGGCATCAGATCGACGTCATGTACTCGCCGCTCGGACGATTTCTAACTCTCCCGCTCCGCGTGCCGCTGGTCGTTCAAGTACCGGATTTGATTCAACTGGATTATCCCGGTACGCTCAGCAAATCGGACCGCATTTGGCGGCATTTTAATCTCAAAAAGCTCAGCGTCTGCGGAGCTATTTTTCAAGTACCCTCAGACTTTACTCGCCAACGGCTCCATACTTCGTACGCGGTTCCGCTGCAGCGAATCTACCGGACCTATCAGACGATCCACGGCCGCTTGGCTCGCTGCACGCCGCGCAATGGCGAACACTATTTTCTATATCCCGCCCGACCCTGGCCGCACAAGAATCACAAAAATCTTTTTCGCGCCTACCGGCTCTATAGGGAACGGCTCGGCCAGAACGCCTGGAACCTGGCGTTGACCGCTGGACGCGGCGACAGGATTCAGAAACTCCAGGCGTTCGCTGCCGAAACTGGCGTCGATAACTACGTAAAGTTTCTTGGGGAGATCAGCGACCAGGAGCTCGCGCAAACCTACAGCGACGCCTCCGCTCTGGTTTTCCCATCCCGGTACGAGGGGTTCGGCATCCCGCTGCTTGAAGCGATGTACTTCCGCCTGCCCGTCATCTGCGGACGAGGCGGCAGTCAGACCGAGATAGCCGGGAGCGCCGCCTTCTATGTCAATGTAGAAGACCCCGGCGAGTTAGCTCATGCGATGGAGCGCCTGACCGTCGACGCCGGGCTTCGAGAGGAACTAGTGGAAAAAGGAGACAAGGAGTTGAAGAGATTCAGCTGGAAAGACGAGGTAAGAAAACTTGCCGATATCCTCGAATCAGCCGCAAGTGAGCGCTCGACGCCAACGGCCATGCAGGAGTTCAGAGAACGCTCCAAAATCATGGTTTTAGAATGCGAGTCTGTCATTTGCCGTATCGCGAATCTCGGTGCGGCATGATTTGTCGTTCTTTTGAGAAGAGGAGGCGCGGTCCACTGAGATGCGCAGCCCTGCCTTGTCGGGTCCGCTTGTCACAGGCGAAAAGGGCGTATCGGACTTTGGAGCACGCCGGTGCGATTTGATATTTGTTTGCGAGTCGGACAAGATCGGTAGGGCGAAAATTCATTCGAGCGTCAGCGAGAACTTGTTTGAGCCGTCTTGGAGATTTGGCACACCCCCTGTGACCGGCTCAAACGAGTCCTCGCTAAAGCTCGGATAACTTTTCGCCCCTACCGGAGCAGGGCCGAGGCCACGTTGTGAGACAGCCTCTAAATTCTCGCCCTACCAACAGCGGCAAGTGTAACGGACCCGGAAAGCCTTTGTTAGTCTCTATTTGGTAGCTACGACCAAAAACTGCTTGCCGAAAATCGGCCATAGCCAAGGCAAACTGGCGTACGCACGGACAACGAATAAGGGCGGTTGCCAGCCCCGACTCATCGTATACGGCAGGAATTTTCGAATGACCTTTACTCGGGAAAAGCCCGTCATCCGCATAAGCTCTTGCATCGCCCGGTCCGAGAGAGGCAGATAATGATCAAAAAAGTCCCAGTAGTCATTGTAAAGGTAACGGATATTTGGGCCGATACAGATCAATACGCCGCCCGGCTTCAGACTTCGCCAAGCTTCCTTCACTGTGGCGTTGAGATGTTGTTTCGAAGGCAGGTGCTCGAAGAAATTGCTCGTGAACACCACGTCGAGTGAATTCGCCGGTATTGGCCAAGGTGTCGAGCAGTCCTGATGAAGGAAAGTGATGTCAGGATTGAGGATTTTGGCCGATTCCGGGTTCAAGTCCATCCCGTATTTTTTGTTGGCCTGAGCAACGTTAATAAATTCTCCCCACCCACATCCAAGGTCCAGAACAGTGTCTTCCTTTCGGATGAATTGGTGAAAGTAAACGCGATATAGCTCCTGCCAAACTTTGCGCCGATAATCCGCGTGTTGAGCAAACCTGAGCCGGTACTCAACTGCCAGTTCGCTGCCTGTCTCTTGGTTCATTCCTAAGGCGGATATTGCATGGCGATTTGCGGTATGCAATCAGGAGTCAAGGAGTTCAAGGAGTTCATGGAGTTCAAGGAAGTTCAAGGAGTTCCTCCGGCATCCGCGCTTTGCGCGAAGCGCGACAGGAGGCCCGGACTCACCGAGATCACCGACTGATCATGGACGAGTCAATTGTAAGCTTCGGCGCTCTCGCGCTACATCCCTCCGCTGAAGCCGCTCCCGCCGCTCCCTCCGCTCAATTGACTGATCTGTTGCCCAGCTGATCAGCTGCCTCCCGGCCCGCGTTGTTTGTGTCGGCAAGAGTGGCGCGTTTCCGATAGTCACCGCGGCTGAAATACTTTTCCAACCAGACATACAAACAGATAAAGAGATAGCGGCTGCCCATTTCTTTGATTTTCAGCTTGGCTTCGCCGCTCCGGCGATTGCGCCAGGTGATCGGGATGACGGTCCAGCTATATCCTCGAACAATCGCTTTCAAAGGAATTTCGACCGTAAGATTGAAGTGCGGCGCGATGAGAGGCTGGCAGCCCTCGATCACGGTCCGCCGGTAAGCTTTGAAAGCGTTGGTCGTATCGTTGAGCGAGATACCAAAGAGCAGCCGCAAGAACAAATTCGCCAGGCGGTTTACCTGCAACTTTAACCAGGGATAATCGATAACCCCGCCACCTTTGATAAAGCGGCTGCCGAATACGCAATCGAAACCCGCATTCAGTTTTTGCCAGTAACGAACCACATCACGACAATCGTCGGATTCGTCGGCCATCATAATCACGGCAGCGTCGCCGGCCATCTGCTGGAACCCGCAGAGGACCGCTCGTCCAAAGCCGTGTTCACCGTTGTTCCGAACCGGTTTTAGCGACGGCAATCGATCCTGCAGCTCACCGAGGATGGCCCAGGTCCTATCCGTACTCCCATCGTCCACAACAACAATTTCGTGCGGAATCCCGTGAAGCCGCAGCGCGACGTCAAGATGCTCCACGGTCGAGGCGATGCAGCCTTCTTCATCCAGAGCGGGGATGATGACTGAAAGCAGCTTCAGAGGAGCATTATCGGATGCCGCAACCGGGGTCAGAGCCGTTGGTGAACTGTTCATTTTTCAAAAGTCAAGTGACACCGGCATCCTGCCGGTCTGTCGGACTTACCACAGAAGGCCGCACAGGTCACAAAGTTTCGCTTCGCTTGCACAAAGTTGATTTCTCTTCTTAGCGATATTCGTACTACTGTCCGTGAAAATGTTGTTTTTTTGCGAAGATTTCAGAGAAGCCGGACAATTTGCAGGTTCACCGGCAAGATGGGTCTGTCGGACTTTGGAAATCTCTGGCGCGCGCAGCCGAGCTATGGTTCAAAAGGGAGCTTAGAGACTTGTCCCAATGGGTCTTTGGTCCGGCGCCGGTAGGGCGCGAATTAAAGAGGCTGTCTCACGACACCCAAGGTCGGTAGGGTCAAGCTCAGGTCAAGCTCAGGTCAAGCTCAGGTCAAGCTCAGGTCAAGCTCAGGTCAAGCTCAGGTCAAGCTCCTGCTTGACCTCCTTAATGCTGATCAGGTCTAAATCGGGACGAGCAGGAGCTCATCCCTACCGCCGATCACGTCGTGGCGTACCACAGATTTCCAAAGTTCGACACGCCCAAAGATGCCGGTGTCACGGTGGAAAGTGGCACAGGCTTCCAGCCTGTCACTGGACTCGGCACAGCCGCTTTGGTTGTCGGCTACGCCGCGCCGTGTTCTTCTGTGAAAATCGGTTGATCTGACTTTGACTGTTCTCCCTGCCACTCCGTTTTGCCTGTCCGCGCTCCGCGCGGTCCGAAAGCGGCGACAAGTCGCGCGTACTCCAAAAGCCGCTGGCTATCATGTTCCGATCGTCAGGCTGCGCAGACTTGCAGCCAGTCAGGGAACCGTTCCGCGTGCTCAGCAATTTCTTCGAGCAAGGCAGGAAGCACAATCGCGGGTTCCCATTTCCACCGGTGAGCCGCTCGCGCGAAATCCATCACCACCCAGGGGATATCGAAGGGCCTCATCCGCGAATCGCGAGCGACTTCGCGCGATCCAAACCGTTGAGAAGCCCATTGAGAGAGTTCGGCAAGCGACATCGAGTTCGCCGCACCGCCTCCGACGTTCCAAATCCGTTCGGCCGCGGAGTAGTCGGTATCCTGCAGCTGAGAGAGAACCAAGCGGGCAAGATCGGTCGGATGAAAGGCGTCTCGGACCTGTTTCCCGGATCCGCCAAACCCGATAAAGCGGAGCGCGCGATTCGCTTTCCAGGCGTGCAGCCAATAAGCAAAGATGCCTTGCTCGGCCGTTCCGAATTGTCCGGCCCCAGCGAGCACTCCGCAGCGATCGATCCAAACCGGGAACTGGAACGCATGGCCGAATTCGAGTGCCAATGTTTCCGAGGCCAGCTTCGTTGCGCCATACAGCGAGATTGGGGCTGTGGTACTGAATTCCTCACTCAGACCCGCTGTGCTCGTCCCGACAGGCTGGGCCAAGTCAGAGTCCAGCTCGAAGCGAAATTCCTTTTCTAGAAGAGACAATCCCGCCAATGCCGGCACGGAGTAAACTCGGCTCGTGCTCAACAAAATTAGTCCAGCTCGATGTTCGCGGCAGTATTCTAGAATGTTGGTTGTACCAGAAAGATTGTGCTCAATTACCTGACGCGACGTCGAGCGGCCGTCGACCCCGGCCAACACGCTGGGATTGGCCGCTGCGTCAATCACCCAGTCGACCGCTGGGACGTTTTCCAGATCACTCCGGCAGCGGATATCGCCGTATAGAATCCGGCACCCAAGCGCCTCCAGGCGTTTCCGATTGAGGTGAGTGCCGAGGCGAATAAAATTGTCGATCCCGATTACCTGGTTACTCGCAGAATGTTCCCGAATCGCAGAAACCAGGTTCGATCCGACAAACCCGCAGGCGCCGGTTACCAGAACTCGCATGCTAGATTGGTGGTGGAAGTGTGGGCCAGGCACAAGGGGAAAGTTAGCAGCTGATCAGCCAGGGAACGGATCAGTCAACTGAGCGGAGGGAGCGGCGGGAGCGGCTTCAGCGGAGGGATGTAGCGCGAGAGCGCCGAAGCTTACAATTGACTCGTCCATGATCATTCGGTGATCCCGGTGAGTCCGGACCTCCTGTCGCGCTTCGCGCAGATCGCATATCACAAATCGCAAATGCCGGTGGATGAGCTTCCAGCTTGTCAGGTTTTCAGGACCGGCAGGATGCCGGTGCCATGGCCAGCGGTTGAGCGGGTGAACTCCTTGAACTCCTTGAACTCCTTGAACTCCTGACTCTCGACTCCTGACTCCTGCAACTAGTGCAACTCCTTGACTTCCAGCCGCATCTGCCTGTATCAGGTCCAATGCGAAAGGTTCTGGTGACCGGTTCAGGCGGCTTGATCGGCGGCACGGTCGCAACCTACTTTGCCGAAGAAGGCTGGGAGGTTCATGGCATTGATAACAACATGCGGGCGGACTTCTTCGGACCAGCCGGTGATACGTCCTGGAATACCGAACACCTGAAAAAGAAGTTCAAGACGTTTCGCCATTTTTCGCTGGATATCAGGGATCGGTCAGGTGTGAGCGAGTTGGTGGCAGAAATACGGCCCGAGGCAATCGTGCACACAGCCGCTCAACCAAGCCACGATCTAGCTGCCACCCGGCCTTTCGACGATTTCGATGTGAATGCCGGAGGCACGTTGAACCTTTTGGAAGCGGTGCGACGTCACGCTCCCGAAGCGCCATTCGTGCATCTATCAACCAATAAGGTCTACGGCGATGGCCCGAATCAGTTGCCATTGATTGAGCGCGAGACTCGCTGGGACTATGCCGATGCCGAGGATTTTTTTGGAATCTCCGAAAAATTCCCGGTCGACCAGACGCTCCATTCTGTTTTCGGGGCGTCAAAACTGGCTGCCGACGTGATGGTTCAGGAGTATGGCCGCTATTTCGGCCTGCCGAGTTGCTGTTTAAGGGGAGGCTGTCTGACCGGACCGAGCCATTCCGGTGTCCAGCTCCACGGTTTTTTGAGCTACTTAGTCAAGTGCAATCTCGAGGGCACAGTGTACAAAGTCTTCGGTTACAAAGGGAAACAGGTCCGCGATAACATTCACTCGGCCGATGTCGCCAGCTTTATCGATCAGTTTCTTATGAATCCGAAAGTCGGCGAGGTGTACAACCTTGGAGGCGGCCGCGAAAATTCGATTTCAATCCTGGAAGCCTTCCGACTGATCGAGGAAATTTCCGGTCTGCCGATGCGCTACGAATACGTCGAGCAAAACCGGATCGGCGACCATATCTGCTACATTTCTGATTTGCGCAAAATGAAAGCGCATTACCCCGGCTGGACGATCACGAAGGGCCTTCGAAAGACCTTTGAAGAAATCCACGAGTCCTGGGTTCAGAGGGCGCAGCGCCGGTAGGGCGAGAATTTATTCGAGCCGCACGGAGAGGTTGCCACATCCCAAGACGGCTCGAATAAATTCTCGCCCTACCGGGGATCTGAGCGGCTGGAGCCGTAGCGCGGACGGCCCCGTCCGTAATTGTTGGCGAGTGGATGCTCGCCGCCTTTAGACCGGCGCGGAGCGCGGCTACCCGGCAGGTTTCTTCTTCACGGAACTCCGGCTTCGTGTTCCGTCCTTCTGTCATCCGCGCTCCGCGCGGATCCTAAAGCGGCGACAAGTCGCCCGCACTCCAAAATTCTTCACAAAAAAAGCGGCAAGCCTGCATCGCCCGGCAAATCACGAGGAATTTGCGAACGATGCAGGCTTGCTCTCGGATTCTTTTCAATAATATCGTCACTTTTTTCCAAAACCGGCGTCTAAGCTTTTCGTTATGAGCCAGAACAAACGGTGTTACTTCGATCTACGGTCATTGCTCATCTGCACAACCCTCTGGACGGCCACCTGCTGGTCCGTGCACGGCGCGACGGTCAGAACCCTGGATCTACCGCAAATTGCCCAGCAAGCCGATGTGATTGTCGACGCTACGGTCCAGAGTGTGAACTCCTACTGGGTCGCGCCGGTCGGAGTAAAATCGATTCGTACCAGGGTGAATTTCACAGTGAATGCGACGATCAAAGGTCCAGCGGCGCAGACCTTATCCCTGGAATTCCTCGGCGGCGAAGTCGGCGATCGGGGCTTGAAAGTTCCCGGGGTTCCCCAGTTCGCGGTAGGGGAGCGCTACATTCTCTTCTCTTATTCACCGGAAAAATCGATGGTCAGCCCAGTTTTAGGAATGCAACAGGGCGCATTGCGTGTCATTCACGACAATGAAAGCCAGGTTGACCGGGTTTATCGGTACTGGGGGCAACCAGTCTCCGCCCAGGTGGATTTCAAGTCTCATCTCCCGGCAACGGCGGACACAACGACGCGAAGCTATCTGCGGTCAGCCGATACAGTGGATCAATTTGCCGGTCGACTTCGCCAAGCGCTGAACCAATAGGGTCCCCAAGAATCGGAACTCATGAAAGTTTATCATTCAGCCTTTCTCGCGCTGGTCGCGCTCTGTTCCCAGGCATCGGCCTACGTGTTAGAGGGAATCGTTTGGGGAATTCCCAACCCCACGATTTATACTAACCTGAACGCTTCGCAGTCCAAGCTCGGGGGACTATTGCCCGCATTCCCGCTCTACGACCGTTCGAACAGCTTTGACCAGGTTTTCGATGCGGCCGTCGCCGACTGGAATCAATACCTGGAGCGACTCCAGATCGGGACGATTGAGGGTTCCAACCCGAATGGCTTCGAATTGAACGATGGTGTCAATGAGATCGGTTTTGGCTCCTCGGCCGGAGGAGATAGCCTGGGAGGCGAAACGCTGGCGATTACCGAAATTTACTATTATACGGGCAATCCCCAAACGTTCGCCGAAGCCGACATCATTTTTAGTAGCAGCGATGCCTGGAATTCGTACCGGGGCGATTTGGTGCAATCGCCGATCGACATCCGTCGGGTGGCACTCCATGAACTCGGCCACTTCATTGGTCTCGATCATCCCGACCAAGCAGGCCAGACGGTGAACGCCATCATGAACTCGCGTATCAGCAACACGGACGATCTTACAGCCGACGACATTGCCGGAGGACAATATCTCTATGGACCGCGAGTTGCAGCCGTCAGCCAAGTCTTTCCGGCAGCGGATTTTAATGGCGACGGGAAAAGCGATCTGTTGTGGCGCAATTATCAGACCAACCAAATCGGGGTTTGGTTGATGAACGGGACCACCGTGAACCAGATCGCGGTCATTGGGTCAACGTCGAGCAATTGGCAGATCGTGGGGTTAGCGGACCTAAATCACGACGGTAAGACGGATATTGTGTTTCATGACACGGGCTCCGGCGGCAGTTTCGGAGTTTGGTTTATGAACGGACCGACCGTCACTTCGATCCAAAATTTTAATCTTCCGGTCAATTATCCTGTTTTAGCTTTTGCGGATTTCGATCGAGACGGAAATCCGGACGTGGTGCAATACGACCCGAGCTCCGGCACAGCCGTAATCTCCCAAAACCTCGGCAACTTAACTTTCGTTGAGAAGTCAGCTGTCACAATTCCAACAGATTGGGTTTTGGTCGGAGTGGCGGACATTAACGGGGACGGAATACCGGAAATTATCTGGAGAAACAGGACCAGCGGCTTGGTGGGTGCATGGTTTGTTTCCAACTTTCAGGTCGTCAACGAGGTTTCGCTTGCTTCGCCCCCCTTAAACTGGCGACTGCGCGGAATCGGGCATTTCAGTGGAAAGGCGAGTGACGATTTGCTTTGGGAAAACACGGAGACCGGTCAAGTCGGCCTCTGGACATTTACCGGCGGCTTGAGCTTCTCTACGCCGATGCTCAACATGGCCGCGCCGCCAGGCTGGCAGGCCTTTGGGGGCTTAAACCTGGATGGCAGCTCCGTTTCTGATATTTTTTGGGTTAACACACAGAATTATTCGGTGGGCGCCTGGTTCCTGAACGGAACAAACGTCAACCCGCAGGGTATTGCGCTCAATCCGGGACCCGATTGGGGTCCGCAGCCTGATCCCGGCAATTAGATAGCTGAGCAACGAAGTAGCGCAGACGGCCTGGGACGTAACCTGTTGGCTCCGCCAGTGCGTTGCCCACTTCGCTCCGGAGGAGCAGAAAGAGCATAGGCTGCTGCTTTAGCGCCGGTAATCCTGTCACCCCGCGGCTCGCGTCCTGGCTGTGTCCGCCATAGCTCTAGCGAGGGAGGGAGGGCCGCTCTGAGTATGACGGCGTCGAGACCCGCGGTGCACCGGTGCACCCTCAGGAATACGGACGAGGCCGTCCGCGCTACATCGGCGTACTACCTGGACGGCTAGAGCCTTTCTCAAGCGCGTGAAAGTGATACCGGCATCCTGCCGGTCCTAAAATCGGACAGGCTGGAAGGGCGTGTCGGATTTTGGGATCTGTAGCGCTCCATCAAGTCGATTGGCGGTAGGGATGAGCTCCAGCTCGTCCGGATCCAGATTGATCCAACACCAAGGAGGTCAAGCGGGAGCTTGACCCTACCGACCTTGGGTGCTGCGAGACGATCTCTTTATTCGAGCCGGACGCTTGGGTGAGCCACCCGCTCCAGAAGGCTCAAACAAGTTCTCGCTAACGCTCGAATAAATTTTCGCCCTACCGGCGCAGGAACAAAAACGGGTTGAGACATGTCTCTAACCTCGCTTCGAACCATAGCTCGATTGCGCGCGCCACAGATCACCCAAAGTCCGACACGCCCTGGAAGCCTGTACCACTTGTTCGCGCGCACTCCCAAAACTTCTACGGTTTTCTCGCGGCTACAAGGTACTGTCCGCCCAACGGGATAATTCGAAGGCAAGTCTCCGCAGCGGAAAGCCAGCGAAATCGCGGTGGGAAAAAGAGGAAGAATTCCTTGGCAACCACCTGCGATCCAGCTTCGATCACCAAATGCTCCATGGTGGCCGGTGAGAGGAGCACTGCGTAACGATCAACCTCGGTCCGGCGAATCATCCAGCTGGTGATTGGGTTCCAAGGGTTGTGTTCGAAAACCAGGAGTAAACCGCCGGGACGAAGGGCCGCAAAGAGTTTGCGCAGCGTCGGTCCCCACTCGCTTGGAGGGACATGGTGAAGCACGCAAACAGCTGTGAGGATATCGTATTGCGCGGCCGGCCAGGACACCGCTGCAGAATTCCAAAGCTTGAAGGTCGGAGCCGGGTGGCGGCGATTGGCTTCCGTCAGCATTCCGTCTGAGATATCGCAGCCTTCCAACTGCCAATCCGGTGCTTCCGGGCTCAACGCGGCAAGGAAGTCACCGGCCCCGCAACCGAAATCCAGCAATCGGACGGCGCGCCCGGAGCCCGCATCCCCAAGCTTCAACAAACGTTCAATTTTCGGCCGCAAGAATTCCTGCGGATTCCGGCCCAGCCAGCCTTTCACCGGGTCGTCGAAGCCTGCCCGATAATTTTCCGCAAGGCTATCGAACTCGGACATCGGAAGAAGGGTCCGTTTGCTTGGCGATAATGTAATCAGGCCGTTGTTTGATCGTCTCAAAAATTTTTGCTAGGTACTCCCCGACAATGCCAATTGCAACAAGATTGAGAGAACCAAACAAAACGATGCAGAGCAAGAGGCTCGTCCATCCTGGCACCAGCGGTGCATGAGTGAACAGATGCAAAAACAGGCTGTACGCGAGGTAAAAGAGGAACGGCAACGGAGCCAGGATGCTGAGAAGAAACGCGACTCGCAGCGGCAGGTTGCTGAAAGAGGTGATTCCTTCGAAAGCGAACTGCAGCATTCTCGCCAGGTTGAATTTCGTGCGTCCGGCCGTGCGGCCGGGTCGATCGTACTCAACCTGGGTCGAAGAAAAGCCGATCCAACCAACCATGCCTCGGAGATATTTCTGTTTATCGCCCATTCGCAGGAGAGATTTGAGCGCCTCTCGCCCGACCAGGCGAAAATCACCGCAGTCGAGCGGCGTATCGACCTCCGCCAAGCGATTGAGCAGCCGGTAGTACCAATGTGCCGTCCAGCGTTTCATGGGTGTTTCGCCATGCCGGGATCGTCGAACCGCGAACACTATTTCGAACCCCTGCTCCCATTTCTCCAACAGCTGCGAAACCAGTTCAGGCGGGTCCTGCAGGTCCCCATCCATCGAGATGATCGCGTCACCCGCAGCCAATTCGTAACCGCAAAATAAGGCGCTCTGGTGACCGAAATTTCTGGACAGCGAAATACCACGGATCCGCGGATTCTGAGATGCATAGCGTTCGATGAGGGACCATGTCTTATCTTTGCTCCCATCATCGATCAGGAGGATCTCCACCCGATATCGCATCTCGAGCTTGGTAAGAAGGTTGTCCAGACGCAGTTGCAATTGAGGAAAGCTTTCCTCCTCGTTGTATAAAGGTATGACAATCGTAATTAAACGGATGGCGGCCTGGTCACGCATCTTGATGGGTTGCAACGCGATGCCGGCGATTCAAGGGCATTCGTTTCTGCTTTTGCTGGATCGAGAAGAGCACCTGGCCGATTTCTCGTGGAACGCATCGCCCCGAAAATTTCCATCCAGTAGCGCGCCTGATTCGGCTGAGGATTCTTCTGCTCAATAATTTTCTGCCAAACCGCCTCATCTCCTGTGAGCTCGAAGCTGTAATTCGCCCAGAAGCGGCGCCAGGTAGCCCAGCCCCAGATCTGCACATACTTGGAGAACAGGTAGGGAGCCGGGGCACCCAACGCGGCCGGCAAAAAGTTGTTGCCGGAGATCGATCCCATGCTTTCGTCGTCGCGAAATCGCTGCAACATCTCAGCGCAAAACGAGAAAAAGCTCGGACGATTAAACATCAGGAACAAAATGGGGACATCGAAGCTCATCTGTGCCCCTTCGAACTATCCTGTCTCGTTCATGAAACAGCTTGCAACGAAACAGATTTCCGCCCCAGCGCAAGGAGCGCCGAGGCAGAAATGCCACAAACCGAAAAATGCCACAAATGACGACGTCCCAACTCGAATTCTTTGGCGGGGCGGGCGTGTCGGACTTTGGGTAATCTGTAGCGCGCGCAATCGAGGTATGGTTCGGAAGAGAGGTTCGAGGGATGTCCCAAGGCGTCTTTGGTCCTGCGCCGGGTAGGGCGAAAATTTATTCGAGCCTTAGCGAGAACTTGTTTGAGCCAGGCGCTTGGGTGAGCCACCCGCTCCAGATGGCTCAAACAAGTTCTCGCCTGGGGCTCGAATAAATTTTCGTATAGCAAGTCCGGAGTTATTCAGCAAGCTGTGGTCGGAGGCCCTACCGGTCGGAGCTCCAGCTTGTGAATAACTCCGCCCGGAGAAAAGAAAGCTTTGGAAAAAAGAAAGGGTTTTCTTTGCCAAGGGCAGTCGGGCAAAATCCCGCGCTGCCCACGCGAAGAAGGACGCGCCGGCTGGCTACGAATAGGATTTTCGGGTCCGCGAGATCTTTAGGGCAGAGTTTCGAGCCAGCCGGTCGCGCTTTGATTCGTCACAACGAATACTCTAGTTGAGGTCGAGCACTTCACACTTCGACGACTTAACTATACGGATTTCGGACGGCCAAAGCCAAGCGGCTTTTTTCGCGCTGGGTAAAACCAGAAAAAAGGAGCAAGCATGAACCGATCAAATCCGTTTCCGGTCCCAGATCCCCATTATATGGTCAGCGTGGGAATCGATTGGGCTGATAAAGAACACGCTGTCTGTCAACGCTCTGGTCCGGAGGGAGGATGCCGGACATTCCAGCTGGGCGCCGATCCCGTTTCGGTTCGGACCTGGCTCGAAGAGCTCAAAAGCTTGGCTGGTCCGCAGGGGCGGGTGGCCATTGGTTTTGAACAAAATCGGGGAGCACTCTTTGAAATGCTCCGCACCCAGGGAGACTGGATCGACCTCTATCCGCTCAATCCTTTGAGTTTAAGCGAATACCGCAAGGTCTTCTTTACTAGTGGCGCCAAGGATGACCCTCGCGACAGCCAATTGATCGAAGAGCTCGTTGATCACCATCGGGATCGGCTCCGGCTTTATCAACCCCCGGAGCCGGTAGTGCGGGAACTGGATTTGCTCGGTCAGCACCGACGCAAAGCCGTCGAGGCCTCCGTGGTGTGCGAAAACCAACTCACCAGCTTACTCAAAGTCTACTATCCGCTGGCCCTCGAGCTCCTCGATGATTTGGGCACCACTCTGGCGCTGCATTTTTTGAAACGCTGGCCGACCCTGCAGAGTTTAAAAAAAGCCAAGCCCCAGACCCTGCGCTCTTTTTTTTATCAGCACCACAGCCGCAGCCAGAGCTTGATCGAGGAGCGCTTGGAAAAGATTGCTCGGGCCCAAACCGTCACCGAGGATCGTTCTCTGCTGGAGCCCTCCGTGCTGAGTTGCAAGTGTTTGGTCAGTCAATTGTTGCCGCTGCGAGATTCCATCAAGGCTTTTGACAAAGCCATCCACACTCTGTTTGCCAAACATCCCGATCGGCACATTTTTGAAAGTCTGCCCGGAGCCGGCCCGCAATTAGCCCCGCGCTTGTTGGTGGCTTTTGGCTCCAATCGGCAGGCTTTTGCCCAAGCCCTGGAGGTACAGAAAAAAAGCGGAATCGCTCCGGTCCAAGTGCGCAGCGGCCAAACCAAAAGCGTCCAGCGGCGGCGCTTTCGCTCCAAATTCCTGTGCCAGAGCTTCCACGAATTCGCGGCTCATTCCATTCCTTATTCCCAATGGGCCAAGCTCTATTATCAAGAGCAAATGGCCCGCGGTAAGTCCCACCACACTGCCGTGCGCGCCTTGGCCTTTAAATGGATCCGCGTCATCTTCCGGCTCTGGCAGGACCGCACCCCTTATGACGAAGAGCGCTACCTCCAAGTCCTCAAAAAACGCCACTCACCAATCGGTGAAAAACTTTAACTTTTTCCCTTGCCAGACCTGCTCAGATACTGCCCTACCGGCGCAGGACAGTGGGGCATTCTGAGACGATCTCTAGCCCTCGCGCGACCAATCGCTTGATGGCGTACTTACAAATTACCCAAAGTCGGAAGAGGCCCGGACTCATCGGGGTCAACGAATGATCGTGGATGAGACAATTGTAAGCTTCGGCGCGCTCTCGCGCTACATCCCTCCGCTGAAGTCGCTCCCGCCGCCCCCTCCGCCCAGTTGACTGATCTGTTGCCCAGCTGATCAGCTGCACTGCCGCTGAGCAAAAACGACCGTTTGCATTTTGCGAGAGCAAACCTGATAATCCGAGCGTTTGTCCAGGTGACTGGCTCAAGGATCTCGGACCGCTCACAAGCAGCCCGGTCGATCCGTAACCGGATGTATGGAGAAATTTTTCGGCGAACCAACTGAGAAGCACCGTCCGTCAGGAGCGATTTCCGTAATCGTACCTGTATTGAACGAGCAGGACACCTTGATCGATCTCTTTCAAGGGTTGCGCCGCGAGTTGACCGCCCTTGGTCGGGATTGGGAGATTATCTTCATCAATGATGGCAGCGCAGATAGCTCAGAGGAAATCCTTGACGGGTTAGCGATCGAAGATCGACGCGTTCGCGTCATTCACTTCCAACGAAATAGCGGACAGACTGCCGCTATGATGGCGGGGTTCGATCACGCACGGGGTGACGTCATTATTCCAGTCGACGGCGATGGGCAGAATGATCCAGCCGACATTTCCAAAATGCTGGAGCGCCTGGACGATGGTTATGATGTGGTGTCCGGCTGGCGCAAGGATCGGCAAGATAATTATTTGCGGCGGAATGTGCCGAGTATCCTGGCGAACAAGCTCATCTCAGCAGTGTCGGGAGTGCAGCTGCATGATTTTGGATGCTCGTTGAAGGCCTACAAACGGCATGTGGTGGACGGTATCCGGCTTTACGGCGAGATGCACCGATTTTTGCCCATTTACGCGTCCTGGCACGGCGCGAAAATCACGGAGGTTGTCGTCAACCATCACCCGCGGCGAGCTGGTCGATCCAAATACGGTCTCGAGCGGGTCGCCAAGGTTCTCCTCGATCTCCTGGTAGTGAAGTTCCTCGATAAAGCGGCTCACAAACCGATGTACCTTTTCGGCGGGTGCGCTTTCTTCAGCTTTGTCGTCGGCCTGATCACGTTTCTCTGGATGATCGAGCTCAAGTTTCGCGAGAATGTCTCGTTTATCATGACTCCTTTGCCCTTGATCGCGGTGATGACACTGATGATTGGAATGATGTGTCTCCTGCTGGGACTTTTGGCGGAGATGATAACGCGGACCTTCTTCGAGTCACAAGGCAAGACAATCTATAACATTCGCGAAACACGAAATTTTCCGAACCAGGGACGGGCTTCCATTGCTGCCGAAAACACTCGAGCCATTAGCGGCCGTTAGCTGGATGTTGCTTGCTTCCATGCAGCGCGTCGCACGCTTCAGCCAGTTTGGCTTTCTGTTCGACCTTCTCGCGGTCTGTGTTGTCATCGGCATCGCAATAGGGGGTCTTCTTGTCCGGGCCCGATTGCCAGTCGTTCCGGTTGCCGATGGGGATACTTGGGGATATTTACGCCCCGCGCTTCACTGGCTAAGCGGCATCGGCTTTGAACAAACCAACGGAAGAGATTGGCTGTATCCGGCGCTGCTCGCTGGAATCCTCAAGGTCAGTGGCGCTTTCTCTGCGATCACATACGTACAGCGAGTTCTTGGGCTCGCTAGTATCCTGTTTTTTTGGTTGGCTTGGCGTTCGTGGTTACGGTTGCTACCGCTGCAAAAGCCAGCTTGGCGTTGGGCGTGCCTCGTTGTGACGCTACTACTGCTTGCGCTCTACGCGCTGAACTCAGACCAAGCGCTGCTGGAGAACTCGATTAGGCCGGAGGGCATGTTGGCGTTCTTCGAGTTGCTTTATCTTTATTGCCTCATCTCTTTTTTTCTTGCGCGCTGGAAAGCGCGGCGGACAGGGTCGACCATCGCTTTTGGGGCTGCAACGCTCGGGTTGTCGTATGCCGTTCTGCTATTGAAACCGAGCTGGGGTTTTTCGCTCGGCTTTACTTTGCTGCCTCTCGTTGCCGGCGCGTTTGGCAAAGCGACACGCATCATGCGTTTCGGACCATTGCTGGCTGGCGCTGTCGCGTTCGCGTTCCTATTCTTTCTTCCGAAAATATTGGGTTTCCAAAAGGACACGCAGCTCTTTCTCCCTTCTTTGCTCGTTTGTATTCACTCCAAGCAAATATTGGAAACGACTCCTGAGACAGTCTCACCCGGTGTGCATAACCCTGGCGTGCCGGACGAGATATTTCACGAAGAATTAAAGAAGGCTTATCGGACCGCCCGGAAGCAGCCGAGCGGCTATCCTACTCTCGGCTTCCAACCCGACTACATCCTATATCTCTCTGGTTTTTTTCCTAACATCCAACAGAAAGAAGGATGGAACGATCGTGAACTGGCGGCTGCCTGCTACTCTGCCTATTTTCGAGCATGGTTCCAGGTTCCCTTCAAAATGCTCCAGAAGATAGCAAAGCAGATAACATTGTTTCTATTTCCACGAGGCGGGGATTTTTACTCGACCGCGAGGTCGATTGAGTTGGACAAATTCGCTACTTCACGTTCGTGCTTGCCCAGTAGTCCGTTTTCACTAGAGGTGCAGAAGATCTACCAATCGTACAAAGAGAGTTTGGAGAGGGTTGAAGGAGATCGGCCTCATCCGCCCGGGTTTCCGGTTTTAGCTAGGTTGGCACACTTGCTTGCTCTTGGCACCCTTTGGCTGCAATTGGCGTTTTTTGCAGCCATTACTATTGTCTGGTTACGGCCAGAAGGCCGACCGTTCCGTCTCGCCGGATTGGCAATCTTATCGGTTGTTGCTGCGGCTTATGGAAGTGCACTCACCATTGCTATCGTAATTTCGCTAGACGTCGTCCGATACCGAATCGGTTATGCTCCTGGTTTTCTGCTCGGGCTGGCGATGATAATCAGTTACCTGCTGATACCAGTCTCGGAAGGGTCCTATCGCCGCAAGCAGATTGGAGAGCATCAGTTCGCAGAAGCAAAGCCCGCCCAGACACCCGATTAGCAGCAATTGCTGCTGGTCCGTATTCGCTCTACTCGGTGTATTAGCCGTGAGCCAGACTCTGCGGACTCGGCGATCTGCTAAAAGTCCGATTCTCGGCCGGCTGATTCGTCCAGCCAGAACCCGTCGCCCTGACCGGGCCCCAGCAGGCGAAGCTGCGGCCGAAAATATGGGGTGCAAGGCAAAGGCGCATCCCAACATTGATTGCCTGTCACAGGCACGAGAACGATCAATCCGCTCGTTGTCTGCCTGGTCCGCATCGGGACGTTTGGCACGGGCTGCATAAGATGTCCGGGCGGGACCCGAACCATATCGTAACCGACCAGAATTAAGCCATAAATCGGCATCAACCAGAAAAGGATCAGCACTCCGATCCGCGCACGCGCCGCTCGCGGAGGGAATGCTAGAGCTGTCAGCGAGATGGCCAGGATCCAGATGATTGCGCCAAGAAATCTCGGATCCGGTGCGGTGAAAAACCAGAAACCGAGTGAGCCGATCGCGACAAGGACAAACCCGCGAAGGAGAAAGGCTCTGCCGGGTTCCTGTGTTGGACGAACAATCATTCGCGCGACCAAGGCGAGCACCGCCAGAAACAGCGGCGCCTGTACGGCCGGGTGTCTTATCGTTCTCGGGATCCAGGTTTGAATCCAATCATTTGATCCGAGAACAATCGACCAGTGCATAAACGGTTCGCGCGCCCAGCTCCGAATCCAGTTGGCCGAGTTCACGGTGAGATGGACTGGCACCCGCCACGGCACGGGCAGCGTAGTGGCGGCCACCGGAAAAACCAGGCAGCCGCTGGCTACGACGCTTCGGATAATCCAGCCGATCAGCAGGATTGCGCACAGGGCACTGCCAATTCGAAGTCGATGCCGCGCAACGATGTTCTTGCGGCATATCCACCAGCCGGTCAGGAGGAGCGTTCCAACAGAAAAAGCGAGAGTGTAGAGCTTAAAGGTAACAGCCAGTGCGGCCATGGCCAGCAGAAGGTTGACGTTTTGCGGTGGACCATCGGAAAGCTCAAGTGCGTAGATAAAAAGAACGGTTTCGAGTGCAAACACGGCAACGTCGGGCGTGGCATTTGCAAAAAAAGTGGAGTCACCCAGGGCACTCAGCAGGTAGTACAAGGTGACCGGGATCAGGAGGCTCAGCTCGATTCTCGGTTCGCGAATTTGACGTTCAGTGATCGTCCAAAGCAGCGCCATGATCAGGAGACTGTTCGCCAACGAATGTCCGAAGCCCGGGACCGGCAGACTGTTCAAGAAAGCGACCAGCAGAAAAAAAGACTGATTGAAGGCGAGTCGCTCATGGAGGTTCCCAATGCCCGGAGGCAGCCGATATTCGTTAGCCCAGCGAACGCTAGCCAGATGGTAAAGTCCGTCATCGCCCGAGGGAGCAGCCAGTGCGTGGTTTGAAATCCAAAGGCCAAGCAGGACCAGAACGATCCAGTGAATTGTCCCCAGTCCCGAGTCCCGAGTCCCGGGTACCGAGTCCCGGGTACCGAGTCCCGAGTCCCGGGTACGGAGTCCTCCGTCCCGAGTGCCGAGTCCCCCTTCCCGAGTGCCGAGTCCCGAGTCCCGAGTCGCGCGTCCCGAGTCCCGCGTCCCAAGTGCCGAGGGTCGACTTACCCAGGGGAGCTCCACGCGCGAAGCCGAAAGGAATAAGAAAGCCCAACCGATCGCGACGATGAGCACCACAATTTTCCAGTCGATCGCAGCGAAGAGGTTGATGATCTGCAGCAATGCGACGAGCGCGGCAAGACCCGACCAAAAGCAGCTGGTGAGGCTTTGCGACTCACAGTCAGCGACGTGATACAATCGCGTGAGACCGGCGCCTAGCCCAGTGATGGCGCCGCCGAAAAACACCCATCCGCCGAAAAGCAACAGCATCCCGGGGACAGAGCTTCGAGGGATGAGCGAATGAAAGAGCGCGGCGAGGGAAAATGCCACAAATGCCACAAACCGAAGAATGCCAAAAATGAAGAGCATGCGGCAAGGACGGCCGGCGGTCTTGGAGTGCGCGCGACTTGTCGCCGCTTTGAGACTGCGCGGAGCGCGGCTGCCGACGAGGCGGTTTCGCCAGGGAACTTCCCGCACTTGGTGGTTCGGGTCCTTGATCGCGCCGCGCTCCGCGCGAATCCTAAAGCGGCGACAAGTCGCGCGCACTCCAAGGTGATTCGCACAAAGTTTGCCTACTGCTAATCTGGCCCAGCCTTCACGCTAGCTTCCTCCGCTGAAGCCGCTCCCTCCGCTTCCTCCGCTTCCACTCGCGTCCTTCCGCTCGATTGACTGCGAGCTGTCCACCTGATTAGCTGCACAGGAATGTGCGGTATCGCGGGTTTTTGTGGGTCGGGGAATCTTGAAGTCTTGCAGCGGATGACTCGCGCGCTGGCTCATCGCGGTCCGGATGGCGAAGACTATCGGCTTGATCCACCGGTTTTCCTCGGTCATCGCCGACTCGCGATCCTTGACCTGAAAGGCGGCCATCAGCCGATGACCACTCCCGATGGGCGTTACGCCATTGTTTACAACGGCGAGATCTACAATCATGCGGATCTGCGGACGGAACTGGAGACTAAGGGTCGGCGTTTCTCGACGGATCATTCGGACACCGAAACCTTGCTCCTCGGGTTCGTCGAGCACGGACCGGCAGTGCTCGATAAACTCAGTGGCATGTGGGCGTTCGCGATCTATGATCGCCAGAAAAAGAACCTTTTTGCCGCTCGCGACCGTTTCGGCAAAAAGCCTTTTTACTTCTGGCACCGGGGCACCCAGCTGGCGTTCGCGTCGGAGCTTTCCGCATTGATGTTTCACCCCGAAGGCCCGAAATCGCTCTCGGAATTGTCGCTCCAGAAATATTTCGCGTACGGCTATATCCCGGCGCCGCGAACGGCAATTGAAGGCATCTGGAAACTGCCGGCGGGCTTCTGGATGTCCTTTCAGGTCGATTCTGGAGAGCTCGAGATCAAACAGTTTTGGGACTATCGATCGGAACCCGACACGCGCTTGCGTCGACCGGAGATCGCGGCCGAAGCGCTTTCCGAAGCATTGCGAAGGTCCGTTCACCGGCGGCTCCTCTCGGATGTCCCGTTGGGGGTGTTTCTCAGTGGCGGGATCGATTCGTCCGCCGTGGCGGCGCTCGCCAAACAGGCGGTGCCGGACCTGAAGACCTTTACTGTGGGTTTTGAAGAACCCTCTTACGACGAGAGCCGGCAAGCCCGCAAAGTTGCGAAACGCTTGCGCACCGCGCATTTCAGCCAAACGCTGTCCCTGGAAAAATCGAAGGAACTTTTGCCCGGGATCATCGACCGCCTGGATGAACCTCTCGGCGATCCGTCACTGCTCCCCACTTATCTTCTCTGCAAATTCGCCCGAGAGCACGTGACTGTCGCTCTGGCCGGCGATGGCGGAGACGAACTCTTTTGCGGATACGATCCATTCAAGGCCCTGCACCGCGCCCAGATCTACGCGAAACTGGTACCCAAACCGGTCCATTTTTGTGTTCGGCTGCTCGCCGCACGATTGCCCATCGGTCACCGCAACCTGAGCTTTGATTTCAAGCTCAAGCAGACTTTGAAAGGGCTCTCCTTCCCGAGCCGCTACTGGCTTCCGATCTGGATGGGGCCGCTCGGGCCGAAGGAGTTGGCCGACCTTTTCCACCAGAAACTCGACCCTGAAGAGATCTATTCCGAGGCCATCGACGCATGGGACAATTCCAATCAGCTCGATCTCCTCAGCCGCACCCAACAATTTTTTATTAAGCTGTATTTGCAGAACGATATACTGACCAAGGTCGATCGGGCGAGCATGATGAATGGCTTGGAAGCACGCTGCCCTTTTCTCGACTACGAGGTAGTCGAACTCGCCCGTCGGATCCCGTCCCGGCTGAAATTTCACTGGGGCCAGACCAAATGGATCCTGCGAAAGGCGCTTGAACCGATTCTGCCGCGCGCAGTCCTGACCCGACCAAAGAAAGGTTTTGGCATCCCAATTGGGAAATGGTTTCTCAACGACTCGATGCTGCAGCTGAGCGAACATCGGCACATCTATGCGCGTTATCGCACCAAGTATTTCCGGCAGCGGCTCGCAGAGCATCAAGCGCGAAAATCAAATCATCGCCTTTACCTCTGGAACGCCTGGCTGCTGGATCAATGGTTGGCGCGGTAAGGATCGTGGATCGCTCCAGTGGAGCAGAAAGAGAATAGGCGAAGGCGGAGCCATCTGGAGCGGGTGGCTCACCCAAGTGTCCGGCTCAAACAAGTTCTCGCTGAGGCTCGAATAATTTTCGCACTACCGCCACAGGGCAGTGCGGCCTTCTGAGACGATCTCTAGCGCTCGCGCGACCAATCGCTTGATGGCGGGCTACAGATTTCCAAAGTCCGACAGACCTGGCCTTTGAGCGAGGCAGGCTCGGGCGAACACCGCCTCATATTGATCGGTCGCTTTCTCCAGATCGAATTCAGCGGCGCGTTGCCAGTTGGCCCGCCGCAGCTGCAACAATGTCTGTCCATCGTTCAGCAGCCCGCGCAGGCTGCCGGTCCAAGCATCCGGATCATTTGTTTTGATCAGCAGCCCGTTGCGGCCGGATGCAACCGTCGTGCGCAAGGCGGCAATGTCGGATCCGACAAGGGCGAGCCCGGCACGGGCAGCCTCCAACGCCGCCACCGATTGCCCTTCCACGGTAGAGGGCAGCACAAAGATATCTGCTTGGGCCAGCCGGTTCTCTACTTGTTCACGGGGGAGCCACCCGGAAAATTGCACGCGACCCGCGAGATCAGCCGCACGCACCATTGTCTGCACGGCGACCCGTTCCGCGCCATCACCGATCAGTTCCAGAGTCCACGGCAGCTCCGCCAGATCTCGCAATACCCGGATCAGGAAGGGTAGATTTTTTTGCGGATTGAATCGACCAACAAAAATCAGTTTCGGAGGCTCATTCAGCTTTTCGGGTATCGGTGGACGATCTCGTAAGCTGATGCCGTTCGGAATGACGATGGGTCTCCGGCCATAAGCCGCTTCGGCCATTTGCGCCACGTGCGCGCTAACCGCGGTGATTTCGGCTGCCCGTCGCCAAATGGGTCGGATCAAAGGGTTGAGCACCGTGAACAAACCGGCCGTTTGCTCGGGGACACCCCCGGGCACATCGCCGAGGTGCGCAGTGATCACATAGGGCACATGGAACAGACGAGCGACGGCAAAGGCCAGCGCCCCGGAAGGTACGGCAAAATGGGCGTGAACGAGATCTGGCCTGAATTCCCGTAAATGCCCTAACGTCGGTCCAACGCTCGTGACGATGTACCCGGCCATTTCCCAGGGCGTGCAACGGTCCGCGCGACGCCGGAAACCCCAGGTGCGAAAAACTTCGACACTGTTTTCCAACTGGCGCCGGGGCATAGCTCCCAGCCGAATCGTTTGTACGCGGACGCGGTAACCCCGTTTAACCAGAACCTCGGCGACGTCTTTGGCGGCTTGACCACCTCCGCCGCCCACCGGCGGCCATTCGTAACAAAGAGTTAAAATGCGCAAACTCATAAGGACCCGGTGCGACTTATTTCCCCAGTTGCACCCGATCCGCAACGGCTGTGAGATTAGCTGCTGCAATGAGAGTCGCATTCCTCGGTACCGGACTCATGGGCAATCCGATGGCAGCCAACCTCCTTCGGGCTGGATTTGAGCTGACGGTTTGGAACCGAACAGTCATCAAGACGAACAGCCTGAGTGAAGCGGGCGCTCGCCTCGCCCCCGATGTGGCTGAAGCTGTCTCCGGGAAGGAAGCGGTTATCTTGATGGTCGAGAACGGTGCGGCTGTCTCCGAAATTTTATTTGTGCGCGGGGTCGCGGATGCTTGTTCGTCAGGCACCCTGGTGATCGATATGAGTTCGATTCATCCGGCGATCGCCGTGGATCATGCGCGATTGCTGCGCTCCCGTGGGCTCAGCCCGATCGACGCTCCCGTTTCCGGCGGCACACGCGGTGCGACAGAAGGGAAACTGGCCATCATGGCCGGCGGGGACGCGGAAGATATCGCTCGGGCCGCACCAGTGCTCGCACCGCTTGGCACCTTGACGCACGTCGGGCCGCCGGGCAGCGGACAGCTCTGCAAGCTCGTGAACCAGGCGATCGTGGCGGTCACTATCGGCGCGGTAGCCGAGGGTTTGGTCCTGGCGGAACGGGGAGGCGCTGATCCGGCAAAAGTACGCGAAGCCATCGCTACGGGCTTCTGTGAAAGCCGGATCTTGCAGGAGCACGGCCGGCGGATGATCGACCGTGATTTCGTTCCCGGTGGCGCGGTCAAAAACCAGCTGAAAGATCTTGAGGCAGTGATTGACGTCGCCCGCAGATTGAACCTGCGACTTCCGTTAACGGAGCAAGTGCGGACGATGTACTCGGACATGGCGCTCGCGGGAAAGGGTGATCTGGATCACAGTGCGCTTTTTTTACAGCTAGAAGCAATGCAGCCTGCCTAGATTTCAAAGGCCAATACGTGCCGTCCCCGGGCTTCTTCCAAGAGATCCTGAATGGTCTTTGAGCCGAAGAGCTCTCTGATCTGATCCCTGGCCGAGCGCATGAGCGGTCGCAGGGGACAGAATACCGGGTCCGGGCAACCGCATGCCTCCGTTCGCGTACTTTGCGCGCAAGGTAACGGCGCAATCGGCCCGTCAAGCAGCTCAATGATCTGCAAGACCGTCAGCTCTGAGGGGCTTTTTCGGAGGGTGTACCCTCCGCCAACACCTCGCTTGCTGCTGAGCAGTCCGTCGTTGCGCAACACCAAGAGTATCTGTTCGAGGAATTTTACCGGGATATTGCCCCGTTCGGAAACCTCCTGGATCTGGTGAACTTTGCTGGGGGAGTCTTTTGCCATAAGCAGCAGTGCGCGCAAGGCATATTCGGCTTTTCGAGAAATCCGCATGGAACAATTAACTACGAATGACGCCAAAGAACAACGCAAGGGGAGCGGCTCGAGCAGTAGCGCCGGGCCTCGTCGGTACTCTCGGAGGCGCACCAGGCCGTGCGCTTTACCCCAAGACCGCTCGAGCCGTTCTCCGCGCTGTCTCAAGGCGCCGGCGGACAGCCGCCCAAAGGCACCCCTGCGGCTCGGTCAATTCGTTGCTTTTTCAGCGGCGCCGCACTAGTTTCCCGGAAAAGGGGGCGTACTGGTTTCGACTTGAGGTTTGATAATCAGACGGCATGTCGAGGATGACTCGTTGGCCTCGTTAAAAACCGAGTCAAAAAAATAATCGCCAACGAAGAATTGGCTCTCGCGGCTTAATTGAACCGTGACGTTTCCGGCTGGACGCCTGCTAAAGCCGGAGACGACGACAGCAGGCTGGTCTGAAGGCGGGGCAACCGCGCCGGAGGACGAGAAAAATCCCGTGGATGCAAGAGCGGGTCATGATGCGCTGACCCATTCGATCCGCTCCTTTAAAGGTCAGCTAAGCATGTAGAGGTTTGGTTTGACGGTCTTGAGGACAGGGGTTCGACTCCCCTCGCCTCCAGTTGTGCTGATTTTGAATGATTTAGATGTGGTTTGGTCGGCTAAAACCGAGAAAATGATACCAGACTGATAACAGGTCTCTCGATTTCTCATCAAATCTCAGCGGACTACACCATAAGTGCCATAGGCCGAGCGCAGTGAAGAATGGGCGAAGCGCTGCGTTCATCTCTTCCCATGGCCAAACTGACTTCTAGCGAAAAACTAAACCCAAGGATCACCCAAAAACTCTGTCAGCGAAAATCGGGGCAAGCCCACTCTTATCCACCCTATACTCGGAATTTCTGGCGAACTGAGCGCGTTCCCGGGCTGTCTTCCCGCCACCACTGCAGCGCCGCGGACGCGTCGCCAGGACGCGAATAATATTCAACCTTGTTTCCGGTTTTCTGGGCCCATTCTTCGGCAAGCGCCCTGCGGTAACGTGCCCCTTCACCATCCGGTTCGCCGGTAAGTCGAACGGTGATGCCCGCGCCAAAAGCGGCAGGGTAAGCAGGGAAGCTAAAAGGGTAAAGCCGAACATTCGAACAACGCTTTTTCTGAAGGGAGGCACAAACGGTTTCATAGGCCATATTTCTATCAGCGAACTTCTGGCAACGGCCCCTGCCTTTCGTTCAACGGACAACGAGGCGAACCTAAACCGGCGGGGTCGAACCCATTCGCGAGAGGCTGTTTTCGCGAGCCGTTTTGGGGATACACTACCGCAGTGGGCACTCGCTTACAAAACTATAACAAGGTCCGCGCTTACCTGGAGAAGGAGCATCCAGATGGCTGCGTGCGCTAACACCGCGGCACATCAATGCGCCGGCCGACGACTGGCCTCAGAAAGTGCTAGCGGTCTCGTCAGTGAACGCCGCGATGCAGAACTACGTCAGCATTCGCGAACACCAGACCAGGCCGAATCCGGCGCTTGCGGCAGTTCATGGCCAAGCGGCGCTGCTCCTGCGCTACCACGTGCCGACCTACTATGTTTCCCCGGAACTCCTGGCTGCCGCGCTCCGGACGGAGCTACCCGATGGTCTTCGAAGCGATTCCGTTCCCATTTGATGCCTTGGTCTTCATGCTTCCGAAAGGAACCGTGCGTCACCCAACCGAAGGCGATTGTCCGTCTCTTGTCCTCTCACGAACCAGCAAAGGACAGACTTTATCGCTTTCAATCCCCGGACTGGATTTAAAGGTTACTGCTGAACGGTGCTGCAGGGAGATGGCGGCAAATCGACCCCGCGCGACGCTACTGTTGCTTCTTAACCAGCTTGCAGCGCGGGAGCGGCGTCTTGACCACGTGACTCGCAGCGATTTCACGCAACGTGTCGAAGTTGACTTTGTCGGGTGTTAGTTCGAGACCCTCCACCTCCGCCACGAATTGGCCGGGTTGTGGCGCGGGCCTCACGCCTGCTCCTTCAGGCGCGTTCACGACCACGAGTGAGTGGATATTCCCGTGAAAATCGTGATGCGCATAGACAACCATAAAAGCTCCTTTACGCTGAGATTATGCCAATGCCGACGGAATAACTCCAGACAGAGTTATACCCAGCGTTCCTCACCCGAAATTCGGTATTCCTAAACTCCCCGAACCCGGTCACACCCTGCACGTTTTCCACAACAAGAACGCATCGTGGGAATCCCGTCACCTGGGGATGTACACCGATGCTAACGGCCTCTTGGTCCGTCAAGTTCTCAAATGAATAATAATGAATCTCCCCTGGTGCCATCTCGTGTCCGGGACCAGACGAAGTCCATGAGAAGGATGAATGACGAACGATTGCCACCTCGCGTACCTCCTATGTATAGGGAATGTTCGTAAATATTGCCACACGGATCAATTCTGGCAACGGGGACTTGGATTCGCGGACACCAGCTATTAAGTATGATGGCAGGATGCGGAATGGCGGACAGGCGAGGAGAGGGTGCCCTGCCTTGGTCGATTTGCTCGATGTTATTCGGTTTTCTTTCGCGGATCGTCAGCCGGATTAATGAAGGTAATATCAAACGGCCCAGTGAAGCTAAGCTGGATGATCGTCTCCTCGTCGGTTGTCCAGACACGATGAATGTGATTTGGAGGAAGCACCAAAAGTGATCCCGGCTTTAGCATCACACCTTTTATCCGTATCGTCACCCATCGCGTCCCAAAAAGTCCCGCTAAGTACAGTGATGACTTCCGAGACAGGATGCGTGTGCAGCGGAATTTTAAAATTGGGAGGGAACTTCACGCGCATAACGACTGTCTCGGCTTTCGCTGGATCACCGAGCAAGTTGGCGATTTGCAGCCCCTTGAACAGCGAGTCATCTTTCCAAACCACCTCACCAGCCATTACGGTTTTCATGGCATCCTGCGCCATTAAGGCAGGCACAGCAAAGCTGATTGCTACCCCTGCCAGGGTAAGAAATAAGCGAACTTTCATTGTTTCCTCCGGTTTAAGACTCGTCGCCTAACGACCTGCTGCGGGATTTCTCACGTCGCCAGTAACATCCGTGTCGCTGGGGACAGAAGGAACAACG
The DNA here is from genome assembly GCA_963813025.1 of uncultured Verrucomicrobiae bacterium. Taxonomy (GTDB): domain Bacteria; phylum Verrucomicrobiota; class Verrucomicrobiia; order Chthoniobacterales; family JAFAMB01; genus CAVSUL01. The sequence continues at coordinate 421,578 of CAWEXO010000014.1, read as the reverse complement.
CCCTTAATCAAAGGTCGCTGGAACCGACAAACACATTTACACGCCCATCCCTTACTGGAAGTCAATGAGTATTTAATATTTCTTTGGTATAACTCCACTAGTCCTTTGGGAGGATCCCTTCACGGCCAATGCTGTCTATGTTGGGTGTGCGACCCCATCATGCCGTGTGTGTAGATGCCGAGGTTCCAATAGCCAATGTCGTCACCCCAGATGACGACGATGTTAGGTTTCTTCGATTGCTCTGCTTTCTGTTGCGAATAGAGGGCATTCGGTGTGGCGGCTAGCATTAGTGCAAAGGCGGCCGCCCACCACCAACGCACGGCTTTGAGGACTTCCATTGTCCTTGATCGTATTTTCATTACTCTTTGGGGTTAACAGCTTGGTTGTTAAGAAATTTGCAGCCAGTTAAATTACGCCTTGCTGTGGCTGAAAGACGTCAAAATGCGGCTCGCCCTTGTACCTTGCCTCCACCAACACTTTATCCTTTTAAAGCCGCCCGAAAGGGCGGAACCCTAGAGGTGAAGAACTTGGCCGAGGAAGGTGGGGAAACTGCTTCGCCCAAAGGTCGGTAGAACCTGTTCGGTAGATTAGCCCCCCTTCCTCGTGCCGCACCTTTCAAGAGACCGAACCGTATCATAGGCCGTTCCAAACAGGGTTGGAACACTAGAGCCCGAGTTGACAAGGCTGTGTCCGAAAGGTACGCGCCCAAGCAACGCCAAAGGCGCCTAGCACAGCTCAAAAGCGAAGTCAGCCAATTGGAGACTGCCATCTTCGGCCTCATCGACTCTGATCAGTCTTTAAGCCGCCAGAGCAAGCTGCTTTGCTCTATTCCCGCATTGCCGAGCTCACCGCCGCCAAGTTGTTGGCCGAGTTAGCTGGGAAAGAATTCCAATCAGCCCGGCAGTTGGCTGCCTATGCCGGCTTGACTCCTGCAGAATGGCGTTCGGGTGGCACCTTCTATGGCCGCCGCGTGCAGCGCACTCCCACTCCGCCTCAGTCGGGAGCCGTTTCCCAGCCCATTTGGCGTACGCCACCGCGTCATCCCAGGAAACCTGACCACGGGACGAGTCTCCCGATCGATGGTGTTGCTACCGGGGCCTTCCAGGGTGACGCCAGCAGGCGCCAGGAACCCAACGCCACCAGGCCGAAAGGTCGTTGAGCGGCACCGGCTGTGAAGTCGGGGTGAACACTAACGAACCGGCAAGCGGTTAAACACAAGCGTGTCTGCTCGCGGCTGTCCACAACGATGACTGGCACGCAACAGGCGTGCTCAATCGTTGGTCTCTATAGGAGAACTGCTGCGGTTAGGTAATCCGCTAGATGCATATATTTTACGCCCTAACCATAAAAGTGAGCGCGACCTGCCCAACTCACTTCGTTACATTTTGCCCGCAAAGCATGAGGCGCAACACTGTGCGAATTCTGACTGGCGCTTGCCGCGGTTGACCGGGCGCTTCTCACCGAACCACAGAACCAAGACACTCAGCGCTGAAACCGGCTGTGCGCCGGACGCGTTTACTGTCTATAAGGACAGGCTTTACCTCTGCGGCAATGAGGGTTCGCTGAAAGCGTTTAAGAGCAATATTCACAGCAACATTGAAAAGGCAGATACGAACTGGCTGCACTTAGCCTCGCCTTAGCCAGCCTGCATTAATCACAAATCGCCAACGATTCGTTATTAACGCAGGCCATGGCAGCAGAATTCCCCGGCTAAGCCGAAGAATTCTGGTGCTTTTTTTGCAAAGAATTTCTGGTACTCTGTTTTCTCAAACTCTGATCGGCTCGAGTGGCCGCGCGCGGTGAGTGATGAGCCACTCGGCGTTCTCTGAAAGGGCTTCGCGGCCCAAGGCCACAATGAGAGCCTGGGTGTTGACGGCACAGAGGTCAATGGCAAAAGCATTTTGGGCCTCATGATGCTCGGCAATTCCGGTCCGTAGCCGATGGTGGTGCTGACAATTCTCGCGTTTAGTGGTCGTCCAATTTTTCCGGAAGAAAGCAACTGGGCCGCGCGGCGCACGGCTGGATTCAAACGACCCTGCAATCCGATCGCGGTATAAAGTGCACCTACCGCACTCGCCATCTCTTCAGTCTCCGCGACGCTGCGTCCGAGAGGCGCCTCGCAGTAGACCGCTTTGCCAGCATCCACCGCCGCCAGAACGAGTTCGCGGTGTGCGGGCACCTTGATGGAGATCGTTATGACATCAATCAGGTCATCGCGGATCATCGCGAAGGGATCGGAAAACCAGCGATCGGCACCGAAGGCTTCAGCCGCTTCCCGCGCACTCTCCTCGTTGCGCGTTGCCACAGCCGCGAGCTTCAAGCCGGGGAGACCGTTGATTGCCGGAACGTGAGACAGCTTCGCCCAGTTTGCTTTGGCGTTTGCCCCGATGATTCCGACACGAATCTCTTTTCGGGTCACGGCTGAGTCATGCTCGGTTATCATTTTGACTTAGTCTCCTCTTGATGATTTGGAACGAGGTTTTCGCGGACTGAAACGTTTGCTGCAGAGGCGCAATCGAGCTCGGCAACTCCGAGCGCGTCCCAATGCGCGACCGCAGGTTTATTCCATGGGCCCCGCTGATTCGGGACCTCCATGCTCCACATGATGGGTTCATTCACGCGGTAATGATTGGTTCGAGATGTCGATCTTGTAAAAGACCATGTTTCTTGCCTCAGCATGCCCGGCAGGCATACTTACTCACTATGGAACTGCGGCACTTGCGTTACTTCCTCGCCGTGGCCGAGACGGAGAATATCTCGCGTGCCGCTACGCATAAGCTGCACGTTTCCCAGCCTTCGCTTAGCCGGCAGATTCGCGACCTTGAGGACGAGCTAGGCGTGCGGTTACTCGAGCGCACGGCCAAGTCGGTTAGCTTGACCGAAGCAGGCCGTGCCTTTCTCCTTGAAGCACGTGCCGTCCTCGAGCACGCGAACGAAGCGGTGCGCAAAGTACGAGCCATCGCCAACAAAGGCGATACCGAGCTTCACATTGGCTACTGGCCGATCGCCACCGCGCGCATGATGCCGGCGATTTTGCGTGCCTATCAGAAGGCGATGCCAAAGGTACACGTTAAGTTACACGACTGGCCTAACCAACAAAGCCTCGCCGGTCTGCGCGATCGCCGCCTCCAGTTAGCTTTTGTTATGCGGCCACCTAACTCAGGCGAGTTACGCGGACTGCGCTTTGAAACTCTAAGGTTGGAACAAATTCGCCTGGCGGTAGCGCCTACCCATCGGCTGGCTCGCCAGCCAAACGTTTCGTTAGCTGAGGCGGCCCGCGAGCCATTCATTCGCTTAGCCCGAGAGACTTTTCGCGACTATTATAACTACTTCACTGCTATTTTTGCGCCAACTAAGATGAAGCCGCGCATCGTGGAAGAGCTTGATGACATCTCAGGTGTAATTTCAGCCATCGAAGCACCGGGAACGGAGTAGGCTTGGCTTCCGATTTCTTCGGCTATACAGTCGGTCGCCGACTAAAACTCTTACGACTTACTCCCGAGCCGAAGCCGGTAGCCTTTTGGCATCGCTGCCCCAAAAGGCCGGCTCAGTCTGGCTGCGGGAAAGTTCTGGCAATGCGCGAAAGAAGCGGCTGCCAGTAAGTGATAGCGGATAACGACGATTGCTGATTTCCGGGGACCTCGTCTCGTGCGGTGGGCCTAACCGTTTCTCCCGTTTCAGCAGGGAAAATTGGCGGTCATGAAGGGCGCAGCTACGATGGGGGACGTTGCACGGGGAGCCGAAGTTACAATCTCAACGGTTTCCCATGTAGTAAACGGGACCAGATTTGTGAGCGAGGCAACAAGAACGGCCGTTGAAAGTTTCGATCGCCTCGAACCGACCGCGATCCGCGGCACTCACCTTCGCTTAAAAGGAATGCGTGAAAACATAGAATGATTAGATGTCGAAGCGGCGGGTCTCAGCGCGACAGGATTGTCAGTAATCTCACGACAAAGCATCGTCGACGTCCGGCTTCGTCCCTCATATCCTTAAGGTCGAGGTACGATTGCTTTTCCGGTATGGCCGTGTTCGTTTGAAGCGGGAGGAGAAAGATCCGGGATGCCCACGGTGAGTGCAGCCACGTCGCAATCAAGGGCGACGCACAAGGTGCACAGCCCCGAGAAGGTCACGCTGCGTTCGCCGCGTTCGACTCCTCCAACATAGGTGTGATGGAGGCCGCAGACGGCGGCAAAGCTCCGTTGGTTGAATCCGAGTGCGGTTCGCGCATTTCGCAGCCGCAGTCCCAGTCTCAACAATTCCACGCGCGGGGTATTCATTAGAGTCCTTAAAGTCTCAGGGCGTCCATCGTTGAAGGGTTCTCACTCGGCGCCGCCGTCAACCGGTGAGACTGCGTGCTCTTAAAAGCTCGCCTCGCGCGGGATGACGCTCTAAGCCGTTGCCGGAAAGATGTCGCTTTCTCGCGGATTCCTCACAGTCAACCCAAAGGAGCAAAACCCACCATACTGCTTTAGATGAGTTGTCCCTATCTTTTAGCTATAGCCGGGCAAGAACGCCCCGCTCGACCATTTTCCGTCGCGCCGGCCTAAGGTAAGGTTGCTAGCTTACGCGGCCGCCTGATCGCTCGCGCAAACCTGTACCAACGTATCAACAAAGCGCGCTACGACGCTAGCCGACACGCTGTCCGCTTTCCAAACGGCTCCGACCGGCATCTGCAGGGGCTTTTTCGCGCTCAACTCGCGAAAGACAACCCCATCGGTGCCCTCCCGCTCGAAAGGTTTACTCACCACCGCTAATCCAAAGCCCGCAGTCACAAAGGCCAGGGCGCTGGAGGCGGCATGAGCTTCTTTGACGAGCTTTGGGACAAAACCCTCTCGACGACACGCCATTCGCAACCATTCGTTATAACTCGGGCACAACCGGTTGAGCCCGATCAGCGGCTCTGAGTGCAGCAGAGCCAGAGGAACTGCCAAACGCTCAGCCAGAGGGTGCCCTCGAGGCAGCGCCACCATGGCAGGATAATCCAGCAGGTGCTGTACGCGTAACAACTCCAGCAGGGGCCGGTGGCCCCGCATCAGCAAACCCAGATCGATGCGACCTTCCAACAGCGCCACTTCCTGTGCCTTGCCGTCCATCTCAACGCAGTCCACGGCGATGTCCTTGGCCGTGCGCCTCCAGAGCTCAAGAGCGCGCCCCAAAAAACCGTGGGTTAAGGGCGGCAGGCAACCGATGGCTAATTCGCCGATTTCACCCCGGCTGATCCGCTGGGCTTTGTGCACCGCTGTCTCGCAATCTTGCAGGATGGCCTTGGCATCGATCAGGAAGGACTGACCGGCCAAGGTGAGCGCCACGCCCTTCTGTTTACGCTGAAAGAGTTCAATCCCCAGTTCGGCTTCCAAGTCGTGGATCTGTTTGCTGAAGGGCGGTTGGGAAACGTTCAGCCGGGAGGCTGCGTGGGTGAAATTCCGATCCTCAGCCGCGGCCACAAAGTATTCCAGGTGACGAAGTTTCATGCGAGCGGGGCAACCTACTTAATATTATCTGCCGTTGAATGTGGTGCAAATACACCGGCACCGATTGATAAGCATGATCAAGTCTTTTCTGACCTGTCCCGGTAAGCTTCGTCACTTCAAAGAAGAAGTGCTCAGGCTGCTCAGCATACCGGAAAGCGATCATAACTCGACCATAACAGTATGGGCCTTTGCCCAAATCGGAGCGAAAGATGCCCATGCGGCATTCGTGGCACGGAAGGCCTGCACCAATCCAACAGGTGCCTGTCAGGACTGACCAATTAGAGAATCCACTTAAGACTTATGGACACAAACGACAATCTTCGCCGCACTGCCGACGGACCGCTGGAAACGGCCACTGTACCCCGACCCTATCGAAGCGACGGCGGCCGACCCTTGGGCACAACGGACGCCATTGCCGCACCTGAAACTTTTGTTAAGCGCATTTCCTGGGGCGCAATCCTGGCCGGGGTGGTGATGGCGCTGGTCATTCAGCTGGCTTTCAGCTTGCTCGGCCTGGTCTCCTCGGTGGTAAGCGCCGCGGGCCAAGGTGCGGCACATGCTGAACCCGGACTGGTTGATGCTGCTAAACAGAAACTGCAGGAAGGTGGCGTGGACTTATCCAACATTCAGGGACAAGTAGACCAACTTCTGCGCCAGACCGGCACGCCTCAGTTGCAGCCTGAAAACCTACAGAACCGTTCGGCAGGTGCGGTCACTCAGGCCGAGAACGCAGCCCAAGATCCCAACCAGGATGTCAAAGGCATTGTCAACCGCGCCTTCGCCCAGAACGGCGACGTGGCTAACGCAGTCGACCGCGATGCCTTGGTCAACGTGATCATGAATCGCACAGGCAAGAGTCGCCCGGAAGCCGAACAGATCGTAGCCGGCTATCAGCGAACCTTCCAACAGGCGCAAGCCAAGGCTCAGCAATTGGGTGAGCAAGCCAAAGCCCAAGCTCAGAAAGTCGCCGACGCTACGCGTAAAAGTGCCGCCAAAGTCGCTTTGGCCGCTACCCTGGCCTTAATCCTCGGCGCCTTGGCCGCAGCTCTGGGCGGCCGCGCCGGAACCCCGCGCGAGTTCATCGGGGTGACCAGCCCGGCCCGGGTGTAAAGTTAGTGAATTAGGAAAGATCATCGGCGCGCTATGCCAGTATCAGAAGAACTGCTGACCCGCTGCGCCGGATCGCCGTTGGCGGCGGCTCAAGTGGCCAAACCTCCTTCCCGACGGAGGCTGGCCGTTGCGTCCGCTAACCTGAAGCCGGATGAGCTCGCATCCAGACTCGAACAAGACTACGCCCGCCTTTGCGACCAGCATAGCGTTGGATGGGAGCACGGGCGCGTGGCGGCCTTAGCCGCTTACACCCGGGCAGCTGAAGCAGTGTGGATCTAGCGATGAACAACGAGCCACAGCAGATTCGGATGCACGAAGACAAGCATCCGACTACGGAATTCCGTTCGTGACATCAACATGCCAATGGACATCTTGGTTGTGCCTTATAGCCGATTTGAAGCGCTTCGCGAAAGGCTCGGCCTCATTTATCGGGAGGCGGACCGCCGCGGCAAAGTTGTGTACGAGAGCGGCCTGATGCAGGAGCGTCGCAGCCGTCCGCCGAAGCCCCGGCGCCCAAGGCGGGCGAATCGTCGATCTGGACGAAGAGTTGTGTCATCGCACGCTCTGTCGTCGGTATTGGTCCCCGGCTCGCTCCCGAACCATTTGAAAAAGCACGCAGGAACGGAGTAAAATGGGCAGCTGAGTAAGGCACGGATAGACTCGAGATGTTTAAATGAGAATATTTTGTACCTGGTGTCTGATTGCGCTAACGGGAACAGTGCCCTTCGCAGGTACCGGTTTTGCCAATCCACACAATGATACGGCTGGTAGTAAGACAACTTACCCGATTAGCCATGTCGTAGTTATTTTTCAGGAGAACGTCTCCTTCGATCATTACTTCGCTACATATCCGAAAGCCCTGAATGCGGCTGGCGAAGCTCGCTTTGAAGCTAAACCAGACACTCCAAAGGTGAACGGACTCAATGAGACACTGCTGACCAGTAATCCGAACTCGTTACAACCGAAGCGTCTGGATCGAGGCCATGCGGCAACCGCAGACCAAGATCATGAGTACCAAGCGGAACAAAAAGCGTTTGACCATGGGCTGATGGACAAGTTTGTCCAGTCTACTGGAACACCCGAACACGGATTTCCGACCACCGTCATGGATTACTTTGATGGAAACACGGTTACGGCTCTTTGGAATTACGCTCAAAATTTTTCGATGAGCGACAATTTCTATGGCACAGTGACTGGCCCGTCGACTCCCGGCGCATTAAATCTAATTTCCGGGCAGACGCACGGCGCGTTCCCGGAAATCCCCGGCGCAGTTTTCCAGGGTACGGATATTTCTGATGTCGACCCGACCGGCGATATCGCTTCAAGAGCTCCGACTTTCGCGATGACTGGCAAAAACGTTGGTGACCTGCTTAACGCTAAAGGGATCACCTGGGGTTGGTTCGAAGGAGGATTTAAAGATCCGCGCAACGGCCACATCGGCGCGAACGGTTCTCCGACGAAGGATTATATCCCTCACCATGAGCCTTTCCAATATTACGCTTCCACCGCAAACCCGGATCATAAACCGCCCACATCAGTCGCTGCCATCGGGCACACGGACCAGGCGAATCATCAATATGATATCACTGATTTCTGGCAGGCATTGGATGCGCATAATCTGCCGGCCGTCTCTTACCTCAAGGCGCCTGCCTATCAGGACGGTCATGCCGGGTATTCCAGCCCGCTATTGGAACAGACATTTCTGGTTGAGACGATAAATCGGCTAATGAAATCGCCCTATTGGGCCCACGTCGCGATCATCATTTCCTATGACGATTCAGACGGCTGGTATGATCACGCAATGCCTCCCACTGTCAATCAGTCGCAAACTCGCTATGATGTCTTTACCCGAAACGGCCAATCTGGAACCAATCCGCCGCTGGGTGGTTATCAAGGACGCTTCGGCTATGGTCCCCGCTTGCCGTTTCTCGTGATTTCGCCGTTCGCAAAGCAAAACTTTGTTGATCACACTATCAGTGATCAATCGTCCATTTTGCGATTTATCGAAGACAACTGGAAGTTAGGCCGGATCGGTGACTACTCATTTGATGCGCTGGCGGGTTCCCTGCTTAATATGTTCGACTTTTTCTCCGAGCATCACGCACACCGATTGATTCTTGATCCGAATACCGGTGAGCGAGCGCAACTGTCCAATTGGACAATGCAGGCCGGCGGGTACTAAATCGGTTCTACGTTTTCCTTTGTCTCAAAGCGAAGAACCCTATTCTCAGCAGCATTTTCAGGCTGAGGCAGGAACTTACCGCAGTGGCAACAGCCAATGGTAGTAAAGCAGATATTTCCTTGCCGGACAGCGGTGGCAAAAATAAGGCTCGCCCCGTAGATCCACCAGCGCCCGCACGACGGTTGCCGCCAGAGGCTGACGAGCGGGCACAATCCCGTTCCGCTGGTGACGGGAACGTCCATCGCGGCAGTTTGCACGCCGGCTGGGCGGCTTTGTCCCTCCGTTTCCGAAATATTCTCGACAAAATTGACAAGGATGTCCTGGACGGATCCGGTTCTTCGTCGTCCCTTTGAAATCGGCCATTCAGGAACATGGAACGAACGTCGTGCAGCGACATTAAAATACCAAGCTATGAAATATTTGCCCACCATCGCCGCGGTTGTGCTCGGACTGCTCTTCATCATGTCTTCTGTGGTCGTCCTGTTCAATCTTGTCCCCATGCCTGCGCTACCGGCAGGCACACCTGCGGCAATGTTCATGGGGGCGTTCGGTCCGACGGGCTACTTCGCTTTCGTCAAGGTCTGCGAGCTGCTCGGCGGCATCCTCGTCGCTATCCCGCGCACTCGGATTTTGGGGTTGCTCGTGCTCGGACCCATTCTCGTGAACATCCTCGCCTTTCACGTCTTCATCATGAAAGGCACAACGCTTCTCGATCCTGTCCTGATTGCTGTCGTTGCCCTGGCTCTCTATCTGGTGTGGGTCGGCCGAAAAGCCTTTGCGAACCTGTTGAACTGACTCCGCAATCCGCCACCTCACTCCACGCCAACAAACCCAAACCCGAACCCAACCTCAACACCGAACCACAACCCGTTATGTCAAACACCATCGTTCAACCTTATCTCTCGTTTGACGGCCGCTGCGAAGAAGCCGTCGAATTCTACCGCACTGCGCTCGGCGCCGAGGTCTCCATGATCGTGCGCTTCAAAGAAAGTCCCGAACCGCCTCCGCCCGGCATGGTTCCTCCGGGATGGGAGGAAAAAATCATGCACGCCTCTTTCAAGATCGGCGAAAGCACAATTATGGCTTCCGATGGTGGTTGCGAGAGCGAAAAGGGCTTCAAGGGCTTTTCACTGTCACTCGCCGTCCCCGATGAGGCCGCGGCCAATCGTGCTTTCACCGCGCTCGCGGATGGCGGCGAGGTGCGGATGCCACTGGCCAAGACCTTCTGGTCACCATGTTTCGGTATGTTGACCGATCGTTTCGGCCTTGGCTGGATGATCAGCGTCGTGGTCTGAACCCGGTTCAAGACCGTCGGTCAGCGGCTCCTTAAACGCGGCGCTTTCACCCTGGGAGGACTACGCAGGTCAACAGAAAAACTGCTTGATTGCGCTGCGTTCAGGGGCATGATTTGAGCCTTCGTAAGAAAAGCCTGCGGGTGTAGCTCAGTTGGTAGAGCACTTCCTTGCCAAGGAAGATGTCGCGCGTTCGAGTCGCGTCACCCGCTTTGGCACCCTGTGCTACTGTCCGTGAAAATGTTGTTTTCCCGCGAGGATTTGCGAGGAGCTGAACAGTTTGAAGGTTGACCGGCAAGATGCCGGTGTCACATGGAAAAGTGGCACAGGCTTCCAGCCTGTCAGTGGACTGCGCGGCCGCTTTGGTTGCGGCTACGCCGCGCTCTGATACCTACAACGTGCGGCGAGGGGCGAAAGCGTCGGGCCGAAGTGGAGCGCTAGCGGAGTTGGGAGTCAGGAGTCGGGAGCCATGAGTCATCGCTCATCGGTCATCGGTCATCGGCCGGGAACTCCGGTTTTACACGCTCTCGATGCTGGTTCATGTTAGGCTCGAAGATCGCTGCGGCATGCGAGATTTCTCCGTTGCGCCTCCGATAAAGTTTAGCCGAACCTCGATCCACCCCAATCAGTTATGAGTCATCTGGCCGGTATTGTTGCTTATAAACGTGAAGAAATCAGACCGTGGGTGAAGCACACCAATGAATGGAGGGAACGCGCCCTGAAAAACCCTCAGTTCCGCGGTTTCACCACGAAGCTCCGCACCGGTTCGTTTGGGTTTATCGGCGAGATCAAACGCGCCTCCCCTTCAGCCGGCCTGATCGCGGCGGATTTTGATCCGGTTCGCACTGCCCAACTTTATAATGAGGCCGGGGTCAACTGTATCTCCGTCTTAACGGACGAGAAGTTTTTCCAAGGACACCTGGATTACCTGGCGCTCGTGCGGACCAAGGTTCCCCTTCCCTTGCTGCGCAAAGACTTTACGCTGCACGAAGTCCAGATTTACCAAGCCGCTCTTGCCGGGGCGGATGCGGTTCTTTTAATTGTGGCGGCGCTGACCAAGCCGGACCTTAGTCATCTGATGAAGGTGGCCCGCGAGCTCGGGATCGATTGCCTGGTTGAAGTCCATTCCGAATCGGAACTGGAGCTGGCATTGGAAGCCGAGGCGACGTTCATCGGAATTAATAATCGCGACCTCACCACCTTTCAGACCGATCTCGGGACGACGGAAGATCTCGCCCCGCTGATCCCGGATGACGGCGTGGTGGTCAGTGAAAGTGGCATTCGCACGCCGGAAGACATTCAACGAGTAGCGGAGGCCGGGGTAGATGCGGCGCTAATCGGCGAGGCATTGATGCGAGCGGACGACCCGAAAGGCTTGCTCCAGGCCTTTGCCGCGGCGGCTGCTCCATATAGAACCAATGAAGCCGCTTAGCTGGCAGGGTCACGCTTGGCCGACAGAGTAGAAGAGCTGACGGTCCTGGTCGAAGAGGCGGGACAGCGTCTTGACGTTTTTCTGGCCCGAAACGTACCGGAACTTTCGCGATCACGATTGAAGCGTTTGATCGATACCGGTCACGTGATGCGCAATGCCCGGACAGCCCGGCCGCGCGATCAGGTGCAGGCCGGCGACCAAATCGAAGTACGGGTTCCACCTCCGGAGTCCAGCGAACTGGCTGCCGAACGAATCGCGCTATCTGTCCTCTACGAAGACGATGATCTGATCGTGATCGACAAACCCGCCGGTCTGAGTGTGCATCCGGGAGCGGGACGGCAGGCTGGCACACTGGTGAACGCTCTGTTATTTCACTGCCCGGCTTTGAGCGGCATTGGGGGAGAGGTGCGGCCGGGAATCGTTCATCGGCTCGACAAAGACACGACCGGTTGTCTGGTTGTCGCGAAGAACGACGAAGCTCACCTTGGCTTGAGCCGCGAATTCGCCCAAAGAGAAGTCGAGAAGTGGTATCTGGCGCTGTGCCGAGGCCGTTTCGCCAAGCGCTGCGGCGAAATCAGTGGCGCGATCGGGCGCCATCCGATTCAACGACAAAAAATGGCTGTGGTCACCCGGGGTCGAGCCGCGCGGACGGCTTACGAAGTCCGACAGGAAATCGGCGGCAGCACCCTGGTGCTCTGCCGCCTTTTTACTGGTCGCACACACCAGATTCGAGTTCATCTGCATCATCTTGGGCATCCCGTGCAAGGCGACAAGGTATATGGACGAACCGATCCACGATTCTCCCGCCAAATGCTCCATGCCTGGCGTTTAGGTTTCCTCCACCCGCGGCACGGGGGGAGAATGCGTTTCGAAGCGCCGATTCCGGCGGATTTTCTCGAAGCCGGAGTCATTGTGGAAAGCGGCGGGAGCGGCGGGAGCGGGTTCAGCGGAGGGTCTGCCGCGCCGTAGCCGAGCACGTTTCACGTTTCGCGTTGCGTAATTGCGGATCGATGGCCTAGGATCAGAGGTCGCAGGAGAGAATCGCGCCAGAAAATCCACCTGATGACCCCTTTTGAGAATGGCCTGGAGCTTGTGATCACTCATCTGCGCGGCAGCGCTCCTCGATTCGGCTCAGGCGTCAATCCTGAGATCTTGATTCGAATAAAGGGACTGGCCAATAGGAGTGTAGCTGAGCCATCTGACGCCACAGCGAAAGCGCGTGCGCTCGCGGAACTGAGCGGCCCGGTGCTAGCTTGTCGCAAATGTCCGCACCTGGTCGCCTCTCGCCACAAGGTCGTGTTTGGGACTGGCAGTCCGGAGGCCGAACTCATGTTTGTCGGCGAAGCCCCCGGGGCGGACGAAGATTTGCAAGGCGAACCTTTCGTCGGGCGAGCCGGACAATTGCTCACTCGCATCATCCAGACTATGGGGTTCTCCCGCGAGACCGTGTACATCGCCAATGTTCTCAAGTGCCGACCCGATATGCCGCCAGGGACCTCAGGTAATCGAGTTCCGACACCCGAAGAAATGAATACCTGCCTCCCCTATCTCCGGAACCAGATCGAAATTATTCAACCCAAGGTGATGGTCGCGCTCGGCGGCACCGCCATGCGCGGGCTCCTCGGAGTTGCCGCGCCGATGAAGAACCTGCGAGGCCGGTGGCATCAATTTGGTTCGATTCCTCTGATGGCGACGTTTCACCCCTCGTACTTGTTGAGGAATCAGGTCCTGAGCGAAAAGCGCAAACTCTGGGAGGACATGCTGCTGGTCCTGGAAAAACTCGGACGGCAGATCACCGAACGCCAACGAAACTTCTTTCTATCCCACGGCACTCACGACTTGAACCAAATCGAGAATATCCGACAGAGTCCTTGAAAATTGGAAGCTATGAATAGCTATTTTCTCCTCTCCCCGTGCCCGGCAAAGCGCAGACCGCACCCGGGCCTGGCTTTCTTCTTGATCGCACTTTTCTGGCTGCTGCCGCGTGACTCCGGTCTAGCGATACTTTGGAATTCCTCAGCTTATCATTGCGAAGTCAATCTGCCGGATGGAACACCGCAAGTGAATCCCTGGGTGACCATGATGCCGGCCGATGCTACCGCAGAGACAACCGGAATTACCGGGGCGCGTCGGGTCGACAAGAGCGCCATCGTTTATCTGGGGATCGTGCACTTAAATGACCGACCGCACTTTCAGCTCAACGAGAAGACGGTGGGACAACTGACCGGCCCTTTCTTTGGGAAAGCGCTCGGATTTCAACACGACGTAAAACCAATTACCAATCACGGTTTGGCCGGCTATCGAATCACTGGTACGCATCGCTATTTTAACAACAATTACAACCTGGTCGTCGATATGTTTCAGGCGAACGGTCTAGTGTACCAGGTTGCCGCGCTCTCAGAGATTGACGACCCGCTGAAAGACGCGGACCTGCGTTCGTTTCTGCAGAGTTTCCGCCTGACGCGGTAAAGGCCGACCGAGGCCGCGACTCAGACAAGCGCGTAGTCAGGCAATGCCGAGAGCGGCACTGGTTGCACTCAAGCGGCCTCGCTAAGTTTTCAAATTTTGCTTCAGGTCAGCGACGAACCCCGCCACATCGTGCTCGGTGGTGTCCCACGAGCACATCAGTCGGGCGGCGTTATCCGGCCCGACATCGGTGTAGAAATGCCAGTTCAGCCCGTAGAGCGCTTGCACAAGAGGCAAAGGAAGGTGCACAAAAACCGCGTTCGCCTCGCGCGGGTACACCGACTGCAGACCGGCTTCGCTCAGACATTCCTCCAGCAGCTTCGCCATCGCATTCGCATGTTCGGCGTTTTCGAGCCAAACATCATCCTGGAGTAAACCAATCCAGGGAGCGGCTAGAAAACGCATCTTCGAGGCGAGTTGTCCGGCCTGTTTCATCCGATAGGCAAAGTGGCTGGCCTGTTCCTCGCGAAACAAAAGGATGGCCTCGCCAAAACCGAGACCGTTTTTCGTTCCCCCAAAGCTGACGACATCGATGCCCGCTTTCCAGGTCAAATCAGCTAAGGAACAGGAAAGGCTGGCGGCGGCATTCGCCAGGCGCGCACCGTCGAGATGAATGAACATCCCGCGACGATGGCCCATCGCGGCAATCGCGGAAATGTCCCTGGGGCGATAAACCGTTCCCAGCTCAGTTGCATTGGTCAAACTAATCGCCGCAGGCCGGGAAGAGTGAATCGGGCGCTGACCTTCGATCAACCGGTCCAGACAAGCTGGATCAATGCGGGCGAACGGGCCGGATGCGTGGAGAATTTTCGCGCCGGGAACAAACCGGCCCAAAGCATTGCATTCGTCGGTCTCCAGATGCGAGTCGGTGTGCGCGATCACCGCTTCAAACGGCTGCACCAACGCAGCCAGGGCCAGGCAATTTGCCGCTGTGCCATTGGAGACAAAGAACGTCGCACAGCGCGTTTCGAAGAGTTCATTGAATAACTCACGCGCGCGCGTGGTAATAGGATCATCCCCGTAGCCGGTCACGTGTCCGCGATTGGCCTCGCTCAATGCGGCCAGAGCCGCGGGACAGATCCCGGAATTATTGTCACTGGCAAACTGACGTCTTCTTTCCATAGCGTTGATCAATCGCAAAGAAGGATTTTATCACACTATGTCGCACGAAGGCGGCGCGCTGGTGTGATAAAATCCAGAAGTTGAGGAACCGTCCGAGGTTCCTTATCGTCGTCAGATGAAGGTACCAAATCTCCGGAGTCCCTACGTCAAAACCGCCGGCATCTATTTTTTTGCGCGAACCGTCGATAAGATCCGGTTGCAGGCGAAAGGCCAGCTCCCCGAAGAATACCGCGCCACGTTAGGAGATGGGTTTGATGGAAAGCTTTGCCGATTTTTGAGAGTGAGTTACGCCGATTTAGTCGAACGTGTTCTGGACGGGGGGACCGATGACGAGTTAATGGAATGGTGTTTTCACCGTGGACGCACGCCGAATGACGAGGAGATCGAGATGTGGAATCAATGGAACCGTAAACATGGCTGGCACGATCCCAGCACCGAGCGTCTGAAATTCCGCCTCGCGCAGAGCGGGCTCGAAGATCGCACGGACATTCTCACAATGTTTGATTACATCGAAGTCGATGAAGGGCGAGAACCAAAACTGGAGGAGACTGGGCGACTGAAAGTCGCGGCGGAACAATGAAGGAGGAAATGGTTCTGGTTGTCCGCCGAAAGCTCCTGGAAGAGTTGGGGATGTTTCAGGGTTTGTGCTTACAGGTTGACCAGTACTTGCCCGCGCTCCTCGCGCGCGAGAATAACTTCTTCGCGCCTCGCTCAGCCGCGGAGACCGATCCAAGTCTGAAGCAGATTATTCCTTACGCCATTTTGAAGTATCAGGACCGCGTCCTCCGGTATCGTCGCGGTAAGAAAGCCGGGGAACAGCGTTTGGTGGCGAAGGGCTCGATCGGCATCGGGGGCCACATGAACGACCGGGACGAAGGTCTTTTCGCGCTCAACCGCGACGCCTATCTCGGTGGAGTCGAGCGGGAAATAAACGAGGAGATCGAGATCCCTCCTCCGCTCCGGAACGAGATCGTTGGACTGCTGAATGACGACTCAAACGAGGTCGGCCAAGTGCATTTAGGAATTGTTCATCTCGTAGAACTGCCATCGGCAAAGGTGGAGAAGCGAGAGAGCATGATCACCGGAATTGAATTTCTGACTCCGGCCGAGTTGCGAGCCGAGGAAACGACATTCGAGACGTGGTCCCGGATCTGTGTACGGCACCTGGAACAGTTAATTGGATGAAGGTTATGGAGTGCGTGCGACTTGGCGCTTTCAGCGCGAAAGAGCGCCGAAGGCGCGATGCAAGAAAGCCTAGGCCGCAGGCCTAGGAACACGGATAAGAGAGCGCCCAGCTCTGAAAGAGCGCGACAACGGCACGTAGCTCCAGTCGGTCCTTCCCTACCGGGCGCTGATCGCCCCGCAGCGGTAGGGACCGGCTCCTGTCGGTCCTTCCCACCGCCGCTTTGTCCTTCGCGCCACACCCGAGACGGCTCAAACAAGTTCTCGCTAGCGCTCGAATAAATTTTCGCCCTACCCTCGCGCCTCGTGCGTCGCCCAACGCGGGTGGGTCAGCAACCCGCAATCACTTCATCGCGGAAAGGCATGCCCCGTTGCGCTCCGGGCCGGGTGGCGGCCAATGAAGCCGCGATACAGGCGCGGCGCGCAGCCTGTTCGAAAGTGAGTCCTTCGCCCAAGCCGACGCCAAGCCAACCAACAAAGCAGTCACCGGCCCCAGTCGTATCAACTGCTTCGACTTTGGGCGCGGGCACTGAGATGATCGCCGCGCCCACAGAAAGTCGAGCGCCCTCAGGCCCAAGCGTCACCACAACCTTACGGCAACCGGCTTCATGCAGGCGGGCGATAGCTCGATCAACTTCCTCTTCCCCGGTGAGATCACGCGCTTCGTGCTCGTTGACCACGATCACAGAAACCCGTTCGAGGATCGGCCTGGGCAATTTTCTTGATGGCGCGGGATTAAGCAGAAAAATTTTGTTCAACTCCTGACAGAGCCGGGCGGTTGCTTCGATCGCGCTGTCCCGAATCTCCAGCTGGGCAATAACGACGTCGCTGCGTTCCAGTGCAGGTCGAGCCGCTGAGACCATCGTCGAATCGACCAAGTCGTTCGCTGATTTGGCGACCGCGATGAGATTATCCCGAGTGGCGCCGTCAACCAGAATAAGAGCTACTCCGCTCGGGGCCGCTGTCGTGCATCGAAAATATTCCGTGTTGATCCGTTCCCTGGCCAGGCGTTCCCGGGCGGCTTCCCCAAAGTCGTCGGAACCAAAAGCGCCGATGAAGCTTACTGACCCACCCGCGCGCGCAGCCGCCACTGCCTGGTTGGCGCCTTTACCTCCCCCGAAAGTTTGGAAGTCGCCCCCCAAAACAGTTTCGCCAGGTTTAGGCAAGCGCTCGCAAAAGATGACCAGATCGGTGTTAGAACTGCCAACTACGACTATTTCGGGACGCTTGCTCATTCTGGAAAAAGGCAATTCAAACGCGGAACCACGAAAAGCGCAATCCTGCAACGCGCCAGCACACTAGCTAAAGCTAGCGAGGAAATCGCCAGCTAAGCCGAAGAGGGAAGGACCGACAGGAGCCGGTCCCTACCGATGAATTTTCGCCTGCCGGCGCCCGGGGAAATCGCGCAATGCAATTGCACTACTGAGGTCCGGACGAGGCCGTCCGCGCTACAGCACTCACACCGCCGCGGGTTGAGCCGCCGGCTGCACGGACCTCTTCCGTGCCTGAATGCCACGCCAGTGACGAAGTGGTACCAGGCCGAGCGCAATGATCAGCAATTGGCCGATGATAAAGCCGATCAGGACACCAAACGCGTGATCCATGAATCCGTAGGAATGCAGTCCCACACCAAGCATGTTCACGCCGAACCAGGAAAGGCTGGTAACAATGTTGCCAAAAACCGCCAGCACAGCGATTCCCCTCTCCCGCGCATACCCACCCCAGCGCGCATGCAGAATAATGGCATTCCAAATCACAATCCCAAGAGCCCCGTTTTCCTTGGGATCCCAACCCCAGAAACGTCCCCAGGATTGATCAGCCCAGATGCCGCCGAGGATCGTGCCAACGAGACTGAAAAGCGCGGCAAAGCAGACGATGCCGTAAATCATGCGGCTGAGCGACTTGGCTGTTTTCTCGTCGAAGCTCGTCGTAAAAAGTCCGCGGAAAATATAGATGACGCCCAACAGCCCGGCGAGAAAGGTGCCGGAATATCCCAGCACGACAGTAACGACGTGCGTCGCCAGCCAGACATTTGTGTCGAGCACGGCGCGTAACATCTCGAGCGTGTCGCCATCCAGTTGGAGGTTGTACGCGATGAGCAGCGTGAGAAATCCGATGATTGACGCGCAAAAGCTGCCAATCCCATTCCGATATAGACGTTCCAGCAGTAGACAAAGCAGGACTGCCGCCCAGCCAAGAAAGATCGCCGAGCTGTAAAGATTGGTCACCGGCGGCCTCCCCTGCAAATACATCCGGGTAATCAGTCCAGCGGTATGGATCAGGAAGGCAAAGCAAAGCAGGATGATTGCCGTTTTTGCCAAGGTCTTTGGCCAAATAAGCCAAGCGCCGACGACCAGAAGTAAGACCGCCAGGTAGAGCACCATCGCCTGGAGAAAAGGAGCGGCCTGATTAAAAGCGACTTCCACCTTTGGTCGAACCAATTCCGCCGGAATAGTTTTCTGCAAATATTGGTAATAATTGTGCAGCGTCTGGTTGAAACCGCTGACGTTGTTGCTGCGATACGCTGAGATCATGTTGGCATATGCCGTCACCGGATAGGGAATTTGTCCGGTGCCAACCGCGCTCAGAAGAGCCTCTCCCAAGGACTCCCAATGCTCATCAGGATTACTCCCGGTCGAATTGGGGAAAGCCAACACATACTTGGCCTGAAGTACGTTCTGGTACCGCTTCGTGAAAAGCAGCATGTGTTCGAAATCGGCAGCGCTGTAGGGCCGGCCGGCATCCCGATCGCGGATCGCTTGCAACCCCGGCCGGATCAAGCTGCCAAAGACTGCAACCTCTTGTCCGAAATCCGGGGAGTCTTCCACCTGCACCGTGTTTTTTAATCGAAGATAAAAGAGCAACGCGGTCTTCAGCTTCAAAATATCGCGCTGAAAAGCACTGCGGGTCTCTGGGTCACTTTGCGCAGCCAAACCAGCCTGCTCTTCGATCTTGGGAAAAAGCGGTTTGAGATCGTTAAATGAGAAGTGGGTGGCGGAAACGTCCTTTGCGCCAAGAAATTCGAAGAGATCAGGATTCCGCGCTTCGCTAATCTCGAACAACTTTGTCGCGTCAGCGTGTTCCGGTTGCATCCAAGCATCGAGCACCCATTGGACGGGCGTGCCGATCGTTTTGCTTCCATCGGGCGCTTCGTAAAGCCCGTGATGGTTCATCGAAGACAGGGACAGACGGCCGAGGGTATCCAACGGCATCACTCGTCCGTCGACCAGTACTGGCAGACGGCCCACGGTTTGGAGGTCAACACCGGGCACTGGCCTTCCGGGCAGCATCCGGCCAAGCACTCCAAGCACGAAAACTAGGCTGATTGCCCAGGGGAGAAACCTTTTCATGTGATGACCCGACGGCGCAGGAAGCTTACCAAATGCATCCCAAACTGGATCACCATACCCGACGCCAGCAAGGCGCAAGAGATATAAGGGATGAGCCAGCTCGGATTTTTCACCACCTGGAGAATGGTTGTCTGGTCGTTATTATCGAAACCGGCCTGGTAGAAGGTCAACCCGCGATAGCGCAACGGGTGGTTCATGTAGATCAGGGATTCACGATTTTCGTGATTGGCCGGATCAAGCAGATTGACTTTGCTCGAGAAGTTTTTCGCGATTTCCGTCCCAGGATAACGATCATGCCGAAACTCGTCCAAGCGCACAAAGAACGGTTTGTAGTAACGCTTCGGCCGGAGACTGATTTCGTACGTTTTTCCCCCTGCTTGGAACGTTGCCGAACGAGGAAAGCCGGCCGCCAGATCCACTGTGGTGACCGCCTGACCATTCTGCAGAATTTGCAGCGCCGCGCTCGGCTGGTTGCGCTCGTCCTGCTTGTAAGTTTTCGCGACGGGAACCGCCACCGCCATCGGACCCAGTTTCAAATGGGGATATTCCCGCGACGGTAACTGACTCGGATTGATCAGGGCGGCGTTCGGATAGAATTCGTCGACCACCAGCTCCAAGGAATTGATCGGGAGACGAATGTGTTCTTGTGATCGCAGCCGATCAGCGGGCACGGAGACCACCGTGTCGTGGTGCGGATCGGAGGTGTCAACCAGCGCCACCTCGTCGTGGTAAAAACTTTCCGAATAATTCTTGGACTCTTTCTGATCGAGCCGCATTTGGCTTTCGATCTGGAAAAGGCTGGTGAGGAGCTGGCCAATCAGCAAAAGAATCAACCCACTGTGCAGGACGATGATTCCCAGTTTTTTTATCGAAAATTTGAAACGCGCCGCGTGAGCCGCGATCAGATTCACCAGCAGGACCGTGCCAAGCAGATAGCCGCCCGGAAACCAAGGAATGCGGAGGCCGGTTCCCGGAGGTTGAAAATAGAGGAACAAACTTTTGAAATAGCGGTTCTGCGCTTCGTAAATCCCGATATTCACCTGGGCGAGTGTTCCGACAAAGATCAGGACAAGCGCGCAAGCGAGACAGCCAATGGTCAGTTTCAGCGAGGCCAGCGGACGAAAAAACTTGAGGAGCTTATTTATCATTGGTCGATTTCGCTCCCGTTGAAGCACCCGGACTCTCCTGCCCTTGGCCCGAGAATCGGAAGGACTGAACGAATTGGTCGAAGTGGGTTTTCTGTTTCTCGAGTAGAGCCGGTTCGCCGGTCATTTTAACGAACCAAGTTCGGTCTGGCCGCTCGAATACTGCGCCGAGAATACGCGATGGTTTGGCCGCCCCCGGCGCGGTTTGGAAATCCACGAGCATCGCAGGAACACCATCAACGTCGCGATGCACGATGACCTTGTCCAATTCGTCGCCCGCCAAAGGGGATAGCTCCAACTGGCCGCGCCAGCGGTTCACGTTTGAATCAATTCCTCCCGCTGCTCCAGGAAAAGACGTCACCGAAATATCGGCAGAAGTCCCGTCGGACGATGCGACCTTGAAGCTTCCCTGGCGCATCTCCGTAAGCGGCTGCTCCTGCCAATCAGCCGGCTTCTCCCATCGGGCCGGCTGGGCCGGAGGCGGCGGAGCCAGCCGACTGGAATCTTCCATACTGACGTTCTGTTTCGGAATCTGATAAACCTCGATCCGCTGCTGATCGCAACTCGCGCAGAGGCAAATCGAAAAAAGAAGGCTCGCGCGGAGCGTCAGCCTCTCGCACCCGAAAATCCTGATCATCGCGCTGTCCTGAGCTCGTACTTGCGCTTAAGCTCGTCAAAGTGGGTCGAGGGAAACCAATGGTACAACATGAAGTAAACAAGAACGCCGGTCACTGAGACGTACAACCAAATCGGGAGAGTAAAGTTTCCCATCCGGCGGTGCCGGTCAAATCGAGCCCGCAGAGCGGGAACGACGGTGAGAATCACAAGCGGCAAAATGATCACCGCCAGCGCCAAATGCGTGAAAAGGATGAGATAGTAGATCGGTCTGATCACGCCTTCAGCAGTGAAACGGATCGATCCCTCGCCGAAAGCGTGCATCAAGCCGAAGTGATAGGTCAGGTAACATACCAGAAAAGCCGTGGAGCAGACCAGCGCAGTGATCATGCAGGCGATATGAAGCCGTTTTCGATCACGCACGATGGCGGCCCAGCCGGCCGTCAGCAGGCAGGTGCTGACACCATTGAGCGTGGCGTTGATCGGAGGCAGATCAAAAATATTCATAGCGCGCGGGTCCCGAGTCCCCGGTCCCGAGTTACGGGGGATTAGAAGATCTTATTTTGCGCAAATTGCAACCGGGCAGCTGACGCCTATCGCTCCGTATTGCTTTTGCTTAGGATACCTTGGTTTAGCTCTCGCCGGGCAACGCGAGGATCAAGACGCCAACCGCGATCCATTTCCACGGAAACGATCTGTTTTCTTTGACGTCCATTCGTTGCCCCTTCTGGTGCTTCGGGTACGATAGCCGATGTGCCCACCGCGATACGGTACGTCTTTGTTATCAACAGCGGCAGTTCCTCGCTGAAATTCACGCTATTCGATCTTTCGACGGAAGCAGTTCTTGCCTCCGGGATAGCAGAACGACTGAACACCAAGGAAGCGTCGCTCAAGTTTGTTTTATCCGACGGGGCAAAACAGACGAATCCCTTGCCGGAGGACCAAGCCGATCACCGAGCAGCTCTCCACCGGGTAATCGATCATCTATCCGCTCAAGGGCCGGTTGAGGTCCAGGCGATCGGACACCGCGTAGTGCACGGTGGCGAGGATTTCCGCGAAGCCACGTTGGTTACCTCGTCGGTGCTCAGCCGCATCGAGTCGTTGAGCGAGCTCGCTCCGTTGCACAATCCACCCGCGGCCCAGGGCATCCGACTCACCGCTGAACTCTTTCCGAACGTGCCGCAGGTGGCCGTTTTCGATACTGCTTTCCATCACACCCTGCCGAGCTTCGCCTTTCATTACGCTCTCCCTCTCGATCTTTATCGCAAATACCGGATTCGGCGCTATGGCTTTCACGGGACGAGCCATCAGTACGTCGCGCAGCAGGCGGCCAAGCGGCTGGCCAGGCCTCTGGAGAGTCTTCATCTCTTGACCGCCCACTTGGGAAACGGCTGCAGCGCGGCCGCGATCCGGAACGGGCAGAGCGTCGACACAACGATGGGGCTGACGCCGCTCGAAGGGCTTGTCATGGGCACTCGCAGCGGTGACGTCGACCCCAACCTCCATCTTTTTCTGAACGAGAAGGAGCAGTTGAGTGTCGAGCAAGTCACCGACTTGCTGACGCGGAAAAGTGGCCTGTTAGGCGTCTCCGGCTTGAGCCAGGATATGCGGACCATTCTGCAGTCAGTCAACCAGGGCGACGGCAACGCTCGTTTGGCCGTTGAACTCTTCTGTTATCGTCTGGCCCGCGGGTTACTTGGTTTAGCGGCTGGTCTGGAACGTGTTGATGCGCTGATTTTCACGGGCGGCATTGGAGAAAACAGCGCATTCATCCGGGCGCGCACTCTCCAACACCTCGCGCTTCTCCAGCCAGATCTGGTTCCGGAATGGAACGAGGAAAATGGCGAGCGTCAAAATGGCCGGATCACGCGCGAGCCCGGCCTGACATGTTTGGTAGTCCCCACGAATGAAGAGCTGATGATCGCCCGGCAGACCGCCGAGGTGGTGTCGACGCTCTGAGAAACCGGTTAAACGCAGCCTTTATTTCAGTCTCGCCCTGGCTGATAGGAGTAGGGCGACATTCATTCGAGCGCCAGGCGAGAACTTATTGGACGTGTCCGCCATAGCCTTGGCGAAGGCGGAGTCATCTGGAGCGGGTGGCTCACCAAGTGTCCGGCTCAAACAAGTTCTCGCGAAGGCTCGAATAAATTTTCCGCCCTACCGGCACAGGACCTAAGACACCCTGGGACATCCCTCGAACCTCTCTTCCCTACGTGCCGTCAACTTCCAAACCGGTTGCGCGAAGCGCCTCTAGAGCGGTTCCCAGACGATCTTCCTGCACCAGGATGTAGTCGGTGTCGAACGTGCCTATCGGCAAAATGGCGACACCAGCTTGGGCCAAAGGCACCGCGACGGAAACCAGAATTCCTACAAGCTCCAGATTCAACGGCCCCTCGATCTTCAGAGCGCGCCAGTCACGGCTGGCATAAACATCGGGCGGAACATTCTCAGCCGCGCAGATCACGGACAACGCTTCCAGCGTACGCGTCACAGAGGAAAACGTTCCTTGCAGGGCCCAGTCCGGCACGCTCGATTCCGGCTTCAGCCGACACACCGCCAGACTCCCAGGCAGCAAACCGACCTTCAGTGTTCTCGCATTCATGGGGTCGACAACATGGCAGAGAGTTTCGGGCGCGCCAGTGATTCTTCTCGGTCGGACTTGCCGCCGGAAGCGTTGCAAAAGGTTACTTTCAATGCGTTCTTGTCGGTTCTCAGCATGGAAATTCAACGGCTGCCCGGTTTCCGGGACTTCTATCCAGAAGACTGCTCATTTCGAAACTACGTTTTTGAAACGTGGCGGGAAGTCGCGCGCCGTTTTGGATTTCAGGAATATGACGGCCCGATCCTCGAGCCGACTGAACTCTACAAAAAGAAGAGCGGAGAGGAGCTGAAGACCCAGCTGTTCCGGTTTGTGGATCAAGGCGGTCGCGACGTTTGTTTGCGTCCCGAAATGACACCGACGGTGGCACGCCTGGTAACCACTCGCTGGCGCGAGTTTCGCAAGCCGCTCAAATGGTTCAGCATCGGCGGCTTCTGCCGGTTCGAACGCCCGCAAAAGGGTCGGGCCCGAGAGTTTTATCAGGTCAATTGCGATATCTTCGGCGATAATTCTCCGGGCGCCGACGCGGAGATTGTTGCCTTGGCCGTCGAGATGTTGCGGGCTTTCGGCTTAACGCAGGACGATTTTTCCGTTCGCTTGAATGACCGCAGACTGTGGGCGGAGTTTTTTGCTCGCCACCAGGGCCCGCCGGAGCGCTTGCCGGAATTTCTCGCAATTGTTGACAAGTGGGAAAGGGAATCGCCGGTCACGATCGAAAAAAACCTTGCGGCCTTGGGAATCGCGTTGGGCGACGTGGAAGCAGTTCTCCAGACCTCGCCGGAAGCAATCCCGGGCTTTAAACGACTTTGGCAGGAACTGCACTGGCGCGGCATCGAGAGCTTTATCGATCTCGATCTCCGGATTGTGCGTGGTCTGGATTATTACACCGGTCTAGTCTTCGAGTTATTCGATCGCCAGCGGGAGAATCGCTCGATTGCGGGCGGCGGTCGCTATGACAACCTCGTAAGCACCGTCAGCGATGGGGCGGTGGACTTACCGGCCGCCGGTTTCGCCATTGGCGACTTGGTTTTAACCAACCTTCTACAAGAACTACCGCATGCCCGGGAGCGCGCGGAGAGCACGATCCGGCGCGATGCCTTGTCTGCTTACGTCGTGATTGCCGAGGAAAATCGACGACCGGAAGCGCTCGAAATCGCCAGATCTCTCCGTCAACAGGGCGTTTTTCTGGACTTCCCGCTGCAAGCGATGAAGGTCGGCAAACAATTTGAGCTGGCCGAAGTGCTTGGCGCAAAGGTCGTTGTCGTCGTCGGACGCGAATGGCCGCTGGTCCGCGTGCGCATGCAGTCCGACCGGAGCGAGAAGATGGTTCGTAGCGAGGAATTAACGGTGCTGCTCGCGGAGGCCGCCAGCCGATAACCGATGACCAATCGCAGATAGCCAATTAACAGCACTAGCACTAGCACTAGCACTAGCACTAGCACTAGCACTAGCACTAGCACTAGCACTAGCACTAGCACTGACACTACCACTGACACTACCACTGACTCCTCCACTACCCATGTACCGAACCCATCATTGCAACGAGCTGCGGACGTCCGACGTTGGCCTCCAGGTGACCCTGGCCGGCTGGGTCGCTTCGCGGCGCAATCACGGGGGCGTCATCTTCATCGATTTACGCGATCGTGAAGGAATTACCCAGGTGGTCTTTCGGCCTGAGCAGTTCCCCGAAAGCGCGAACGAGGCGGAAACGCTGCGTGACGAAGATGTGATTCAGGTGAGCGGCAAAGTCGCCGCCCGTTTGCCGGGCACAGAAAACCCGCGGCTGGCAACGGGGGAAGTTGAATTGGTTGCGGAACAAATGCGGATTGTGAATCGCTGTTCCCCATTGCCTTTTCAGATCGACGGTTCGGTCGCCAACGAAGATCTTCGTCTCGCGTATCGCTACCTCGACCTGCGCCGCCCGGCGATGCGGCGACATTTGCGGGTGCGCCACGCCTTTAACAAGGCTGCCCGCGAATATTTGGATCGCGCTGGATTCATCGAAGTCGACACACCCGTGCTTTCCAAGAGCACTCCGGAAGGCGCTCGGGAGTTCCTGGTTCCCAGCCGGCTGATTCCCGGACATTTCTACGCGTTATCGCAGTCCCCACAGCAATATAAACAGTTGCTCATGGTGGGTGGCCTGGAACGCTATTACCAGATCGCCAAATGTTTTCGCGACGAGGATCCCCGGGCCGATCGGATTACTGAACTCACGCAGATCGACGTGGAGGCTTCGTTCATCGAGGTTGCTGATATCATTAACCTGGTCGAAGGCCTGTTGACCGCGATTTTTCAAGCAACCCGGGGTCTTACTCCCTCGCTGCCTTTTCCCCGCCTTTCGTATCAGCAAGCGATGGATCGCTTTGGCACGGACAAGCCGGATCTGCGCTTTGGCCTGGAGCTGGTTGATTTAGGTGACGCATTCCGGCAAACGGAGTTCAAGGTGTTTCGCGGCGCCCTCGATCGGGGCGGTGTCGTGAAAGCCATGAATGCCAAAGGGTTCGCGCGCATCACCACTGGCCAAATCGAAGAACTCACCGAACTCGCCCGACTAGCCGGCGCAAAGGGACTCGCGTTCATCAAGATAGAAGGCGGAGAATGGAAATCGCCAATTGCCAAGTTTTTATCCGAAAACGAAAAAGCTGTCTTGCAACAGCGCCTCGGGATTGAGGAAGGCGACCTGGTGCTTTTTGGCGCCGACCAGTGGGAAACCGTCTGTACGGTTTTGGGGCGAATCCGGCTCCGGGTTACCGAGCTTCTCGCTCTGGCCAAGGATCCCGACGAGCTCAAGTTTCTCTGGGTAATCGATTTTCCATTGATGGAATTCTCGGCGACCGAGAACAAGTGGAACGCGCGGCATCATCCATTCACGCGTCCAAAGGCAGAAGACATTCCACTCCTGGAACAAGGCCAATACGGAGCGATCCGGGCGGAGGCTTACGATTGTGTTCTGAATGGAGTCGAAATCGCGGGCGGCAGCCTCCGAATCCACGAACCGGACCTTCAACAGAAGGTCTTTGGCGCACTAGGCATTTCAGCCGAGCAGCAGCAACGCTTGTTTGGCCATCTGTTGCAAGCATTTACCTTCGGAGCGCCCCCGCACGGGGGCATCGCGATCGGAGTAGATCGGCTGGTCATGCTGATCACTCAGGCCGCGAACATCCGCGACGTGATTGCGTTCCCGAAGAATTCTCGAGGATACGATCTGATGATGGGCTCACCGACCAGCGTGCCGGATAAGCAGCTCCGAGAGGTCCACCTTCAGCTAAGAAAAAACGGCGACGGCCGTTGATCGGTCGGGCGAGAATTCGCTCCCGAGCAGGTGATCATCGTGGAGGGTTACGCAACCACCTGCTTTTCCGGGTCCGGTAGGGCGAAAGTTCATCCGAGCCTCAGCGAGGACTCGTTTGAGCCGTCTCGGAAGCTGATTGTTGGTGACGGCAACTCCCGGGGGTGTCTCGGAACCTCCGACCGCCGGGTGCGAGCCTTCGAACCTTGTTTGAGGCGCCCGGTTGGCGATCCCCAGCGTCCGGCTCGGATGAATTCTCGCCCTAACGGCGCCGTGTCAAAGATTAAGGATTCTTGCCGGGAGGAGCGGATTCCGTCGTCGGAGAGCCTTGAGGCGATGGTCCGGCTTGCGGAGCAGTGTTCGCGCCTTTCTTGACGCCAAGCAATTCGACGTCAAAAATCAGAGTGGAACCGGGCGCGATGTCCTCACCGGCGCCTTCGTCACCATAACCCAGCTCAGAGGGAACATAAATTTCCCACTTCGAACCAACCGGCATCAGTTTGAGAGCCTCCGACCAGCCTTTGATTACCCCGCTCACCGGGAGACTAACCGGTCCGCCATTCTTCTCCGAACTATCAAACTCTTTCCCGTCAATTAATGTTCCCCGATAATTTGCCGTAACGACGTCGGTATCTTTCGGCCGCTCACCGGTACCCTCTTTGACAACCTTATACTGCAACCCGCTGGGCAGGGTCTTGACTCCGGGCTTCTTGCTGTTCTCGTCCAGAAACTTTTTCCCTTCAGCCTTGTTCCGACCGGCGCTCGCCTTCATCTCTTCCTGCTTCTTGGCCATGGCCGCTTGCTGCTTCTGCATCATCTGCTGCTGAAAACTTTGCAAAGTCTGTTGCAGCTCTTGATCGCTCATCGCGAGCGGCTTCTTGGCGAGCACATCACCCATGCCCTGCGTGAGCGCGTCCTGATTGAGATCCAACTGCAGCCGGGTAAGCGTACGCCCGATATCAACTCCCAAACTGTAGCTAACTTTGTCTTTCTTGTCCTTGAAGGGCGAGGACGGATTGGCTGCCGCGGGGGAACTATTACTCGTCGCGGGGCTCGGCGCTGTATTTTGTGAAAAAGCCGGGGCGGCCACGAGGAGCCCCGCCAAAACAAACCTCTTAATCAACATCGGGCGACCCTCCACGCAAAGGTGAAAACCTGCAAACGGTTTTTGGGTCAGTCACTTTGATCGGAACCCGAAGGCGCCTCATCATCCATCTCATCCTGGCTCCCCTGCCCTTTTTTGGGAGCCGATTCATCTTTGAAAACTGTTCGGAGGAATTGTCCAATGATCGGGGCGGCCTGGGTACCTCCGTGTACTTTTTCCCTCACGTTTCCCTCGTAAAGCGCGGAAAAGGCATATCGGCTTTTCTCCGCCGGCGCAAACCCGGCAAACCAGGCGGCGGTTCGCTCCTTAGCTTTCGGTCCCCACTGAGCCGTTCCCGTTTTGCCGGCCACTTTCACCCCATCGACCTGGGCCGCACCAGCCGTCCCGTCCGAGCCGGAGACTACCCCAATCATCGCTTGGCGAAGTTGGTCTCGCGTGACCGTTTCCAATTTCAAAAGATCGATCGCGCGCGGAGGGTAGCTGTAGACCACCTCGTTGTTCAATGTTTGGACTTGGCGAACGATGCGCGTCTGGTAAAGCGTTCCGCCATTGGCGATAGTTCCCATGGCTTGGGCCATCTGAAGCGGCGAGATCAGAATATCGCCTTGGCCGATCGCAAAATTGGCGAGGTCGCCCGGCGCGAAACGGCGATGGTAAGTCACCTGCATGTAATCATTGTTTGGAATGCGGCCATCGGCCTCCCCATTCAGTAAAACTCCCGTCTTTCTCCCCAGACCGAATCGAGTCGCCCATTCCACCATGGGAGCTGCCCCGAGCCGCAGGCCAAGACGGTAAAACCAGGTGTCGCAGGATTGGGTGAGGGCCTGCCGAAAATCCAGATCGCCCGCATCGTGGTGTCGCCAGTTGTGGAACACCAGATTTCCAATGTCCATTGCTGAAACACAGTCGAACGATGTATCCGGATTGATCCGATGTGTCTGGAAACCCGCAACCCCCACAAATACTTTGAAAGTTGAGCCTGCCGGGTAGGCCGAACGGAAAGCCCGGGGCAGAAGCGGAATGTTCGGATCATTCACCAGGCGTTGAAATTTCTCGGGCGAAATCGAGGGAACAAAATCGTTGGGATCAAACGTGGGCCAGGAGGCGATTGCCAGCACTTCGCCGTTGTTCGGATCGATGACGACAAGAGCACCCCGGCGGCAGCGCTTTGCCAGGATCTTTTCCGCAAGCCGCTGCAAATCGATATCGATGGTCGTGACTACGTTGTAACCTGGTTCGGGTGGGGCCGTGATCCGTTCACCGGCCTTGTTGCCGTCTTTATCAAAGGTGAACTCCAGCTGGCCATCTCTACCGCGGAGCTGCTCATCGAAACTCTGCTCCAAGCCTTCGCGGCCTTCGCTTTCGGGCCAAGAGCGGATCGTTATTTTGCAGCACCTTGGTACTAGCCCGGCTGGTTCGTCCGATGTAACCAACAATATGTCCCGCCACGGATCCCTGCGGATAAAAACGCAGGTAAACGGCCCGGAGCACCATCTCTGACGGCAACTGCTTGCGCAGGGCGTTGGCCTGATCTTCCGGGAGATCGGTGACGATATCGAACGGGATCAATCCACGGTTTCGATAATGCTGAACGACCAAGTCGGGTGATACATTCACCGGCCGGTTCAGCAACGCCTTGGCCACGGCGGCATCGCGATTAGCAAAATCGATTATCTGCGCGTCGGTGAAGTTGAGCGGTGTCGGGAAAACGATGCTCAGGTTATAGGCAATGCGGGTCTGGGCCAGCGGCACTCCGTTGCGATCGGTGATCTGGCCGCGAGGCGCCGGAATCGCCATGGTGTAGGCCGCGGAGCGCTTCTGCGTTTCCCAGCTAGGTTGCAGATGCGGCGGTTCGGTTGCCGTTGGCTCCTGGGCCTGCGCCGTAGAAAATAGCACTGGGGCGACGCATAAAGTCCACAGAAGCAGCTTACATCCCATTGGGCAGGTAAATCACCACCGGACCCCGACCGGCGCAACCACTTTTTAGAAGGCAGAAGTCCAGGAGGCAGTCAATCGAGCGGCGGGAGCGGCGGGAGCGGTGGGAGGTAGGTGCCAGTTAGGAAAACAAAAATCCGAACAGCGCTGACTTCCCCGTAGCTCGTACCTCCCGCTGCTCTCGCACTAACTTCCGCCGCTGAAACCGCTCCCGCCGCTCCCGCCGCTCGATCGACTGATCTACGGTCCAGCTGTCAGCTGCCTCCTGCTCTTCTGAGAAAGCGCCAGATGGTTTCGGCCAGCTTATCGCTGATTCCACCAACCTTTGCTAATTCTTCACGGGCAGCTTTCCGGATGCGGTCGACGGAACCGAAGGCGCGCAGAAGCGCTTGTTTCCGGTTCTCGCTCACCCCCGGACAGTCATCGAGGATGCTCTCAGCGACGCGCTTCTTCATGAGCAATTGATGGTACCCGTTAGCAAAACGATGTGCTTCGTCCCGGATCCGCTGCAGAAGTTGCAGAGCGCCAGACTCTTCCGGTAGACGGAGCGGTATCGCTTCGCCGGGCCGATAGATTTCCTCATATTCTTTGGCGAGACCGATAATCGGCAAGTCGCTCAGTCCGAGCCGCTGCAGTTCGCGGCAGGCGGCATTGAGCTGACCTCTGCCGCCGTCCACGATAATGAGGTCAGGCAGCCGGACGAGTCTTTCGCCCTGGGATCTGTTTACCCTCCGCAGCGCGGCACTGGGAACCTCTTGCGTGTACTCCGTCGCTTCCGGGTCGAGTTGTTTGCCTTCCAGTAAAACGCGGGAGTAACGGCGACGGACTACTTCCGCCATGCTCGCAAAATCGTCTTGCCCGGCCACTGTCCGAATGCGGTACCGACGATAATTGGATTTATCGGGAACGCCCGATCGAAAACTGACCATCGACGCGACGATGTGCGTGGTCGAAATATTCGAGATGTCAAAGCATTCCATGACGACCGGTGGCTCCGACAGATGCAACGCGTCAGCAAGGGAATGCACATCGGCCTCCGGGTCGAGCGCGGATGGCAAAGAACCCCGGGTGAACCTCCTCGTCGGGCGAGTAGTGCGCCGGAGGTCGTCAATCATGTTGCGCAGCTCTGCCGCACGCTCAAAATCCAGTTTGGCGGCTGCGCGTTGCATCTCTTCCTCGAGTTGGGCCAGCATCTCCTGGCTTTGGCCTTCCAGGAATTCGCAGGCGGCCAATACGCGCTGCCGATACTCCTCCAAACTAACTTTGCGAATACAGGGTGCCGAACAATTCTTGATTATGTGATCAAGACAGCGGCGGTAGTCGACTTCGCCCGGTTCCGGGGCGCGGCAGGACCGAATGCCAAAGCGCTTCCGCATCCAGCTCAGGGTCGAACGGAGCGCTCCCGCATGCGCAAAAGGACCGAAATAGCGGCATCCGTCATCCTTGCGCAAGCGAGCAAGCTGAAATCGGGGGATCGCATCACCGAGATTCACCTTGACCAGGAGAAACCTCTTATCGTCCCGAAAGCTGATATTGTACTTTGGCCGAAATTCTTTGATCAGCTTTCCTTCAAGCAACAAAGCTTCCGGTTCGTTCTTGACCACGTGAAATTCGAAATCCCAGACGCTATCCAGCAAGGCGCGGCTTTTCAGATCGGCCGTGACGCGGCGCGACGGCATAAAATGCTGAGCGAGCCGTTTCCTCAGGTCCCTGGCCTTTCCGACGTAGATGACCCGCTTCAATCGATCACGCATCAGATAAACACCAGGCTTGTGCGGCGCGTCGCGCAGCTTGACGTTCAGATCAGGTTTCTCGCCGAGCACTTCCACAATTCAAACTACCTCGGGTGGGAAGGCAGTGCCAGTGCCAGTGTCAGTGGCAGTGGCAGTGCCAGTGCTAGTGCTAGTGCTGGTGCCGGCGGCTTGCCTGCCCGCCACAGCTCGGAGCGAAGCGAGCGGCGCAGGCGGGAGCGGGTTGCTCCATCGTGCGGGCTTGGTTGTTTCGGGGACACACAAGTCCTATGGGACGCACAGGACCGATAGGACCTAATAGGCGCAGGGCGCACCGCTCAGGCGGCTCAGGCCACTGTTCATTGGGTTT
The DNA here is from genome assembly GCA_963813025.1 of uncultured Verrucomicrobiae bacterium. Lineage (GTDB taxonomy): Bacteria > Verrucomicrobiota > Verrucomicrobiia > Chthoniobacterales > JAFAMB01 > CAVSUL01. Next base: position 389,180 of record CAWEXO010000014.1, on the reverse strand, counting down.
GCACTTCTGGCGGGGGTGCGTTTAAATACACCCCTATTTCATGAATCTGTTCGTACCGGCGTTCGTCCCGCTACTCGCTCAAGCCGCGGAGGCCACTCCCACTCCCGGATCTGCGCAGGCGACTGTCCTCAAACTTTTGCAGGCGGGCGGCTGGGTCATGATCCCACTGGTGCTCGCGTCGGTTTTGACTCTGGCCCTGGTCTTCGCTTGTCTGGTCAGTCTGCGGAGGGGAACGGTTGTCAGTCGCCGCTTCATGGAGACTGCTGAAGCCTTGTTGCGCAAGCGAGACTATCTCGGACTGATTGCGGTTTCCAATCGGCACTCCGAAGCGATTGCTCGCATCACGGCCCGGGTGCTGGACTTCACGACAAAGAACCCGTCGGCTCCGGTTGATTCTATTCGTGAGGTCGCCGAAACAGAGGGAAGCCGGGTAAGCAGTAGTCTGAATCAACGCATCGTTTATTTGGCAGACATCGCGACCCTCGCTCCGATGCTCGGCCTGCTTGGAACGGTTGTCGGTATTATCAACTCCTTTGGAGTGCTGGCAGGCAATACCACTCAGCCACGCCAGATCCTACTTGCCGGCGGCGTCGCTCAAGCCCTGGTAACAACGGCCGCCGGATTGGTGGTCGGCATCATTGCGATGGCCTTCTACTCCTTGTTTCGCGGCAAGGTTTCCCGGATGATCTCCGATTTGGAGGCGGCGACTTCGCATCTGGTGAGTATCGTCGTTACGCAGCATTCGCGACGCCAGGAACGTAGTCGTGTGCTGGAGAAGGAAGTCTGATGAATTTTCGTAAGTACGCCGAACCCCGGGTTTTCGGGTTTATGATTGCCCCCATGGTCGACATACTGCTTGTCGTCCTGGTCTTCTTTATTGTTACCTGGAATTTCGCCCTCACCGAAAACGAGCTGGATGTCAGGGTGCCGAGTGCTGCCAAAGCCAATGAGCCGCAGCCTTACGTTGGCCAGGTCGTCATTAACGTGAAAGCGGACGGCACAATCGTCGTCAATCGCCAGACCAAGACAGGTGCGGAATTGCTCGACCAGTTAAAGAGACTGGCCCAGCTCTATCCCGATCAGGCGGTAATCGTGCGCGGGGACGAGGCGGTCGAATACAACCATATTGTCCAAGTGCTGGATATTTGCCGGCAAGCGGATATTTGGAATGTTGCGTTTGCGACCGGGAAACCGGGGCAATGATATTTTGCTGTTCCGCGACAGCGGGCGAGGAGCGAGAGTGGCTGCCCTTAACGCTGGCAACGGCTAACCGTTGATCGAATGCGACAACCTCGGAGACAGGCTCAGGAATCGGACACGGCCAAGCATCTGGCTGGAGGGTTCTCGCGTAAGCGCTGGTGGTTCGGGCACATCCGGGGACATCCTCTGCTGCTGGTTTTTTTGCTGTTTGGTTCTGTGCCATTCCGGCCTGTGGCAGGCCAGGAGGTTCGACGGGCACTACCCGTTAACCCGACGCCCACCCCCGCCCCTGCTCCGCGCGCGTTGCCCGTCAATCCAGGTTCGCCCGCCTCGGAACTGGAGCCGCAATCGATCCTGAACGAGGGGATCCGCCAAGAGAGGCCGGGTACGCCGCAAACGCCTGCGGCTATCGTCCAACCCCATCCCAAAGCTCCTGATTCAGCCGGCAGTGCAGCCGAGCCCGACATCAAGACCAGAGACCAGGTTGGCACCAATGATGAAATTCGGCTCGCCCCCAGCGGTTCTTCAGGCGGTCCAACCGACCTCGATCCCGCCAAAGCGCAATTAGCAGTGGCCGACGGCCTTTACGAGCGCAAGCTCTATGACCTGGCTGCGCCCGAATACGAAAAATATTTGGGCGAGTTTCGCGATGCGACCGGACGGGCCGCGGCCATGTACCGGATGGCGGACTGCTACGCCCGCATCGGACAGGAAGGTCCCGCCGTGAATACCTACCGGATGCTCATCAGCGAGATCGGCTCCGGCGAGTTCGTCGGAAGCGCGGCGTTCCGGCTCGCTTCTCGCGAGTTCGACCGAAAAGCGTTCTGGGACGCTATACCGCTCTATGAAAAGGCTTACGCCAACGCGAAATCGCCGGAAGTGAAGGTGACCGCCCGCTATTATGAAGCAAAATCCTACGAGTTGCTGAATAAGAAGGCCGAAGCGAAAGCCGCTTACGAGGATGTAGTCGCGAACAACAACAAAAACCCGTACCGCGATGCCGCGAATCTCTCGCTGGCTTATTTTGCGCTCGACAATGGAGACAAACAGGAAGCGTTTAACCGATTTTCCGAACTCGCCAACGAGGCTACCAAACCGCCGGTCCGCGCGGAGGCAACCGTTCGCGCGGGAATTCTGGCCGGCGATCTGAACCAAAAGGATCGAGCGGAGCAGCTTTTCAAATCTGCCATCAGCGGCACGAGCGACCCGAAATGGAAACAGATTGCTCAGCTGGAGTTGATGAAGCTGCAGTACGATGGCGACAAGTTTTCCCAGGTCTTGGATTCCTACAGCCGCAATGTTGATGCTCTCGGAGAAGAGACTAAACCAAGTGTCTTGCTGCTGGTCGCCAATTCCTACCGGCAACTGGGGAAACATCAAAGAGCGCTCGAGTTTTATAACCAGCTCATCCGCCAATTTCCCGCCACTCCAGAAGCGGCCGACGCCCGCTATCAGCGCTTGGTGTCGTTCGAGGCGACGAAGGATCCGAGCCTCATCATGGCCATCGATACTTTCCTGGAAACAAATCCAAGCGGCGAAAAGGCGGACAAGGCGAAACTGTTGAAGGCCCAGGCTCTAGTACAACAGGGCAAATACGATCTTTCGGCCAGGCTTTACCTGGAACTCGCTAATTCGTCGTTGCCGGATGCCTACAAGGCGGAGTGTTATTACGCGGCCGGATATAGTTTAAGCCAGCTGAATTCGCCGCAGGCGGCGATCAATGCGTTTAGCGGTCTCCTGGATAAGTTCCCATCCTACAAGCTGGCCGTGAAAGCGCTTCTCAAGCGGGCCCTGTTGTATCAGCAGCTTAAGAATTACCCGGCGGCAATTACCGATTTCGACAAGGTTATCCAGTTATATCCCTCCGCACCGGAACGCGAAACCGCCTTGCTGCAGAAAGCTCTCACGCTCGGTCAAAAAGGTCAGTACGCCGAGATGGCAAACACTTTTGAGCAATTCCTTCATGATTACCCCAACAGTCCAGGAGCGGCACAAGCGAATTATTGGGTGGGCTGGGCCGATTTCGAGGCCAAGCGCTATGCCGATGCGCTCCAACCGCTCGCGAACGCTCGCCGGTTGGATCCTGCGGAATATAACGAGAAGGTAAGTCTGCGGCTCATCTATTCCTATCAGCTCCTCAACCGAAAGAGTGACGCCGCCCGGGAGGTGGACGCCCTCATTCAGAGCGATCCAAAGCAGACGCAATTGGTCGACGACACCTGCCGCTGGCTTGGAACCAGCTTCTTCGCTGACAAAAATTATGCGTCGGCTGCCAAGTATCTCTCCTTGCTGACCCAAAACTCCGATAAGGAGAAGCTAGACCGGGATATCTGGTTCCTGCTCGGGAAATCGCAGCTTGCGCTCAAGCAATTTCCGGAGGCGATCGCCGCTCTGAACGCGTATCTTGCGAAAGCGACGGATCCGACGATGCGCGCCCAGGCATTGATCCCGCTCAGCGAGGCCCAAGCGGGCGCCCACCAGTTTGAAGAAGCGACCCATTCCGCCCAAGAAGCGTTGAGCTTGGAACCCGAAGGACGGCTGAATGCGGCTGCCCGGATGGCTGTCGGCGACGTGGAGTCGGCCAAAGGAAATTATCAGAACGCGGCCCGATCTTATCTGAGTATCGCTGTGTTATACGAGGATCCCGAGGTTACGCCTAGCGCTTTAGAAAAGGCTTACGAGGCTTTCCGCCAATGCGGCGACGCAGTGCAAGCCTCAAAGACGTTGTCGGAACTGAAGGAGCGTTTTCCGAACTACCAGATTCGTCAACCCCCGACGGGCTGACGAGGCGGATTTTTGGAGTGCGTGCGACCTATCGCCGCTTTGAGATCCGCGCGGAGCGCGCCTCAGAGAGATATCCAGGATTTTACAACTGCGGTAACCGGGGCGTGTGTTTCCGGTTCCTCTTTTTTTTCCGCGCTCCGCGCGGGTCGTAAAGCGGCGACAAGTCGCGCGTACTCCAAGACTTTCCCATTGCCGAAAAGGCAAACTCAACAGAGTTTCCTGCTAGATGTGCTTTGCCGAGCGTTTCCAAGATCCACATCGCCAAAAAAGCCCGTTCCTGAGAGACTTTGCTCAACGAATCGAGCCGTGGGACAACGCCACCTTCGATCGCTACAGCGCGAAGGCCGCGCGCATCACTCGTCGGTTTTTTGGCCGAACGATGCGCCTGTTCGCGCCACTCTATCTTTCCAACGAGTGTATCAATAATTGTCGTTATTGTGGCTTTTCCCGCGACAACCGGATCCTGCGCCTCACACTTTCTCCCGAAGAGGTGGAACGGGAAGCACGCTACCTGTTTGATCAGGGCTTTCGCAGTTTGCTGCTGGTGTCGGGAGAGCATCCAAAATTTGTCTCGAACGGCTACCTCCAAGCCGTTATTGGCCGCCTTCTTCCTTTTATTCCGTCTCTCGCCCTGGAAATAGCGCCGCTGAAAACGGAGGAATATCGCACGCTGGTGGCGGCCGGTGCGGAAGGACTGGTGGTCTATCAGGAAACGTATAATCCCGATCGCTACCGGGAGTTGCATACCTCGGGACCGAAACGCGACTTTGTCTGGCGACTCGGCACCCCTGAACGAGCGTATCAGGCGGGATTTCGACGATTGGGCGTAGGAGCCCTTCTCGGTTTGGACGATTGGCGCCGGGAAGCACTGGCACTCGCCGAACACATCGAATATTTGCTACGCGTCTGCTGGCGCGCCCAGATTACAGTCAGCTTGCCACGCCTTCGTCCTGCAGCCGGAGAATTCCAGGCAACCTCACCTCTTTCGGATCGCGATTTTGTGCAACTGCTGTGTGCCTTGCGACTGAGCTTTCCCCAGGTCGGAATCGTCCTGAGCACCCGCGAGGCGGCTGGACTGCGCGACCTGGTCGCCCCGTTGGGAGTGACCTCGATGAGCGCCGGCAGCCGCACCGAACCGGGCGGCTACACCAACCAGGGGAAAAAAGCCCTGCACCTCACGGTGCGTGGACGCCCAGAAACCTCCTGTCATCCAGCGGAGCACGCCGAAGCACAGTTTGCTATCGACGACGATCGTTCTCCGGCGGAGCTTGTCCAAAGCTTGCGCATGCACGGCCTCGAAGCTGTCTGGAAGGACTGGGAAGCCTCTATTCTGACTTCATGAACATCGTGGTAAACGGAGAAAGTCGGAGCATGCCGGACGGCTCCGCAGTTTGCGACCTTTTGGATCGGCTCGGATTGCCGCGGAACACCGTTCTAGTCGAGCAGAACGGCCAACCGCTCAGTCGCGAAGTTCTGGAAACAACAGCCATCGGCGAGGGTGACCGCATAGAACTGATCCAAATGGTAGCCGGCGGCTGATCCAGCCTTGTGACCGTCGCTGCGTTCCAGCGCAGAAAGATGCGGTCGGGTCCAATCAGCCAAAAAAATCTCATGCCGCGCATTTCCCCTCAGAGTATCGAACAGGTCGCGGCAGCGTCCGATATCGTTGAGGTCATCAGCTCCTATTTTCCGCTCAAGCGGGCAGGAAGCGAGTTCCGGGCGCTCTGTCCGTTTCACCAGGAAAAGACTCCCTCCTTCTACGTCTCGCCGAGCAAGCAATCCTATTACTGCTTCGGGTGCGGTGCCGGAGGAACGGTCTTTCAGTTCGTGATGGACTATGAGCACGTGGAGTTCGTTGAGGCGGTCCGGCGATTGTCTAATCGCGCTGGGATACCGGTGCTCGAAGAAGTGTTGAGCGCTGACGAGGAACATCGTCAGAAACAACGCCGCCGTTTGTTGCAGTTACACGCCGAAGCCGCCGATTGGTTTCACCGGCACCTGCTCAGGACGCGGGCAGCCGATCACGCCCGGAGTTATCTCGCGTCGCGCGGCATCAACATTGAGACGGCGAAGCGCTGGCGGCTTGGCTATGCCCCTGACGGCTGGCGCGTGTTCTCGGATTGGGCTTTGGGTAGCGGTTATTCGCACCAGGAACTGCTTCTGAGCGGTCTGGCGAAGGCTAAGGACCAGGAGACAAACGCCGTGTATGATCGGTTCCGTGACCGCTTGATGTTCCCCATCTGCAATGATCTTGGCGAAGTCATCGCGTTCAGCGGCCGCATCTTGAAGGAGAACACAACCGAAGGCAAATATCTGAACTCGCCCGAGACTCCGCTTTTCTCGAAAGGTACTGTGCTGTTCGGCTTGGAAAAATCGAAGCGGGCAATCGCAAATGCGCGGAGCGCCATCATCCTGGAAGGCCAACTCGATCTGATAACGACTTATGAAGCCGGATTCCAGAATGTGGTCGCTCCTCAAGGCACGGCGGTCACCGAAAAACACGCCGCGCTCCTGCGTCGCTTTGCCGAGGAGGTGGTTCTCGTCTTCGATGCGGACCACGCGGGCGATCGTGCAACTGAACGCGCGTTTGCCATCCTTTTGCAGGCCGGTTTGCAAATTCGGATTGGCCGGCTGCCAGCTGGAGAGGACCCCGACTCCATGATTCGGAAATCGGGCGCAGCGGCTTTCCAGGAGCTGGTCCGAGGAGCTCGCGACTTTTTCGAGTTCGTCGACTGATCGCAACCTTTCGGGGGATTCCGCCGGCACGGGCGCGCGCGTCGCTTTTGCGCGATCCATGGCCGAATTCGTCGGGATGGTCCCTGACGTGGTTTTGCGCGACACGATCATCAGCCGCTTGGCCACCCGTCTGGCGCTGCCGCGCGAAGCGATCGATCAGACGATCCGGTTGCCTAAGAAAAGGCTGAAAAGCTCTCCCGATAAGCCTGAGGCAGTCGCGTCTGCTGCCGCCGCGATCCGGCACGAGATCGCTTTCCTGTGCCGCGTCGTGTTTAATGATGCGGAGACGCTCGGCTGGATCCGGGCACAGCCATGGCCAAGCATTCTGGCCGAGGTTGACGGTGCGAAGCTGTTGAAAGGCATTCTTGGTTCTGAGGTTGATCCAACCAGCCCGAGCAGTCTGGCAACATTCCTGGCCGGATTGGAAAAGCCGGAGGCGGCCGCTCTTTCTCAGATTCTCTTGGAAAAACCGGTCAGTTCCTCGATTGGCCGGGTTTTCTGGATCGAGTTCGCCCTGCGCGAGCTCAAGCGGCGCCGAAAAAACCTGGAAGGAGTCATTCGGCTTTCGGTTGATGATGCCGCTGCCTCAGCCCGGGCTGCCGGTGAACTCAAAGAAGTGCTTGACCTCGAATGTGCGATCAAAGATATTTCGCGACTTTTGATCCCGGGCAGCGAGCCAGCGAGAGTAAACCTTTAGTTTCCCCGGACGCTCCTATGTTATTCTCCTGAGTCGGTCTGCAGTATGGTTAAGCTTACGTCTCCAAAAACATCCAGGCCAAAAGCGACGGCCAAAACCAAGAGGGCAAAAGCCCGCTCGACCCAGAAACGATCCGAGCAGACGCTCAGTTCCGAACGACCCCGCGTAAAACCAGCACGAGAAAACCCTTCCTTGCCCGACAAAGAGATCACCGTTAACCGCAACGGGGTTCACTCGCTTGCTCACCGCCTAACCGCTGGGGCAGCCAATGTGGATCCGCAGGAACGATTGCGCGAATTGGTAAAGCTGGCCAAGGAGCAAGGCTATCTCACCTACGATGACATCAACGAGGCGCTTCCGGAGGGCATGGCTGATCCGGACGAGATGGAGCAGATCCTCGGCCAGCTTCGGACGATGGAAGTCGACATCATCGATGCCTCCGAGGTCGATCGCTACAAAGACGGCAAAAAGGAGATCGACGACGAGGAAGAAGAGAAGGAGCAAAAACTCGATATCCTGGACGACCCGGTCCGGATGTACCTCAAGCAGATGGGCCAGGTTCCGCTGCTCACCCGAGAACAGGAAGTCGAAATTTCCAAGCGGATCGAGGACGCCGAACTGATGGTGCAGAAGCTCATCAATCGGTTCGGCTTCACTTCCCGAGCTCATCTCGATCTGGCGCAAAAACTGATCGAGGGCCGGGAGCGCTTCGATCGGGTCATTCTAGATAAAAAAATCGAGAGCCGGGAGCGTTACATGAAGGCGTTGCCCAAGCTTTGCGACCAGGTGGAACGAGCAACCCAGGACGTCGTTGCGCTCTACCGAATCGCTTGATCGAGGTCCGTCGTTCCACGCGGGAAAACTCCGCCCGCGTCTGAGTTCCAAAAGGCGCATGCGCGCCTTAATGAAGCTCTATCCCGCGATTCTACTTCAAACAGAAGGTCACGGAGGAGTTTGTCCAATTGGCCGATGAACACTTGCGGCTGCTGCAAAATCTGCAGTTGGAAATCGGCCGGTTGGAATCCCAAGGTAACGCGGGCGAAGGATAGAGCCGCCGAGACAAGAGAGCGTCTGCGGTCGAGCTCGAACGCCGGCTGTGGCAGCAACCGGAAGAGTTTGTCGGTCATCACCGGGAACTCAAGGACTGGCTGCGCAAGGCGCTGCGGGCAAAGACCGAGATGGTCGAGGCCAACCTGCGGCTCGTCATCTCGATCGCCAAAAAATATACGAATCGCGGTCTCTCTTTCCTCGATCTCATTCAGGAAGGCAACATGGGCCTGATGAAAGCGGTGGAGAAATTCGAGTACCGGCGCGGGTACAAATTTTCGACCTACGCGACGTGGTGGATCCGCCAAGCAATCACGCGCTCGATCGCCGACCAGGCCCGGACAATCCGCATTCCGGTGCACATGATCGAGACGATCAACAAGCTCATGCGCGTGCAGAAGCAGTTGGTGCAGGAGTATGGCCGCGAACCCACCCCGGAAGAGGTTGCCGAGGAAATTCAACTGCCGGTCGAGCGAGTCCGCGCTGTGCTGAAAATGGCGCAGCAGCCGATCTCGCTGCAATCTCCGGTGGGCGAAAGCGACGACACCAGTTTTGGCGATTTTATCGAGGACAAAGGCGCGGAGAACCCGAGCGACATGACGGCGATCGTCCTGCTGCGAGAAAAGATCCGGGACGTGCTTGATACGCTCACCGAGCGCGAACGACAAGTTCTGGAGCAGCGCTTCGGTCTGGTCGATGGCTACAGCCGCACGCTGGAGGAGGTCGGCCGGCAGTTCAGGGTTACCCGCGAACGCATCCGGCAAATCGAAGCCAAAGCCCTCCGCAAAATGAGGCATCCGACCCGGATTCGTCAACTGGAAGGGTTTCTTGAGGCGGGTGACTGAAACTTTGAACGGGTTGCCGGGTTCAACCTATCGCAATGAAGGATCCAGAAAACGACGACTTGTGGGCGTTGCTCGGGCGGGCAAGACACTCGGAGCCTTCTCCTTTCTTTGCCGCCAAAGTGGTTGCGGCCGTTCGGCAAGCGAAGGAGCAACGCCGGACATTTTGGCGCAATTGGTTTCGATTCGGGTTGCCGGGAGCTGCCGCCGGAGCGCTGGCCGTTTTTCTGACCTTTTTCTCGAGTCCGCATAGCCATGTTCGTAAGGCCGATTCGACACCGGCAATTATGGCTCAAAACGAGCCAACCGATACCGAGGTCATCGAGAATCTTGACTATAACCTCGCCTCGCAGGAATCCTCGGTATGGTTAGAGTCTTCGGCGTCCCGCTAGCCTGCATCTCCCGCAAATCTTTAGCAATTTGCGGGAGATGCAGGCTTTTTAACCCGCAATGAGCTCGTCGCTTCGGCTTTTACGTTATTTTTGTGGGCTGAGTGTTCTCTTGCTGGCCGTGGCGCGGCTGAGCTGGGCACAAACTCCGGTGACTCCAGTAGCCGTGGTCTCGCCGACCCCCTCCCCGAGCCCAAGAAGCGAAGCAATTCACCGGTCCGCGGAGCAAACAGGTAACGCGGGGACCAGTGCGGCCTCACCGCGGTCGGAGCACCGGTCGAGTGAAAATGGGAATGCCTCGACTACGTCGCCGCAGGGTCCAACGACAGCCAAGGCCGATACCGCTCGTCGTTCGCCCAGCGCTGCGGAACAGACCTCCACTGCGGAGGCCTCTCCTCAGAAATTTTTACAAAACCTGCATCGCTGGCAAACCCTAAGTCCAGAGGAGCGGGAAGCTTTACGCCGGCAACAGCGTATCAATCAGGAGCAAAGAGAAAAGTCGGCTAACGAGGCATACCAGAAATCAGGACTCCACCTGAACGAAGAACAGCGACAACTATTCCGTAAACACTACTTCCAGGAACGCCGGAAACTGGAAGAACAGCTGGCCAGGGAAATTCAGGAGAAGCGCCAGGCCGGAAATGTCGTCATCGTCGAGCAGCTCAAGAAGGAGTTTAGTTCCCCCCCGGTCGCTTCAAGCCCGAGTCCAGCGAGCCGTTAGCGTGCGGACAGGTCGGGCCGAAGCGTTTTGGAGTGCGCGCGACTTGTCGCCGCTTTCTTACCGAGCGGAGCGCGCCCTAGCCCGAGAACAGAACCACGAAGTGCCGAGTTCCGTGACGGAGAGGACGCCGTTGGCTCACAGCGCGCTTCGCGCGATCTCAAAGCGGCGACAAGTCGCGCGCACTCCAAAAACGCCTAAATGTCGCTGTTCCGTTCATCCGCCACGAGAGGGGTCGAACGCACAGGGCGGCCGGATCCAGGCTTGCTCTGATATCTTCGCAGAAGCTTCAAGTACCTGAGCGTATCCCTCACCGGCCGGATCTTACTCTGCTCGGAGCGATAAATTGTCTGGACAGGCACCGATTCGATCCGAAAACCGTTGCGCGCTGCCACGAAAATCATTTCCGTTTCGAACTCGAACCCGCTGGTCGCGTTCAAGAGTAACCGCACCAGACGTCGTTCCGCCAAACGAAATCCGCACTGGCTGTCGGGAAGCCGGAAACCGCAATGCCGACCGATTTGCCATGACATGAAACGGTTGGTCCATCGCCTGATGAAAGGCATTCCTTTGGAGTCGGCAAACCGATTGCCAATAATCAGCCCCGCCTTCAAGTTCCCGCCAGCAGCCAAGAATCGCGGGATCTCGGCCGGATCATGCTGTCCATCGGCATCAAGAAGCAGGAAATATTCGAAAGACTCGCTGAGCAGATGCTTCAAGCCGGTTCTGATTGCGGCGCCTTTGCCTTGGTTTACCGAGTGGCGCAATACTTCCGCACCGGCTACGGCCGCAACCTGAGCAGTTTCGTCGGTTGAGCCGTCGTCTACCAAAACCACTCGGCCGAGCTCGTTCCTGGTTTTGCGAATCACTTCGGCAACAAACTGCGCCTCCTGATAGGCTGGAATGATAGCGCAGGTGAGATCGCGAACTGATGCCATAGCGTTAGCCGTCATTCCTCAAGCGCGCTTGCGACGGCCCGGATTGAAGTCGGCCGCATGATAGGAACTGCGAACCAAGGGGCCGGAAGCAACGTACGAAAACCCTTTCTGTTCGGCAATTTCCCGATAAAGGGCAAACGAGGCGGGTCGCACATACTCGACCACCGGCAAATGCTTCGGTGTTGGCCGGAGATACTGGCCGAGGGTGAGCACCTGCACCTCAACTTCCCGAAGATCATCCATCGCCTGAAAGAGTTCTGTTTCTGTCTCTCCCAGTCCAAGCATCATACCACTCTTGGTGACGACTGATGGATCAATCTGACGCGCCCGGCGCAACACTTGCAGCGATAGCCGGTACGTTGCGCGAGAACGAACCGCCGGTGTCAAACGCTCCACCGTTTCGAGATTGTGGTTAAAGATATCGGGCTGGGCCTCAAGCACCGCCCGCAGAGATCCCTCTTTTCCCCGAAAGTCCGGAACCAGCACTTCGACGACCAACTCCGGATCGCGATTGTGGAGCGCCTGGATCGTTCTGGCGAAATGCTCGGCTCCTCCGTCGGCTAAGTCATCCCGCGCCACGGCGGTAATCACCACATGCTTCAGGCGCATCCGTCGGACCGCTTCGGCGACCCGATAGGGTTCGTCATTTTCCAGGGCAAACGGCTTTGCCGTAGTGACGGCACAAAAACCGCAAGCTCGCGTGCAGCGATCCCCGGCAATCATGAAGGTGGCTGTTCCTTGGCTCCAGCATTCCCAGCGATTGGGGCACTGGGCAGACTCGCACACCGTGTGGAGACGCAGATCGGCGATCAGCGCTTTAGTCGAGAAAAAAGCAGGATTCGAAGGCAACCGGACCTTTATCCAATCGGGCTTGGTCGACTGGTGCAACGATGGATCGATCTTCGGACCGGACATTCAACTCATGCTAACGGCGCCGATGCTAAAGGGCAACTGCGACGAGGCCCAAGACGTTTCGCGGCGCCTCAAACAAATGATTCGAAGATTCTTGTCGAAACCCTTGGTTCTTCTGTCTAAGATGCGACGAATCGTCCAAGAAGAGCTATTAGCCGGACTAATAGTTATATCCTACGGATGCCGGCTGACGAACTTGACAAAGCAAACCCAATGAAGGTTTCTGAGGCGCCAGTTCAGGACGCTTTTCGCGAAATCGTGCAGCCATCCCGCCGCGGGAAGGCAAAGCGGGTTCCTTTGGTTTATCGGGCAACCATTTTCGTCGCGGGACTTTTATCGGCCCGAAACTGTTTCGGTCAGGAACAGCTCGCCACTTCGTTCGATCCAGAACATTTTCGATCCCGACTCTCCGAGCCGGCACAGATCATTTATCGAGTCTCGGTGCTGACCTTGATAGTATGCGCCGGGATTTTTCTGATAGTCGCTGGACTGTTGACCTACGCGATCGTGCGCTACCGGCGGCGTGGATCCGAAGACGACGAGAGAGAACCCCCGCAGGTCTATGGCAGCGCGGCTATTGAGTTGGCCTGGACAGTGCCACCCATCCTGATTGTGGTTGTGCTGGTTCTGGTGACGGCACGGACGATCGGCGAAATTCGTAATTCCGCGGCCTCCGGCCAATAACGAAGTGATCCGAGTCGTTGGGCATCGTTTTTGGTGGGAAGTAGAATATCCGCGCTATCACATCATCACGGCCAATGAAATCCATTCCCGCTCAACAGCCCGGGAGAAGCCGATTGCCACCGATTTCGTGCTTGAGTCGGCCGATGTGGCTCACGGGTTCTGGGTTGCTCAGTTGAATGGAAAATCTGGCTGATGCCCAATTATCGGAACGAGCTCTGGATCAAACCCTTCAAGTCCGGAATTTACCTGGGTAACTGTACTGTTCTGTGTGGGGATCAACACGCCAACATGCTCATTCGCGTGGTGGTCCAGAGCCGGCAGATTACATTCGATGGCTGGAAAATCAGCAGAAACCACCAGCGAACGATCCGGCAGTGGAGAAAGGCAAAAAGCAATTTCTCGACAACACTTGCGGCACTTGTCACCGGGTAGCGGGTTTGCCTCCGCCCGGCATTTTTGGTCCTGACCTGACGCATTTTATGAGCCGGGAGACGCTCGGTGCCGGCGTGGCCCCGAACGATGAAGAGCATCTGCGCACTTGGTTGAAAGACCCGCAAACCCTCAAACCGGGCTGCCTGATGCCCAATATGAGACTCAAACCGCAGCAGGTCGACCAGATACTCGCCTACCTGCGTACCTTGAAATGATCTATGGCGAACGGAACTTTAGTTACTGAGATCGGGACAGAACAAGCTCCGTACAAGACCCGGTCAGGAGACAGGTACACCGACTGCCTGGATTCAGGATCTGGTCTTTACGGTGGATCATAAGAAGCTTGGGCTGATGTATCTTGGCACGGCCTGGTTCTTTTTTGTGGTCGCCGGGGTCATGGCCATGACGATTCGATTGCAACTCGGCTGGTCGAATCTTCATCTAGTTCCCCCCGGCACCTACAACGGACTGATCACGATGCACGGCACCGTAATGATCTTTTTCGTCGCGATGCCGATGATCTTTGGGCTGATCAACTATGTGGTCCCATTGCAGATCGGCGCGCGGGACATGGCGTTCCCGCGGCTGAACGCGTTTTCTTTCTGGATGACGCTTTTCGGCGGTGTACTGCTTTTCCTGAGCTTTGTCGCTGCCCCCGGACTCTATGGCGCTGGCGGACCCCCTCAAGTCGCCTGGTTTGCGTTGGCTCCGCTGACTTCCCGCGCCTTTTCGCCCGGGCCAAGCACCGACTACTGGTCGCTGTCGCTGCTAATCAGCGGCATTGGCAGCGTGACCGGCGCGCTTAACATCATGGTCACGATCATCTGTTATCGTTGCAAAGGCATGACGCTCTATCGCATGCCGCTGTTTATCTGGCTGGCCCTGGTAACGATGTTCCTGGTCGTGCTTTTTCTGCCAGCGCTTTCCGCTGCCCAGATCATGTTGTGCCTGCAGCGTTTTCTCGGCGCGAAATTCTTCGATGCTCAAGCGGGTGGATCCCCGATTCTTTGGCAACATTTCTTTTGGATCTTCGGTCATCCGGAAGTCTATATTCTGGTGATGCCGGCTTTCGGAGCAGTCTCCGAGATTGTCCCGGTGTTTTCCCGCAAACCAATCTTTGGTTACCCGATGATGGTTGCCGCCGCTGTTCTGATTGGATTTATCAGCTCGGCGGTGTGGGCACATCATATGTTCACGGTCGGTATGAATTCGTCAGTATAACCTTTTTCGCCTTTGCCAGCCTCATGGTTGCGATCCCGACCGGTATCAAGATTTTCAATTGGCTAGGGACCATGTTCGGCGGCCGTCTGCGCTTTGAGCTCCCGATGCTTTTCTGCATCGGATTCCTATTCCAGTTCCTGATCGCCGGTTTGACCGGGGTGATGCTCGGAGTCGCTCCCTTCGATTGGCAGCTCAACGACTCCTATTTTGTAATTGCCCATTTCCACTACGTCATTCGTCGGCGGCATTGTTTTCGCGATTTTCGCCGCGACCTATTACTGGTATCCGAAAGCGTTTGGCCGGATGATGAATAAGCGTCTTGGTCTTTGGCATTTCTGGCTCTTCACTCTTGGATTTCACCTGACGTTCGATCCGCTGCACATCAGCGGGATCCTCGGAATGCCGCGCCGCATCTACACTTATCAAGCGGGACGGGGCTGGGAAATCTGGAACCTGATTGCCACGATAGGCGCCGTGGTCCAAGGCGTGGCGGCACTGATCTTTGTGATCAATCTGTTCTGGTCATACTGGAAAGGCAAACCGGCCGGCGAAGATCCATGGGACGCTTGGACCCTGGAATGGGCCACCACTTCACCTCCGCCGGAATACAATTTTGAGCGGCTGCCCGAGGTGAAGAGCCGACGGCCGTTGTGGGACCTGAAACATCCCGAAGATCCTGATTGGAAATTCGAATAACCGGCTGCTCATGAGCACTCAAATCCTTTTAGCACCCGACTCCGAATGGCAGCTCCCCTCGCCTCGTAAGGTAGGTGTTATCCTACTCATCGGCACAGAATCCGCCCTGTTTTCGATCTTTGTCGTCGCTTACCTCTTCTACATTGGGAAAAGTCTCAATCCGCCTTATCCTCACCAGGTCCTGGAGTTTCCCTGGCTCGGCACCATTCTGCTTTTTTCCAGCAGTGGAACGATTGTGATGGCCGAACGCTTTCTTAAGAAGGGCAAAAAAACCGGGTTTCATCTCTGGTGGGCAATCACGGCGCTCCTAGGACTCGGGTTTTGATTTTCACCGGATACGAATGGCACAAGCTGATTTATGACGACCATCTGACGATCAGCACCAACCTGTTCGGGTCGACTTTTTATTCTCTGGTCGGGCTCCACGCCAGCCACGTGTGGTTGGGTTTATTCTGCTGTCCCTCGTTCTCATCGCCAGTATGCGCGGCCACATTCAGGATCGGCACCACGAACACATTGAGATGGTCTCCTGGTACTGGCATTTCGTCGACGCGGTTTGGGCCGTAGTGGTAACGGTTGTCTATATTATCTCAGCCTATTCATGACCCATGAGCGCGAATCACCATCCCCACGAGGGCAGCAGCGGGTGGACTTGCCGGAGCCGACCACTTGGCCATAATCGCCGCAGCTGGGCTCACGCTGATCGCATTCGGACTTGTCACCAGCCTTTTCGTGAGTTTGGTCGGACTAGTCCTCGCGGCGACCGGGGCTGTGGGCTGGTTTCGCAGTGTCTTTCCAGTACCCCGACACGAACTCGTCCCTCTGGTGGCCCCAGAAAAACGGGCTGCCCCGATCAAGATGTCGAAGCGCGATATCCATCGCCTGGCTATCGGGCAAGGCGGCCATCGGTCGTTCTACCCCGTAAAAACCCATCGCTTATCATTCAGGCTTTCTGGGCGGAGTGGCGGGCGGCCTCGACGATGGCGGCGATGGCTCTGCTCTACGGCCTGGTCGCGAAGCACAGCATCTGGTACCCGATTAACCTGATGGCGGCGGCCGGTGTGCCCTCGCTCGGCTAGCAAATCTGGACACTTTGCAACAGTTCAATGCTATGGGTCTGGTTGTTGCGCTGATCAGTCATGGAGCGCTCTCCATCCTGATCGGGTTACTTACACCGTCCTGCTACCGATGTTACCCGCGCGCTACGAATGGTTTTGGGGAGGGATTGTTACGCCGTTGTTCTGGACCGCCCTGATTTACCCGGTCTTCTATGTTATCAATCCAGCCCTGGCTGCAGGGTGGATTGGCTCTGGTTTGTCTGTGTCAGATTTCTTTCGGCGTAGTCGGAGGTTATGTCGTCTATAAATCGCAAAAGGTCGAGACGATGCGGAGCTGGTCGCTCGCCGCCCGCATGGGTGTCGAGGCGATGGAAGGCGAGGAAAAGAGCTGATGGACTTTTTTGTCTTATAGGAGCGTTGGCCGGCGGCGGGCTTTGGCGCTGTCGTTTAACGGCTGCGATTGGATGCCAGGTAGACCAAAAAAAAGCGACGTCTGGCAACCGTCAACGGAGACCGGGATTTCGCGTCCCTCTATGAAGCGAATTGTCTCGGATGCCACAGCGACGGCAAGACCTTTGGAGCTTCGCTTTCGATGAATAATCCACTCTATCTTTCAATTATTCCTCGAGACACTCTGCACCAAATCATCATGATCGGGTGTTCCCGGGACACTGATGCCTAAGTTTAACCCCGGGAATAGGCGAGACCTGACTAAGGAGCAAATCGATATCATGGTCGATGGGATCTATCGGTGGGGACCGGGCAAAGTCGATCCCAGTTTGCCACCCTATAACGCCCCGGAGGAGAAGCCAAGCGCGGCGCACCGCCTATAATAATTATTGCGAGAAGTGTCACGGCGCCGAAGGCAAGGGAGGCTCGGCCGGATCGATTCTGAATTCGGACTATCTGCATCTGGTTTCGGATCAATATCTTCGCAGTGTCATTATTGTTGGCCGCCCAGAGTTCGGAATGCCCGATTTCCGAACGCCATACTCCGGGGAAACCCATGTCCCCGAGGAGGTGACTGATGTCGTGGCCTGGATAAGCAATCAACGCAATCCGAGACTTCCCGAAACCAACAACAGGCCTCTGTCCAGAACCCGTAGGAGCACTGATTATGAGCTCGATCGATCCGGAACACCCTCCGACGGACTACAAGAAAATACTCAGCGAAACGCGGCGCGATTTTCTGTTGAAAGTGGGCATCGCTATCAACGCGATCGCGGGTGCGATGATCGGAATTCCGGTTCTCGGATTCATCGCTTCGAGCCTGATCAAACAGTCGGGTTTAAGCTGGATTAATTTGGGACGGATTGATCAATTTCCCGAAAACTCGACCCGCATGGTGGCGTTCATCAATCCGAACCCGCACCCGCAGGATGGATCGACCAGTCATATTCCTTGCTGGGTACGCCGGCAGGCAGGAAATGATTTTCAGGTTTTTGCGGTTAATTGCACTCATCTCGGTTGCCCGGTTCGGTGGTTTGAGGAGTCGAAGCTGTTTATGTGTCCCTGTCATGGAGGTGTTTTTTATGCGGATGGGGCCCACGCCGCGGGGCCGCCGCCGCGGGGTCTCTACGAATATCAGCACAAAGTCGAGAATAACGAACTGATGATTCTGGGCGGAGTTTTACCGACGCTGGCCAATCCCCTCACGTCGTAATGAAGACGCTACAAAAACTGGCGATGTGGCTGGAAAATCGGTTGCATCTGGTAAAGCTTTGGGAGCAAACGGCTGGACATCCAGTTCCGAAGAGCACCGGCAGCTGGTTTTACACTTTGGCAGCATGACGCTCACCTGCTTCGCCGTGCAAATCCTGACCGGCATCTTGCTAAGCCTGGTGTATGTGCCTTCGGCCGCGGAAGCGTATCAGAGCTTGCTGCATCTTAATTTCAATCAGCCGCTAGGCTGGTTTATTCGCGGCATACATTATTGGGGCTCCAACCTGATGGTTTTGATCATGTTCCTGCACATGACTCAGGTCTTCTTGTGGGGCGCCTTTAAGTACCCGAGAGAACTCACATGGCTCTCCGGCTGCGTCCTGATGTTTCTGGTGCTGGGGATGGCTTTTTCTGGCCAGGTGCTCCGATTTGATACGGACTCATATTGGGGAGTCGGTATCGGTGCCGCCGTTTTTGGTCGAATCCCCGTCTCGGCGATAGCTCTGGTGAATCTGCTTTTAGGCGGTCCGATCATCGGCAACGAATCGCTGACCCGGTTTTTCGCCCTGCACGTTTTTGTTCTTCCGGGTGGGATTCTCGCGCTGATTGGAATGCACCTTCGCCTGGTGCTCAGTAAAGGAATCAACGAAGTGCCGGAACCGGGCGTCCTGGTGCGACAGGAGAACTACGAAAGCACTACAATGAAATCCTGAAAAAAGAGGGTGTCCCGTTTGTTCCGGGAGTGATCAACAAAGATGTCGTGGCTAATGGTGTTTTGTTGTTGTAATGTTTTTCTTGGCGGCTTTTGTCGGGCCAAAGGGACCGGGAATTCCGGCTGACCCTACCGTGCAAATCTCTGACGCAAGCCGGACTACCCTTTTCTGGCGCTTTTCGCAGCCGCTGCACTGCTTGCCGAGCGGGTCGGAAATTTTACTGTTTTTCGTTCTTCCCGCGCTGGTTTATTGCGCTTTTCGGGTTGCCCTTCGTCGCGAACGAAGGTGAAAAGAACTGGCGGCGGAGACCGATCTCCATCCTGACGGTGGTTCTTAGCTACCTCGGCATAGCCTCCTTACCTACGAGGGGATGGCCGGTCCTTGGTCTCCGCACATGGAAGCGTGGTCGAGCCAACCGTCAAAACCTGAGTTTATCAAAGGAAGACACGCTCTGGAACTCCAGGGAGCCGTCGTATTCCAGAACAAGCAGTGTCGCAATTGCCATGCGATTGGTGGAGAGGGCGGTCAGCGTGGACCGGATCTCTCTTCGATTGGTGCACAGATGGCCGGCCCGCAACTTGTTCGACAAGTCATCCAAGGTGGGGGAAACATGCCGGCGTACGGAAACAATTTGTCTCCGGCAGAAACCAGAGCGCTTGTGGCCTATCTGATCTCGCTCCGCCCACCGAACACGGCTCCCGCCCAAGAACCGATTGGTCCGCTGCTACCCCCGGGGAGCCTGGAGCGCAAGCGCCAGGCACAGGCGGGAGAGTAATACAAGTGCCAGTGCCAGTTGTTAGCCTGAAAAATCGCGCGCAAGGTCCGACGAACTATTTCAAACTTTTCTCGTAAGGAAAAGCAGCGAAGTTTCCGACACCGCGGGAGCGGCTAGCATTCATCGCAGTCCTTCAAGTTCGCATCGCCACTGGCACTGACACTCGCACTGGCACTGTCCACATGGATCTTTCTGACGCAATTTTCAGCTCTTGGTCGATCCAACTCGGGCCTGCTTTGGCGTCCTCCTTTCGCCTCCCTGCTCTACCTCAAGGGCTGGAGCAAGCTGCGGCATCTGGTGCCGCATCGCTTCGGTTGGGCCCAACTATTCTTTTTTGAAGGGGGTTTAGCCGCTCCTTTTTATCGCCCTGTTCTCGCCTTTGAACACTTTCGCCGGACTGCTGCTGGAAGTCCACATGACTCAGCACTTGCTGCTGATGATGGTCATTCCACCCCTCCTGCTCCTCGGCCAGCCGTTTCTGCCACTACTTACCGGTTTGCCCCGCTCATTTACCAGAACGGCAATCGCTCCCATTCTCAAATCCAGTTTTTTCCGGGCCATCGCCCGCCGGGTAACCCACCCCGTCGTTCTGTTGGGTTTCCTTCATTGTTGTTACTCTCGGGTGGCATTTGCCCGCGTTTTACGAACTTGCCTTGAAATCGGGCGGCTGGCATCGGCTTGAACACCTTTGTTTCCTAAGCACCGGATTGCTTTTCTGGTGGCCGGTGATTCAGCCCTGGCCGAGCCGTCCGCATTGGCCGCGTTGGGCGATGATTCCTTATCTTTTGCTGGCCGACATTCAAAACACCGGCCTTTCCGCGTTTCTCGCTCTCTATAACGCTGTCCTTTATCCAACGTACGGCCTCGTTCCGCGCCTTGGAAACCTGAGCGCAGTAGCTGATCAAAACATCGCCGGCACCATAATGTGGGTGCCTGGATCAATCATCTTTCTGATTCCAGCCGGGTTGATTACCCTCGAGTTCCTTTCACCGCGAAACCTTCCCAAATCTTTACCGCCGATCCCAAAGCCAAAACGATCGTTGCCAAGTCGGCGGACGCAGCCTCTGCGTTCACGTCTGATCTACGTGCTGCGCGCACGAATTTTCCGGCGATCACTGCAGATCATTTTACTCGTTATCGCTCTTATGGTGATCGCCGACGGCTTTCTGGGTCCACAAATCGGGCCGATGAACCTGGCGGGAGTCCTTCCCTGGGTTCACTGGCGCGGTCTCACCGTTCTGGCTCTTCTCTTGGCCGGTAACCTCTTCTGTATGAGCTGCCCATTTATGCTCGTCCGAGACGTCGGACGCCGCTTTTCCCGGCCTCCCACGCTTGGCCCAGGGCGCTTCGCTCCAAGTGGATTTCTGTCGCCTTGGTCGCGCTCTACCTCTGGGCCTACGAAGCTTTCAGCTTATGGAACTCTCCATTCCTGACGGCTTGGATTGTCCTCGCTTATTTCGCAGCGGCAACGCTGGTCGACGGCTGGTTCAAAGGAGCGAGCTTCTGCAAATACATCTGCCCGATCGGTCAATTTCATTTCGTCCAGGCGCTCACTTCCCCAACTGAAGTGCGGGTGCAGAACCCGGACGTTTGTCGGACCTGCCGGACGTTCGATTGCTTGCATGGAAACGCGACGCAGCGCGGTTGCGAACTCCAACTGTTCCAGCCACGGAAGAAAGGGAATCTCGACTGCACGTTCTGTCTGGATTGTGTGAAGGCATGTCCCCACACGAACGTCGGCATTTTGCGATCCTTCCCCGGCCGGGAACTCTGGAATGATCGGGTCCGCTCCTCCATCGGGCGTTTTGCTAACCGGCCTGATCTGGCGGCGCTTGTGCTGGTGCTGGTTTTCGGGGCGTTTGCCAGCGCCGCGGCCATGCTGACTCCCGTCTCGCTTGCCATCAATCGTTACTCTCTGCAATCGGGGCTGTTTTCGCGTCCACTCACTCTACTGGTCTTTTTTTTGATCGCTTTGGTCCTGTTGCCCCTGGTCCTGGTAGCGAGCTGCACCTTCCTCAGCCGGCGGGCCGGAATGATTGCCAAACCTTTTTCTCGCGTGTTCTGTTCTTTCGCAATGGGACTCGTTCCGCTTGGCGCAGCGATGTGGATTGCCCACAACTGCTTTCACCTCTTCACCGCGGCGCACGCTTTTATCCCCGTGATTCAGAGGATCACCGCCGACCTGCGGATCACCCCGGGAATCCCGCCGGCCTGGAACATCCAGTCCTGGGGTATTCCCGAGATACTCGACTTTCAGATCCTTATTCTGGATGCTGGCCTGCTCCTTGCCCTCTACGCTTTTTGGAAGATCAGCCAGCTCAATGCCGCGGCCCGGCCGATCAGAGCTTTCCTGCCTTGGGCAACGCTTGGTACCTCGCTTTTCCTTGTTGGTCTGCTGATCCTTTTTGAACCGATGGAAATGCGCGGGTCTTTTATGCCGTGAACACGAAGTGCGGGAAATTTCGATGGCTCCAGACGGTCGCGCTTGCCGCCGTGCTGGCCCTCTCTTCTCGCCAGGATGCGCGAGGCGACGGCGGCGCAGTCCAGTTGGAGAGCACCGGCGGCCCTTTTCGCGTGACACTGTTTAGTGACCCGGGCACGCTCCGCGCGGGGCTGGTCGATTTCAGCTTGTTCCTGGAAGGACTGGACACCAAACAACCGGTGCTTGATGGAACAGTTCTCCTCACGCTCATTCCGATAGAGTTAAACGCGACCGCGCCGGCCTGGATGCCGCCCGCCTGCCTAAATTCGCGAGCAATCACGCCCGGCGGCGTGCACCTCATCCTCGGCGCGGGAGGTAATCGGCTGCTGTACTCGAACACCGTCAACTTGCCGAAAGCCGGAAAGTGGCAACTAGAGCTTAAGCTTCGGGCGGGCGAAGACACTACAACGGTGGTCGCCTTTATCGACGTCAAACCGCCTTTCCCGCCCTGGACTGGGTACTGGCATCTTTTCGCAATTCCTCCGCTCGGCATCCTGGCTTTCGTATTCCGACGCCAGATTTTGCGGCAATGACGGCTACGTCCCGTAGCGCGGACGACCCCGGGTCTGTCGGACTTTGGAGCACGTCGGTACGATTTTTGTAATTTGTTTCGCGACCGGACACGATCGGTAGGGCGAAAATTCATTTGAGCGCCAGGCGAGAACTTGTTTGAGCCGTTTTTGGGCGCGGCGAAATCCCAACGTCCGGCTCGAACGAGTCCTCGCCGAAGGCTCGGATGAATTCTCGCCCTACCGACCGTCAGACAAGACCACGTTGGGGACATTCGCCGATTTTTTGCCGATGAATAGCGCCCGAACGATAAATTGGCTCTGCCAAACAAGAAACCGAAGTCCGACACGCCCGATCGAAGGCTGATGCACAAGACCGTGGGTCTTACCCAAATTTTTGCCCTTTCAAATCCTGAGCTACAGTGGCAGCAGCGTGAAACGCAGGATTTTTCTCATTGGTGGTACGATCGTCATCGTCGTTTTGCTCGGCGTGCTGAGCGCGATTGCCCTTTTCCAGAGCGACAATTTTCGTGGCTGGCTCAGCCGAAAGGTAAGTCATTCCTTAGGCGCAACCGCCGGGCAATTCGGACGCTTGACTTGGAAGGGAACGACTTTTAACTCAGAAGATTTTCACGCGGTCGGGGGACCGAAAAGTAAATTGATCTCGGTCCACGCCAAGAATATCTCAGCCCACCTGCGCTGGTTCGATCTTCTGCTCGGTCGCGTTATTTTCGATCAGTTAACCGTCGATCAAGTAGATGTTGAGCTCGGTCGAAAGCCGCGACCAGTAAATCCTCCGGCCAGCCCGCCTCGATTCCGTTGGGCATCCTGGAATATCGATTTCCGAATCACCAGCTTGTTGATCAGGCGGCTGGATTTGCACTGGAGCAAGGATGAACACATTCAGGGCACGCTGTCCGGCTCCCAGGTAAACGCCAAGCAGAATGGTGCGGGTGTGTGGACCGTGAAAGTTATGGGAGGCGAGTTGTCCCACCCGGCATTCCTCCCGGCCAATCTGGTTGCTGCCACCGGCGAAGTGAGCAGACAGTCCGTCCAAATCCAAGACGCGACATTTCGGGCCGGCCCCGGCGGGATTGTGCATCTTCGCGGTTCAATCGCCGTCCCTGGACCGCCGCTGGCTCATCTTCATGCGGAGTTTGCCAACGTCAGTCTGAACGCGATTTCTCCGCGGAGCACCGGGCAAGACGGTATCGCCTCAGGTAGAGCGGACTAT
This sequence comes from uncultured Verrucomicrobiae bacterium, assembly GCA_963813025.1. Taxonomy (GTDB): domain Bacteria; phylum Verrucomicrobiota; class Verrucomicrobiia; order Chthoniobacterales; family JAFAMB01; genus CAVSUL01. The sequence goes on along the minus strand of CAWEXO010000014.1, from coordinate 365,451 downwards.
TCGGGCGATCTGGATCGGTTCGAGCGCGGACAAGCCACCGGAGGCCTGCAAATCACCAACCTCAAACTGGATCTTTCCGGATTTTTCGGAAAATTTCAGTCCTTCGTCAAAGCAGGCGGTTTTGCGGAAATCCCACTTGACCAATTGACGGCAAAAATACAGTACGCCGATCAGATCGTGACGATCAGCGAGCTGCAAGCGCGGCATGATGACCAGATCCGGGTCACGGGCAGCGGCACCATCCGTGGAGAGGATCTAGCCGGCGTTCTCCTGGTCGGAGTTGCTCCTGACTTCTTATCATCAATTCCTGGCGCGACTGAGAAAGTTTTCCTGGAGCAGCGAGATGGTCTGCGGTGGACCTGGGTCAACGTGAGTGGCACACTTCGCCAGCCGCGAGAAGATCTCTCGAAACGTTTGGTGACTGCGATCCGAGGCGCGTTGTCGAATGACCTTAAACAAAACGCCAGAGAGGCTGCCAAAACGCTGCTTGACCGCCTGTTCCATTAGCCTGCAGCAACAGGACTCGCCGGCTTCGCCGGAGAGTCTGTTGCTTGTTGAAAGCGGATTCTGAGACAGGTTATTGCCCGATTCTGAAAAATTTTAATCCGAATTGAGAATTTGGTTTTGACTCACGGGCCCCATTCCGTCATCAGGGAGGGCATATGCTACCGTTGGGAGTCTTTCTGTTTCTAGGAATTACCTTAGTTGGCTGCGTTTGGTGGGTCTGTATAAGGGACGATCCCAATCAATCACCCTGAGCTGCCCAACGGGAATCGGCAGGGTTTCCAGCTCGGCCGACAGACGCGAGGTGTTTTGATTAGTTATCATCGTACATTGGTAACCGGTAGTGAATCGTTAGTGGGCTTCGCGAGCGGCACTCTCCGGGCCGGATGCTGCCGGTTCACCAGCAAGGAAAGCCCAGTCGCGACCAGCAGAACCAGGCCAACCACGGCGAACGGCAAAGCGCATGCCGTCGTAGGTATCGCTTACGGGCAAGAGCTTGCGCGCCAGCCAGATCAACGGTTTTTTTCGATATCAATCGTTTTCCTTCCGCCAAAGAACATTTATCCCTGTGACGACCAAAAAGGCACCAAAAGAGATAAAGCACCCAGTGAAACAACTGAATCAGCGCAACACCTAAAGCGATCAGAACACCAGAACCAGCGCGCTCAGAACACCCCAAAAGAGCACCCGGTGTTGATAGGCCGCCGGCACGCCGAGCACGCCGGCATGAAAGGCGATCCAAAACCAGAGATTCGCGTGCATCTAGCTGAGGCGATTACCTGGCGAACTGCGACAGGCGCCAACGCCGGCTTCAGCATCCTGGCGTAGTCGCGATGACGACCAAGGCGGGATAAGTAGCGGCTTGAGCGGAAGAACTAGCTGAACAACTGATTACCGATCACTGATCACTTATCACTCCTGGCTTCTCCAACTCCTGGACTCGCCACTCGGAACTCGGGACTCGGGGACTCGCAACTTGATTGACAAATAAAACGTTCTCGATAGTGTTCTTTTGAACACTATGCCTGCCGCCAAAGTCATTGAATTGCGGAAAGTGCTGGAGACCCGGTTCCCGCAGGAAACGTTTAGACCGGTTACCCTCCTCTCTACGGGGATACCCGTTTTGGACAAAGCTCTCGGAGGCGGTTTGGTTCGCGGAGCAATCACTCAATTAATAAGTTCCCTTCCCAGCACTGGAACCGCTCTCCTGCTGCATCATCTCATTCTCGCGATGCAGGCATCTTCCCAATTTGTCGGGCTCGTGGACGGCAAAAACGGGTTTGATCCTTTTGGACAAATGCCCCTTTTGCTCTGGATTCGCTGTCAGAACACGCCGCAAGCCCTTAAAGCCACCGATCTTTTGCTCCGGGACGGCAACCTAGCTTTGGCCATTCTTGATCTGAAACAGAATTTGGATAGCCGCAAAATTCCCGGACCAACATGGTATCGGCTTCAGCGGTTAGCGGAGCAAAGCCGAACGGCACTCCTTGTTTTGGCCCATGATCGAACGGTCATAAACGCTGGAGCAACGATCCAGCTGAACGAAGCCCTGACATTTGCTGATCTGTCATCACTCTCTCAGCAAATTCTCACAAAAATTTCATTCCAACCCTATCACCGAGGTTTCACTTCGGAAAAACACTATGCTTTCGCCTAAAAGTCACTCATTTGGCGTGATTTATGTGCCTTTCTACAAATTACAATGTGCTTGGCAAGATCATCTATTACGAGATAAATACGATGAGCAGTCATCAAATAATCTTTGTATTTTCACCTCCGTCCAATCGGTCCGGACGCCAGGCTTTGGAATTGATGACTTGTGTTTTAAAATTCCAGTTGGGCTACTGGATTCAGAAGGATTACATGTCAGCGAAGTGAACCCCGTTGCGCTCGCTGCGGGTATTCCGCCGGGAAGTACTACCGGACTCGCGATCGCCCGAGCGCCGACGATCCTTTTGCTCGGGGCTAAGCCTTCGCGCGAAGAACAACTCCAACAAACCTTACTCCAGATTGCTTATCGATTTTCACCCTACCTGGAAATGACTGCTCCAGGAGTTTGTACCCTCGACTTAAAAAGCAAGAAGACCCATTCGCATCAATCTTGGCTTCAGGAACTCCTGGCTCAGCTCCGACAACTCGGATTTAAAGCGCAAGCCGGAGTTGGCCAGAATCCGGAGATCGCTTTACAGGCCGCGAAAATTGCTGACCCGATTCGGGAAATTTTTGGCGATTCATTACAAACCTTGCCCTTGGAATCGCTTTCCCCTTCTCCCTACCTGCTCGACATATTGCAAAATTGGGGAATTCGGACACTTGGAGATCTGACTCGTCTGCCCAGAGAGGACGTTGGACATCGGCTGGGCTTGGAAGGGCTATCGCTCTGGGATCGGGCAGCCGGACGTTTCAAGAATGTTTTGCACTATGTTCAACCGCCGGAAACTTTCGTCGAGAGCATCGAATTCGATTACCGATTGGAAACTCTCGAAGCGCTTCTTTTTATTCTCCGCCGCTTTCTTGAGCGGCTTTCTTTACGGGTAGAGGCAGTTTATCGGCTCATCGCTGCACTGCGCCTGCAGATCTCGCTCGAAAATGGTAAAAAAATCGTGCGTCACCTGCAAATTCCTGCTCCTACGCGTGATCCCGAAGCGCTTTTTCGGATCTGCGGGCAATATCTGGAAACGGTGCAAACTTCCGCCCCAATCGTCGCATTTCTTATGGAGGCGCTGCCCAGCCATCCCGACCATCATCAATTCGATCTTTTTCAAGGTGGCCTCAAAGATCCCAATCGTTTTTTTCAAACGTTGGCCCGGCTAGCCGCTTTGGTTGGCAATGATCAGATCGGTGTTCCCAGTCAGAGTGACACGCATCAGCCAGATTGCTTTCAATTAAAACTGCCTGATTTCTCCTGGTCATCGTCGTCAAGCGTTTCTGCCAGTCCGGCTCGAACCGCCAGTCCGGCTCGAACCGCCAGTCCGGCTCGGACCGCCAGTCCGGCTCGAACTTTCCGTATCGGACCGGCTCTCCGCCGTTACCGTCCTGCCCTGTCCGCACGGATCCAAATTCATCAAGGTAAACCTGCCACCGTGCAAAGCAGCACAATCTCGGGAAAAATCCGGGAGAGTGCCGGTCCCTGGAAACTATCTGGTCACTGGTGGGATCGCGCCAGCTGGAGAACCGAAGAATGGGATATCGAGTTAGACCAGGGCGGTATTTATCGCGTCGCCCAAACGGCTGATCATTGGGCGATCGTGGGGGAGTATGATTAGCGGAGGGAGCGGGTTCAGCGGAGGGAGGTAACTGAACAACTGACTCCTGACTCCTGCAACTCCTGCAACTCCTGCAACTCCTGCAACTCCTGCAACTCCTGCAACTCCTGCAACTCCTGCAACTCCTGCAACTCCCCTCCCCATGTACGCTGAACTTCATGCTCGCAGTGCCTTCAGTTTCCTGCGGGGCAGTTCTTCTCCGGAACATCTTGCTTATAGGGCCGCACATCTTGATTTGCCGGCACTGGCTTTGTGCGATCGAGACGGAGTTTTTGGCGCACCTCGCCTGCACACCGCTGCTCAGGAATCGGGCATCCGCGCATTGGTGGGCAGCGAATTGACAATGGAAGATGAAACCGTTCTTCCGGTCCTGGTCCAGTCGCGGCAAGGATACCAAAATCTCTGTCGCTTGATCTCTCGGAACAAACTGCGATCCCCGAAAAATGAAGGTCGGGTTCGTTGGGCAGAATTACCCGAGTTTGCCGCCGGCTTGATTTGCCTGACCGGCGATGAGGAAGGCCCACTGCGTCAATCGCTTGCACGCGGCGATTTCGGTCAAGCACAACAACGTTTGGAATTATTGTGCCAGATTTTCGATGCCGACCACCTTTTTGTGGAGATCCAGAGGCACGCTCGCCGTGAAGAACAATGGGCCAACCAGCAGCTCATTCAGTTATCCGAGCGTTTTCGCCGAAAATTAGTGGCCACCAACGGAGTGCTTTACGCGACCCCTGACCGCCGCACCGCGCTTGACGTTTTTAGCTGTGCCCGTCATCACACGCATTTGGATGCAGCCGGACGTTTGCTCGAGCCAAATGCCGAGCGCCACCTCAAGTCTGCGGCCGAGATGCAGGAGCTTTTCCCGGACCTGGCCAAAGCAATCGATAACACTGTTGCGGTAGCCCGGGAAATTGAGTTCACCCTGGAAAATCTTGGTTATCAATTCCCAAATTTTCCAGTGCCGGCTGGCGAGGACATGGACAGCTACCTCACCAAGGTCACCCGGCGGGGCGCAACCGAACGCTACCATGAGGTCACCGGTAAGGTCCGCGCTCAACTGGAACGCGAACTCGCGCTTATTCGTCAGCTCGGGTTCTCCGGTTATTTCCTGATCGTTTGGGACCTGGTGCAGTATTGCCGAAAAGCCAATATCATGGTACAGGGCCGCGGCAGCGCGGCCAACAGCTCGGTTTGTTACAGCTTGGGCATCACCGCAGTCGATCCAGTTGGCGCCAATCTGTTATTCGAGCGCTTCCTCAGCGAAGGACGCAAAGGCTGGCCCGATATCGATCTGGATCTTCCCAGCGGCGACCGGCGTGAGCAGGTAATTCAAGAAGTTTATCGGCGTTATGGCCGGCGGGGTGCCGCCATGACGGCCAACGTCATTACTTTCCGCGATCGCAGCGCGATGCGTGAAACCGGCAAAGCGCTCAATCTGCCTGAGGAGGTGATGGACCGCTTTTCCCGTTTACAAGCGAACGGTGATTTTCCGCATACCATGCAGGCGGGCGATCAGCTTCGCCAAGCCGGTTTACCAGCTGATCATCCACGGGTAGCTGCTTTTTTATCCATCTATCAAGCAATTCAGGGATTACCGCGTCACTTAGGACAACACTCCGGCGGAATGGTGATCTGTGAAGGGCGGTTGGATTCCGTCGTGCCGATTGAAAGCGCCACGATGGCCGACCGTTCGGTGATCCAGTGGGATAAAGAAGATTGCGAAGATCTGGGCATTATCAAAGTGGACCTGCTGGGTCTTGGCATGATGGCCGCCTTGCAGGACGCTATTGAACTTTGTCAGCAACGAAACCGGCCGGTTGATCTGACAGAGTTACCGAAAAACGATCCGGCTACTTATGACATGCTTTGCCGGGCCGAAACGATTGGCGTCTTCCAAGTCGAGAGCCGCGCTCAAATGGCCACATTGCCGCGGATGCAACCGCGCGAATTTTACGATCTGGTGATTGAAGTTGCCATCATTCGCCCGGGACCAATCCAGGGTCACCTCATGCATCCTTACCTTGCTCGGCGAGAAGGTTCTGAGCCAATCACTTATCTGGACGATCGGTTGATCCCTGTTCTTCAGCGGACCCTCGGGGTTCCTCTCTTTCAAGAACAGATGCTGAAGATTGCCATGGTCTTGGCAAATTTTTCCGGAGACGAAGCCGAAGAATTACGCCGCGCCCTGAGTTTTCATCGTTCTCAGGAACGCATGCAACGCGTTGAAAAGAAATTACGCCGGGCGCTGGCCGCCAATGGAATCAGCAAGGAAATCGCCCAAAAAATCATCGCCGCCATCACCTCATTCGCCCTCTATGGATTTCCGGAATCGCATGCGATCAGCTTTGCGTTGATTACCTACGCGAGTTCCTGGATGAAAGTGCATCGTGGTCCAGAATTCTTTGTCAGCTTGCTGAACAACCAGCCCATGGGATTCTACTCGTCAGCTACCTTGATCAAGGATGCGCAAAGACGGCACATCCGCGTTCAACCGATCTCTCTGGCGGAGTCCGATTGGCTCTGCACAGTTGTCTCCGATGACACGATCCGGCTCGGCTTCTGCGTCTTACAGGGAGTCAGCCGCGAACGTCTTGAACAGATGCTGATGCAACGAAAACAAAATCCGTTCAACAATGTTGCTGATTTTTTGGCCCGCACTTCCTTTGCCCGGGACGAACTGCGGATCCTCGCCAAAGCCGGCGCACTCAACTCTCTAGCTGGCCATCGTCGAAATGCTCTCTGGTCGGTGGAAGGAGAGTTTCATCGCGATGAATTTTTCACCGCGACCGAGACGACCGGGAAATCGCCTCTGTCCGCGATGGAACCCGCCGAAAGATTGGCGGCGGATTTTTCCACGATGCATCTGACCACTGGTCCCCACCCGATGGGTTACCTGCGTTCGGCTTTGCCCGATGACATTTGGCGCAGCGCTGATCTGGTTGCGGGGTCAGATGGTATCCGTTTGCGAGTGGCCGGCCTGACCATTTGCCGGCAACGTCCGGGTACTGCCAAAGGTTTTGTTTTTCTTAGCCTGGAAGATGAAACCGGTATTACCAACGTGATCGTCACGCCAAAAGTCTTTGAAAAGAATCGCCTGGTTATTAGCCAGGAAAGTTTTCTATTGATTGAGGGCGTCCTCCAGAAACGTTCCGGAACAATCCACATTCGGGCCCAGCGCATCGAACGGTTGCCGACCGCCTCGCTCGAGACCGCTCGTTCCCATGACTTTTGCTAGCGAGTTCGGAGAACAGTTTTAACCACAGATTTTCCTGGATCAAAGGAGTTCCAGAAACTCCAAGCCTTTCGCCTTTGGCGTTAAGTCTCGCTCAGCCAGCCATTCCGGATTGAAAAGACGCGATACATAGCGCGAACCCGAATCGCAGAGAATGGTCGCAATCGTCTGGCCGGGACCGCTCTCCCGCGCAAGTCTCACCGCGCCACAAACATTGATGGCTGAAGACAAGCTCAAAAAAAGGCCTTCACGGTGCAGGAGATGGTAGAGCATCTCCATCGCTACCTTGTCGGTAATCCGATAAGCGTCGTCAATCACTATGTCTTCCAAGTTCTTGGTAACTCGATTCTGCCCGATACCCTCTGCGACCGAATCGCCGTCGGCCACGTTGGTGTGGCCGAGTTTGACCCAGGACCACATGGCCGCGCCATAGGGATCCGCACAAACTATCTTGATGTTTGGACTCTGTTCTTTCAGGTAAAGCGAAATTCCCGCGAGCGTGCCGCCGGTCCCGACCGAAGCGACAAAACCGGTCAGGCCACGCCCCGTCTGCTCCCAGATTTCCGGACCGGTTGTTCGATAATGAGCTTGCCGATTCGCGACATTATCGAATTGATTCGCCCAAAAACCTCCCGGTGTCTCCCTGGCGACTCGCTCCGACACATGGATGTAGTTGTCTGGGTCGGCGTAAGGTTTAGGAGGCACCAACCGGACCTCCGCCCCCATCGCTTGCAAACTATCAATCTTTTCCTGAGACATATTCTCGGGCAAGACAATGACAGACCGATAGCCGCGAGCATTCGCGACCAAAGCCAGGCCAATGCCGGTGTTTCCGGCCGTACCCTCGACGATGGTAGTACTGCCGGGCCGCAGCAGACCGCGTTCTTCGGCATCCAGAACAATGCCGAGTGCCGCCCGATCTTTCACGGAACCACCCGGATTCAAGAATTCAGCTTTACCAAAAATCTCACATCCGGTCGCTTCGGACAGTGTAGCGAGCCGGATCAACGGAGTTCGGCCAATCGTCTCAACGAAGCCGCCGGTGGTGAACCCGAACGGTGAGGACTCGCTGAACTGCATATCCTAAGGAGTTCATGCTGGCCGCCAGAGATTTCAACCGAAATACCTAATTATCGGTGGTTATCTGGAGAATTACGATCGCCCGATTTCATCCAATTTGGCAAAGGACCACTAGACTATCACCCTCGGCCCGCGGCCCGCAGAGGCGAGGTAGCACGGACGGCCTCGGGCGTGTCGGACTTTGGAAATCTGTAGCACGCCACCCAAGCGATTGGTCGCCCAAGCGGTTAGAGATCGTCTCAGATTGCCGCACTGTCCTGTGTCGGTGGGGCGAAAATTTAGAGCATGTTTCGCAACATCCCAAAATCGGTAAGGCGAGAATTCATCTGAGCCTTCGGCGAAGACTCGTTTGAGCCGGGCGTTGGGCAGGTCACACTGAAGACGGCTCAAACAAGTTCTCGCTAAGGCTCGAATAAATTTTCGCTCTTGTACCTTGCCCCACCAATTTTTTTTCCCTTTTAAAGCCGCCCGCAAGGGCGGAACTCTGGAAGTGAAGAACTTGGCCGAGGAGGGTGGAAAACTGCCTCGCCCAAAGGTCGGTAGGACCTGTCCGGTAGATTAGTCCACCCTTCCTCGTGCCGCACCTGCATAAGACCGTACCGTATCTTAGGCCGTTCCAAACAGGGTTGGAACATAAGCCCGTGTTCACAAGGCTCTGTCAGCAGGCGCGCGCCCAAGCGCTTCATCAAACAAAGAACCAATTCAACGCGAATTCCTCTCTGATGAAAAAACGCTACTGCATGGGTATTGATATGGCAAAAGCAAGCTTTGACTTTTGCCTGCTCTCCAAGAATGGCACTCGCCTGTGGCGGGGAAAGTTCAGCAATGATGCGACCGGCATTGGAGCATTTTTAGCCCAACTCCAGGCCCGCTCTTGGCCGCTCTCCCAGATCCACTTCGCCCTGGAAGCCACCGGGGTCTACGGGAAGAGATTGATCGCCGCTCTGCACCAAGCAGGCTTGGCGGTCAGCGTGCTCAATCCCGCCCAAGTCAAATACTTTGCTTTCTCGGTCCTGCGCCGCACCAAAAATGATCGGGTTGATGCGGCCATCATTGCCCAGTTTTGTCTGGAGCGAAAACCACTGGCCACTCGGCCGCTGCGCCCCCTTGAGGAAGAATTCAAACTGCTGGTGCGGGAGCGCGAAAGCCGGGTTGGCGAGCTCATCCGGGAACAGAACCGGGTGAAAAAAGACCCTTACCCAATTGCGCTGCCCGAGCTTGTCAGCCAACAGCGTGGCCAACGACTCGCCCAGCTCAAGAAAGAAATCGCTCAGCTGGAGTCGGCCATCTTCGGCTTAGTCGCGGCTGATCAGGCTTTAAGCCGCCAAAGCCAACTGCTGTGCTCTATTCCCGGCATTGCCCAGCTCACAGCCGCCAAGCTGCTGGCCGAGCTGGCCGGTAAAGAGTTCCAATCGGCTCGGCAGTTGGCGGCCTATGCTGGGCTGACTCCTTCTGAATTCCGTTCCGGTGTCTCGCTCTACGGCAAAACCACCCTGTGCAAAATCGGCAACGCTTTCCTGCGCAAAGCACTCTATTTGCCGGCCGCCGTTGCTCGCCGCTGGTGCAAACCCATCCAGCAATGGGCCGCAGGTCTCGAGTCGCGCAAGCTCCACTCCCTGGCTATCCGCGGTGCCGTCATGCGAAAACTCCTGCACATCGCCTTCGGTGTTCTCGCTCACCAACAACCCTACAACCCTAACCTGGCCCGCCATTCCTTAAACCAATGCCCTTGACATCCAAGACCGTATCTACCGGCGCAGGACCAAAGACGCTTTGGGACATGTCTCGAACCTTAGCTCGATTGCGCGAGCTACAGATGACCAAAGTCCGACAGACGCGGCCTCGTCCGTACTCTTGGGCGAGTGGCCAACCACGCGCCAAAGCCTGATGCATTACTTCACGTGTCCTGGGAGCAAAAGGAAACCTGCCGTGCGCTGGCGCAGCCACAAGAGTACGGACGAGGCCGTCCGCGCTACATCGCTTGGATGGGCGAACGAACCGGACGAAATAGACGCATTTGCCAAGTCGGACACGACGTATTGTCTGGGAGGAATAAATCGCGATAGTACGATCCTATGGCCGCGCTCTCTGAAGATTTTGTTCTGCAACGTCTAAAAACCGTAAAATTTCCTGGATACAGCCGGGACATTGTCAGTTTTGGTTTGGTGAAATCGGTCCAGGTATCCGGACAGGACGTTCTCGTGCATCTGAGTGTGGCTACCGCCAACCCGGCAATTCCGGAGACGTTGAAGCGAGATTCCGAGCGAGTCCTTCGCGAGGTTCCCGGAATCGGATCGGCGAAGGTGGTGATCGATATCTCCAGCCCGCCGGAAACGCCCGGGGCGCAGACCGCTGCGACCAGAATCCCCGGAGTCAATTTCGTGATCGCAGTCGCGAGTGGCAAGGGCGGCGTCGGCAAATCGACGGTCGCCGCCAATCTTGCGGCGGCCCTGCACCTGCTCGGGGCCCCCACCGGGCTTTGCGATTGCGATATCTATGGTCCAAGCATTTCACTAATGTTCGGAGCGAGTCACGAACAGCCCATGGCAACCAAAGAGAATGTGATCATCCCGATCGACCGCTACGGGATCAGGCTCATCTCCATGGGATCGCTGCTTGACGACACGTCACCGGCGATCCTCCGCGGTCCGATGGTCACCCGGGCGACCCAGCAATTTCTCCGGCAAGTCGATTGGTCCGGCTTGGAATATCTCGTGCTCGATCTGCCGCCAGGCACAGGCGACATTCAGCTTACGGTTGTCCAAACAGTAAGCCTGGCTGGCGCCGTCATTGTGACCACGCCCCAGGAAGTCGCCTTGATCGATGCGCGCAAAGCGAGTTCGATGTTCGCCAAAGTGAATGTTCCGGTCCTTGGTATCGTCGAAAACATGAGTTTTTTTATGAGTCCGAGCGATAACCGGCGTCACGACATCTTCGGCACGGGCGGGGGATTACGGGAAGCCAAGCGGCTCGGAGTACCGTTTTTGGGCCAAATACCTTTGGATATTGCCACTCGAGAGGCGGGCGATCGTGGAATGCCGATTGTCCTTGAGAACCCGAGAGGCGCCGTTGCCGAGGTTTTTCTGGGTATCGCCGAGCACCTGCACAAGCAACTCCGGAGCGTGCAGGGGCAGAAAACTGATTGACTCGCGGATGCCCATCCGGATACTAGACACCCGATCAGCCATGGAACCCCCAAAGGACGATCCGACGGAGTTAGTCAAAAACTCCGTTCTTTACCAGGAATTTTTAGCGGAGCGCGAGGAAATCCTCCGGCATAAATGGCTGGAGAGCGAAAAAGCCGGATACGACATCGGCTTTGAGCGGGCTTTGCTGGACTGGATTGTGAAATATCGGTCGGCTTGGCGAGAAAGGCGCCATCGCCAGCCAAAAGGAGTTTAAAGACGGCTAAGCCTCGTGTTCGAGGTGGGACCTTTAAGGCAATCCGGTGAGGTTGCCAAGGTAAGATTTGATGCCAGACTCGGTGCTGATTCTCGATGCAGACGCGATTGGACGCGTCCTCCGGCGAATTGCGCACGAGATCCTGGAAAAGAATCGGGATCCGGAGGCTTTCAGCCTGGCCGGAATTCCTGAGCGCGGCGTTGAACTCGCTCGCCGTCTCGGAGATCTGATTGAAGAAATCGAGGGATGCCGCCCGCCGGTCGGCGCGATCGATGTCGCCATGCATCGCGATGATTTGCGGCTTCGAAAAACGCTGCCGAGCGTTCGGGAAACCCGTCTACCGCTCGCCATCGATGGGTTAACCATTGTTTTGGTCGACGACGTCCTTTTCACCGGCCGGACTTGCCGCGCTGCGATGGATGCTCTCAGCTCGTTTGGCCGTCCCGCTCGGATCCAGTTGGCCGTGCTGGTTGACCGAGGCCACCGCGAACTGCCTATCCGGGCGGATTATGTCGGCAAGAACGTGCCGACAGCGCGCTCAGAGCGAGTAAAGGTGCGCTTGGCCAATATCGACGGCGAACCTGATTCGGTGCGCCTGGAGAAACGATGAGCGAACGGTCAAACCTCGTCGCCGCGGCAAAGGCCCCCGAATGGACACGGAAGGATTTTCTCGGAATCCGAGAGTTGAGCGTCGAGGAACTCAATCTCGTGCTCGACACCGCGGCGGCTTTCAAAACCGTCGGCTCACGCGACATCAAGAAGGTTCCGGCTCTCCGCGGCAAGACCTTGGTCAACTTTTTTGTCGAGCCGAGTACCCGGACACGCATCTCGTTTGAACTGGCTGCTTTGCGGCTGAGCGCTGATGTGGTCAATGTGTCCGCCACAGCCTCCAGCCTGCAAAAGGGTGAAACTTTGAAGGACACTGCCCTGAACCTGCAGGCGCTTCACGCGGACATCATTGTGCTGCGCCATAGCTCAGCGGGCGCCCCGAAGTTCCTGGCGGACCGGCTCGAGACATCGGTGATCAACGCGGGCGACGGAGCGCACGAGCATCCCACCCAGGCGCTTTTGGACGTCTTTACCATCCGGGAGAAGTTTGGGCAGGTGGCCGGGCTGAACGTCGTGATCGTGGGCGACATTTTGTTCAGCCGAGTGGCGCGTTCCAACATTTGGGCGCTGCAAAAGCTCGGCGCGAACGTCACTCTGGTCGGGCCGACAACCCTCGTTCCGGAATCCTTCGCGAAAATGGGTGTATCGGTTGTCCGCCGGCTAGATCCCGTGCTTCCAAAAGCTGACGTTATTAACTTGCTGCGGATCCAGCACGAGCGGCAACGCCGCGAATATTTTCCGAGTCTGAACGAATATGTGCGTTTCTTCGGTTTAACCCGCGCACGCGCGGCACAGCTCAAGCCCAATTGCTTAATCATGCATCCCGGACCGATCAATCGCGGAGTAGAACTCGACAGTGCCGTGGCCGATGGCTCCCAGAGCGTGATCCTTGAGCAGGTGACCAATGGGATCGCTGTGCGGATGGCCGTTCTCTACCTTTGCAGCAGCACTTTACGCCGCTCGCTATGAAGAATCTCATCGTCAGAGGCGGACGCGTCATCGATCCGGCTAATGGGCGGGATGAGATCGCCGACATTTGCGTTCACCAAGGCCGGATCGTCGACCGAATATCCGAGTCCGATGCAGAGATCATCGACGCGCGCGGCCTCGTCGTCGCGCCCGGTTTGATCGATATGCATGTCCATCTGCGCGAGCCTGGGCAGACGCACAAAGAGACAATTGAGTCTGGCACGCGCGCAGCAGCAGCCGGCGGTTTCGCTTCGGTTCTCTGTATGCCGAATACGCAGCCGGCCGCTGATAATCCCGGGCAAATCAGCTGGATCCTGGATCGCGCTCGCGAGACCGCGCGAATCAATGTATTTACTACCGGCGCAATCACCAAGAATCTGGCGGGAGAGGAGTTGGCTCCGATCGGCTCAATGGTCCAAGCCGGAGCAGTTGCGATTACCGATGACGGGCACTGCATTCAGAACCACGAACTGATGCGACGAGCCGTTGAGTATGCCCGGATGTTCGATCTGCCGGTTCTCGACCATTGTCAGGATTACAACATGGTGGGAAACGGGATCATGCATGAGGGTCATTGGAGCGCCGTGCTCGGGTTGCCTGGCTGGCCCTCGGCCGGAGAAGAGATCATGGTCATGCGAAATATCCTCCTCGCTGAGCTGTGCGGAACACACATTCATTGCCAACATTTGTCATCGGCCGGCAGCGTTCGGCTTTTGCGCGATGCGCGGAACCGCGGAATTCCGGTGACTGGCGAACTCTGTCCACATCATATCGCCCTGCGGGACGAGTCGTTGAGTTCTTTCGATAGCAATTACAAGATGAACCCGCCGACCCGCACGGACGCTGATGCCCGTGCCCTCATCGAAGGAGTAGCGGATGGAACGATCACGATTCTCGCGAGCGACCATGCACCGCACGCGCGCTTCGAGAAAGAAGTCGAACTCGATCAGGCGCCGTTCGGGATTACTGGCCTGGAAACCGAACTGGCTTTGTTCCTCACGTTGCTGGTGCATCGGGATCAGGCGATTGATCTATCGCGATTAATCGCGATGTACTCCGTCGAGCCAGCTCGCTTGCTCGGACTCAAGAAGGGGACTCTCTCGATTGGCTCGGACGCTGATCTCACCATCATCGATCCGGATCTCGAGTGGACATTTCGCTCAACTGAAACGTTGTCCAAATCCAACAACACCCCTTTTGATGGTTGGGAATTAAAAGGGAGAGCGGTGCAGACGATTGTCGGGGGGGAGAGTGTCTGGGCTTTGGGGAAGGAGCTAGCTCCTAGATTCTAGCTCCTTCCCATTACCGATCGGGCAAGGGAACGGGCCGACCATTTGGATCCGTCGGTTGAACGGGTCGACTGTACGGGTCGCCTGAGCTGTCATGATCGTTGCTCTTGTCTTCGTCGTCGCTGTCGCTGTCGTCCGACGACGGGCTCAGCGTGTCTCTGCCGGTAAACTGTTTTTGAAACCAACCGCCGACTCTTCTGGCGGCGTGCTCCGTCTTGTCCCAGACGCGCGCACCGAAATGAGCAACCGTCTGACCATAACGCTCCGCAGAGTGGCCGACCGACTGTCCGACGCTCCGCGCGCGTTCGCCGACAGTTTGGCCGGAGGAGGGTTCCACATCTGATGCACGATACTGCTCTGGTTCAGGCGACGATTGCGTCTGATCGGACGGTGGACCGGGATCAGTGTAGCCCGATGGCTGCTGGAAAGGCCCGGCGAGGTCCTGTTCACGACCTTGCGGGACCGTGCTACCCGGCACCCAGCCGGAACTGCTGATGACCGCGCCTGAATCGGCGGCTATTTGGACGCTCCCTACCCTGCGTTTCTGCGAATCTTTCAGCTCGAGCAGCCAGATCGGTTTTGCCTGACCGGGTCCGCGCAAAAGGGAATAATCAACCCAATCAAATCCAACCTGGTGACGACGGGCTTCCTGATTGGCAACTTGAAACGCAGCGCCGGAGTCCACATTCAGATCGGTGAGATCGATCGGCTGCTCGTTCAGATTGCCGCCAATCAACGGAGCGCGTTCTCCGCTGACCTGCTGATTAGTAATCTCGATTTCGCGAACTCCATCGCGCGCCGCCGGATCATCCAAACGAACAACCCAGGTCGTTGGTTGCGGCGCACCCGTCTTCCCGTTGATCGCGATAATCTGACCGAGAGCCTTTTCCCCGCGATCTCGTCCAACGACACGCAGAGCTTTGTAAGCCGTTTCTTGAGCTAGCAGATTCGTAGCCACGGCTCCGATCACCAATGGCAACAAGGCCTTTACAAAACGCTTCATGCGAACTTCGCATAATTCTTAGATATTTTCGCGTGATTATGCAACACAAGAACGAATATGTTCTGACTGAAACGACTCAGAAAAAAACCAGGTTTACAGAGAACGACAACAAACGCAAACTGGGTTGGCCGTATGACGCAAACAGTGGAAGACCTGCAGCGGTCCGTCTCCTTTTACAAAGGACTCGTCGAAGTCAGTGGATTGATCAATTCGATTACTGATTTCAACGAGCTCATTCCCGCGATTCTGGATGTGGCTACCCGCGTTATGCATGCTGAGGCGAGTTCGCTCTTTTTGATCAACGAAACAAGCGGAGACCTCGACCTCGTGGTTGCTCGTGGTCCGGCACAAGAACGTCTGAGCAATGGCGTGAGCGTTCCACGTTCTCAAGGGATTGCGGGTTGGGTGCGTGATCATCATCAGAGCGTCCTGGTCGAAGAGGCGTATCGTGACCCGCGTTTTTATCCCAAACTGGACGAGCGCTCGGGGTTTGTCACCCGCTCGATTCTTTGTGTACCGCTATTCCAAGGTGAAACGGAGATCGGTGTCCTGGAAGTCTTGAATCCACTGAACAAGGGGCAGTTTGATAAACTCGACCTGGAAGCCTTTGAAGCCTACGGCAACATGGTAGGGACGGCGATCGTGAAGCTGCGCGCGATAGAGAGAGAGCGGGAACGTCACCTGTTGGAAAAAGATCTCACCTTGGCCACCGAGATCCAGCACTCCTTTCTTCCCGATATTTTGCCGTCCACCGAGCTTCTGTCACTCGCGAGTTTTTATCGGCCAGCCAGGGAGATCGCCGGCGATTTTTACGATGTCTTTGAGCGCAATCCGGGCGAGTTCTATTTTGTGCTTGGCGATGTTTCGGGCAAGGGAATGCCGGCCGCTCTCATGATGGCGCAAGCGCTCAGCATGCTGCGGCTCATCGCTCATCGCGGAGTTTCCCCCGCGGAAGCTTTGGGCCGCTGGAATACGCGGCTCTGCAGTCGGACGATTCATGGGATGTTTATAACCGCTGTGCTGGGGCGAATCGTTCCCGAGACTGGCTTACTGGAATTCGCTGCCGCTGGACATAACGCTCCTCTGCTGCGATCGCTCGACGGTCAAGTGAATGAACCCAGGATTGAGGCTCTACCACCCCTGGGTATAAAGAGTGAAATGACTTATCCGGCCAATCAAATCAAATTGTTGCCTGGACACCAGGCGATTTTCTATACTGATGGTTTGGTGGAGTCGTTCAACGACTGTCGACAACCGCTTGGTTTGCACAAGATAAAAGCGACCTTAGCCGGGGCCTTGGCCGATGCTCAGGCGGTCGTCGATGCGCTTGTCAAAACGGAAGCAGAGCACCGCGGCGAGGCCCCGCCGTACGATGATCTCACGATTTTAGCGCTTGGTTTAAAATGAAACAGAAGATCGAATTCGCCAGTCATCCGGCCAATTTGATGCTGATGCGGCAGTGGGTTCGAAAATTTTTGGAAAGCCGGTCCTTCCCCTCGCGAGAAATCGATCTGATGGTGCTTGGAGTCGATGAAGCCTGCACCAACATCATTCGGCATGCGTATCATCTGGCCGAAGACAAACTGATCTGTCTTTCGGTGGAGACCGGGCAGGGCGGTTCTGTCCGGTTCCGTTTACGCGATTACGGCGAACGGTTGGCCCACGGCGGGTTCCAGCCGAGAACCCTCGAGCATCTCCGTCCAGGCGGACTTGGCGTACACTTGATCAAGCAAGCATTTGATCAAGTGGATTACCTGCATAAGCGGAACGGAACTCTTCTGGTTCTGACAAAGCTCAAGCGGAAAGAAGCCGCGCTGGGCGACTGGACAACCGGACAGATGGCCATGCAGTGAGCGGCACTAACAATCTCCCCCTAAAAGCGCTTTTCTTGTTGGCAACTCCTCGTTCGCTTGATTTTAAAAGGGCACCTTCTGGGAAGGAGGCCGGATAAATGATCAAGGTGACTTTGCTCTTCGTGCTCTACACAGCCGCCGTCGATCCGGGTCTCGCTGCCTCTTGATCGAAAACATCTCGACTCTCTAGAGCTCCGTGTCCGCGACCTTTTTCGCGGGCTGCCGTTTCCTCCCGGCTCACTGTCTTTATTTGCCTCGATTGCGATGAACTCAGTTCTCGAAAGGGCTCGTCCGGTTGAATGTTAATTTGCGCCAGTAGATGTCGCGGACCGAGCAAGCTGGTGGCTAATCAAATTTTAACAATGTAAAAGGATGTAAATCGATTTTTCGGAACTGTACTACCACGCGGGTGATCAGTTTATCAGCTCTCATTGCTTTTCCGCTAGATCCCTCCGCTGAACCCGCTCCCGCCGCTCCCGCCGCTCGATTGACTGTCGCTTGTCCAGCTGCTCAGCTGTTTGTATGCGCCCCCGTATTCTAATCGTTGACGATCAGCCCGAAATCCTGCGCGCATTATCGGTCGTTTGCGCCGCGGAAAATTTTGAAGCGGTTTCAGCGGAGTCACCGAAGCAGGCGCTCGCCCTGGTTGCAGAACATGATTTTGACCTTGCCTTAATCGACATGAATTACGATCGGGAACACACCTCCAGTGAGGAAGGCCTCGCGCTTTTGCAGAGCTTGCAGCGGCAAGACCCGGCTCTTCCAGTGGTGGTGATGACCGCGTGGGCTTCCATTTCTCTCGCTGTCGACGCGATCCGGATGGGTGCGAAGGACTTTTTACAAAAACCCTGGAACAATGAACGGCTGGTCTCGATCCTGCGCACCCAGATCCAGTTGAAGACGACCTTGCGGGACAATCGTCGGTTGGAAGCAGAGAACGAGGCATTGCGCTCGGACCAGAAAGCGCCTGATTTCGTCAGTTCGTCTCCGGCGATGCAGCGGATTGACCATCTCGTGCAACAGATCGCGCCCTCGGATGCCAACGTCTTGATCACGGGCGAGAGCGGCACTGGGAAAAATGTGGTCGCAACGCGACTCCATCGCCTCTCCGCACGGGCAGGACGGCCGCTAATCAGCGTTAATATGGGCGCAATTCCCGACGGCCTTTTCGAAAGTGAAATGTTCGGGCATGTGAAAGGGGCTTTCACCGATGCGCGGACCGACCGCGTTGGCCGTTTCGAACTGGCCGATCAAGGCACTCTGTTCCTCGATGAAATTGCTAATCTCAGTTCAGCACAGCAGGCCAAAGTGTTGCGCATCCTTGAGACTGGCGAGTTTGAGCGCGTCGGCTCCTCGAAAACGCAAACGGTTGATGTAAGGGTGTTGAGTGCGACCAACGCCGATCCCGCCCGAGAAATTCAACTCGGAAAATTTCGCGAAGACCTGCTGTTTCGACTGAATACCATCCAGATTCATCTACCGCCGCTCCGGGAACGTTTGGAAGATCTGCCAACGCTGATTCAAACCATTGTCCGGCATCTTGGCCCCAAGTATCGCAAACCAGGAATCCGGGTATCGGCGCAGGCGGTCGAGGTACTCCGACAGTATGCCTGGCCCGGAAATATTCGCGAGCTTCGGCATGTTCTCGAGCGGAGCATTCTCCTGACAAAAGGAAATGAGATCGATGCCAGCCAACTCTGGTTGCAATCTGCTCGTCCCGCCTTCAGGACGACCGCTCTGGAAGAAATGAACCTCGCCGAAGCGGAAGCCTATCTTCTGCGGCGAGCGCTTGTTCGTTACGCTGGCGATGCCAATTTGGCCGCAAAAGCTCTCGGACTCAGCCGAAGCGCTTATTACCGGCGGCTCCAGAGATACAATATTGCTTCGGCTTCCGGGGTTTAGTGCACCGTCTCATATATACCGATGACGTCATTGCGTTCAAAATGGGCCGCCGGCAAGGCGGTCCGAGCCGTATGAATCCGGATATGGACGCTCCTACTGCCAATCCGGCTCGGACCGCGCCTTGAAAAACAGCCAGCTGACCTGCCGCAACGTCATCGTTATATATGAGACGGCGCACTAGGCTGCCAATGGGCACTATCTTAGTGTCTACAACCGTAGAAAGCGTATCCGCATGTCCTGCAAACGCCTTGTTATCGCAACCATCGGTTCGCTGGGCGACCTGCATCCCTACATAGCGTTAGCCTTGGGCTTGCAGGAACGGGGACACTTGCCCATAGTCGCTGCCCCAACCTGCTATAGAGCCCGAGTCGAAGCAGCCGGACTTGCCTTTGAGTCGCTGCGCCCGGCGCCGCCGCTGGTCGACAGCGGACTCTATGCCCGCATTCTCGATCCCAAAAAGGGACCAGAGTTTACCTTCCGCGACCTGATCATCCCGTCCGTCCGTGACACCTATGCTGACCTGCAGAGGATTGCCACACAGCACGAAGCCGAGCTGCTGGTCAGCAACCCGGTCGTTTTTGCGGCACCCCTCGTGGCTGAGAAGCTAGGTGTCCCCTGGGTCTCCACAATGCTCGCTCCGATGGCCTTCTTCTCGGCCTTTGACCCGCCGGTTCTTCTCGGCTTGCCGGCTGGATTTTGCCGCGGTCCAAAATTCTTGCGTCCCTGGTGGGGCCGCGGTTTGCGCGCCGCCGCGAAGTACATGACCCGGAGCTGGTGCCGACCCATTGCCGATTTGCGACGTGCATTGGGCTTGAGTCCAACGCGTGCCGACCCGCTCTACGAGGGGCAGCACGCACGGGCTCTGGTGCTTGCGATGTTCTCTCCCGTGCTGGGCACCCCGCAGCCCGACTGGCCGGCACAGACTCGCCAGACCGGCTTCAGCTTCTACGATCGCGACGAAAGCGGTTCGCTGGAACCGAATCCAGCACTCGCCCGTTTTCTGGACAAGGGCCCCCCACCCATCGTTTTCACCCTGGGCTCAACGGCTGTCAATGCGGCAGCAGACTTCTACGTCGAGAGTATCACCGCCGCCCAAGCTCTGGGCCGGCGCGCTTTGCTGCTGCTTGGCGAAGAGCCGGCGAACCGCAGGGGCCTGCCCGAGCCATTGCCCGAGGGAGTTGCTGCCATTGACTATGCTCCCTACTTCGCGGTATTCCGACGCGCGGCCGCCATCGTCCACCAGGGTGGCGTCGGCACTACCGCGCAGCAGTTAAGAGCTGGGGTCCCCAGTCTGGTCGTCCCCTTCAACTTCGACCAACCCGATAACGCAGCCCGGTTAGCTCGTTTGGGTGTCGGTCAGGTGGTGCCGCGAGCTCGTTACAGCGCCCGGGCGGCGCTTATCGCGTTGCGAACGCTCCTGTGCAATGAGAGCACGCTCAATCGAGCCCGTGCCATCGCTCGGCAAATCGCGGGAGAAAACGGCGTTGATTCCGCTTGCCGGGCTTTGGAACAGCTCCTGTCCAACCACGCTCGCCGGGGTTCACAAATACCCGCTGATTAGTGACTCGTGCAAGGAACTGGCGTTTGGTACTCAGGGCCCGGTGCCGACAGGGCGAAGCGGCATGAGCCTGGCGCGGACGGCCCCGTGCCTGTCGGACTTCGACGTTTGCGGGATCCCTCGATTCATCTACGACGCATCAGGCCTTGCGTGGGACATTACGTAGTGCCGACGGCCACGTCAGTACACCGGGGCGAGATCCCCAGCAAGTGGCGCAATCTGTCGATCTCAACGGCGCACGAGGCTGTCAATATTTCTTGGATAGTTTCGTAGTGATGGCCTTGAGCATCACCGGATCGAGTGGATCGCGCGATTTCTTGGGCGTGTTCGCCGGAGTACCGACGGGCCGTCGGCGCTACGTTCATGCCGCTCACGCCCCTGCCAGTACCGAGCCAGAGACACGTTGCGCAGTTCTGAACTAGCTCCCACTCACCCTTTCACCTAACATTCCTTTTTCAATGAGTGAACAAGAATTCGCGATCGGTGTCATCGGAGGAAGCGGGCTTTATCAGATCGAAGGCTTGGAAGCGGCGAAAGAGCTGTCGGTAGAAACCCCCTTTGGACAGCCTTCGGACCACCTGATGAGCGGACTTCTCGGCAAACGCCGTATCTATTTTCTGCCACGACATGGACGAGGCCACCGGATCCTGCCAACCGAAATCAATCATCGGGCAAATATTTATGCTCTGCGCTCGCTGAATGTCCGCTGGATTATCTCGGTCGGGGCTGTCGGAAGTCTGCAAGAGCAATATCCGCCCTGTCATATCGTGCTGCCGTCGCAATTCTTCGATCGCACGAGCCGGCGCGCGGAGTGGACTTTCTTCGGTCAAGGGATTGTTGCCCACATCAGTTTCGCGGAACCGGTCAGCGCACTCCTCCGACAGATCATCGCTGAAGAGGCGACTCGCCTTGGCTTTCCCGTCCAGAATGGCGGGACTTACGTCAATATGGATGGGCCGGCTTTCTCGACCCGAGCCGAATCCCTCTTTTACCGCAATCAGGGATTTGACATTGTCGGAATGACCAATCTCCCGGAAGCCAAGTTGGCCCGTGAAGCCGAGATTTCACTTGCCTCAATGAATTTCGTGACGGATTACGACTGCTGGAGAGCCGAAGACGAGCCCGTAAACGCGCAAACCGTTATCGAGCACTTGACAACCAATGCTGAAGCGGCTCGAAAAATCCTTCCTCATGTTGTTGCGCGAATTCCGGTGTCTCCGACGTGGCCCGAACACCGTGTACTTGACTCGGCACTGGTCACGAGCCGAAAGCTTTGGCCAAATGCTACGGTTGAAAAGTTAAAACCACTGCTGGAACGTTTTCTTTAACTCAATGCGTTATTTATTTCCTATCCTCATCCTGACGCTCGGTCTTACCGGAGCCTACGCACAAACCCAAACCACCCCGGCCACCCCGAGCTCCACGCTTGAGCCGCCCAAGACGGACACCGCCGTCGCGGCGAAAGCGTCCAGTACACCGCTGGGTGCTTATTCTCAGGCGCATGTCGATGGACCCTATATCGCGATGACCTTTGATGACGGTCCGAGCCCGGCAACAACTCCGCGCTTACTCGACCTCCTGAAAGAGCGAAACATCAAAGCGACTTTTTTCTTGATCGGCCAGAATGCCGAGAGGTACCCCGATCTCGTCAGACGCATTCTGGCTGATGGCAATGAAATCGGCAACCACTCCTGGTCGCACCCCCAGCTTTCCAAGCTTTCCGACGACCGGGTCAACCAGGAAATATCCAAGACTCAGGACACGATCAAGAGCGAGACCGGGTTCACCCCGACACTCATGCGGCCGCCCTATGGCGCGCTGACCAAGAAGCAACGCGAATGGATTGAGCAGAAGTACGGGCTGAATATCATCTTTTGGTCGGTCGATCCTTTTGATTGGAAGCGTCCGGGCGGTGCCGTGATCGAGCAAAGAATTCTCAGCGGAGCACGACCCGGAGCGATCATCCTTTCCCACGACATTCACCAGCAGACAGTGGACGCGATGCCGGCCACTCTTGCGGCTCTAGCCGCCAAAGGCTTCAAGTTTGTTACCGTGAGTCAATTGCTCGCCATGAACAAACCCGCGCCTGCCGCCGCAGCAAAGAAATCGGGCTCGTCCGGGAAATTGGATTCCTCACAGACGGTGACCGCTCCGACGCCTGCTCCGGTGGCCGCTACCGTTTCCGGCGCGGCAGGAGTTCATCAGAATCCGTGAAAGCTCGAAACCGCCACTCGTTCGTCTGAGCGTACCGTTTTTAGAATGGTCGGAGAGAAATATCTGGAGTTGCGTTCCCAGGTTGGGTCCGTACTCGGGTCTCTCCTCACTTTGGCACGCCAACTGGGCGCACCGGCCGAGACGATCGAACAACTCCAACAACTGCTCCTGACTCTGAACCAGCCTTTGCTTTTTGTCGTGGTTGGCGAGGTGAAGTCTGGAAAATCGTCATTGCTCAATGCTCTCTTTGGCCAGGAGTTCTCCCGGGTGGACGTACTCCCGGCAACCGACCGCATTTACGTCTTCAAATATGCCGAGACCGAAAAGGATGTGCCCCTCTCGGAACACATTGTCGAACGCTACCGGCCGATCGAATTTCTCACCGACTTCAACATTGTAGATACGCCGGGCACCAATACGATTGTTGCCAATCACCAGGAGATCACCGAACGGTACATCCCCGTCGCTGACCTCATCGTCTTTGTCTTCTCCATCACGAATCCCTGGGCCGAATCGGCCTGGAATTTTCTGCGGCTGCTCGGGAACAAATGGAAGAAAAACATCGTGTTCGTGCTGCAACAGGCTGACCTCCGCAGTCCCGCCGAGGTTGCCACGGTCGAGCAGCACCTGGAGCAGACTGTCTTGCATATTTTGGGTACCAGCTCTCCGATCTTTGCCGTCTCCGCCAAAAAGGCATTCCAAGCAAAGGTCAAAGGCGAACCAGCAGCGACCAGCCTCTGGGCGGAGAGCAACTTTGGCCCTTTGGAAGACTGGATTTCGACTACAGTCACTGAAAGTGCCGAACGCGGAGGAAAAATCCGCTCAGTAGCCGGAACCGCGCAGGTGATTTTGAACAATCTCCGGTCGCAGGTCCTCAGCTCCCTGGCTGTGCTCCTGGCCGACCAACAGAAGCTGGCCACCATCCGCGGTTCCTTGGGCGCACGAAAGGAACAGACGCTTCGCCAGATCAACGGTTTTGTCCGCGAGATGGAGAAAGCCTATGACGCGTGTCGCGAACGCGGCGAAAAGCTGTTGCAGGAGCGCTTGACAGTGGGCCAAACCTTTAAAATGATCTTCCTGGGCGGCCGCTGGGAAAAGGACTTTCAGGAGCAGGTTGAGGCGGATGTAAAGACGAAGGTGCAGGCGCAGATCGAGCATGCTTTGTCTCTACTGGAGTCTGATCTGCGCGGCGTTTGGCAGGATCTTCAGGAGCGCGTCCAAGCTCAGTTCGGTCCGGCGGCCCGGGCGCAAGTGCGCGGGGCGGTCCCTCAATTTCTCTCCGAGCGCGAGTCTATCCTGCAGCGCGTTGAGTTGACACTGGTGGAGCAAATGTCCGATGCCCAGGTCCGGGAACAGTTGCAAAATCTTTTTGGGGAAACCGCTCGCTGGCTCCGGGTACCGACCGGCGTAGCCGCAGCGGGCGGCTTCTTTACAATCGTTGCGATCCTGACCCACACCGCAATCCTCGATGTCACGGGAACGATCGCCGGTTTGGCGGCCCTTACTGGTACCCTGTATGCCGTCATGCGCAGCCGCAAAACGCTTCGCCAATACCGGGAAAGAATGGACGAAAAGAAGGCACAGCTCTCTGAGGCCGTCGAAACCCAGTTAAGACAATCGATTAATGCGTTCTATCACGAGGTAGAGCAAACTTTCGCTCCCTTGGTCAGTTTCTGCGAGGCGGAAACCGGTCGACACCTCCCATTTAAAGAAAGGCTCGACGAACTCGATCATCAGCTTGTCACGGTAAATAGTCACCTGCATTAGTGCACCGTCTCATATATACCGATGATGTCGTTGCGTTCAAAATGGGCCGTCGGCAAGGCGGTCCGAGCCGGACTGGCAAGTAGGAGGGAGCATATCTGAAGCGATACGTGACCGAGGAGCAACGCCGCCGCCGGCCCATTTTCAACGCAACCCTTCGGGCCGCGGCCAGTTGGCTGTTTTTCGGCGTTGCTTCCGCCAGTCCGGCTCGGACCTCGATCCGTATGAATCCAGATATGGACGCTTCTACTGCCAGTCCGGCTCGGACCGCCTTGAAAAACAGCCAACTGACCGACGGCGACATCATCGTTATATATGAGACGGCGCACTAGTGCCGCTTGCCTGGTCTCAAATGCTCAACGACATCGATTCGGCCTACATCGGTCGCTTTGTGAGACGCTTATTCAGTGCGGTGACGCTGTGGCTTGTCGCGCTGTTTGTCATTTTCTCGGACAACGAAATCGCCTTTCTTCTATTGATATCTTCGATGGGGCTGATCGGTCTCGCGGAGTACTTCGGCATGATCGAGCAGTCGGGTCTGCGCTGCTTCAAAGCTTTCGGCATGATTTGCGGCGCCGCCTGCTTTGTGGGCAGCTTTCTCTTCTTTCGTTCTAAGGGACCGGTTTCCGCCTACGATTTCGAGATGGGCGTTTTGCTCGTGTTCCTCTTCGGAGTGATCGCCCGGCAGATGTTCCGGCCGACCACGAAACAGGCCCCACTCGAGACGATGGCCTATACGCTCTTCGGCCTTCTTTACGTTGTGTGGCTTTTCAATTTCCTGACAAAGATCGTGTACGCTGTGCCGCGCTCTCCCGCAGGCTTGCCCACCGGCCAGTTTTACGTGCTTTACCTGGTAGTTGTGACTAAGTTTTCCGACATGGGCGCCTATCTCGTCGGCAGCCGGCTGGGGCGCCACCAGATGATTCCGCACATCAGTCCCGCGAAGACGTGGGAGGGCTTTGTCGGGTCACTGGTTTTCGCCGTTTTAGCAAGCGACGCGCTGATCCGGCTGATGCCAGATCATCTGGCCAGGCTGAATCTCTTCCATGGCACGATCCTCGGCATACTCATTGGTGTAGCAGCGGTGATCGGCGATCTGGGCGAGTCCATCATCAAGCGAAGCACGGGAGTAAAAGACTCCGGATCAGTATTGCCCGGGATCGGCGGAATGCTTGATCTGATCGACAGCCTGCTCTTCACCGGGCCATTGCTCTTCTTTTACTTGAGATTTCTGATTCGATGACCAGGAGACGAGTCACACTTCTGGGGGCAACCGGTTCGATTGGCGATAGTGCCATCAAAGTTGCCGAATCTCTACCCGAATGCCTGCAGATCGTCGGTATGGCTGCCTCGCGCAATGCCGGGAAACTCGCGGCGGCGGCCAATCGGCTTCGACCAGCCGCGATATGCCTCGATGATCCGGCCGGAGTTTCCGAACTCCGTGAGAAGCTCGACTACAAACCGGATATCCTGCTCGGGGCTGGCGGGTTGGTCGAGTTGGCGACTCGCACCGAGTCCGAGATGGTTCTGGTCGCGATTATTGGGACAGCGGGTTTGAGGCCGACGCTGGCCGCCATCGGCGCGGGCAAGGATCTGGCGATCGCCAGCAAGGAAATTCTGGTCATGGCCGGCCAGATTGTCATGAAAGAGGCGAGGGCGCGTGGCGTGAAGGTCTTGCCGGTAGACAGCGAGCATAACGCCATTTACCAATGCCTCGAAGGACGGGCGGCCAGTCAGATAAAGAATCTGGTTTTGACCGCGTCAGGCGGCCCCTTTCGAACGCTGCCGCCGGATCGCCTTGCCCAGATCACCGTCGCGGAAGCCCTGCGCCATCCGACCTGGAAAATGGGGCCGAAGATCACGATCGACTCGGCTACGCTGTTCAACAAGGGGCTTGAGATGATTGAAGCGCATTGGCTTTTCGATGTGTCAATTGCGCAGGTCAAAGTGGTCGTTCATCCGCAGAGTATCGTTCATTCCCTGGTCGAGTTCACCGATGGATCAATGCTCGCGCAACTCAGTCACTCCGACATGTGTTTCCCCATCCAGTATGCCGTGACCTGGCCCCACCGCGTCGCCAACACCCTGCAACCGCTCAAGCTTTCCGAGGTGGGCCGGCTTGATTTCGAGGAGCCGCGAACGAAGGATTTTCCAGCCCTCGATCTGGCTCGGCGCGCTGGAGAAGAAGGAGGGATCATGCCGGCAGTATTGAATGCCTCCAACGAGATCGCCGTCGAAGCGTTTCTGGAGGGGCGCATCCGTTTCCCGCAAATCTGGGCCACTGTCGATCGGTGCATGAGCAAGGCCGAAAACTTTGCCAGCCCCTCGTTGGATGATATAATCCGGGCGGATGCCAAAGCCAGAATGGATGCTCTCGAGGCTCTAACAGCCGTTTAATTTTTTATGATGGTGCTCAAACTTTTCCGTGTGGGCCTCGTGATTCTCGAGGTTCTCCTTATCTTTAATCTTCTCATTATCGTCCACGAACTTGGGCATTTTCTCGCTGCCCGGTGGCGCGGTCTAAAGGTTGATAAATTCGGGATCTGGTTTGGACGACCGATCTGGAAGCGAACGGCGGGCGGAGTGGAGTTCAGCCTCGGGTGGATTCCCGCTGGAGGTTTTGTGCTTTTGCCGCAAATGGCTCCGATGGAGGCGATCGAAGGAAAAGCCGCCACGGAACGGGCCGAACTTCCGCGCGTCTCGCCCTTCGACAAGATTATCGTGGCATTTGCCGGACCGTTATTCAGTTTCCTGCTTGCGTTGGTTTTCGCGACGATTGTGTGGGCGGTGGGCCGACCCACGTCGGAAGCGGAAGACCACGACAACCATTGGTTATGTCGTGCCGGACAGTCCCGCCGCAAAGGCCGGCTTCAGCCTGGGGACCGGATCCTCTCGGTCGATGGTCGCCCGGTGAGCCGATTTTCTGGCTTGGTTAATAGTGTTACCTGGTACATTGTCCGGAGCGAGGGCGACACCATCCCCATCAAGGTGCAACGCGGGAATCAGGTGCTGACCCTTTCGTCGGGATTCGTCCGGCCAGAAACGCATGGCTGGGAACGTAAATCGCTCCGCCAAATTGGTATTCAGCCGGCGATCACTCCGATCGTCGGCAAAGTTGCTCCGGATTCGGCCGCGGCGAGAGCCGGCCTGCAACCAAACGACGAAGTTCTAGCCGTCAACGGCGAGAAGCTGTACCACCCGCATCAGATCGCGGAATGGGCGCAAAAGCATCCGGGTGCTTTGCTTGATTTGACGGTCATGCGCAATGGCCAGGAGCTCACCGTCTCTCTGCCCCCGGAACATCCAAGCGTCAGCTCAGTGATCACCAACAGCCCGGCCCAGGTTGCCGGCATTCAGCCGGGAGACCAGATAGTCGCGCTCAATTCCGAGCCAATTTACGATCGTGTTGAAATCATTCGCTTTGTGCAGGAGCAGCCCGGCAAGCCATTCTCGCTCACTCTCAATCGACGCGGTCAGCTTTCGACGGTGCGTGTTCAGCCAGCAACACCGGATGGCCAGACACAGCCGATCATTGGCGTCGAGTTCGCTCCTGAACCAGCTGACGGGATCGCCTGGGATGCCGGGGGGCGGATGTCGATCGTGCATACTTCACCGTTCGAACAGATTTCTGCGGCTACGCAGACTCTGACGAATACGATCGGCGCGTTACTCTCGCCTCAATCGGATATCAAACTCCAGCATATGAGTGGGCCGGTGATGATCATGCGCACCTATTACCTGCTCTTCCAGAGCGAGTTTGGCTGGCAGCTGGCTCTTTGGTTTAGCGTGGTGTTCAACGTCAACCTGGCCCTGATCAACCTTCTCCCGGTGCCGGTTCTCGACGGAGGGCACATTGTCCTGGCCGTGTTGGAAGCCGTCCGGCGCCGCCCGATCAACATTCGCGTTCTTGAAGTGTTGCAAGGCGCCTGTGCGGTCCTCTTGATCGGCTTCATGCTCTACATTTCCTTCTACGACGTGCAGGACTTGCCCTGGAACGCCAACCAGAAACCGCGGTTCAGCGTACCGGCTCCGGCGGCTTCGCCGCAGCACCCATGAGCTCATCGCTGGACTCCGCTCGGGCCGTCGCATCCTCGCGACCCGCTCAATCCGCTGTCAACGGCCGCCGGCTCACCCGGGAAGTGATGGTCGGACAGGTCGGCGTTGGTGGTCGCAATCCCATCCGGGTCCAATCGATGATCACCTGCGACACGATGGACACGGCGGCCTGCATCGCGCAGACCCGAGAGCTTGCCGCCGTCGGATGTGAGATTGTCCGGATCACTGCGCCGACGGTCAAGGACGCCCAGAATCTGCGCTGGATCAAAAAGGGCCTCCGGGAACAAGGCTGCGATGTGCCGATCGTCGCCGATATCCATTTTAAACCGGAAGCGGCGATGGAGGCCGCCAAATGGGTCGAGAAAGTGCGCATCAATCCTGGCAATTATGCCGACTCGAAGAAGTTCGCCGTTAAAGAATACACCGACGACCAATACCAGGCCGAGCTCGACCGGATCCGGGAAAAATTTACACCTCTGGTGAAGGCCTGCCAGGACCGCAGGATCAGTCTGCGGATCGGCACCAATCACGGTTCGCTCAGCGACCGCATCATGAACCGCTACGGCGACACGCCTCTCGGTATGGTCGAGAGCGCGCTCGAGTTCGCCCGGATCGCGCGCGAGCTTGGATTCAACGACCTGATTTTTTCGATGAAAGCCAGCAATCCGAAAGTGATGATTGCCGCTTATCGCCTGCTGGTCGCGCGATTTGAGGAAGCGGGTCCGGACTGGAATTATCCGGTCCATCTCGGCGTGACTGAAGCCGGCGACGGCGAGGACGGCCGAATCAAGAGCGCGATCGGGATAGGCTCACTATTGTCCGATGGAATCGGCGATACCGTACGGGTGTCTTTAACTGAGGATAGCATCCACGAGATTCCGGTAGCCAAAGCGCTGGTCGCCCGGTTCGGACGAGGGTTTTCGGAGCCGTTTTCTGACCCCTCTGTAGACGCTACGGGCTTTGATCCTTTCAGCTACGAACGGCGAAGATCAGAACCCGTTTTCCTTGGCCCGATTTCCGTCGGTGGCGAAGAATTAGTGCGTGTCGCGGTACGGGAAAAGACTTTCCAACAGCTTGCCCACAAACTCGGGCGGCTCGGCGATTTTCAACCCGAGTTCGTCGTCGAGATGTCGCCGATCGTCGCGATTGACCCGAGGGACACTGAGAATATTGGTCGGTTAAACAACTCAGCTGAGCCGGTGCTTGTAACGGTTGCTGATGGCCTGGATCTGCCCGTGATTGCCGCCTATCGATTGCTGAACAAGCGGCTGGCGTCGCGGCATCCAATCCTCTTGAAGGATACCCTGGCGCCTTCGACCGACCCTTCCCGCGATTTGCTCAAGACTCTGCTGGAGTCGGCTACCAACATCGGTGCGCTGCTCTGCGACGGTATCGGCGATGCTGTTCTGATCCAAGGCGAAGAAGCGCCCGGTCAATCGCTTCGGCTCGCCTACAACATCTTGCAAGCGGCGGGCACCCGGATCTTCAAAACCGACTACGTCGCTTGCCCGTCCTGTGGAAGAACCCTCTTCAACCTGCAGACTACCACTGGGCGCATTAAGGCGGCTACCGACCATCTCAAAGGGGTAAGGATTGCCATCATGGGATGCATCGTGAATGGCCCGGGCGAAATGGCAGACGCGGATTTTGGCTACGTCGGGGGCGCCCCGGGAAAGGTGAATCTCTACGTCGGGAAGAAGGCTGTGAAATTCAATATCCCGGAAACCGAAGCGGTCGATCGCCTGGTGGACCTGATCAAAGAACACGGTCGCTGGGTCGAGCCTAAACCGAGCGCAGAGGCGATAACTGCGTAACGCATACGTAGCGCGGAACTTATCGCGCCGCAGTGCCACGAGGGCACGAAGGCGGACGGCCTCGTCCGTACTTCGCTAACTACGACTGGTACGTCGCACGATTCCTCGATCTCGATGTCGCAGCAAAGGCGTGCACATTGCGTAGCGCCGACGGCCCCGTCGGTATTTCGGAGAGCACGTCCGGCACGTCGCGCGACTCATCGATTTCGAATGACGCAGCAAAGGCGTGCGCCTTTGGCCCGTTATGCGAAGCATGACGCAAATTTTGTTCTCGTTGTTTCAGGCAGCCTTAAGGCCCAGGGGCACCAAGAAGGTTGTCGAGATCGTCTATGATCTTTTGATAAAGACGATCGAGCTGGGTTCGCTTGTGCTGTTGGAGTTTGGAGTCCGGCCGGTAGGGCTGAAGTAAGCCGGCAGTCGAGCGGTGAATAAATGCGTTCGAAGAGTTTGAGAAACACCAGACAAATGGAATAGCCTCTGTGGCCAGAGGCGGTAGCGGCGTGATTTCGGGAGTTTCTCGACCAGTGCTTTGGCTCTCAATTTGGAAAGATCGTACCGAAGCGAAGCCAGACTGTACTGGTCGGCAGGATATTTGCAGAGCGGCCAAAACGTAACGGATAAAGCTCAGCGGTCGTAAAGGTGCTTCCAGCGGCGATGTGGGCGAAGCGTACCAGGGCGTGCATCAGAGCCAGTTGTCGTGGATGGTCGAGTTTCAAGCCCGGAATCCGTTTGCCACTGGGAAGCACTGTGGGCTCTGTCAACTTACGCAATTGACCTCGATCGACGAAGGTCTCCAGGATGTCCTGCTGGACCGTGAGATAATTGTCGCAGATGGTCGCCAGCTTATCTCGCAGTTGGGGCAGGTTTTCCACGGCCTTCTTGATCCGATAGTCGGTGACGTCATTGGTAGCTAGCTCGGTGCGCAAGCACAAGTGATCGCGGACATACTGCTTGAGGAAACCCTTTCCATAATGACTGCGGATCACTGGGTTAGGTAGCTGCAGATCTTCGATAACGGTCTGAAGCTTTCCCTTGTACTGCTTTGTGACCTTGCGACCGAAGATCATGGCGATCTTGTTGGGCTGCCCGATGGTGCGATTGGCGTCGAGCAGTCTCTGGCCGAGTTGATCCAGTACGGCTCGCCGGTGAAAGATCAGGTTGTCACAATATTCTACTTGGGAGAAGAAGAGCCGGTGCTGACAGCCCGCTTCTTTGCGCTCGCTCTCTTTGAAGAATGGAGTCAGACAGGCTAGCCATTTTTGCCCACAACTTAATAGATCGTGGGCAGTCAAGGAATCTGCCAGCTCCTGGAGCTTCTGCGGATAACTGTATTTCAGGAATGCATTGGAACATTGCTTAAAATCGATCCCTTCGGTCAGCATGCGCTTAGCCAGCCAGTGGTGCTGGTTGAGGCAGACACGCGCTGAAAAGGGCAGATAGGGACTGATTCGCACGAACATCCGACCCCAGCGTTGGTCGTTAATGTAAAAGTTGTACTGCACGATCCAGCGCTGCGCCAACTGCAGGTGCCAGCGGTCTTCTGAACCGATCGCAATCATAATTCGGGCCGGTTCCCTGGCTTTGAGCATCACCACCACCTCATCGCTCTTGGCCTGCTTAAAGTAGGAATCGACAAAGTCATCGCGCCTCCCCTCCGGTACATCCAGCACAGGGACGCCCCATTGCTCGCAACGGTTCTTGAGCCAGTTTTGAAATTGCTGGGCGATATCGCGCAGACGGTTGCGAGTAACACGCTCTGCGTTGCGATACGCATTAAAGAAACCGATCACTCGCTCGGGTTGTTGGAAAGGCTGTATCAATCCGTTTAAGAGAATTCGATCAAAACAACGGTAGGCAAATTTGATGCTACTTTTATGGTGTTCGTAGAAGGTGTTCATCGCTTGCTCCTGCGTGGTCAGAACCAGGAACATACCGCTCTGAGCTCCTTCTACGACACCACTTACGCACCCGGAACGGATATCAAGGCCGAAGCCCCTGGCTCCTAAGAAACTAAATCCGTGGCTGGGTCTAGAGGCGTGAGTTGGAGTCCGAATTCTTTGGCTCGTCGGCTGAGATTGTGAAGTAGGCGGTCTTTGTATTTTTTCTCGTAGTAGAGTTGCCCTTGCTCGACATAGGCAGCTCCGAACTTGAGCATGCGATAGAACAAGCGTGCCAGTTTATGAGCTCCGGCGTTGATGGCGGTGGGTGCCCCCAATCGGGCTTTGATGCGGCGGATAAAAGCGCCGATGGCCGTCTTACTTTGCATGGCTCCTTGGGCCGCCAGCCGGAACATGGCCGCCGCGCGATTCTTGGTTTTTCTGGGGCTGGAACTGAGCAGTTTGCCGCCGCTGATGCGATTGTTCGGACAGAGTTTAAGCCAGGAGCAAAAGTGTTTTTCGCTTTTCCAACAGGTCATGTCTAAACCCGTTTCCGAAATGATGACTTCCACCGCCAAGGTGCTCAAGCCAGGCAACTGACTCAGATCGACACCACAAACGCTGGCCAGATGCGCTCGGCGCTGCAGGGCTAGGCGAACTTGGGCCGACCGTGCTTGGGCCGCCCCGCTTTGCTCGAGGGCTTGCTCCAAATCTAGTTTAGTGTCGAATTGCTCAAGTTGTTGCTCAATCTTGCTTTCGCAGGCGGTGATCTTGAGCTGGTAGGTGTCATAGAGTTCCAGGGCCGTTTGCAAGGCGAAGAGATGCTCGGCTCGGTAATCTCCCTGTAAGGCTTTGACGATCTGATCAGTGGATGCTTTCACTTGGGGGTGTTTCATCTGGGCAAGCTTGAGCGGATTGCGTTCTCCGGCCAAAATCGCCCGAATCATCGCCATGCCACTATAACCGGTGATGTCGCTCAACACGCGGTGCACTTGGATATTCATTTCGGTTAAGGCCTTCTGCATGCGTAACACATGGCTGCTGCAGTCCTTAACCAAGGTGTCGCGCAGGCGCAGGAAGCTGCGCAAGACGCAGACCTCGTCCTTGGGTCGGAACGAGCCGTTTAAAAGACCAAAGGTGTGGAGTTGTTGAAGCCATTGGCAGTCCGAGACGTCGCTTTTGCGTCCAGGCAGATTCTTGACATGAGCTGCGTTGACCAATTTTACCTCCAACCCTCTCTGCTCCAGAATCTGGAACACCGGTATCCAATAAACCCCCGTTGATTCCATCACTACGGTCTCAATGTGGTGTTCGCTCAGCCAGTCAGCCATCCGCTGCAGATCGCTCGTAAAAGGGCCAAACTTGCGCACCGTTTCTGAGCCGCGGTCTTCGGGAATGGCCACCAGGTGAAAATTCGCCCCGATATCGATTCCTGCGGCCTTGAGATTGATCCGTTCCAGAACACTCCGGTGAGTTTTTGATTTGTTCTTTCGCTTGGTCGTGGTTTTCTTTGCCATACCTCTCTTCGGTTAGATGTTGTTCTTGCTTTCACACTGCAGCGCATCGGCCCGAGTTGGTAGATAGAGAGAAATCTCCTAAACAGGATAGCTCCAGATCGGCAAACAACCCGATCTGGAGCTTCGCTAATGCAACAACCAAAACGCTCGGAACCAAACTAGCTATCGGGCATAAAGCTCCAATGCCACACCGGTCTTAACTGCCGACCCACTGCTGCCTACTTTCTACGTCGAGATGCCCAAGGCAATCAATCCAGTGTTTCTTGCCGCAAAAAGAACGCGCAGAGTTCTGGGGAACTAGTTAGGTAGCGCCGACGGCCCCGTCGGTACTCCGGTGCAGGCCGAAAGGGGGGGTGAAGCGCACGGGCCTCGTCGCGCCTCCGAGATACCGACGAGGCCGTCGGCGCTACGGTCCTGGCCACCCCTTCGCCCTCTCGCCCGTGCGCGCTAAGCATAACTCCAGAGCGCGTATTCATCTGGACTAAGACCGGCTTTGCTTGGATTCCTTCGCAGGTAATCGCGAAACTTTTCCAGCCGGACGGCATCACGAACGATGTGATCGAAGTATTCCCGCATCCACAGAGTTCCCGAAAGTCGACGAAGTGCGTTGATACGCCGGCAAGAGCAAGATTTCCACCTTTGCACCAATTTCGGTAGTGGGTGCCAAGGAAGGACCAGAACATGCACATGGTTTGGCATCACCACGAAACTATCCAAGTGGAACCGAGTCAGCCAATCGGAACGTCACAAAGTATGTCGCACCGTTTTGCTGCCAGTGCGGAAGCCTCCGGCGGTGCCTTGACACTGGGCCGTCGCTCGATCACCGGCAGCAAAAATGCCGACGGGGCCGTCGGCGCTACGCAACATGCACGCCTTCTGCGTCATCGAAATGGTCATCGAGATGGAGGATTGCGCGACAGGCCGGAAACGCCAACTGGAGTAACCGACGGGGCCGTCGGCGCTACGACTACGAAGTTCTCGTACGCATCGGGAATCGAGGGATCGCGCGGAACGCGCCCGGTGACGGCCGGCCAAGAGTACCGACGGGGCCGTCCGCCTCCGCGCCTTCGCGCCTTCGCGGCGCTACGGCGCGACAAGTTCGGCGCTACTTGTTCCCCAGGCCCTCCGCAATACTTGGCACGGTTTTCCGGGTACCAATCAGGTCCGCCTCACCATGACCTTCTTCACGTCGGGTTAGTCGCACCCCGACCAGCTTGCTGATCCCCTGTTCTTCCATCGTTACGCCGTACAAGACATCAGCTTTCGCGATGGTGCGCTTGTTATGCGTGATAACGACAAACTGGCTTTGACCCACGAAGCGATCCAGAAGCCGGATAAAGCGGTTGATATTCGATTCGTCGAGCGGAGCATCCATTTCGTCCAGGACACAAAAAGGACTCGGTTTGATCATATAAATCGCGAACAACAACGCCACGGCGGCCATGGTTTTCTCGCCGCCGGAAAGCAGTGAGATGGATTGAAGTTGCTTGCCCGGAGGCTTCGCGATGATCTCTATGCCGCTCTCAAGCGGATCGAGATCGTCGACCAAAAGTAGATTGGCCTTTCCGCCGCCAAAAAGTTCAATGAACATTTCCTGAAAGTTACGCCGAACCTGCTCGAAAGTGTCGACGAACAATTCCTTGGTAGTTCGATTGATCCGTTGAATGACTTCGAGCAACTCCGCTTTGGCATTCGTCAGGTCAACGTGCTGCTGCTCCAGGAATCGTTGTCGCTCTTCCAGTTCATCGTACTCCTGGATCGCCTCAAGATTGACCGGCCCCATGCTGTCCAGCCGTGCGGTCAGCTCGGCGACCGCCGCTTCCGCAAACGTCCAGTCTACTTCTTCGTCAGCAAAAGGATCAGCCAGCTCACGTTCCGGTGAAGGCGCGTTTTCGAAGCGCTTGCGTTGATCCCGGAGCGCGACCCGAAACGCGAACCAATCCGGTTCGAAACTCCCCGGTTCTACCTGGTACCGCCGCGCCACATGTTCATCGAGACTTTGCAAACGGAGCTGGCCTTGGGTCCGGCGAACCTCTTCCCGTCCCCTGAGTTCTCCGCAGTTCAAGAGCTCTTGCCGAAGCCGGCGCAAATTGACCTCGACTGCTTCGATTGCGGCGGACCGATCCGTTCGTTCGGCAAGAAGTACCGCGATCCTTGCATCGGCCGCGGTGAGGTCTTCCTCAAGCTGCTTGATGGTCTCAACCAAATCGCTATTCGCTTGTTGCAAAGATGCTATGCGCTCCCGGTAGTGCTCGATTTCTGCCTCCCGAGTCGTAACCAGTTCCTGGAGCTCCTCCAGCCGGGCAGCGATCGGCTTCCTCACTGACTCGAGGCTCTGCTGTCGATTCCGTTCTGTGGCGACGTGAATCTTCAATTCTTGCCAGGCACCGTTCAGCTCCAACTCGCGAGACGCGACATTCCTTGCCACACTCATTGCCTCGGAGTGCGAGACTGTTGCCTTTTCCAGCTCAGCCCGGAGTTCGCCGAGTCGCCGTCGTAAAGTCTCCGTATGCTCCGACCGCTCTTGTACGCCTTCTTGGAGAACCCTTTGCTCCCAAGTGAGAGATTGGAGTTTATTTGCCCGTTCGCGCAACTCGCGCTCGAGCAGCGAGAGCTCGGCCTGTTTGCTGGCGCTGACGACCTGGGCATATTCCAGGGCTCTTTGGCTGTCGCGCCGAGCGGTCTCAGCCGCTTCCACTTCCCGCCAAGCCGCGTCGCGCGAGGCGGCCAGCACCTCAGCTTGTTCAGCCAAGGAACGGATTTCAGTTTCCAAATGCTGCACTTCCAGGCGCCGCCGAAAAATCGACTCAGCCTGATCATCGGTCGATCCGGCAAACAAGATCCCTGCCGGGGAAACGAATTCGCCGCTCACCGTGACCGCGGCTAATTGTGGAGATCCGCATTGTTTGATTGCGAAGGCTACGGGTAGATCCGGTGCGAGCGCAACCCGGGCAAGCAGCCGGGAGAGCAATGCGACGGCTTCCGGCTGCACGGTCAGACGGTCCAGAAGCCAGGCGATTGCCCCCTCCGGCAAGGGTTCAGCCGGCAATTGTCCTTCCTGGCTCTCGGCCAGAGATCTCAAACTGACAGCACCTCGGCCAAAGTTGCCGTCAATCAGTTTCCGTCCAATGTCAGCCACGGCTGCTTGATCCCGGACGAGGACGGCCTGCAAGTTTGCCCCGAGCGCGGCTTCGACCGCGGCGACCAACTCGGCCGGGACCTCGACAAACTTCGCCAGGCTGCCCAGGATCAGCGGCCGGAATCGGTCGGGCTCATCCAGACCTTTCAAAATCGCTTGAGTAGCCGAATGGAGACCTTGGCCTTCCTCAATCAGCTGCGTGAGGACTTCCAATCGCGCTTTCTTTTCCGCCGCCATGCGCTCAATCTTGGCGAAGCCGGCGGCAACGTCCTGATATTCGCGCTCCCGGTCTTCCCGTTTCTGCAGACAGTCGTTTGCGGCCTGACGGTATGACTGGAGATCGCCGGCAGCTTTCTCCAGATCGCTTCGGGCGCGCTCTACCTGGTTGCGCAGTTCGCAATGGCTCGCCTCGATCGCGACAAGCTCTTTGCTCACGAGGTCAAACCGTTCTTCGGCCGTGCGCTGTCCGTCGAGGTTTCGATGTAGTTCCGCCTGTGCGTTCGCCGCCGCGATTTCCGTTTTCTTGATTTGGCCTTGGCTCTGGCGTACTTGCTCTTCCGCCGCCTCCTTATCAATTCTGGCCTGCACCATCTCTTTCTGGCGCCGGGCCAGAGCTGCTTCGCTAGTCGCCAGGTTTTGGGCAAGCTCGATCAGCTGCTCGTCCATTTTGGCCAGCTCAGCTTTTTCCACCTCAAGCCTGCTTTTCGCAGAACACATCTCCTCAGCATGTCGCTCCGATAATCTCTCCGACTCGAGGATCCGTTCGTCGTTAAACCCGATCTCGGTGCGAGTGCTCGTGATGCGATTCCTGGTTTCGTGCGCCTGCTGGCGCGCTTCCGCGAGGCGATCCTCCAGCGTCTCCAGTTGGCTTCGCTGCGCGGTGAGACCAAAGTCCTGTGCATCGACCTGCTCTTCCAGCAATCGATGCCGAGCAGCAAACTCGACTATCTTGCTTTCCGCCCCGGTCAGTTCGGCTAACAAATCAGCTCTTCTCCTGGCCGCGACATGCAGATCCAGCACCTTCAGAGACTCGAAGAGAGACCGATATCGACGTGCCTTTCCCGCCTGGCGTTGAAGAGAACCGATCTGGCGTTTCACCTCCTTCACGATATCGCTTAAGCGCAGCAGGTTGGCCTCCGTATACTCCAGTTTGCGGAGCGCTTCCCGTTTCTGCGCCTTATACTTGCTGATGCCAGCCGCTTCCTCGAAAATGGCGCGACGATCCTCCGGGTGGGAGCTTAGAATTAAGTCGATCTTGCCCTGTTCCATGATGGAGTAGGCGCTTCGCCCAATCCCGGTGTCCATCAAAAGCAGTTGAATGTCCTTCAACCGGCACGGTGTGTGGTTCAGCAGAAAATCGGATTGGCCATCCCGGTAAACACGGCGCGTTAAGCAAAGTTCGTTGTATTCCGTACCGAGGTCGTTTTCGCAATCAGCAAAGGTAAGGGAAACCTCCGCCGCGCTGACGGCCGGCTTGGTGTCTGTACCGTTGAATATGACATCGGCCATCCCCTCACCCCGGAGAGCACGCGCGGATTGCTCGCCGAGAACCCAGCGGATGGCGTCCAGAATGTTCGATTTCCCGCACCCGTTCGGGCCGACAACCGCGGTGACCCCGCGGTGAAACTCGACCCTGGTCTTCGTCGCGAAAGACTTGAATCCAATCAGTTCGAGTGACTTCAGATACATAGGCAGCGCCGGTTTCGACGCTAGCTTTGTCGCAGAAATCAGGCAAGCAAAATACAAGATATTGGGCTCGCAACCCTGAAATCTGCTAGATGTTGAATCAGCGATCTGTCATGACGAAGATCAGAGAGGAGCACTTGGTTCATTTAACTTCACGCGCGAGCGTGATCGCTCATGTAGCGCGGAACTTGTCGCGCCGTAGTGCCGCGAGGCAGGCACGAAGGTGAACGGCCTCGTCCGTACTTTTGGTGCGCTTGGGCCGGACAAAATGCGCGCGCTACGGAGGAATCACGAGTCCGTTCCCGCCGTCGATCACATTCATTTGTGCTTCGCAGACTCCGTCCGAGCTTGCCTCTGAAAAAATGAAACCTCAATTTGCGATGAGCCATGAATCCGCTAGATGATCTTTTCGAATTTTTGCGGTTCCCATCCGTTTCCGCGGATAGCAAATTCCGGCCCGATGTTGAAGCCTGCGCCGACTGGCTCACGGCGCGACTCCGGCGATGCGGTCTTGACGCTCATCAATTTGCAACTGCGGGTAACCCGGTTGTCGTTGGCCGCAATCAGCAGGTAGCCGGCAAGCGAACTGTTTTGGTCTACGGTCATTACGACGTTCAACCGCCCGACCCTCTTGAGCTGTGGCAAACCCCTCCCTTCGAACCGACCGTTATTGATGGCCGGATAATCGCCCGGGGCGCTACCGACAACAAAGGACAGATCCTGGCGCACATTCTCGGTGTAGAGGCAGCTCTGCGCGAAAACCATGATTTACCGGTAAACGTGATCATTGTAGTCGAAGGTGAGGAAGAGGTTGGGAGCAGGCACCTGGAAGGCTTTCTCCGCAATCATTTAACCGAATTGCAGCCGGACATCGTCGCGGTCTCGGATACCGGCATGTTCGCGCCCGGCGTTCCAACGCTAACCTACGGGTTGCGCGGTGTCCTCGCCCTCGAACTTCGGCTCCAGGGACCGGCGTTTGACTTGCACTCCGGCATTTTCGGAGGGTCGGTCGATAATCCGGCCACCGTTCTGAGTCGGATCATCGCTTCCTTGCACGATTCCAAAGGGCGCGTCGCGATCCCGGGATTCTACGATCACGTGAAACCGGTTGCTCGCTGGGAAAAAGAGCTCTGGAGCAAGCTTCCCTTCAGCGAGGAAGCCTGGTTGAAGACTGTGGGAGCCCGCAGCCTTGCCGGCGAGGAGGGTTACAGCACCCTCGAAAGAGTCTGGGCACGCCCAACGGCGGAAGTGAATGGTCTGACGAGCGGTTACCAGGGCGAGGGAGGCAAGACGATCGTGCCGAGCCGAGCCGTGGCCAAACTTTCTTTTCGTTTGGTTCCTGATCAAGATCCAGCTGAGTTGCAGCCGGTTATCTCCGAATTTCTTCGAGCGCATTGCCCTGAAGGTATTACGATGGAGATCGTCGCCGGGCACGGCGGCAAACCCTATTTGGTCAGCATAGACTCTCCCTTCGCCGAGGCGGCAAAGCGGGCACTCCAGGAAACTTTCAATAAGCCGATCGCGTTTATTCGCGAAGGCGGCTCGATCCCGATCACGCAGACCTTCAAGGACGTCTTCGGCACCGACACGCTGTTGCTCGGTCTCGCGCTCCCGGACGCTCGCGCGCATTCGCCGAACGAGAACTTTCCAATCGAAAATTTCCAGGCAGGAATTCGTCTAAATCAGGAATTGCTGAAACAAATAGCCCTTTCGTCATGAAGCACATCCATTGGCTATGGTTCGGTCTGACCATGATTGCTCTACCGGTCCACGCCGATGATGACACGTGGCACAATGTTTATGACTCGCTGCGCCATGTCGGCCACAGCGTAAAAGACGCCTTTACTGACGACGACTCCTCGAAATCCCAAAATACCCGAGATCAGAGCGGGACACATCATTCGACCAGGCATCGCAAAGGCGCAAAGAAGAAAACGGCCAGCGACACCGTTCGCATGAAGAAACAGGAGCAGGAGGAGGGCAAACCGGCAGCATTGAGACCGAGTCCGAGTCCGAGCCCGAGAGAATCTTCCGCCAAAACAGAGCCCTCACCCAGCCCAAAGGCCGCGCCGAAGGAAACTCCGGCGGACAGTCCGGCGCCGGCGGCCCAGAGTTCTCCTCCTGGTGTCAAGGTCGCCAGCTTGTTGCCTTCCCAAATGCGTGATTTTGACGCCCAGCCGCCTCGCGTTCAGCAGATGCTCCGCGATGCGCTGTCGCTAACGCAGCAGAATTTGAGTTACAAGTATGGATCGGCCGATCCCGCGAAAGGAGGAATGGATTGCAGCGGTTTTATCTACTACGTGCTTTCCAATGCGGGATATAAAGACGCGCCGCGTGACTCGAGCCAGCAATATCTCTGGGTTCGCAAGAATAGCAATTTTCATGCGGTGCTAAGCCGCAATGCGGATACTTTCGAGCTGGATGACCTCAAACCGGGGGATCTGATGTTCTGGTCGGGTACCTACCAGGTTAATCGCGATATCCCAATCACGCACGTCATGATCTATCTGGGCCGGGAAAAAGGCAGTGGTAAGCGAATCATGGTCGGCGCTTCCGAGGGTCGCACGTACGATGGCCAGCAGCGTTACGGGGTGAGCGTCTTTGATTTCAAGCTGCCCAACGGCCAACCGAACAAAACCGATCCGGACCTGACCGCGAAGTTCGAAGGGTACGCCAGCGTCCCTGGCCTGGCCGGTGAAAAGCTGGCCTCGGCTACCCCGAGTCCCGAATCCGCGGTATCCCCTACTCCCGAACCGAGCGCCACGCGGAAATCGACCAAAAAGCACTCCCATCGAACCACGACTCAGAAGAAGGACTGACATGGAGCGGAGGAGCGGCTGCGGCGGCGGGAGGTAG
Source organism: uncultured Verrucomicrobiae bacterium (assembly GCA_963813025.1). Lineage (GTDB taxonomy): Bacteria > Verrucomicrobiota > Verrucomicrobiia > Chthoniobacterales > JAFAMB01 > CAVSUL01. Next base: position 323,861 of record CAWEXO010000014.1, on the reverse strand, counting down.
CGCAGAGCGCCGAAACTCACATCTCCCCAGTGTTCCGGAACTGCTGCAACTCCCGTGTCTCCTCGAACTCCTTGAACTCCTCGAACTCCTACGACTCTCGACTACTGCTCCGTAATCGCCCAGATTGTATTGAGCGCATTCCCTTCCAACCGATTGTTGATGTATACAAACGTTGGACGACCGCCTTCCTGCGGCACATCCCAAATAAGCCGCCGGGCTGCGCGTCGGGCGCTCTCGCTGACATCGCGCGTCTGATCGTAAGGACCGAAAGCTTCGACCGCTTGTTCGTAGGCGCGCCCAGGACGCAGCAGAAATCGACCGATGACAAAATCGGTGGTCAGAGATCCGGGAATGGCCAACTGTTTCTCGACCGAAGGCATACGCGTCCACTGGTTGAACACATGGGCGACGCGATGTTTCTGTAACACTGAAAAATAAGGTACTCCAAGCAGCTCGCGGTTCCTGATCTCAATCCCATATTGCCAATCTTTCGGCAGCTCGGCGAGAAACTGATCGAGCCGGCCGACAAAGTCGTCTTTGTTGATCAGATCGGTTTGGCGAATCTCGGCGAACTCAAAGACCAAAGCCCCAATTTTTCCACGAAATGGCACAAGCGGCTGCAGGAACTGCTGTAGGAAAAGGTCAACATTAAGGAAATCGGGATTCAGTTGGCCTTGTTGCGGTCCGAACCGCGATAGCTTGGGAAATCGGCGCAGCGTGATCGAGTCCGTTACCTTGAAGGTGAGACGGAAATTCGTGGGAACCTGGTCCGCGAGTTTGCTGAGATAGCGTTCATCGGGAAACCGATAATACCCGGCGTCAACGCAAACAGTCCTGAAAAACTGGCTATACTCTTCAAGGCACTCATCTTCGAAACGCGTTTCCGAGAAGCGGTTCCGGAATTCGTAGCGGGAGCGATCGTATAGGGTACCGAGCCAGCCGGGGTACTTCCACGATGATGTACCGACGTAAACGTCGCGATCAGCCAACGCCGCGATTCGCGACGCTAAATTTTCGCGGTCGAAATTTTGGGAGAAAAGGTCGAGCACGTGGGTCGAGGAGTTCAAGCAGTCACAGCAGTCACAGCAGTCACAGCAGTCACAGCAGTCACAGCAGTCACAGGAGTCCACGAGTTCAAGGAGTTCAAGGAGTTCAAGGAGTTCAAGGAGTCAGAAGTCGAGGAGGGCACTCCCGTAGCGCCGACCGCCTCGTTCTTATTCGGATAGTGACGCACGAGGCCGTGCGCCTTACCCGAGGCTCTTTTCGAATCCTGGAACTCCTTGAACTCCTTGAACCTCCTCGAACTCCTCGAACTCCTCGAACTCCTCGAACTCCTCGAACTCCTCGAACTCCTCGAACTCCTTGAACTCCTCGAACTCCTCGAACTCCTTGAACCTCCTCGAACTCCTCGAACTCCTTGAACTCCTCTTTGCGCCTGCTATAGCCCAAACATGCTCGATATCCGGCTCATCCGCGAAAAACCCGCCTGGGTACGGGAACGTCTGGCGACTCGTGGCGGCGATTTTTCAGCCGAGCTGGATGAGATCCTCGCCGTCGACGCCGAACGCCGGCGACTGGAAACCGAAGTGCAGAAACTTAACGCGGAACGCAATAAGCTCAGCCGGGACGCGGGAGCTCGTCGCGCGCAGGGCCAACCCAACATCGAACTGGAGACCCGCGTGCGAACCATCGGCGTCGAAACCGATGAACTCAGCGAGCGGTTGACGGCTGCCACCGAGCGCTTGCGCTCTTTACTGCTCCTGCTGCCCAACCTGCCCCACCCGGGCATTCCGATCGGCGCCGACTCCGCGGCCAACCCCGTCCTCCGGGAATGGGGTAGGCAGCCTGCGTTTGCTTTCCGACCCAAGGATCACGTAGAAATTGCCATGCGACTTGGTCTCGTCGACTTCGAACGCGGGGCCAAGCTCAGCGGCAGTGGCTTTGTTTGCTTTACCGGGCAAGGTGCGCGGCTCCAGCGCGGGCTTATCCAGTTCCTCCTGGATTTGCATACCAACAAGCACGGCTATCGCGAGCTCAGCACCCCTTATCTTGTTCGGCGGGCTTGCATGATTGGCACCGGGCAGTTGCCAAAATTCGAGGAACAAGCATATGGACTGGAAAATAATTCGGCCTTTTTGATTCCCACGGCCGAAGTGCCAGTCACCAATTTCCATCGGGAAGAGATTCTCTCCGTGGATGAGTTGCCAAAAAAATACGTCGCTTACAGCCCCTGTTTTCGACGCGAAGCTGGTTCAGCCGGGATAGTCACCAAAGGCATGATCCGGGTACACCAGTTTGACAAAGTCGAACTCGTCAAAGTGACTACTCCCGAGACTTCCGATGAAGAATTGGAAAAACTCACCGCCGATGCCGAGGAAGTTCTGCAGCTGTTGGGCTTGCACTATCGCGTCATTGAACTCTGTTCCGGTGATATCAGCCCAGTCATGGCCAAGACTTACGACATCGAGGTTTGGGCGCCGGGACAACAGCAATACCTCGAAGTATCCAGTTGCTCCAGTGCGGAGGATTACCAGGCGCGCCGGATGAATCTGCGGTTCAAAGACAAGGAAGGTAAAAATCGGTTCTGCCACACCTTGAACGGTTCCGGCACTGCCCTGCCAAGATTGTACGTCGCGCTGTTGGAAAATTACCAACAGCCAGACGGTTCGATCCGACTCCCCGAAGCGCTCCAGGAGTACACGGGAATGAAGGAGATCGGGGAAAGCGGCGGGAGCGGAGAGAGCGGGTTCAGCGGAGGAAGATAGGTAAACAATCAAAGAAGCGGACAGTAAACGAATGTCAGCTGCTCAACTTCTTCACTCTCGCGCTACCTTCCTCCGCTGAACCCGCTCCCTCTGCTCCCGCCGCTTTCTTCCCCCTGGTACCAGTCCGCGCGGGTCAGTGGCAGTCCGCTCCGACCAGCGTCGGGCTTAACCAGCAAAAGCTGGTAAACATTGAGCGGACCCCTCGCAAAACCGTGGGCAGATCCCGACATGAATAACCGCCAAATTCGGTAGGTCTGTTCACCAACTTCCCGGACCGCTTCCGCTCGGTGAGCCTCCAATCGCTTGACCCAGCGGCGCAACGTAAGCGCGTAATGCTCGCGCAAGCTCTCGAGATCGCGAACTTCAAATCCAACCTCTTCAGCACAGCGCGCGGTCGTGCTGATCGGGGCGAGTTCGCCGTCAGGAAACACGTATTTCCCAACGAAAGCCGAACTGCTCGAGGGTGGATCACTCACCCGTCGCGCGATCCCGTGATTCAGGAATACACCGCCTTGCCGCAATAGTTCCCAAACATGCCGGAAATAATGTGGCAACTGCTGTTCGCCCACATGCTCAAACATTCCAACGCTGACGATCTTGTTGAATCCGCTGGAAGCCTGGAGTTCGCGGTAATCGCGTACTTCGACTCGGCAGTTGCTCTGCAAACCGGCCCGAGCGATCCGTTCCCCGGCCAGCCGAGCCTGATTCTCGCTTAGCGTGATCCCGTGAGCAGCCACGCCATAATATTTGGCTGCGTGCAGGATCAGGCCGCCCCAGCCGCATCCGAGGTCGAGTAACGTATCTCCGGGACGGAGCCGGAGTTTGCGGCACAGGTAATTGAGTTTTCGAGCCTGTGCCGTGTCCAAATCGTCGTCGGCATGCTCGAAGTACGCGCAAGAGTAAACCATCTGCCGATCAAGCCAGAGTGCGTAAAAGTCATTTGAAACATTGTAATGATAGGTTACGGCCTGCCGATCGCGAGCGACGGAGTGCAAACGCCCTTGCAGATCAGCGGCACTCCGCTCTCCTGGTTTTACGGTCGGTAGCCTGATCAGATCCCATCCAGTCCGCAGAATACTGGGGATTCGCCATGAACGGCTCCGCAGAAAATCGCCGACCGGCATGGCCGCTTCGAGATCGCCTTCAATATCCAGGTAGCCGTGGATATAGGCTTCCGAAACCGCCAGATCGGATTTTTGAAAGATACTGCGCAGGGCGCCCGGGTGGTTCAGGTGCAGCGTAAAACTCGGACTATTCGTTTCGGCCGGCCACTCACTGCCGTCCCACAACTGCACGGCAAAATTGCGAGGATGATATTCACCCAGCACGGCCTGCAGAAGATGCAAGGTGGTCTTCGCTGCCGCCTCGTGCTCCCCGTTCATCTGCCTCGTCCGGCTCGCCATGCGCACACTCCGCTCGTTTTTCGAGCTCCATCTATTTGTTACCAGTTCGGCACAAAGAGGCAAGACGACTGTTGACAGTGGATCAAATGGGGACAGGTCACAGTCATTTGAGCGGCTTGAGCGGCTTGAGCGGCTTGAGCGGCTTGAGCGACTTGAGGCGTTAGGCGGGATTACCGATTACCGATTACTGGTTACTCCTGACTCCCGACTCCTGACTCCTCTACTTATCGCAGGCGATCGATTAACTCACCCCTACGGCACGCTCTTCCCCCGCCAAGGCACCGCGCAAGCCGCCGTAATCAGCGGACCGTTCCAGGTCTTTATTGCCGCGTTCTCGTGTTCATAACCGAGGATCGACAATGTACTCGTTCCCAGCAAAAAGAACCGGCCGCATGAGACTTCGAGCCCCAGCCAGCGGGCCGCGAGCACCCGCAAAAAATGGCCGTGCGAGAAAATGGCGACATTTCCTTCAATTTCATGGAGACGGGCGGCGACCCGATCTGCCCGGCGAGAAATCTCCTGAGCGGTTTCGCCGTGCGGCACCGGGTGCGTCCAAATTGTCCAGCCGGGAACCTTTTCGCGGATTTTTTGGGTGGTAATTCCTTCGTATTCGCCGTAATCCCATTCCCGTAGATCATCCCAGATCTCCACCTTGTTGCCGACGCCCGCCAGGCGCGCGGTCTCCAGCGATCGCTGAAGCGGACTGCTGTAAATGTGCGTAAATTTTGCCTCATCAAAAACCGGCACCAGAAAGCTGGCTTGCTCGCGGCCGGTTTCGGTCAGCGGAATATCGCTTCGACCGGTGTGCCGGCCGTCTTTGGACCATTCGGTTTCGCCGTGACGGATCAGGTAGATCTGCTTTTCCATCGGTTCAGACATGGAGTTCTCCTGATCAACACAATAGCGCCAACTGGCGGTCCAGTTCTCGAAAATTTGTCTGCTCCAGAGATCGAGCGCAGCGCGGAACTTGTCGCGCCGTAGTGCCCTCGAAGCGGGCACGAAGGCGGACAGCCTCGTCCGTCCGCCTGTGAGCACGCCCAACGCGTTGTGCGGTTCCCTCGATCCCGTGACCCAAAAGGCGAGTGCGTTGCGTAGCGCCGACGTTACATATCACGCTCCCAGCTTCGTGCGCCGTCGAGATCGACAGATTGCGCAACGTGCTGGGCATCTCTCCGCCGATGTACCGACGAGGCCGTCGGCGCTACGTACCGTCCCACGCAGGGCCTGATGCGTCGTCGATGGACCGAGGAATCGGCAAATGTCGAAGTCCGGGAGACCCACGGCCGTCGCGCTACGTAACAAGTACGGCCTCTTGAAAGCTCCAGTGACTGTGCCCTTTTAGCACCTGCTAACGCCTGGACCACTCACCCGACCGTTGCCAGTTTCTCCTTGGCGCTTCCTCGGTTACGCAAGCGATCGTACACCTCATTGAGCTTGTCCTGGAGCTGCTCCATGTACAGATAAATCGCGGGCGTCACGTACAAAGTGATCAGCTGTGACACGACTAAACCACCGACCAGAATCAGGCCGAGTGGACGCCGGGAGGCTCCGTCGGCACCCAATCCCAGAGCAATCGGGATGGCACCCATCAGCGCGGCCAACGTTGTCATGATGATTGGCCGAAACCGCTCGATGCTCGCTTCGTGCACCGCCTCAACCGGTGACTTGCCCGCTCTCCGCTGTTCCACCGCGAAATCCACCATCATGATACCGTTCTTCTTCACAATCCCAATCAGCATGAACATCCCGATGTAGGAATACAGCGAGAGCTCTGACTGCAAGAAGTAGAGCGTGGCCAGACCGCCGACCGTGGCCACCGGTAACGATGATAAAACTGTGATCGGATGGAACCAGCTCTCATACAGGATCCCGAGGATTACGTACATGATGAAGACCGCGACAAAAAGCAGCCCTCCCAGTTGGGAGAAGGTTTCGCTAAAGGTTTGCGCCTCCCCTTGAAGCTGACCGCGAATGGTCGAAGGCAGCACCTGTGCGGCGGTTCGGGTAATAAAGTTTGTGGCGTCACCGGTCGAGGCTCCCGGTTTCAAATTGAAATATAAAGTGACTGACGGGAACTGGTTGAGATGGTTCACCGACAACATCCCGGCCGATGCTTGCGGGCTCGTAACCGTCTGGCTCGGGATGGTGGTCTGGCCGTTCGTCGGCTTGTAGAAGAGCTGGTTGAGATTCGACGGGTTCGCCCGTTGAGAATCCTCGGCTTCGACAATCACCTGGTATTGGTCGACCGGAGTCTTGATCAGGTAGGTGTAGTTCTGCGAGTAGGCGTTTTTCAGGAGGTCCTCCACATTGACATTGGTCAATCCGTAAGACTGAAGTTGGGTCTGGTTGAGGTCGATTCCGAGCTGCGGCGTATGTGCAAAGTAATCCGAAGAAACGCTTTGAAAGCCGGGATAAGCCCGACACTTCTCCATCATCGCCAAGGCCGACTGGTAGACTTGCTGAGCATCGACGCCCGAGATCGCGAATGCATACTGGCCTTGATTGTTTTTCGTCGCACCTGTGCTGATCTGGAGGACCGGATCAGGTCGCACCAACGGAATGATCCCCGGAATCTGACTGAGATCACGCGTCAGTTGAGCGACCACGACATTGATCGGAGGCCGTTGACTAACGTCCTTCAAAAAGGCCAGCCCGAGCATCTGATTGGATGACAATCCTTTGGAAAAACCCGATAGGGTAAAAGTCTCGTCCACGGCCGGATTTTTTCGCAGGATTTGGTCAACTTGGGACTGAATCTGCCGAAAGCGCTGCGGCGAGATCCCCTCCGGCCCGAGAATGATACCTCGAATGAATCCGCTGTCTCCGGCCGGAATGAAAGTTTTTGGTAACTGACCGAAGAACCAGACAGTCGCCCCCAGCGAGACCACCCACCCTAAAGCGGAAATCCAGCGATGGTGCAGGAAAAAATATAGGGTGCGTCCGTAGAAGCCGGTAATTGTTTTAAAGAGCGCTCCTACCGATCGCTCCATCCAGGTCTCGTGACCGTGCCCACGTTCTCCGCTGAGCAGACGCGAGCACATCATCGGAGTAAGGGTAATCGAGACCAGGCCCGATGCGAAAATGGCCACAATGATTGTGACGGAAAACTCGCGGAATATGCGACCGATGATCCCGCTCACCATAACTAAAGGCAGGAAAACGACCGCGAGCGAGACGGTCATGGCGACGATCGTGAACGTGATCTGCCGGGCGCTATTCAAGGCCGCTTCCATCGGTTTCTGCCCGTCCTCGATCAGCCGCACAGTATTCTCGAGGAACACTATCGCGTCGTCGACCAGAAAGCCGATGGCCAGAGTGAGAGCCATCAAGGTCAGATTGTTTAAGCTGAAATTCAGCGCACCCATGACTGTAAAGGTGATCAGCATCGAGAGTGGCAACGCGACCACGGGAATGAGCGTGTCGGTCGCTCGCCCGAGAAATGCGAAGATAACTGCCACCACCAGCACAAAGGCGATGATGAGGGTGCGCTCGACTTCATTGGCGTTGGCCACAATCGTCTTGGAACGATCGTACAACGGAATCAGTTTCACTGATCCCGGCAGCTCTTTCTCAAATTGCGGCAGAAGAGAGCGGACCTGGCGAGCGACCTCGACGGCATTGGCCCCGGCTTGCCGGCTGACTGCCAGGACAACCTCGACGGGCGCCTCACCGTATTCGCGCGCCCAGAAGTTCCGGTTTATCCGCTCGTCCTCGACCGATTGCACCACCCGGGCAACATCCTTGAGATACACCGGCTGCCCGCTGGGCTGGGCAATAATAACATTATTGTACTGGTCCGGAGTGGAAAGCTGACCATGGGGATAGAGTAAGTAGGTACGATCTTTCCCGTCGAACTGGCCCGCTCCTTTATAGGAAGTACTCTGCCCGACCGCGTTCGTCACATCGGTCATCGTCAGACCAAGCGAGGATAGCTTGTTCACGTCGACTTTGATGCGGATCGCGCTCCGCGCCCCGTAAACGTTGACTTGGCTCACCCCATTGATGATCGCGATCTGCTGGCCCAGTTGCGTATTCGCGTAATCGTAGAGGTTCCCTTCCGTCAGGGTATCACTGACGAGCGCGATGTAGAAGATCGGCTGATCATTTGGGTTGGTCTTCGTGAAGGAAGGCGGTTGCGGCAGGTCCTGCGGCAGAAATCCCTGCGCCCGCGAAATCGCCGCCTGGACGTCGGTGGCGGCATCTCCCAGGCTTTTGTCGAGAGAAAACTGGAGCACCAACGTCGACTGGCCCGTCTGATTGGTCGAAGTCACCACATCCAGCCCTGGGATCTGCAAAAACTGCTTTTCCAGTGGCGTGGCGCAGGTATTGGCCATGGTTTCCGGGCTTGCTCCGGGATAACTCACCTGGACCTGGATGACCGGATAGTCGACGGCCGGAAGATCGTTCACCGGCAATTGCCGGAAAACCTGGATACCTGCCGCGATCACGCTGATCGTCAAAAGCAGCGTCATGATTGGACGCCGGATGAAAATCTCCGAGAAATTCATAACGGGGCATTCCCTTTGCTTTGGCTTTGCCCAGACTGAGTGCTCGGCGCTCCCGCTTTATCTGCGCCGTTTTCCGTCAAGCTGGCCGCCGGTCGGGGAGTTCCCCCGCTCTCGTAAGGTTTCGGATTGACCTTCATGCCGGAGGCAAGGGCGAGTTGACCCTCGACCACGACCGTTTCCCCGGGCTGCACCCCTTGAGAAACTACGACCAGGTCACCGAAACGTTCCCCTTGCGTAACCTGGCGCTGCTCCACGGTGTGGTCCGGTTTCACCACAAATAGATAGTCACCTTTCCCGCCGATCTGCACTGTTTGGTTGGGTACAACAGGAACATCTTTTAAGGTCTTCAGCGTGAGCGCCACATTCACGTACTGGCCGGGCCAGAGATAACGATCGGCATTGGGGATCGTTGCCCGCAGCATCACGGTGCCCGCCTGGGACGAGACCGTGTTGTCGAGAAAAGTCAAAAAACCACTCTTCACGATGTCAGGTTTGGCCGGTGCGATGACCTCTGTCTTCAGCTGCTTCCCCGGCATGTTGTCGCGGAGCCGGGCCAGATCATTCTCCGAAATGATGAAGTCGACATAGACCTGGTCCTGCCGTTGAATGTTCACCAAAGCGTTTCCCCCGGTCGCCACATAGTTGCCCGGATCCACCAACCGGCGGCCGGTCCGGCCGTCGTTGGGTGCTCGCACGTAACAATAATCGAGATTCAATTTTGCCAGATTGATGGTCGCCTGATCTTTCGCTGCCGCGGCTTGGAAGTTCTCTACCTGCGTTCGATCCTGGTCGAGTTGCTGCTCCGAAATAAAGTGCTGCGGACCGATCTTCTCGTCCCGGGCCAAGTTGCGTTTGAAAAGGTCTAACTGAGACTGGTCTAACTGGAGCTGAGCCTGCGCCTGTTCGAGATCGGCCTGGAATGGGCGCGGGTCGATGACAAAAAGGAGGTCGCCTCGTTTCACTTCTTGCCCGTCCTTGAAATGGACCTCAGTGATGCGTCCGCTGACCTGCGGCCGGACATCCACCGATTCCGGCGACGATATACGCCCGTACTGCCGGATCAGGACCGGCACGTCCCGCGATTCCACCGAGGTTACGAGCACGTTCTTCGGCGGAGCTTGTTGAGCTTGCGGCTTATTTTGCCCGCAGCCGCCAAAAATTAGCGGCAGCAGGAGAAGAAGGCTCGGGAACCGGAAAATCGGTGAGAACGGCCTGCATAGAATTCGTGCTTTTTGCGCTGGCACCTTGCGTTTTGTCGACGAGTTCAATGCTCTTATATCTCCTTGCTGGATCGCGTTTCTACCATCGCCGCTCGCGGCCTCCAACGGCAGCCACTCCCTTCCTGGCCCGAAAATACGGATCAACAAGATCGAAAAGCAAATAGCAGACCAGGGCTTCCCAAACCGAAACCGCCTTTTCCCCGCGGTTCAGCGGCCAGGACACACCGCTGTGCCTTGCTCTGGAAAAGCTGATAGCCGGGAACCTACGTTCATTTCGGCGGCCGCTCAAACCGGCAATCGATAGCCAGCGCTTGATGCAGTAACCGCATATACCTCGGGCGAGGAATCTCTACCGCGCCGAAGGCGCGCAAATGATCAGTGACATACTGTATGTCCAATAGCCGATAACCGCGCTCCCTCAGATGCTCCACCAGCGCCACCAAAGCGACTTTTGAGGCGTCGGTCTCGTGATGGAACATCGACTCACCGAAGAACGCCCCGAAAACGCCGACGCCGTACAGTCCGCCGGCCAGCCGCCCTTCCCGCCACGACTCGATCGAGTGGGCAAACCCCAATCGGAACAGATTAACATAGCTCGCAATGATCTCTTCGTTGATCCAAGTCTCGGCGCGGCGGCTGCACTCCCGAATCACCTCCTCAAAATTCGTATCGAGGCGGATCTCAAAAGCGTTTTTTTTCAACGCGCGTTTCAATCCGTGGGGTACGTGAAAAGCGTCCAATGGCATGATCGCCCGCGGATCGGGCGAAAACCATTCGATCTGCTCGTGGTCTACCGCCATCGGGAAGAGCCCCGTGCAGTAAGCCTTCAAGAGCAGTGATGCCGGAATCAGCCTTTGTTGCACGCGCACGTCTGATGATAACACATACGTACATGCTTCGTCGGCAGGACGATGTTTTCGAGATCTCCCTCACCACGTTGCATTCTCTTGCAGCGCGTTTTCATTATGTGCCGGTAGGGCGAGAATTTCAGAGATTGTCTCACAACACCCAAGGTCGGTAGGGTCAAGCTCCCGCTTGACCTCCTTGGATCACCTCTCGATTTGGACGAGCAGGAGCTCATCCCGAGCTCATCCCTACCGCTCCTGGTCCTTAACGCCACTCCGAAAGCGGCTCGGCTGAAAATTCGAGCCGCTTTCGGAGTGGCGTTAAGGACCAGCACCGGTAGGGATATCGCAATTCAATTTCTTCATCTCGTCCTCGCCGAAATTGGCGTCGCGGAAAATTAAAATCGGTGTTGCGTGATAACCCAGATTCCTTCAACCAGGTCCGCATGCCCGATACGATCCTGATCTCGATCCACAACCTCACCGTCCGCCGTGGCGCCGCCGAGATCCTGCGCAACGTTCATTGGGAAGTAAAGGAGCGCGAGCACTGGGCCGTTCTCGGGGCGAACGGCTCCGGCAAAACCACCCTCTTGAGTTGCATCACCGGTTACGTCACCCCCTCAACCGGCGTCATCCGAGTGCTCGGTAAGCGGTACGGCAAATCCGACTGGCGAGATTTGAGAAAAGAAGTCGGGTTGGTCAGCTCGAGTATTCGGCAATTGATCGAGGATTATCAGACCGCACTCGAAGTCGTGGCCAGCGGGCGCGAGGCGGAACTCAACCTCTGGCATCCCCCGAAGGGAATTCTCCGGACTGAGGCGCTCGCTGCGCTCGAACAAGTCGAATGCGCTCATCTTGCGGACCGTCCTTGGGCGTATCTCTCGCAAGGCGAACGACAACGCGCGCTGATTGGGCGCGCTCTGATGGCGAATTACCGGATTCTCATCCTCGACGAACCCTGTTCCGGCCTTGACCCAGTAGCCCGGGAACGGTTCCTGGTTTTTCTGCATCGGCTGGCGACCTCCGACCGGGTGCCCGGCCTGCTTTTCGTCACGCACCACGTTGAGGAAATTCTGCCCAGCTTTCGATCCGCGATTGTCTTGCGCGGCGGCGAGATCGTCGCGCAGGGTCCCATAGCGGGCGTCGTAAATACGGCCGTCCTGAGCAAGGCGTTCGGTGTTGCGATGACGGTGCGCCATCGAAACGACCGTTTTAGCGTGGCGGTCGGCGGGATCTAGTGTTTGGCCGCTCCCGTCCCTTTCCCTCCTCGTCCCTTCACGCATTCCAAAAGCAACTCCGCGCCCACGAGCCCCTAGCTATCAACGGCCCGCTGTGCCATAATTCCCGCTTTCTCATGAGCGGCAGCGACCCTCTTACCGGCTCCAAAGTCGTGATCCTGGATTTCGGTTCGCAATACACCCAGGTTATCGCTCGTCGCGTTCGAGAGAGCCGGGTCTATTCAGAGATACTTCCTTATAACTGCTCAGGCGAACGGCTCGCCGCGAGTGGCGCGGCTGGGATCATCCTCTCCGGCGGTCCAGCCAGCGTATTCAGTGAGAGCGCGCCGCAGGTCGATCCGGCAATCTTCGAACAAGGGCTGCCCGTTCTCGGAATCTGCTACGGCCTCCAACTGATGGCTTTTCACCTGGGCGGCCGCGTCGAGTTTTCTTCCCGCCGCGAGTATGGCGCGGGCCGCTTGATCGTCGTTGGGACCAAGCCCTCTTTTCGAGGGTCTTCCGGAGCAATTCCAGGTCTGGAACAGCCATGGCGACAAAGTCGTGGCGCTTCCGCCAGGTTTTGCGTCGATCGGACGAACGGGGAATTCGCCCTTCGCCGCTGTACATGACCCCGAACGCAAGCTTTATGGGTTGCAGTTCCATCCCGAAGTCGCCCACACGCCGGTGGGCAAAGACATCCTCGAGAACTTCCTCTACCGGGTCTGCCAGTTGCACGCCCGATTGGACGATGGGCTCTTTTATCGAGCAGACCTGCCGCGAGATTCGCGAACAGGTGGGTCCGGACAAAGTCGTGCTCGGACTTTCCGGAGGCGTCGACTCTTCGGTGACAGCAGCCCTGATCCATCGGGCGATCGGCGATCAATTGACCTGTATCTTCGTCAACAATGGTCTGCTGCGGTCCAGCGAAGCCGAAACCGTGCAGCGCATCTTTGGCGAAAACTTTCGGATTCGGCTCAAATATGTCGATGCTTCCGCGCGTTTCCTGCACGGCTCCGCGGCGTCACCGACCCCGAACAGAAGCGCAAGATCATCGGCGGACGAATTCATCCGGGTTTTCGAAGGCCGCCACCGAAGAACTGCAGGCGAAAGAACGGCGAGTCACTACCGTTTCTCGCGCAAGGAACGCTGTATCCTGACGTGATCGAGAGTGTGGCGATTGCCGGGAACCCGGCGGCGCTGATCAAGAGCCACCACAATGTGGGCGGTCTGCCCGAGAAGATGAATTTCGCCTTGCTCGAACCGCTCCGGCATCTCTTCAAAGACGAAGTCCGCCAGGTCGGCCTGGAACTGGAGCTTCCTCGCGAAATCGTCTTTCGCCAACCTTTCCCCGGTCCTGGGCTCGGCGTCCGAATCCTTGGGGAGATCACCGAAGAACGGCTGAACATCCTGAGGCAAGCAGACGAAATCGTCGTCAGCGAAATGAAAGCAGCCGACTGGTACTACAAAGTTTGGCAATCATTTGCCGTCCTCTTGCCGGTGCGATCGGTTGGGGTCATGGGCGACCAGCGCACCTACGAAAACACCGTCGCTGTGCGAATCGTGGAAAGCCAGGACGGGATGACCGCAGACTGGGTGAGAATTCCTTACGAGATCCTAGCGGGCATCTCCAGCCGGATCATCAACGAGGTCAAAGGCGTTAACCGAGTCTGCTACGATATTTCGAGTAAGCCACCGAGCACGATTGAATGGGAATAAGAAGTGGGAGTGCCAGTGTCAATGCCAGTTGTTGGTGAACGCTGCTGAGGGTACTCTCTTCATTGTTTGCTCGCTCCCCTAAGCCAGATCACTTTAGCCTTACCTCCGGCACCGCATTACTCGGCACTGGCACTGAAATGGACCCCTCTCCCCGCTTGGCGATCTATCCCGGAAGTTTCGATCCGGTAACGAACGGTCACTTGGACGTCATTCAGCGGGCAAGCTTTCTTTTCGACGGTTTGATTGTCGCCGTGGCGTTCAATGACCAAAAGCATCAGTACGGCGCTCTTTTCGGTCGATGAGCGGGTGACCCTGCTTCGAGAATCGTGCGCGGCATCTGCCTAACGTCCGCGTCGCCATGCTAAGGGTTTGCTGGTCGACTTTGCGCAATCGGAAGGGGCTCGCGCGATCGTCCGCGGGCTCCGTGCGGTTTCCGATTTCGAGTTTGAGTTTCAGATGGCTTTGATGAACCGCAAGATGCAGCCGGCGATCGAGACCATTTTCCTGATGCCGAAGGAAGAATACACCTATCTCAGTTCGCGAATCGTGAAAGAAATTGCTCGGCTCGGCGGAAAAGTCGAGGCGTTTGTGCCCGATTGTGCGGTTGAAGCACTGCGGGCGAAGTTCAAGAATTAGGGAGGTCCGGTCCAACTGGGAATTGCTCTATGAAAATTCATATTCATCAAATTCCAGCAGAAGGTCTTCATCTTGAAGGCCAGGAAGAAAACGATATCCTGGACTTGCGGGATCCCAACATCCTGCCGTTGGAAAATGTCCACTACTCGCTCGATCTCGGGCTCTCCGGCTCTGGTCTGTTTGTCACCGGTCGTCTTTGGGTCCGATGTCGAGCTGGAGTGCGGCGGCTTGTCTTCAGCATTTATCTATCCGGTGCTCGTCGATGATTTTGCGAGCCCAAATTGACCGGACGGGCCCGGAACTGGTCGACTTGACGCCGGCCATCCGCGAGGATATCCTGCTCGCCCTTCCGCCCTATCCAAGATGCGATTGGGATGGGAAAGACCGTGTGTCTCGGTCCGCGCGCTGATTTGTCAATGATCGGAGAAGAGCCCTCAGCCGCGAATGCCTGGGACGCACTGAACGATTTGAAGTTAAAAGGAAAAAGCTAAGATGGGTGTTCCAAAACGAAAGACCTCCAAGATGAGGTTGCGCACGCGCAAAGCGGCAAATCGCTGGCACGCACCTCAACTGACGCAATGCCCGCAGTGCGGAAGCCGGGTCAGCGGCCATACTGCCTGTCCCTCCTGCGGCTATTACCGTGGGCGACAGATTCTGACGATCGAGGTCGCTTAAGCAATCGGTAATCGCGTCATCGGTCATTCGGTACAAATGGTTTGCCTGTGACTTTGTATTGCGTTAAGCACCCATCCTACCCCGACTCACGGCGCAGACACGCCGGGCGTGTAGTATGAGGATTGCTTTAGATGCCATGGGCGGTGATTACGCCCCAAAAAACACCGTTGAAGGCGCGGTCCTCGCTCTGAAAGAGTACCCGCGGATTGAAAAGCTTTTTTTGGTTGGCGACGCCGTCACTCTGGCCGACTGAACTGAATCGTCTCCGGTACGAGGATTCGCGCATGGAGATCTTTCACTCGCCCCAGGTGGTCGGCATGAAAGAGTCCGGCGCTAAAGCCGTCCGCACCAAAAAAGATGCTTCGATTTCGCCGCGCTGTCGATCTTGTCAAAAAAGGGATGGCTGATGCGGTTGTCTCTGCCGGCCACACCGGCGCCGCGGTCGCCGCCGCCGTGCTGAAGCTGCGGACCCTGGACGGGATCGAACGGCCGGCCGTCGCCTGCCCTCTTCCCACCGAAAACAAACTTTTTGTCCTGATTGACGGCGGAGCCAATCTCGACTCGGCGCCCGACAACCTTGTCCAGTTCGCGATCATGGGCTCAGTCTACTCTCGCCATGTGCTCGGCTATCGCAATCCTTCTGTCGCGCTCATGTCGATCGGCGAAGAAGACATGAAGGGCAACGCCGTCACGAAGGAAGCTTTCAAATTGCTTGCGCGGCAGCGGAATGAACTTTCGCGGCAATATCGAAGGACACGACCTGTTCGAGAACCCAGCGAAGTGGTGGTTTGTGACGGTTTCACCGGCAACGTTGTTCTCAAGACCTCAGAGGCGATCGCTCACGCCATCTTCGCTTGGCTCAAGCATGAACTGGTCCGCAACACCGTCCGCAAGCTCGGCGCAAAGCTGGCCGAAGGCGCTTTCCGCACGATCAAAAAAAAAACCAACTACGAGGAATATGGCGGCATGCCGCTGCTGGGGTGAATGGTATCTGCATCATCGCACACGGCGCGAGTTCTCCGCTGGCGATCAAGAATGCGATCCGGGCTGCCGGCGAATCCATCAAGCACGAAATCAACCCGCAAATCATTCGCGAAGTCCAAGCTTATAATGAGAAGTTCGCCGCCCCCGCGCCGGTCCAGTAAACCGAGCAGCTCCGTTTCGATCGTTGCTACCGGGAGCTATCTTCCGGAACATATTCTTACCAACCGGGATCTCGAAGCTCTGGTGGACACCACCGACGAATGGATTCGCACCAGGACCGGCATCCGGGAAAGAAGGATCGCGGCGGAAAACGAGTCGACCAGCGACATGGCCACCAAAGCGGCGCTGGCCGCGATGCAACAGGCCGAAGTCAGCTCCCGAGGAGATCGATCTGATCATTGTCGCCACGGTAACCCCAGACACCTTGTTTCCGGCCACTGCCTGCTGGGTCCAGAAGCAGCATTGGCGCCATCAATGCCGCTTGCTTTGACGTTTCCGCCGCTTGTTCCGGCTTTCTCTACTCGCTGGAAATCGCTCAACAATTCATTTCGACGCACGTGTACAACACAGTGCTCATCATCGGCGCAGATAAGCTGAGTGCGATCGCTGACTGGACCGATCGCAATACCTGTGTGCTCTTTGGAGACGGCGCCGGAGCAGCTATTCTGCGCAACCGGCCTGACTCCCATGGGGTCATCTCGACCTATATGGGAAGCGACGGATCTTTTACCGACATTCTCTTCATGCCCGGCGGCGGCAGCCGATACCCGATCACCGCCAAGAATGTGGACCAGCAACTCAACACGATTAAAATGCTTGGGCCGCGACGTCTACAAGCAAGCGGTCATCTCGATGTTTAATGCCGCAAACCGCGTGCTGGAGCAGTCCGGGCTAAGCTATGAAGATATCGCTTGCGTTATCCCTCACCAGGCAAACATGCGCATCATTGAAGCGATCGCCGAGCGCATGCATCTGCCTATGGACAAGTTCTACGTGAACCTTGATCGATACGGCAATACTTCGGCCGCGGCCGTGTCCTCTGGCGCTCGATGAAGCGCATCGGAGCGGACGCATTAAGATTGGTGATTACATTCTCTTGATCGTTTTTGGCGGCGGCCTGACCTGGGCAAGTTCCGTTATCCAGTGGTAGAGGCATGGAGTTGGGCATTGAGTGGGTGCGGCCTTCTTCGCTCTCGCTGTGCTCGGCTGCGGCACGGCATGACTTGCCGCGGCTTGAGCGGCTTGCGACGTAGCGCGGACGGCCTCGTCCGTACTTCCACCGGCACACCGCGGGTAGATTGAGCGTTGCTCGGTGCCAAGGAGTGCACGCCAGAGTACGGACGAGGCCGTCCGCGCTACGCGAGCCATCTGCGGTAGGGCCTTTATTCTCGACAAAGATCTGCTATTAAAAACTCGCCACCGTGAACTTATCATTGATCGACACCCACGCGCACCTCGATTTCCCGGAGTTTGCGGGCGATGTTCCAGCAGTTATTCAGCGGGCCCGGGCTGCTGGCGTTCATCGCATTATCACCATTGGCACAGATTTGCCGTCCTGCGGGAAGGCGATCAAACTGGCTGAAGAGTTTCCCGAAGTCTTCGCAGCAGTCGGCATTCATCCCAACTCCGCCTTCGAGCAGAAAACAGACTTTATAAGTCAGCTCCGGGATCTGGCCAAGCACCCACGGGTCGTGGCAATCGGCGAGACGGGGCTCGATTATCACTATCTGCCGAGCCGGAACCAGAAAGAAGACGTTGTCGAAACAACCTTGGGATCAACCACCGGTTCCTCTCTGCAACTCGAGATCGAAGACGAAGCGGTGAAGGCTGCTCAAGCTGCCGCCTTCGAGCAACATCTCGAATTGGCTGCTGAACTTGATAAAAACGTAATTATCCACCAGCGAGACGCCTGGATGGATACGTTGGACATTCTGCGGAACAGCACTGTGCGCGGCGTGTTCCACTGTTTCAATTCCAGCCTGGCCCAGGCTCAGGAAGTCATTCGCCTGGGCCACATGATTTCCTTTACCGGGTTGATTACCTTCAAGAACGCGGCCGAAACCAGGGGAATTGCCGAGAATATCCCGATCGATCGAGTGATGATCGAGACCGACTGTCCATTCCTTGCTCCGGTCCCGTTTCGTGGGCAGCGCTGCGAGCCGGCATTTGTTCGGCAGGTCGGGGAAACGATTGCGAAACAGCGCGGTCTGCCGTTTGACGAATTCGCCGAAAAGACGACCCGCAATGCTTGCGATTTCTTCCACCTGCCGATGTAGGCCGATCACCAATGACCAAAGAACGATGACCGATGGTTCATTACTCCTGACTCCTGACTACTATGGTTGAGATTATTATCCGCGCCGAGGGTGGTCTGCACACCTTCGCCAAGCATGGTCCCTCTGGGACAACTCTGGAAACGGACGCCCCGGTTGATAACTGCGGTAAAGGAGAAAGATTTTCTCCGACCGATCTGGTGGCAACCGCGCTGGGTACTTGCATGTTGACCGTGATGGATATCTACGCGCGCCGCAACGAGATCACGATCGCCGGCACTCGGGCCACGGTGAAGAAAGAGATGACTCAGCAGCCAGTCCGCCGGATCGGCAAACTGTCGGTCGAAATCGCCGTACCACTTGCTGAGGATCATCCCAAACGGGCTGCGCTCGAACACGCAGCGCTCACTTGTCCGGTCCACAAGAGCCTTCATCCGGACATCGCCGTCCCGGTGAGTTTTGTGTGGGGCCGCGCCACTGCGGCTGTTGGTTAGTCCCGAGGGCGGGTCCCGAGTCCACACGTACGTCGACAAATCCTGGACTCCTGCGACACCTCTGCCCTCCCCCGTCACCTGATCGTTTCAAAAACCCGCTTGAAAGCCTCAGACACCTGACGTACCCATCCGAGACTACTTCTCGTTCCGGGTGATTGCCAGGAGTTTGGCTCATTGGCAAGAACGTCCATTAAGGACCGGCCTGCTCGATGAGGCGTCCCATGGAAGAATGCTATGTCGGTTAAATTGTATGTAGGTAATTTGTCTTTCGCGACAACAGAGCTGGATCTGCAGGATCTTTTCGGGCAGGTCGGCAACGTCGTCGATGTGAAGATTATTCAGGACAAGTTCACTGGAAAGTCCCGGGGTTTCGGATTCGTCACAATGGAATCCTCGGACCACGCGAATGAAGCTATCTCGAAGTTTAATGGGTACTCGCTCGATAATCGTCCATTGACGGTCAACGAGGCGCGCCCACCGGAGGCGCGGCAAGACCGTTTCTTTCCCGGAGAACCCCGCAGCGGCGGTCAGAAAGACACGCGTCGCGGGCGGGATCGGGATTTTCGGCGCCGTTAACCCGCGCCCAAGGTCCTCATAAATTTGAGCCGCTGTCTGTTCTCAGCGGCAGTGTCCGGAGGCGGTCAGCGGCTTAAATAATTGGGCTGCACACCCCGGGCTATCCTGACCCGGCGCTTTCGGCGCGGCCAGGGCGCCGAAGGTGCGGTTCAAGAGAGCCTTGGGCGCAGCCTTAGGAAACGTGCAAAAAAAATGACCCAGCTCTGAAGGAGCGACTCAAATCTCCCCAAGATCCGACACGTTCGGCCTCGTCCGTATCGGGAGGTAACGCGAGGCCGTGCGCGTTACCTGTGCTCCGCGCGACTCCTAAAGCGGCGACAAGTCGCCGCACTCCAGGACGCTCCTTGCCCGTTTCTGCCGTGCGCTCATGCGCCCGGTTTAGTGGCGACAAGCTGGAAACTTTATCCTACGGCCCCGGCAATCGCCCTGATCAAAGCCGGACCGCGATAAATCAATCCCGTGTAAATCTGGACAAGGTTGGCGCCAGCATCGAAGCGCGCTCGTGCATCCGCCTCGGACATGATTCCACCTACCGCTATCAACGGGCGCTCGGTTCGCGGGCGAAGATAGCGCAACGTCGCCATTGCTCGTTCTCGCAAAGGAGCACCACTCAGGCCGCCTTCCACGCGCCGATGCTCTGCCAAACTCTCCTGTTCAACCGTTGTGTTGGTGGCAATCAGGCCGGCCAATCGGTGTTGCTCTGTCAGCTCAAGTATCCCATCCAGCTCCGCTTCCTTCAGGTCAGGCGCGATCTTCAGCAGCACCGGTTTACCCTGCGCTTCCGCTCGTATGGCGGTCAGCAACATGTTCAACATCTCATAATTTTGCAACTGTCTTAGTCCGGGAGTATTGGGAGAACTAACATTTAGGACGAAGTAGTCGCCGAGATCGCGCGTCCGGCGAAACGAGACGAGATAATCCTCAACCGCGTTTTCCAGGGGCGTGATTCTGCTTTTGCCTAGATTGAGGCCGATGGGTATGCCGGGCCAGCGATTGCTGCGGCGAAGCATTTCCAGACGCCTCGCCACTTTCTCCACACCCTCGTTGTTAAAGCCCAAACGATTGATCAGCGCTTCCTGCTCCGGTACGCGGAAGATCCGCGGACGCGGATTTCCTGGTTGCGCACACGCCGTGATCGTTCCCACTTCAACAAATCCGAATCCCAGCGCAGCCCAGGCCGGTAGTGCAACGCCATTCTTGTCAAATCCAGCGGCTAACCCCACTCGGTTAGGAAACTGAAGCCCGAAAAGCTCAACTCCTCCCCGGCCGGAGAAACAGCGGCCAGCGTGACCACCGATTAAGCTAGAGACCAGCCGCAAACACCCAAGCGTCCAGCGGTGAGCTGTTTCCGGATCAAGCGAGAATAGAACTGGGCGGATCAGGCGTTCATAGAAGGAAGAGGAGATTCGAACCACAGATTCCACCGATTAGCACAGATTAAACCGTCAAAAGATTTGGTAGATTAACATCTCCTTTTCCAGCTTGTTATATATGTACAGAGATCCGGGCAACGCTTGCGATTGGGTGTGGGCACGCTTTGTCCCATAAAACCGTCCTCAAATCTGTGAATCTGTGGTTTTTTACCTCTTCGCCATTCTGTTATTTTCCAATACAAAACTCACTGAAGATTCGTCCCAGAAGATCTTCTGTATCTAACCGGCCCAGAATTTCTCCGAGCGCATCGAGTGCTTCCCGCAGTTCAATCGCAATGAACTCCGGGCTCAGACCGGCGGACAGATTTTGCCGGGCGTTCGCCAGACGCGCGGCCGCTCTCTCCAGATGACTTTGATGCCGGGCGCTGATCGCGATATGCACGTCTTGAAAGCTGACTTCTCCTCCCATCACCTTGTCCCAAATCGCCTGGCTCAGTTCGCCCAACCCGGACCGGTTTTTACAGGAAAACCGAATACCTGGGCGGCCTGTCCAGTCCGGGTGCACACCGAGATCAGATTTGTTCAAGAGCACAATCGCATTCGGCGGCGGGACTCCGATCTCGGGGGCCGCGCTTCCATCGACCATCCAGAGAACAAGATCAGCTTGTTCCAGCTGCGCCTCCGTACGTCGCATTCCCTCCCGTTCGAGGTCGTCCTTCGTGTTCCGCATACCGGCCGTGTCGATCAAACGCACCGGCAGACCCAGCACATTGATTGTTTCTTCAATCGTGTCGCGGGTCGTGCCGGGAATTTCGCTGACAATAGCGCGCTCATAACCGAGAAGGAGGTTCAGGAGACTCGATTTACCCACGTTTGGCAGACCGTAGATCACCGTGCGAAGACCGTGCCGCAGGATCCTCCCTTGCTCCGCCGTCGCCAGCAAGCGGCTGAACGCCTGTTCGATCGTCACGCAGCGCCGCTCGAGCGCCCGCCCCGTCGCTGGATCGATTTCCTCATCCGGAAAATCAATATAGGCCTCGACGTGGGCCAGCACCGTCAGGAGACTATCTCGCTGGCGCGCCAGTTCTTCTCCCAGTGCACCGGCCAATTGTTCGTTCGCCGCGCGGAGAGCGAGTTCGGTTTGCGCCCGGATCACGTCCATCACCGCCTCCGCCTGCGTCAAGTCCATTCGACCGTTTAGAAAGGCACGCTTGGTAAATTCGCCCGGCTCGGCCATGCGGCTTCCGTGCCGGAGTAAGGTCTGCAAGATTTTCCGCACGACAAGAATGCCGCCGTGACTACTCACCTCCACCAAATCGTCGCCGGTATAACTCTGCGGCGCCCGATAGTACGTTACTAACACCTCGTCGAGTTTACCTTTTTCGTCGTGCAGTTCGCCTAAATAAACTCGGCGCGGTCGCGGCTGCTGATTGCTCTGGCGCGGTCGAAAGACCTTCCCAACGACCTGGAACGACCCCGGTCCCGCTACTCGAATAACGGCGATCGCACCCTCGCCCAGCGGGGTGGCAATTGCGGCGATGGTGTCAGGGAGGGAGGAAGAGATTATCCTCCCAATCTCTGGTTCCAATTTCACTTCGTAGGCGCTCTCACCGCATCGAAGTCTTCCAAAAATCGCCGGTTCTGTTCTTCCGTGCCCACACTGACCCGAATCCAATCCGGCAGCCGATATTCATCCATTGCTCGAATAATCATTCCGCGCCGGAGCAGCTTTTCGAAGATGTCTTTGCCTTTTCCGACCTTTACTAAGATAAAGTTCGCCGAACTTGGCACGAACTCTATCCCGCGCTCACCTAGTTCTTTCTGCAAAAACGCTCGACCGGTATGAACAATTTGGCGGGTACGCTCCGCGTGTCCTTCGTCTTCCAGACTGGCTAATGCGGCGGCCTGGGCCAGCGAGTTCGTGTTAAAAGGTTGCCGTGTCTTTTGCAGAAGCTCGACCAACGTAGGATTGGCCAGGCCATAGCCAATCCGCAGTCCGGCCAGACCTTGAATCTTCGAGAAAGTCCGTAACAAGATGACGTTTGGCTGTTCCCGCACGTACTTCAGAGTGTTCGGAGGTTGCTCCAGAAATTCGTAATAAGCCTCGTCCAACACAATCACCACGTCGGACCTGACGTTGGCCACTAACCAATCTAACCCCGCTTCGGCCACCATAGTCCCGGTTGGATTATTCGGGTTTGCCAGGTAAATAAGCTTGGTTCTTGGTGTCACCGCCGCTGCCATGGCCTGCACATCGCAGGTAAACGAACGATCCGGCACGGCCGTTGCTTCCGCTCCGAACAATTGCGCCATTAATTTGTAGACAACGAAGGCGTACTCGGCGGTGAGCACTTCGTCTCCCGGCTGGAGAAAAGCGTGTCCCAGAAATTCGATGATCTCGTTGGAACCGTTTCCCAGGATAATATGGCCCAGCGTCAGCTGAAATCTCCGGGCAATTTCCGACCGCAGATGAAAACCGCCGCCGTCCGGATAAAAATTCAGCCGCGTACCTGCCGCTCGAATAGCATCCAGGGCCTTCTCCGACGGGCCTAGCGGATTCTCATTGGAGGCAAGTTTGATGATTTGTTCCGGCGCCAGTCCGAGCTCGCGCGCGACGTCTTCGATCGGTTTGCCCGAGATATAACTAACCAGGTCTTTCAACCATGGATTCGCCCGCGAAAGCACGTTTTCTGATTCCTGCATTGCTCTTTGATCGTAACGCGAGGTTCCCCTTCCGCAACCCACATCCATCCGCGCAGACCTAGTTGGTTTGGCGAGAAAGAGCTTTTCTGGGAACGTGTCTCTTGCCCTGTTACGGTAGGGCGAAAATTTATTCGAGCCTTAGCGAGAACTTGTTTGAGCCGTCTTAGGCGTGGCCGCTCCAGCGCCCGGCTCGAACGAGTCTTCGCCGAAGGCTCAGATAAATTCTCTCCCTACCGGACCTCAGCCGAGGCCGCGGAGCGAGGCATTCTCTGCAGTTTCACCCCACGGATACAGGACCTTTATTAGTAACGAGTCCCGGGTAGCGGGTACAGGTTTTGTCGGCCTTGGGATAATCGGGCGATCGGGACTCGGGACTCGCACCTTTCCATCTTTTGCAACTTTCCACCCCTTTGCCGTGTCCTGCTCATGGAATCAGTTATTGCTTATGGAAAACAAGATTGTTCAGTTTCGACCCGGCAAACAGCAAATGGTCACGGTCAGTTCAGCTAATTGGATCCGGGCGGCAGCCGGCGATTACTCGGAAGCGCTGGAAGAAGCCGCTGTCGTGTGGCTGGGCTTCTGGGGGTTGCTCGCCACGATGATCTGTGTCTATCAGTTGTCTTTGCTTCGCGTTTGATTGGTCCGCAAACTCCTGCCAAGATGGGTACCACCGCGGCGCTGCAGTTCTTTGCGCTCCCTGAATACGCTTCCCGCGGACTGTCCGCGAGCATGCCCGAAGTTCAGGAGTTCGAGATCTTTGTTCGAAACTACCAGAATATGGTTTTCTCCGTCGCGACCCGCATCCTCGGAAATTCTGCTGACGCGGAGGACATCACTCAAGAGGTGTTCATCAAAGCGTTCGATCGATTTTCTGAACTGCAGCAGAGCAGCCGAATCGGCGGCTGGCTCAAAACCGTGGCGACCAATCTGGCAATTAACCACCTCAATCGGTACCGAGCCCGTTGGCGTTTTTTCTCCGAGCAGGAACAAACTCCGGAAATCCCCTCTCCCGAGTCTTCACTGGAACGGAAAGAACGCCTCGAACTGGCGCTCCGCCAATTGCCGGATGCGCAGCGGGTCCCCCTCGTGCTCTTTCACTTCGAAGAGATGAGCTACGAGGAAATTGCCGCAAAACTCAGCGTTTCGCTGGCCAAAATTAAGACCGATATTCATCGGGGACGCGAGGCTCTGCGAACGATCCTACAAAAAACCGATGAATGACCAGGAACACGATTGGCTGGACGCGGAGCTGAAGTCTCTGGACGAGCTCGAGGCTCCGGAAACGCTTCTGCCGAAAGTAATGGCGGAAGTGCGCGCCCGCGCCGGACGACCTTGGTTTTTGCGAATTTTTGATCGCCGCTCCGAGCTGGCTCCCGCTCTCGCGATTGGTCTGGCTCTGATTGTTCTCGTGGTGAGCCTTCTGACCAATAGTTTCGCCGGAGCTCTGTTTCAAGGCTCACCCGCGATCCGCGGCGCCGCGGTTGTCCTTGAGTCTTTCCAGACGATGGTAATTCAGAGCAGGATCGGCTCCATCCCGTTGCTGGTGTTGCTCGGGATTCTGTTTTTATCGAGTTATCTTCTCTGCATCGCGGCTGCCAAAGCCGTTCAACGGCTGTCGACCGTCCGATGAAGCGCCGTCTTTTCTCAGGGCTGGGTATTCTATTGCTCTGCGGCAACGCGCTCGCCACGAGCGGGTTTTCGATCGAAAGCCGCTCCCATTCCGTACCGAGTACCCTGGGCACAGTCAGCGTTGATCGCTGGAACGATCAGGCCAGTTGGATCGGCGCGGTCGTCACTCGAGCGAAGTCTCACCGCTCTGACGCTTCGAACCACCAACAGGTAATTATCGGACACAACTATAAGCTGGAAGAAGGCGAAGCTCAGAACAGTGACCTGGTGCTGATCGGGGCTCAGGCCGAGATCGCTGGCAACGTCAATGGCGACGTGGTCTTGGTCGGGTCCAGTGCCACGATCCGGGGAACCATAAACGGGGATTTCGTGAGCGTCGCGTCAAAGGTGAACCTCGAAACCGGCGCAACGATCAACGGAGACTACGTGACGTTTCTGTCCTCGGGCCGGAAAGACGAGAGCATTCACGTCAGTGGCGACCAGATGCAGATGGACTTCCTTTCACCGGGTATGCTGCAAGGTATTCATCACTGGTTCGCTCATACCGTCCTTCTTCTTCGGCCCATGTCTCTAACTTCCGGCATTTCCTGGTTTTTCTGCCTGGTCAGTTTTGCTTCCTGTATCGCGGTTGGTTTTTTTCTTCCGCGACCGGTCGCGGAGACCGGCCAGATCATTCAGGAACGCGCGCCCGCCGCGGTTTTAGCCGGGATCGCGATTGTGCCCGCCGCCGCCTTTCTCTGTTTTCTTCTTCTCCTGACCTTGATCGGAATTCTCGCGATTCCTCTGGTGCTTGGTGCGGTTTTAGTCTTTTCGGCAATAGGCAACACCGCGCTGTTTCAGGTCATCGGAAAAAAGATGGCACCCCATCTTGGCCGAGGGAGTGTCGAGGCACCAGGAACGCAGCCTGTCACCACTGCTACGCCACCCCCAACCCCGTCGGGTCACTTGTCGGCAGTGCAGCCTGATCTCCAGCGACCTGACTACGCGCCTCTGGTCTGGATCTGCCTGGGAGCTATTATTTGCTGGGTTCTCTATACCATCCCTGTCATTGGTTTTCTCGCCAGCACCGCCGTGTTCCTTCTCGGCCTGGGCGCGTTTACCATTTATTTGGTGGAGCGTACCCGCCCAAAAGGCGTTCCGACGACCTCACCTTCGGCGCATCAAGGCGAGCCGCAGCCCGGATCTCTCGCCTTGCCGGTGGCCCCGCCAGTTGGCGCCTCGCCAGCTGCTTCGGTGACGCCGGCGGAAATCCCGGCTGAATTTTGGCCTCGGTTACTGGCCAATATCATTGATATCGTTCTACTCTACACCGTTCTCAACACAGTCCACCTGAATCGTTATACGCTCATCCTCTGGGCATTGTACCGTTTCGGGATGTACGTATGGCGAAGTGCCACCTTAGGCGAAATTATCCTGGGCCTGGAAGTCCGCCGGCATGACGGCGGCTTGCTCACTCGTGATACCGGCACCTCGGCTCTCCGAGCATTAGCCAGTCTGATTTCTTTTCTGCCGCTCGGCCTTGGTTTCATCTGGATCTTGTTCGATCCCCAGAAACAGGCTTGGCACGACAAGATCAGCCGCTCGTACGTGGTTCGCACTCCGGCAACGCGCTGATTTGATAGGGGTAGGGACGCCGGATTAGCAGCGCCCCTCCCTCCGAACCGGACTGGCGGATCTCCCGCATCCGGCTCTCCAGTTGGTGGTTAACTTCTAAGAAGATCGGCAAGCCACACGATGTGCTTGTCGAAAGGAAAACAAGCCCACTGTGGAGAAGTAGGTGTTGGGCCAGAGTTGATGATCGCTTCCGCGACCGTGTCCTTCTTTGCCCATCCGTTGACGCAGGATACTGCGCAGTCGGCCCCGGGTGTATTCGTCGACGGCTCCGAAGACAGGGCTTTTACTGTGCTTGAAGTACTCGAACCAGCCGCGCAGGCTTCGATTGAGATCCGCGCAGATGGCCTGCAGACTACGGCCCTCGCTGCGACGGGTCTTTTCCCGGATCGTGTCCTTCAGTTTATCCATGCTTTTCTTTCGCGGCCATTTCATGTCCCGCTCAAAATGGTAACCCAGGAAGTCGAAGCCTCCGGGTTGACTGGCATCGATCAGTCGCGCTTTTGTGCGGGTGCAGGATTAGGCCGTTTGCTTCCACCCAATGACGGACTTCTTCGAGGGCTCTTTGGGCTTGTTGTTGGCTCGCGACACAGCACGATGAAGTCATCGGCGTAGCGCACCATTTCAAAGCTCTTTTGTGCCATTTGCCAGTCCAATCCATTCAGATAGATATTCGATAACAATGGACTGATGACCGCCCCTTGCGGTGTGCCTTGCTCGGTCGGTTGCCATCCTTTAGCACTGTCCATGACTCCTGCCTGGAGCATCTGTTCCACGAGTCCCAACACCCTCCCGTCCGCGATCTTTTCCTCGATGCACTGCAGCAAAGCCTTTTGCGGAATGGGTCAAAGTAGGATTTCAAATCCGCATCGACCACCCAGTGATAGCCGCTTCTGAGCAGCTCCTCGACTCGGCGCAATGCGTCCTTGCATCCTTTGCCCGGACGGAACCCATAGCTTTGCGGAGCAAAATCGCGTTCAAAGATCGGCTCAATCACTTGGAGCAGGGCTCCTTGGACGATCCGATCCCGGACCACCGGTACTCCTAGCGGCCGCTTCTCTTGACTCCCAGGCTTTGGAATCCAGACCCGTTTGACTGCTTTGCGGCTGATATTGATTGGCTCGTGAGTTCCTGCTCTAACTTCCTGATCGTCTGGTTTTGGTGGACTTGGACTTGGTGCACGCTCTGGGAGTCGATCCCAGGGCTGCCGCCTTTGGCCACGACCTTTTCCAGCGCTCGAGTCAGATTCTTTGGACTCCAGACTTTATCAATCAACCGAAACCACTTTCCTCCTTCAATCCCCGTTTCCAGGGTTGCCAACATGCGTTCTGTCCAGACCACTGGTTCGACCCAGGCCCACCGGGCACGGATCTCTCCCCCTTGTGGAGCCGTTGCCGGCACTACCGAGGGTTTGTGTTCCTCTGTCCTGACTTTCACGCTTCCACCTTCCTGCCTCCCTTGGCTCCACGGGCGTTACCCCGCTTCTTCGCTACTACGAAGGCTCTGTCACCTTCCGGGCACGGTTCTTCGGACTCTCTGCTGGTCATGAACGCCGCTCCTTTCCCGGATCGTGATCCCTGGTTACTGTCGCTCCAACTTCTGACCATTCTATCTCCACCCACCCCATGCACTCCGTTCTCCACGCTCACTGTCTCGTCCTAGAGCCGGTCGCTGTGTTGCCGTTTTCCCTTTCCGGGCAGCTTTCCGTTCTGGGCTTCGCCTTTCACTCGCAGGCTCGCCAATGCATTAGGCCGAATCGAGTTCACCATTGTTTTAGTTATGGACTGGTCATTCGCCTCCGGTTGCTCTCCACCCCGCCTCTCGACGACGCAGTTACCTTCGACTACGGACAGCCAGTGCTTCTGTCCGATGGGGACTTCCACCCCACTGTTGGTGCGCCCTCCCAGGCGCACGAGTGCGTGCGACTTGTCGCACGCTTTGGAACGCGCGGCTCGCCCGCTGGACGTCGAGTCCGCGACAGCGAAGGAGGGCGCGCGGCCACGCCGAGGACCGAACCACAAAGTAGAGAAATTTCCTGGCGAAAGGCACACTTTTCTTTGGTAGCCGCGCTTCGCGCGGTTCCAAAGCGACGACAAGTCGCACGCACTCCACGATGTCCCGCTCGAACTGCCATTCGTTCAGGTCAAAGGTGTTACCAGCCGCTCCCGCAACATTCCAAACTTGAACCTTCTCTTTCGAACGTTAAATCTCCATCTCGATGAGCGACTCGGTCTGGCCACCCAAACCAGTTTCCTGGCCCACATTTGAAGGCTCGCCGGGGCCGCTCGGCGTCTGTTACATTCCGGAGGAACAGGCCTACAACTTTGCCTTGTACTCCCAGAACGCTCGCGCTGTCACACTCCTGCTCTATGGCAAGGCTGATGTGACAAAACCGCGAGTCGAGATCGAGCTAAAACCGCTCAGCAACAAAACGAAGAGAGTCTGGCATTGCCGCTTGAAAGCTGCGGAGCTGGCGGGCTGCTGCTATTACGCATATAGGGTAGACGGTCCCGCCCCGCGCGGTCCGAATCAGTGGCACGCATTCGATCGATCGAAAATCCTTTTGGATCCGTTTGCGAAAGAAGTTTTTTTTCCACCTGATTTCAATCGAGCATCAGCGCAGAAAAGCGGGAGTAACGCCGGACGCGCTCCCCTGGGTGTTTTCAGCTCGCAAATTCCGGATTTTGCCTGGTCAAACAGCCATGCTCCCCGCCATTTTTCGGACGCGATTATCTATGAACTCCATGTCAAAGGGTTTACCGTCAGCCCCACCAGCAGAGTAAACCCTGACTGCCGCGGCACTTTTCTTGGAATTATCGAAAAAATCCCTTATCTGCGGGATCTCGGGGTCACGATTGTTGAACTGATGCCGGTCCAGCAATTTGACCCTCAGGAGGGAAATTACTGGGGCTACATGACGCTCAACTTCTTCGCACCCCACCTCGAATATTCTTCAGCACGCGGCGATCCAGTCAAAGAATTCAAGCAGATGGTGGACGCTTTGCACGCCGCGGGAATCGAAATCATCCTGGACGTTGTCTACAATCACACCGCCGAGGCTGACCACACGGGTCCGACCTATTCTTTTAAAGGGATCGACAACGCGAGTTTTTACCTGATGTCCACCGATCAGGCTCGGCCCTACGCTGATTTCTCCGGAACCGGTAACACGCTGAATATCAGCGATCCTGGCATCCGCAGTCTTGTCCTCGAGAGTCTTCGGTATTGGGTGCAGGAAATGCGGGTAGACGGTTTTCGGTTTGATCTGGCTTCCATTCTGACCCGCTCCTCCGACGGTTCAATCGACCTGATAGATCCGCCTCTCCTTTCTGCCATCCGGACAGACCCTGTCCTCAGCCAGGTCCGGCTGATCGCCGAACCATGGGACGCCGGCGGGGCCTACCAGCTCGGAACCGCGTTCCCAGGTATGTTCTGGCATCAGTGGAATGGCCAATTTCGGGATGACGTTCGACGATTTGTTCGTGGCGATGCCGGGATGGTCGGCGCAGTCATGCGGCGACTCTATGGGAGTGACGATCTGTTTCCGGACCGTCTGGAAGAAGCGCGGCGCCCTTTCTACAGCATTAACTATGTCATCTCGCACGACGGTTTCACGCTGTATGACCTGGTCTCCTTTAATGACCGCCACAATCTTGCGAACGGTCACAACAACGCGGACGGGACCGTCGAGAACTTCAGCTGGAATTGCGGTTGGGAAGGCGACGACGGAGCCCCCGCAGAAGTTCGAATGCTGCGGGAGAGGCAAGCAAGGAATTTATTTTGCCTGCTGCTCCTCGCCAACGGCATACCGATGTTTTCCGCCGGTGACGAGTTTCTCCACACCCAGTCCGGTAACAATAATCCGTATAATCAGGATAACGAAACCACTTGGTTGAACTGGGACCGATTGCAACAGAACCAGTCCTTTTTCCGATTTGTTAAACTCATGATTAGCTTTCGAAAAGCGCATCCCAGCCTCTCTCGAAGCGGCTTCTGGCGGGACGATATCAAATGGCGCGGCACGAGTTCGGCCGTCGATTTTTCCTATCGCTCACAAGTGTTCGCTTATTATCTCAAGGGCGAGCGACTCAACGACAACGATCTCTATGTCATGGCGAATGCCAGCGCCGAACCGCGCGTTTTCACGATCTGCGACGGGCTTTCGCGTCCTTGGTTTCGCGTCATTGACACCGCTCAACCATCCCCTCGAGAGATTCTGGGCCCGAGCGATGATTTACCGGCAGCGGGTCCCACCTACGAAGTAGACAGCCGCTCCGTGGTCGTGCTGGTGCAATGAGTGGCGAGTCCCGAGGCCCGAGTCAGCTCCGGTGGCGCGCCCTCTCCTGCAACTCCCGCAACTTCCGGACTCCTGCAACTCCTCGAACTCCCTTGAACTTCCCTGAACTTCCCTGAACTCCTATGCAACGCATGCGCTCAGCCCACGTTTGCTCCATTGCTTTCCTCGCTTTCCTCGTCTCCACTGGTTTCAGCCAAATGGATCGCCTAACAGGAAAATCCTTCGCGACACGCTCAGAAGTGTTTGCCACTCACGGGATAGCTTGTACCGCCCAGCCGCTCGCCTCACAGATCGCGATCGATGTTCTGAAGAAAGGTGGCACGGCGGTAGACGCCGCGATCGCCGCGAACGCCGCGCTGGGCTTGATGGAACCCATCAGCTGCGGGGTTGGCGGCGATCTCTTTGCCATCGTCTGGGATGCAAAGACCCAGCATTTGTACGGAATTAACGGGAGCGGTCGCTCGCCGGGCGGCCTCAGCTATGAGCAGCTAAAGAGTGAGTTGGAACGTCTTGGAACGAAGACGATCCCCAAGTTCGGGATGCTCCCGATCAGCGTGCCGGGTACCGTGGACGCTTGGTTTCAGTTACATGATCGCTTCGGTAAACTGCCGATGTCAGAACTGTTGGCTCCGGCGATCGATTATGCCGAAAACGGTTTCCCGGTCTCGGAAGTGATCGCCTACGACTGGGGCCGAGAAGTCGCGGTTCTCGCGAATC
Source organism: uncultured Verrucomicrobiae bacterium (assembly GCA_963813025.1). Classification (GTDB taxonomy): domain Bacteria; phylum Verrucomicrobiota; class Verrucomicrobiia; order Chthoniobacterales; family JAFAMB01; genus CAVSUL01. The sequence goes on along the minus strand of CAWEXO010000014.1, from coordinate 292,219 downwards.
AACCCGGAGCCATCCTCTCCACATTTACCCATGACGGCAAGGCACCGCAAAAAGGCGAACTCTTCAAAAACCCAGACCTCGCGCACACTTATCGGCTGCTTGCCGAGCAAGGCCGAGATGTTTTCTACAGTGGCGCAATTGCCGAGCAGATCGACTCATTTTTCCGAACTCATCAGGGTTATCTGCGCAAAGAGGATCTCGCCGCTCATCACTCCGAATGGGTAGACCCCATCTCAACGAATTACCGTGGTTATGACGTCTTTGAATTACCTCCTAACACCCAAGGCGTTACTGCCCTCGAGATGCTCAATATTCTGGAAGGGTTCAATCTGCGCGAAATGGGGTTCAATAGTCCGGATGAATTGCATGTCATGATTGAAACTAAAAAATTGGCTTTCGAAGACCGGGCTCGCGCCTACGGAGATCCCGCTTTTGTTGCGGCGCCCTTGGACAAGCTCTTGTCCAAACAGTATGCGGCGGAGCGCCGCAATCTCATTGACGTTCGGCACGCCGCAAAGCGCTACGATGCGGGAACGGGTTCCCTGGCGCATGGCGACACCACTTGCTTTTGCGTGGCAGATCCGGAGGGCTCGATGATATCAATCATCCAGAGCAACTACCTCGGAATGGGTTCCGGGATCGTAGTGCCCGGGCTTGGGTTCGGCTTTCAGGATCGTGGTGAGCTTTTCTCTATGCAGCCAGGCCATCCCAACGTGTACGCTCCGGGCAAACGTCCCTTCCATACCATCATCCCGGGATTCGTATTGAGAAATGGTAAACCGTGGCTCGCCTTCGGCGTGATGGGAGGTGACATGCAGCCGCAGGGTCATGTTCAGGTGCTCACCAATCTGATCGATTTCCGGATGAATTTGCAGGAGGCCGGAGACGCCGCCCGCTGGCAACATGCAGGCTCGTCCGAGCCGACCGATCAAAGAATGACCGACGGTGGCACGGTCTATTTGGAATCCGGAGTTCCCTACGAGACTGTCCGCGAACTCATGGATCGCGGTCACAAGATCGGGTACGATCTTGGAGGATTCGGCGGATACCAGGCGATCATGCGCGATCCTCAGACTGGGATCTATTGCGGCGCGTCCGAGAGCCGGAAAGATGGGGAGGCGATCGGGTACTAGCGAGTCCCGAGTCCCGAGTAGCGGGTCCCGAGTAGCGCGGACGGCCTCGTCCGTACTCTGGCGACCGGGCCTTGGCAGGTCGCGAGGCAGCCCGTTTGTCCGACGTCCAAACCAAGCCAGGTTATTGGAGTTCACCGACGTCGCGCATGCATAGGGCGTTGGACGAATGTACGGACGAGGCCGTCCGCGCTACTCGGCACCCGCTACTCGCTACTCGCTCTCCCCTGCCGGATAGGGCACATCTCCCTTCAGCCCCTCCCAGATAATCCGGTTATACTTCTCGGGATCATACAAATGATCTTCCCGGCTGAAATCGAAGCCTGCCGTTTTGTCGGCCCAATATGCGGCGTCATGCGTCGGACGTGGAACATTTGACGTCTCCTTGCGGGGCGGAAGAGGTAGCTGCGTGTTATAGAGGATTTCCGCAGGCTTGACCTCGAAGCTCCAATCCTTGTGCGCCAAATCGAACACGTCAGCCATCGGCGATTGGGTTGCCGTGAAGAGGTCCAGATGATCCAGACCGAGTATATCCTCGATAGTTCGGAGCAGAGTGACCGTGTTATAGAACCGGGAAACAACCGCGCCTTGTTTCACATATGGTCCGACAATATAAGTAGTTGAGCGGTGTGAATCGACATGATCCGCCCCGGCCTGCGCGTCATCTTCGATAACAAAGATGAGCGTGTCTCCCCGAAACGGACTGTGCGCGACTTTTTCCACGAGACGTCCCACGGCATAGTCATTGTCGCTCTGTTGCAGTTCCGGGGTGTTCACTCCATCGATCGCATCCCGGAAACTGCCGGTGTGGTCGTTACCCAGGCGAACCAGCTCCAGCGACGGCAGCTTCCTGTCCTTGACGAACTGCGAAAACTCGCGTTCCCATTCAATCTCTCTCCAGTAATCGGGAAAACCCGTGTCAAAGCCTCGGTAGTACCGGTCGCAGTTAGCGGCCAGCTCAGACTTGGCCGGAAAGGCCACCACCAACTGATTTTCCGCCGGGTTGTGTTCTCGGGGAATGCGTCTGCTTGATTCAGCGCTGTAGCGGGACAGGTCACAAAAAAAACCATAGTTGCGAACGGTCAGCCCTGCTCTGAGAGCCGCGTTCCAGAGATAACCCTGTTCGGGCGGGGTTCCCTCCGGACCATCCAGGGCCGCTACATCAGCTGTGCCCGGCAGAAGATTCGGGTCATCCGGAGAATCGGGGTTGGCCGCTTTTCGCTGCTGCACGGTCGCAAGCCCAACGTTGATCCCGCGGTTGGTACCTTCGTAATCGTAGGTCGTACCCCGCTCCGAATAGTCCAACGGAACCGCTCGCCGGCCAAATTCACTTTCTCGGGCGGCCGTGCTCCAGGGCCATCCGTCAGCGCTCACATCGCCACAATCAAAGAAATTATCCAGATCAACGTATTGGCTTGCCAGCTGATGAAAGTTAGGCGTGATCGCCCGGCCAAACTCCGTGATGCCGGGGTCACCATTCCCCTTGCCTAAATCGCCGAGAATCTGGTCGTAAGTCCGATTCTCTTTAATAATATAAATCACGTGCTTGATGCGCCGGTGCAGTTCAGCGAAGAGCCGCTGATCTTCTTTTCCGGTTGTCCTGCCGAAACCGTTATTTTCAGCTACCCGCCTGGTGAGACTCTCCAAAAGCTCCGGCGTCGGCACGGGGAGGGACAGGAGCGACGAGCGCTGTAGCTGCTCGACATACTGGTTTTCGTCCTTGTCCTTAAAAAAACCAGGATTGGGTCCGGAAACACTCCGACCACTGACGACATACATCCACCGGCCATCAGGACTGGTCGCGATCCCGTACGGACACAGTGCCGTTGGAATCAGCCCGATGCATTTTCCTGCTTTCGGCAGACCGGCGATTACGGCAACGGCGTTGCTTCCCGCGTCCGTGACGTAGGCCCGGTTTCCTCCCGGAGCAAGCGCCAGTGCATTGGGCGACATCCCTTTGTAACGCCGCAGATTGGTGGCTAGGCGCGTCGGGATCGTCGGGATTACCTGCACGACGCGATCCGTTTCTGTGTCTATCACGAGCAGCCGGTCGCTGTTGTCGGCAGTCACATAGAGAAGTTTCTGCTTCGGCTCCAGCACTATCTGATTCGGGTTACCCGGTACCTTGATCCGCGTTTCAATTTGCGGAGTCCCCGCCAGGTTTACCTTCACGATCTCGCGATCTCGCAGGCTCGAAACATAAGCCGTGGCCGTTCCCTTAAGGCCGATCCAATAAGGATACTCTCCGCCCGGCACGCCGGACTGAGCCGGGCTTTGTCCGCCGGGACGCAAATCAATCTCGCTTACCTGTCTGCTGGTCAGATCGATCACCGAAACCGAATCATTATAGACGTTGGCTACTACCAGCTTGGCACCATCATTCGTAACCGCTAAGCCTCCAGTCACCGGTTCGACACTGCCGGACTTCTCCTCAGCCTTCCGGTGGCCCAGGCTTATCGGGAGTCCCGCTTCGGCCCATGACTCATCAGATTGCCGGTGGAAAATGTGGACGTTATCGTCGCAGCCGCCGCCGACATAAAGGCTTTTTCCGTCCGGACTAAAAGCCGCGCCTGCGAAAGTATTCGGCACCCGAAGAACCTGTTTTCTCTCCGGCGTGTGGTGATCGATCTGAAAAATGAATAGGTATTGCTCAGAATTTTCGGCCTGGCTTTTTCCTGCCTTGTCTCGGAATTGGTTATAACCGCTCGTCAACACCAGCAAAGTTTTTTGGTCCGGACTCGCGAGGCAGTTCATCGCTCCCCCGGCGGCGAGCTCCGGCAAATCCGGCAACCCGGCATTCAGATATTGCAGCTGCGCGCCAGGCGCTGCAGTGGGCGTCAATCTTTGCCCATAGGGAGTAAACGGCACACTGAGGTCCCGGCTGAGCGCCGCGTGTTCAGGTCTGATAAGGAGCACCGCTAACCCGACGAGTACCGATTTTCGGAAAAGACCCTCTCTCATTGCGCCGCATGTTCAACGCTCTCTTCGCTGCGTTCAAGGCTCCAAAAAATGCGAACGACCTGGAAAAGCCTGCCGCGAGCGAGCGTTCGGCGCGTCGTGGAGTGCGCGCGACTTGTCGCCGCTCCAGGATCCGCGCGGCGCGCGGCCCCTGCCGCGAGTCGAACCAATAAAATGCGGAGTCCCTGTCGAGAAGACCCGCATCCTTGGCAGTCGCGCTCCGCCCGATCTCAGAGCGGCGACAAGTCGCGCGCACTCCACGACGCTCTCGGCCGGAATTGGCCGCGGGACGTAAGAGCTCCAGGGCCTTCATCGCTGCGCCTGTACTTTTTCCTTCTCCAGCTCTTCCTCAAATTTCTGGACTTTGGGCGCCACGACCAGGCGGCAATAGCCGGCCTGGGGATTCTTGGCAAAATAATCCTGGTGATAATCTTCAGCCGCGTAGAATTCCTTGAGCGGGACAATCTGCGTTACGATCGGGTCCGGCCAACTCTTTCGCGCTTCTGCTTTCACTTGTTCAGCAACCGCTTTCTGTTTGTCATCTTCGTAAAGAATAATTGAGCGGTATTGTGTGCCGGTATCGGGGCCTTGCCGGTTCAAGGTGGTTGGATCATGAGCCAGAAAAAACTTCCGGAGCAGATCTGCATAAGTGATTTTCGCCGGGTCAAACTCGACCTTGATCACCTCCGCATGCCCAGTTTCATCGCTACACACCTGCTCGTAAGTCGGGTTCTTCGTGGTGCCCCCGGCGTAACCCGAAGTCACTTTTTTTACTCCATCCAACAACTTAAATTGGGCATCCAAACACCAGAAACAACCGCCACCAAACACCGCTGTCTCCGTGGTTCCCGCGTTTTTGCTTTCCGTCATTTGTCCAAAAGAAAAGTTAGAGAGTCCCAACACGCAAGCAGCCAAGAAAGTTATCGTTCTGATCACGGTAAAACCTCACTTGTCCCCTTTTTTGAAAAGCTTGAGGTATTCGCCATAGCCTTCCGCTTCTAAGCGATCAACCGGAATAAAACGCAGCGCTGCTGAGTTCATGCAGAAACGCAGGCCGGTTGGCTTCGGGCCATCCTCAAAGACATGTCCCAGGTGTGCGTCACTTTTCGCGCCGCGAACCTCGGTGCGATCCATTCCGAGGCTGGAGTCGGTTTTTTCTTTCAAGGCTGCTTGGATAATCGGTTTGCTAAAACTCGGCCATCCTGTCCCCGAATCGAATTTATCATTGGAGCTGAACAGCGGTTCTCCGGAAATGACGTCGACATAGAGGCCTTCCGCATGATTATTCCAGTAGGCATTGCGAAAAGGTGGTTCAGTCCCGTCCTGGCAAGTGACATAATATTGTTCCGGCGTCAGCTTTTGCTTTAGCTCATCCTGCGGAAGTTTTGACATATCCTTTATTAGATTTGCGCTCGTTTGACCCCAGGCTGTGCCGGCCAAGGCAACGGTGCCAGCCAGCAGGAGCCCAAGTAATTGCCTGATCATCTCAATATACAGTGATCAGTTGAGGGCGCCACCGACCGAAATATTCCCAGCTGCGGAAGCGATGTGGCTTTGCTGTGTGCTGGTACGGCGAGAATTTAGAGAGCGTCTCGGAACATTCTTGGGCTCTGCGCTGGTAGGGCGAAAATTCATTCGAGCGCCAAGCGAGAACTCGTTTGAGCCGGGCGTTGGAGGTGGCACACGTCCAGACGGCTCAAACAAGTTCTCGCTGACGCTCGAATGAATTTTCGCCCTACCGATACAAGGCCATAGATTGCGTCGCGAGACAGCTTCTTTCTCCGAGCCTCGGGCGAGAACTTGTTTGACCGTGTCCGCCATAGCTTTATCGACGGAGGCGCCGTCTTTGGCCAGTGATAACTCCGCCTACAACTCCGTTCCTTCCTCGAGAGATTCGTCGTTAGCCGTCCCATACCCCTCCGCCTCCTCGGGCGGTTCCGTCCGCGCATCTTCTTCATCAAGGTCAGGAGTGATCCGCGGTACCTCAAAACCCCGCGAAGCAGGGGGTTCTGCCAACGGATCAGTCGTCGATTCACTTACTCCCGACTCGACTTCCTCTTCCAGAAATTCTCTCGGCTCCTGCACCGGTTCTTCTGCTGAGTCCATAGAAGTATTCTCATTAAACTTTGATCGCCGCTCCTGGTAGTTTTTGTTTTAGTTTCAACACTGGCGCGAAAAGATCTCCGTATTTTTCCACGCGTCGAAGCGCTTCGTCCGGCCCAAATTGCAGGACGCGTTTACCCCGCGCCGAACTACCCGATTCCACCTCGGCCCACCTCAGCGGAGTCGATACAGACGGAACGGTCTTCGCCCTCAGAGAATAGACACAAATAGTCGTTTTGTGGTCATCGTTCTGGCTCCAATCCACGAAGACCTTTCCGCGACGCAAATTCTTGGCCATTTTCGAGACAACTTGATCAGGATGTTCCCGTTCCAGGCGCAATGCGAGTTCGTGGGCAAACTCCTTCGTTCGATCATAAGTCGTCGCGGTGTTCAACGGAACGTAGACCTGGAGCCCTTTCGAGCCGGATGTCTTGGCAAAAGACTCGAGTCCAACCTCTTTCAGCATATCTCTTACCCAGAGCCCGACTCGGCAACAATTAATGAGGTTAGCCGGCGGCCCCGGATCCAGGTCGAATGCAAGCATGGTCGGTTTCTCGACCGCCGGAGCACGATGCAGAAAAGTGTGAAGCTCAAGGTCGGCCAGGTTCGCCGCCCAGACCAGGGACGGCAGATCGTCCAGAACGCAGTAATCGATTTTGCCTTCTCGTCTTTGACTGGTCACCGTCGCTGTCTGCAGCCACCCCGGGCGATGCGATGGACACTGTTTTTCATAGAAGAAAAATTCGTCCACTCCCTCCGGGTACCGCTTCAAACTAATCGGACGTCGGGACAGGTGCGGTAAAAGTACCGGCGCGATCCGCGTATAGTATTCGATAACCTGGCCTTTGGTAAACCCTGTCTGCGGATAAAGAACCTTATCAAGGTTGGAAAGCTCCAGGGTGCGGCCTCCCACCTCGACTATGACTTTCGATTTGGCCGCCATCGAACGGATATTCGACTCACCAAAGCGAATCTTCAACATCCAACGCGATATCCGATACCGGATATCGACGGTTGGTCGCGTCGTTTACCGTTCTGTCAGGTGCCTCTGTACAATGGAGTGGAGGCGATGGTTGTTGCCAACGTAGTCTTTAGTCGCGGGTTTTCCCTCCTTCGGAACCCCCTCCAACTAATCGATGAAAAGGGTGAAAACCGTGATTTATTTCCAGACGGCGGGCCCGTCCGCTCCAGGCGTTTTGATCGATTGTCAGAATAAAAACAAGGAAACATCATGCCCTACCCAGAGGAAGATAAGAAAGGGAAGAGCGAGCCAATACCAGACTCGGATAACGAGGAACCGGATAACGATCAAATAGATGAAGCGCTCGAGGAAACGTTTCCGGCGAGCGACCCTCCGGCGTTCCATCGACGCCGGGACGAAGGCGGCAAACACGAGGCGTGAGGGCGAAATCAAATTACATTTCTCAAAGCTCGAGATTTGCAGCGCCGTCCGAAGACCATTCCCGTATCTGCCTTCTCCTTCCTATCTCGGATCGATCTTTACCGGCGAAAATGAATCCGTTGATTAACGGAAGCCTTTTTCGATCAGGGGGGCAATGACATCGACGTTAGCCGGCGTGACTTCGCCGACACCCGTGTCGTTGTGCAAACCGGGGACGAGGTAATTCTTGGTCAACCAGATTTGTTGTACTGGGTACCAGCCCTGAAGGTACAAAAGCTGGTCAAAGCTTGCCACGACGTAGCCAGCCCGAATTCCGGCGATGACGTCCGGGCCGAGGTCAATACCTCCGACCACGACGTCACCGGGTTTCTTGCCAGCGTCCTTGAGGATCTTGGGCAAGATGGCCGTGATCTGACCGTGTTGCGTTCCGATGGCCTTGAGATCAGGATGGGCCGCCAGATAGGCCGTCATGATCGGGATACCCTTGGTCGGATCAGAGTCGACATCCTGAGTTACATCGAGCTTGTCAACATTGCCCTTCCCGAGAGTCTTCTCCAGGGCATCAAACATTCCTTGAGGACTCTTGCTGCGGCCTTCCTGATGCCAGATGTCCCACACAAGGGCCTTGTCACCGGCCTTGAGCTTCCCACTCGCGACCATCGCCTGTCCAGTCAGGTAACCACCCTTATACAGGTCAGCACCGGCATAGCCAAAACCCTTCTCCTTGTACTTGGCTTCGAGGTTGGGCAGAGGGTTGTTGCCGCTGGTGATGATGGTGCCGGCCGCGATTGCTTGATCAACCAGCGGCGCCATGGCGTCCTCACCGGGGTGGCCCATAATGGCGATGCCGTCAGGCTTGGCGGCAATCGCTTCTTTGAACTGGTCGATCATCTTCTTGGTGTCCCAGCTTGCGTACTGCTCATGGAGTTCAACGCCAAGGGCCTTGGCGGCGGCTTCTGCACCAGTGGTGCGGGCCAATACCGAGGCCATACCCTTGTCGCCGCCCATTTGCATATAGACGACAATCGGCTTGCCTTGGGCGTCGGCGGATTTCGCCGGGGCCAGGGCCAGGACGAAAGCGGCTGCTCCTGCGAGCGCCGTAACGGTAGAGCTACATTTCATTTTCTGTTTTCTTTCTTTAGTGATGTTGCTGATGGGAGAACTGACTCAGAGTAAAACCTCTCTTTTGACCGATGACCGACGACTGATGCTGATGGGCGCTGTCGAAATCCCCGGACTCCTGCAACTCCTGGACTCCTGAACTCCGGCGACTCCTGGACTCGTGAACTCCTGCGACTCCCTTTCATCAGTTCGGCGTCGGGTCGTTCTTCGGCAAAAGTTCCTGAGCGCGGTCCGAGGCAATTGGCCCTCGCCAATGACGGAAACGATTCGAAAGCGCAGAGAGTTTGCCTTTGCCCGTTGCCGCGTTGAGCACGATGACCGCAGCCATGACAAGGCCTTCCACCACTTGGACCCAATAGCCGCTGATCGTTGTCGCCACCACGCCGGCGGCCAGCGAACCAATGATATAAGCTCCGAAAAAGGTCCCGAAGATGGAACCTGCGCCCCCGGCAATTGAGGTGCCGCCAACAAACACTGACGCCATGGCGGCCAGGAGAAAGTTGCCTTGATCCGGGTAGAACACGCCAATATCCAGGGTGACGATGATTCCGGAAAAAGCCGCGATCATGCCGTGCAAAGCGAACAGCCTGATGCGGGTCGCTTCGACGTTGACCCCCATCACCCGCGCGACGTTGGCATTGTCGCCGATAAACATGATACCCTCGCCGAACTTATGCCGGTTCAAGATGAACCATAGCAGCACAGCCAACCCCAACCCCCAGAATGCCTGAGCAGGCACGTTGCCAAACAGCCGTCCGACAAAAAGCTGGTGAACGAAATTCTCCTGGCTTCCTTTGAGGGCCACCTGCAGTCCGCCCGCTAGCAGAATCGAGATGCCGTACCAGAAAAAATTTGTGGCAAGGGTTGCCATAATCGATGGAACGCCGATTCGTGCGACCATCACGCCATTGATGTAGCCAACCAGAGCGCCGGCCGCCAGGGCCAGCCCGACGCCAATCCAGGCGCCGTAAGCCGGGTCAAAGGTTTTCCAGCCCCAGGAAAGGGCAAAGCCAGATAGCGAAACAACGGCGGGAAAACTCAAGTCGATCTCGCCGGCGGTGATAACCAGGGTAAGACCCAACGCCGCAATGAGCGTCGGTGGAACTGTTTCCAGAAAAGACAGATAGATCAGCGGGTGGGTGAAAACGCTGGGAGCGGCGATGATCAACGCGATGTAGAGGACCAACAGCACCATCGCGATCGGGAAACCTTCCAACCGGCGCAGAAACCGAAAGAGTGACCGAAGGAAATTCATGCTTGTGCCTTGTCTTTCCGGCCGTGCGCGTACTCGAGCAGAAACGCGTCCAAACCTTTCAAACTAATATCCTTCTTTGGAATGCTTGCGCCGATCTCACCGCGATCCAGGACGATGAAGCGGTCGCAGACCTCGTACACGTCCGGAATGCTGTGGGAAATATAAATGCTCGCCTTGCCGCCTTCCTTAATCCTGTGGACAAAGTTAATTACCTTTGCCACTTCTTTGAGAGACAAAGCAACGGTTGGCTCATCAAGAATGATGAGGTCGGCCTCGAAATGCATGGCTCGTCCGATGGCGATCCCCTGACGCTCACCACCGGAGAGATCGCTCACGTTGGAATCAACCGTGATGCCCTTGCTGCGGAATCCAATGGTGTTGACCATGATTTCCCTGGCGATGGCTTTTTCCTTTTTCACGTCGATGAAGCCAAAGCGGTTCACAATCTGCCGTCCGATAAAGAAGTTCCGCCAAAGGACCTGCTTTTCGCCAAGCGACTTATCCTGGTACACGGTTTCGATGCCGTGAGCGTGGGCACTTTGGACGTTATAGCGGCGGAAGTCGATTTTGCGGCCCGCCACGTATAATTCGCCGCTGGTCGGGGGAAACACGCCCGTGAGGATTTTCACGATCGTCGACTTCCCGGCTCCGTTGTCACCGATCAACCCGACGATCTCATTGCGACCAACCTCCAAGTTGATGTTGCTGAGCGCCCGCACCGGGCCAAAATACTTTTCGATGTTGACCATCCGCAGCGCGTGCTGCGCGCCCGGCCCTGGCACCGGATTTTTCACCACCGAGTGCCTCTCAACATGGCGGCGAACTCTCTTTCAAGACCGCCGAGCATGAGCATGCCTGCGGCAAACACGTGGGCCATTCTTTTCATTTCGCAAGACGCAGTAGGGGGTAATCGGGGCCGAGAAACGTGAACGTTCACGAAGCTCTAATTACTTTGCCCTTACCGTCAAGAATAAATTGGAAATGGCTGCCTGGAACTGGGGAGCTTCCTAGCTTGTCGGGACGGCAAGGGGCCAGGAGTTGCAGGAGTTCAGGAGTCCGAGGATTTGAACAGCGGTCATCGGTCATCATTCATCGGTCATTGGTCATCCGGCCATGGGCCGTATGCCGAATTACACGTTCGAATTATCTCCTGATCTGTTGTAAATGACTAACGAGGAATCTCGAAACGGCGGAAATGCACTGGTGAAAAGGTACGGAGCGAAACATGTTCAATTTACGATTCCGAAGGAGAGTCAAGCTCGTTCCCGGACTCGCTCTGAACTTCAGCAAAAGTGGCGTTAGTTTCTCGGTCGGCGGCCGGGGGAACTCGGTGAACATCGGCAAGCGCGGAGTCAAACAAACGGTCGGTTTGCCCGGGACAGGAATAAGCTTTTCCGAACACCATCCCTGGAGCAAAAGGTCCGGCCGAACCCGGGAAACCAATAGTGATCGGCCCAGTGGCCGGCTGCAGCATCTACGGGAGCCGGTGTTCCGGAACGACAAAGAGCAGCGATACTATCAGAGTAAGATTACCGACGAAATTGGGCAGAAAGCAGTTTCCCTGTTGACGCCCTATGAAACGCGAATTTGGCGTAAATTGAGTGCCCGAACAGAGGCGGGAATTACTGACCGAGCTATTACTCCAAAGCGGAGGCGAACGTAATTTGTAAGTGGATAAAGCTGGCAAAGCACCTGGTAGACTCGGGATGGACACCTGAAACAATCGACCAGGACCAGCCGGCATTGGAGTTGAAGCGGGAAGATTTAGAAGCACCCAAGGAATTGACCCTGACGCCGGAAGACCTTCAGCCAACGTCGCCGCAACCGCCGCCATTGCCACAACAGCAAGCAGCAGTAAAGCCTTTGCCTCGCCGGAAGTCCACGTTCAAACTACTTTTGATAATAACGGTCGTTTCGATCATCGTTTACCAATTGTTGGCGCATTGGTGGCATAGTTAAAGAATCGGCACCATAAGCACACCGAAGAACCGGCAGGATGGAAAGCATATCTCCGACACGCCACCCAAATCAAAAACGTCTGGGTTCCCTACGGCGAGTAGGAGTGTCGCCCCGGACGCCGCCGCCAAAGGCCTTTGCTCGAAATATCGGATGGGATTTGCAGTCCTTTTTCTCGGATCGCGTTCAGTGCGCCGAGCACCAGGAGATTGTTCATTGCAATGATGGCTGTGGGCGGGTTGGCCAGGTTTAGGAGCTGTTCGGTTCCATACGCACCGCCCTGGACTCCCACATCAATAGCATCAACAATGAGGGCTTCGTCGAGAAGCGCGCCGCCCGCCGACAGGGCGCGGCGATATCCTTCCACCCGCGCGGTCATCGAGCCTAACGCTTTGCGACCCACGATTATCCAATACGGGTATGCCCCAGATAAAGCAGGTATTTCGTGGCCTCGAACGCTCCAGCGACGTTGTCGGCGGCAACAGTGGGTGCAGGCAGACCGGGAACCATACGATCGATGAGCACCAACGGAACACCGTATTCTGAGAACAGCCTCGCTGTGTTCCCCGCCCGACCATCGGTGCGCTGGATGACTGGCGTCAATACGTCATCTATGCGGGGTTCATCATAATTTTTATCTTTTTTGCCGTAACCCTGTCCGACAAAGGATTTCTTGATCCGACTAACTTGCTGAACATCGTCCGCCAGACGGCCATGATCGCAATCATGGCCGTGGCGATGACGTTTGTCTTGTCTGCCGGTGAGATCGATTTGGCTATTGGCGCAGTGGCCGGCTTGGTCTCGGTCACCACCGCGATGTCGCTGGCAAGGTTCGGTCTCATCGGTGGAATTGTTGGCGGGCTTCTGACGGGCTTGGTTGTCGGTTCAATTAATGGACTTTTGACCACGAGGGTTGGTATCCCGTCGTTTTTGGTGACCCTCGCGATGATGGGCATCGCCCGTGGAACAGCCATGTGGATCAGCACCACCGCTGCTATTCCGATTCTGGACCGAACCTACTATTTCAGCTTCGGATCCGGCAATCTCGGGCCGGTGCCCGTTTTGTTGGTGTGGGCGTTGGTTATCGCTATTATTGGCCACATCGTGCTTCGCAAAACTACCTTCGGGCGGAAGGTACTGGCGACTGGTGGCAGTGAAACTGCAGCCAGATTTACCGGCATCAAAACACGTGATAAAAATGCAGGCGCTGATTCTCTCCAGCGTCGCGGCAGCGATTGCCGGGATGCTTTATGCCGGCCGTCTTCGATCGGGACGTTTCCAGCTGGGGGAAGGTGACGAGCTGTCAGTCATTGCTGCGGCCGTCCTCGGAGGCACAAGTTTGTTCGGCGGCTTCAGGTCGGTTATCGGGTCTATCGTCGGCGCGCTCATGATCGGATTGATTAACAATGGTCTCATTCTGATGGGTCTGGAGTTCAGCCAGCAGCTGATCGCCCGTGGAGTTATTATAATTCTCGCGGTGACTGTCGCCCGATCTCGTCGATGAGGGCTGCCGACCGGACTCGCTTTTGCTTGGCTGCGCTTCGCGCAGTTCTCCCGGATCTTTGCACGTCTAGCTATAGTCCAACAAACCCAAGCCTGTCCGCCTTCGTGCCCGATGGCGGCACCAGCTAACCTGACTAGTTCCTCATCTAGGCACGTAGGACCACCCCTTCAGGTGATAAATGATCGCCAGCATACGGGTAGAGAATGCTCCGAGGATGGTGATGGCGACGCCGAACAAAATCTCTTCCGGCTGCAGGCGCTCGGATTCCCACTGTAAAAACAGCGACAGGGCGAGACCCCAGATGACCGCTATCTCCGGGTAGAGTTCCCCCTGGAGACTCGGAATCAGATGGTCGTGTCGAAACAAGTCGCGCATCAGGCCGCCGAACGAGGTGGTTATCCCGGCGGAAATAGCCCCCCACAACCAGAGCGGCTGCGCAGATGTGTCGAAGACCACGACCACTCCGACGACAAGAAAGGCGGCAAGACCCAAGGCGTCGAACACTTTGATGAGGTGCGTTCCCAGATGCCCGCGCGACTCCAAAGATTGGGCGAAGCGCTTCGTGCCAGCCAGAGACATGATCTTGATGACCAGCATCCCTGCTATGACCGTGCCGAATATCGCCAGCAGGATCAGCGGATCGCGAACAATTCCCAGCGGATCGCGGTTCAGCAGGAGATCGCGAACCACGCCACCGCCGACTGCAGGAAGACTGGCGAGGACCACCGCCCCAAACAGCGTACAACGTCCGGCATAGGCGAGCACCACGCCAGAGAGGGCGAAGGAAATCGTGCCGAGGATTTCGAGGATCTGAAACCAACCACTGTCCAAGGTCTGGTGGATCAGGATCGGTAAGGCATAGGCATCAGCAATGCGCTGGAATTCGCCGTTCCGTTTTATTTGATCGATGGCGGAGTTAAGACGGGCCAGCGTGGCCGTGTTCTGGGATGCACGGCTGAGCATGAAGTGGATATCGGTAGAGAAGCGAAATGGATGTTCTTCTATCAAACCGCTCTTTTGGTGACGCCAAGCTGTAGTGGCGGCGACGATACGATCAGCGATGAAGCCATCAATCTTCCCATCGAGAAGATTTTGCAGATTTTGATGGTCGTCGGCGACCTTGACGACCAGGTCGCGATTCGTCAGATCGGCAACAAACTCGTTGACCCGCTCGTCGGCGTAGACGTACCCGGCGAGCACACCGAGCCGAAAGCGCTGCTGAGCGAATAGGCCGAGCATTTGCTCGATCGTTTGAAATGAATATCGAGAGCTGGCGCCCTTCCGCAGGATTAGCACATCGGTCTCGTGTCGATAGGGTACGGAGAAGTACGCATAGCGATCGCGTCGGGGACTGTAGGTAGCACCCGCCGCAATGTCGACGGTTCCAGCCTCGAGCGCAGCCAGATGCTGGTCCCAGGGTATGTCGCTGAGGATCAGGTCAGCGCCCATAGCCCGCGCAACAGCGCGTTCGATCTCCACATCGAAGCCGGTCAGAATCTGAACGCCACGCCGGGACTCGCTGTACTGGTACGGATCCCACGGATGCCAGCCACCTTGCAGGAGCTTTCTCTCGGGCACCGCGGTGCGCTCACCTAGATGGGCCGAAGACAACACTGGGACTGCGGCGACGACACCGGTAAACCAAGCAAGATTCACGAACGCCAGAGCGCAAAGGGAAACCGTCAAGCGGTTGGGTGAGAACGGCCGCCTTTGGATCATGACAGTTCTACGGATTTTTCAGCGGAAAGCTTTCGCCGCTTCGCTTCCAGTGGGCTTCTTTGATTGGAACGTCATAAATCCTGACGATTCGCTGCCGCCTCCGTCCGTCAGCGTCAAACTCCCAAAATTCGTTTCCGGAAGATCTGTACCGCTGTCCCGATTCATCATCCCATTGATACTCGAAGGAAACGCCAATCTGGTTCTCGGTGTAGCACCAGAGGCTCTTTTTCACGCGATAGTCTAGATCCCTACTGTTCCAACCATCCTCCTCAGCCTCAATCTTGGCCAAGGCACTCTCACGGGTGAAAGGCGGTTTAGTCCTTGGTAGCATGGCAACCATACTCTGACACGTAAGTTCAGATACCGTTTTCATATTTCGCTGACTGTGACCTTGTTCTTCCGTTTACTGTTATTACTTCGCCGGCGCTGGACCGTACAAAGCAGGTTTCTTTGTCGGTTATCAGTCTATTCACAACTAGACGCCGCCTGCTATTAGCCAAACGAGCATTTCTTACTTACCCCAAGGGGTAATGAAGGCGGCCACACCGGCCGCAAATCCCGAACCGCTTCCTGGGCTTAAGTAATCTCGATCATGCCTCGTTTGATCGCGATCGCGATGGCGTCGGTCCTTCCCATCGCGTCCATCTTCGCGAGGATCGATTTCACGTGAGCCTTCACAGTGTTTTCGCTCACGTAAATAACCTGGGCAATCTCTTTGTTGCTCTTACCCGCAGCCATGTGCTTCAGAACCTGGAGTTCACGTTCGGATAGCTGGGAACGCGTCAGCGAATCCGCCAGCTTGGCGGCGACTTCCGGCGACAACGATGGTTGTCCTTCATATACTTTCCGCACCGTTTCCAGGATCTGATCTCGTTTCGTTCCCTTGAGCACATATCCCTTGGCTCCTGCACTCAGGGCGCGACGCACGTCTTCCTCACCCTCGTAGGTCGTCATGACAATGATGCGCGGCTTCGGTGCCCGCGACATGAGTTCAGTTACCACCTGCAATCCGTTTTTCTTAGGCATTCGCAGGTCAAGGATGAGAATATCCGGGGAGAGTTCATCGTAGAGCCTACATGCTTCCTCTCCGTCGCTTGCTTCGCCGATCACTTTGATATCCTTGGCTTTCAAAATACTCACCATACCTTCTCGGACTACCGGGTGATCGTCAGCGAGGAGAATCCGGATGACTTTTCCAGCCGCTTTCGAGGATGACTTCATCTTTATGGCCCGAGTTGCAAGGTGACAATGATGCTCGTTCCGCGGCCTACGCCGGCCTCGATTTGCAACTTCCCTCCGAGCTTCTCGACCCGTGCACGCATATTGGCGATTCCAAAGCCAGCGTTTTGTTCGAGACAATGCTCGCTCATCCCCGATCCATTGTCTTTGACCTGAAGGGTGAGCTTCGGTATGTCCCAACGCAGGGTGGTGGTAATGACAGTGGGTCTGGCATGGCGAACAGCGTTGCTCATCGCTTCCTGACAGATTCTAACAAGCTCATGCCTGACCTGAGAAGGTATACTCTCATCGGGGATTTCCTCCGATTGCAGCTCGCAACGCAAAATACCGGGCACGTTCGAACGTTCAACGAGTTGTTGAATGGCTTTAACCAGTCCTCCCGTTTGTACTCCGGCTCGCAAGCTGAGCACCGAGCGCCGTGCTTCAGCGAGACCAAATTGCGCGAGTTCGTTTGCCCTTCGGATATGGGTCAGGCTCTTCGCCTTGGAAGGAGCGGCCTCCGCGGCGTCCAGTTGCATGGCAATTCCAACAAAACTTTGCGCTAGAGAATCATGAATCTCGCCTGCCATTCGATTCCGCTCTCCCAGAACGGCAGATTGTCTCGCTTCCTTCGCCAGTCGGGTGAGACGAATCGCGAGGCTGGCCTGACTGGCCAGGGCTCGAGCGATTTCGAGCTCTTCCGGGAGAAATTCCCGGTCCTCGGTGAACCGAAACGATAGAATGCCGAGCAACTGGCCGGCCAAGTTCAACGGAATGATCAGCGATGTCTTTACGCCCAGCCCAAGGAAGTAAGCCCGGAATGCATCAGGGACAAATATATCGGGGACCGACGTAGTCGCGTCCAGATGATGTAAAACGACCGCCGGTGGTTTTAACATCCTGTGTTGTCGCTCATCGAGCGGATACGTTTGCAACTCCGCCGGATAATTTGCTTCCGCAGGAGTCATCACGCGGCCGTCTTGAAAAACAAGCTCTAAGGTCAAAACGTTCTGTTCGAAGTTGCGCAATCGCAAAACGGAAGACGCCGCACCCAGTTGTCGCGTCATTGCGCCCATCACTTGCCCGAGGAACTCATCCAGTTCCGGCACAGAGGCGAGCGCATCCAGACATGCACGTAACGCCTCATTCGCCTTTCCCAACTCTGCCGCTCTCTGGAGGGTGAACTGTGCCTGTTCCTTGGCAATCGCGATCTGCTTTGACTGCTCGGCCATCTTGGTGAGCTGAAGCGCCAAGGTGGCTTGCAGGCCAAAGGTCTGCGCGAGCTCGACTGCCGCTTGATCAATGTTCCGCTGATCACTGAACTGTAGCGCAAGGGTCCCAACGACCTCGCCACCGAAAATGAGCGGCACGTTGAGAATTCCAGTAATCCCTTTCCTGGTGTAGTAGGCTCGGTGAGCCTGCGTCCAGCCGAGGCTGGTATCCGACTGAGGATTGCGCCTGATGACTGGTTGATTGCGGCAAAAGGTGAGCCAGACCGGATCATCGTCCGCAAACACGCGAGGATTCTTCACAATCGGGTGGTCAGAATCTTCTCCCCGAATCAGGTGCCCATTCTCGTAGATAAGGTGCGGAAACAATCTCCGGTTTGGGCGCTGTATGATAAAGACCGCTGACGTATTCGTCTCAAATTGGTGAGCCATTTCGACGAGTAAATGACCAAGAAAACTGTTCAGATCCGGATCTTGCGCCAATGCCTGGAGGCTTTGCTTCAGCGCCGCGTTTGTCTTCGAAAGCTTAGAAGCTTGTTCGTTGGCCAGCTTCTCCCGTTCAACTGCGATGGCCGCCTGCTTTCCTTGTTCGGCCCGCTTGGTCAGCTCAAGGGCCACGGTGACCTGTTGCGCCAAGGCATGAGCAAGCTCGAGTTCCTCGTCATCGACTGCGCACTCTTTCGACATCCGAACCGCGAGTACCCCAATAAGATCGTCGCCGAAAACCAATGGCAACCAAACCAAAGCCCGGACGCCCAGCTTGGAAAAGAGCGCTCGCTGGACCGACGGAAAATAGCCGACGTTGCTAGCCGGGTCGTACTGAACAAAGGGACGCTTCGCTTCTATCGCGATCCAGGTTGGGTCGGCCGTTGCTATTCGATACGGCTTCTGGGCAAACGGATGCCTGGATTCCCTAGCCGCCACCACCCGCCCATCCTCGCAGATCGAATGCAAACAGAGGTGGCGTTTATCGTTGTCCAGGAGCCAAAGGGTCGAGGCGAGTCCGCCGAGCTGTTCCGTGAGGACCGCCAGGACTTGATCAAGAAAGGCGCCCAGTTGCTGATCGCCAGCTAGCGCCTTCAGGCTTCGTTTTAGAACCTCGCCGGCCTTGCGCCTGCTGTCCTCACGCAACGACGCATCGTCTGTTCTGGAAAATTCTGCCCGGCGATTCTTCACGCTTGCTCTGGCAGTAAACTGGCCAGTCTCGCACAGATTGCTTCCTTGCAAAAGCAAGATATGATCACCCTTTCGGGTAACACAGAACTACCCTTCTGGAGAATAGAGGCAAGACGCATACGTGATTAGTCTCGTAGAGAAACCTGATAGAGCGGGTGCGTGCTATTTCCGGGACAGAGTTTTTCTCACTCAGTTTGGATTCGTAAATTCTGTGCAGCGGTCGGACGGGCTCTGCTTGGCTTCTACTCGGAAACTTGCGTGGAAGATGAACAATCTGCGATGTGTGCGGCAAGAAAACTGATCCGCTTCAATCAAACCGGGGGCCCGGACGTATTGAGGACCGACAAAGTCCCGCTACCCGAACCGAGAGAAAACGAGGTCCTGATCAAGGTAACGGCCATGGGCCTGAGCCGGACTGATGTCCTCTGGCGAGAAGGCCGCTATATCGAAGATCCGGTGTTCCCTGCTCAAATTGGATATGATGCAGCGGGCACTATCGTGGCCGTTGGGAAGGCTGTTGGTTTGAAGGTCGGCGACGAGGTATCCACCCTTCCGGCAGTCTCGTTGCTTGACTATGGAGCGCACGGCGAAGCGATCCTCTATCCTGACCACGCTCTATTACTCTATCCCAAGAACCTCAGTCCGATCGAGGCGGCAGCAGTTAACACGGGCCTCTTTACCGCCTACTTTGCCTTGGTGGAAATGGCGGAGCTTCAAAGGGGCCAATACGTGGTTGTCACCGCGGCCAGTTCTTCCACCGGAATTGCCGCCCTCCAACTGATCAGGGCGATCGGTGCGAAGGGCATTGCATTAACGAGATCCGCAAAAAAAACTCCCGAGCTGATTGCGGCCGGAGCCGAGCGTGTAGTCGTAGTAGGCGATGCAGACGTACGGGAAACGATCGTCGATATCACCGACGGCCTCGGAGCAGACGTAATTTACGATGCCGTTGCCGGCCCTGGTCTCGAGGAATTGGTTTGGGCGACCAAGCGGCTTGGTCAGGTGATTGTCTACGGTGCGCTTGGCGGAAAAGCTGGCGCAACATCGTTACCTTTCGGCGCTTGCTTCTTGCGCGGGATTAAACTCCATGCCGGATTCAGGGTCTTCGATTTCACCGGAAATTCAAGATTGGGTCTGTCCGCCAACTTGCAGGCAACAGCAAGGGCAAAGAGGTTTATCAGGAGAGGACTTGCCTCAAGGTCGTTTACCGCGAAAATCGACCGCGTCTTTTATGGCTTGGAGGGATATGTGCCGGCGCACCAATACATCGAAACGGGCGCTCAAGTCGGGAAGATCGTCGTTTCCCTGACTTAGACCACACCTCGTGGTTTCGAACTCCGCTGCGAGCCGCCGAGACGTGACTCGTTCATTACCCCTTAGGGTAAGTAAGAAATGCTCGTTAGGCTAATGGCAGCGCCGTCTACTCGTGAATAGACTGACAACAACAACACACATGCTTGTACGGCGCTCGCCGCGCGAACAAACAGTAAACCGAACAACAAAGTCACAATTAGCAAAATATGAAGAAAGTAACTGTACTCAACTTAGATCTCGGAGGTTGGCTGCCATGATGCCAATAACTAAAGCTCCAGTCTTTCTCCTGAAAACGACCGAGAGGCAACCGCTAGCGAAAGCGATTTTCACTCGTCTGTGGTCACCCGCTTCCACGAAGGTGTTCTTCGTCCATGCGACGCGAGGTCTGTCTCAGTATTATCGTTGGTTACAGAGGACTGACAAGCCTTGGTGAAAATCCCGAATGTGGGTGATCTCGCATCATAAAACCAAAACAGTCGAACATCAATCCGACTCTAACCCTTGGTTCTGCCACCGGGAATGCCAGCTGTGTATCAGCCACCGGCGATTACCTCGCCATAATGAAATCGGAAGAGTGCGCAACAGGCACATGCAGTTCGAGGTGCACTTGTCAAATTCTATTTCAAAAGTCATCAACACCGGCGTGACGGCTCTCTCTCGGGAAAATACCAGGTGGACCGCCCCGAATTCGTCTTTGTCGGAGACCCCCCGCGATCGATTTTGCTAACACCTTCTTCCTCTCTCGGCTCAGAGGACGGATCACCTCCAAGCTCGTCGACCGAGATTGCGTTCCCCAGATTCAATGTTCGTTTTCAAGAGGCAATCGCTTTGCGGGTCCTGCTACATGCAATCAAGATGAGCTGCGTCCAGGATTTTGATTGACTGCCTCCGCGAGCTCAGCCCAGATTGATGGGCCAATAATATTGGAATGGTGCCGACGAAGGCGCCGCAACTAGGAGACGACCCATGCAGTATGTGCGATCCCGGGCGCTAAGGGTGCTCGCTTGCTCCGCTCTCGGCTTTTCTGGTTTCCTTTTTTCAGGCGAACTCGTGGGCGCAGCGGAGGATGCGGTATCGGCTGCGAAGGCGGCGGTTGTGCGCTATTCCGGGCCGCAGACGGCTTGGCAGGGACCGACCTCAGCACCCACTCCGGCCAAGGGCAAGTTCATCGTCTACCTGTCCGGAGACGAGCAGAACGATATTTCGCGCGAGTACGGGCTTTATATGAAGGAAGCCGCAGCCAAACTGGGCTGGAAACTCACGGTCATTGACGGCAAAGGTAGTCCGGCGAGCTGGGTAGCGGGCTTCAATCAGGCGATCGCCCTTAAGCCTGACGGAATAGCAATATTTGCGGACGCGAAAAGCCTTCAAGATCCGATTCGCACAGCAATCGACCAAGGCATCACGGTCATCGGCCTCCACGCTGCGTCTTTGCCGGGACCGGCTCCGGATCTCCATCTGTTCGTTAACATCCAGGAGGATCCAAGAGAGATCGGAAAGGCGGAAGCCGACTGGGCGATTGCCGACAGCGACGGCAAGGCGCATGTCGTTGTCGTGACCCACAACGAGTATCAGATTGCGGCAACGAAGTCGGGCGCAACCCGTGACGAAATCCAGGCTTGTCCGGGCTGCAAGGTTCTCGACTATGTCAATTTCCCGGCGTCGGAAGCTGCGCAAAGAATGCCACAACTCACCACCAGTTGGGTCCAACGCTTTGGCTTACCGCTCTATGTCACTTCTGTCGGCGACAACGATCTTGATTTCGCGGTTCCGGCATTGCGTGCCGCGGGCGTCAACGCCCGATCAAGTCAAACTCATCGGTGCCGATGGGAATCGCTCCGCCTACGAACGGATTCGGAAAGGTAACCAGTACCAGACGGTCACAGTTTCCGAGCCGATCGAGTTGCAGGCTTACCAGGCCATCGACGAATTCAATCGTGCGTTCAACAAGGCCCCGCCGAGCGGATTTGTTCAACCGCCCTACCTGGTCACTCCGAAAAACGTGAACGAGGCGGGCGGCACGAAGAACATCTTCGTCCCGGACAACGACTATAAGAAACACTATCTCCAAATCTGGGGGGTCGGATCTTGATAGCGACGTGCGGGGTGCGATGAACCCCGTCCTCGAGCTGAGCGGTATCGTCAAACAGTTTACCGGTACGCTGGCACTTGATCGAGTTGATCTTGACGTCAGAAGTGGCGAGATCCATGCGCTCCTTGGCCAGAACGGCGCCGGGAAGTCCACCCTAATCAAGATACTGGCGGGCATCTATGCACCAACGGCCGGCAGTCATCCGTTGGCGGGGAGAGGCCGTAGATCCGACTACGGGGCATCTCCCTATCGCTTTTATCCACCAGGACCTTGGATTGGTCGACAGCATGACGGTGGCCGAGAACATTGCCCTTTTAACCGGATATCCTCGTAAGAGAGGCATTATCGACTGGCGGGGCGCAACAGCAGCCGCCGTTGCGGCCCTAAGGACCATGGAGAGCTCGATCAACGCCGAATGCGCAAGTCGGCACACTGTCGGCGGCGGAAAAATCGATCGTAGCGATCGCTCGAGCGCTTGCCTTTCGCAGTGATCTTCTCGTCCTCGACGAGCCGACTGCCGCGCTGCCGGCCGGCGATGTCGATCTGTTGCTCGACAAGCTGAAGCGGCTCAGGGCCAGTGGTATCGGGCTTCTTTATGTCACACACAGGCTGGATGAAGTCTTCCGCATCGCGGACCGCGTGACGGTGCTCCGGGACGGCCGGCAGGTAGCAACCCGCGCAGTCAGCGAGACCTCGCCGGGCAATCTCGTGTCGTGGATTGTCGGCGGCGCACTTGCCGAAACGGCCATCGCTAGCCCGGCCAGGTTCCACCAGTCCCGTTGCTCTCCGTGGAGCAGTTGGTCGTACCGCAGGAAAGCGGGACAGGGCTAGTCGGTCCCGTATCGTTCGAGATCTATCCGGGCGAGACGCTGGCACTCGTAGGTCTGCGCGGCGCGGGGCACCACGCTGTGGGTCGCGCGATCTTTGGAGCATTGCCAGTGAATTCCGGAAAAATCATCTTCCAGGGCCGCGAAGCCAAAATTACCGATCCCGCCGATGCCATACGGAAAGGCATCGGCTTCGTCTCCAGCCGCAGAGCCGAAGAGAGCCTCGCTCACAACCTCACCGTACTCGAGAATCTGTATATAAACTCGCAAGCCAGGGGTATCGCGCCGTTCCACCCAGTCGGGCATGGCACGGAACTCCGCATGTGCAGAGAAGCGCTGGCGAGGTTCTCCGTGCGGCCCCCGGACCCCACACGGCCGATTGCCACCCTTAGTGGCGGGAATCAGCAAAAGGTAGTTGTGGCGCGGTGGATGGAAGCCAATGTTCGGCTGCTCATTCTCGAGGAGCCGACAATCGGGGTGGATATCGGGTCAAAAGCGGAAATTTACCGCGATCTGCGGATCGCCGATGAACGAGGCCGTGCTGTGCTTCTGATTTCCTCCGACTTCGACGAGGTGGAGAAGGTGTGCCATCGCGCGCTGGTCTTCGGCCGCGGCAAGTTGACGGCCGAGATCGATCGCAAAAATATCAATGTCACCAATTTGACCGCACTCGCTGCAGGCGTGAGTCATGAACCGGAGACAACGACGTGAAGCGTCCGGAACCCAGGCAGACGAATTTCGGCTCTACGCACTCGCACATCTCATTTCGGTGTGGAGCTTATTGATACTTCTGGTCGCGCTTGTTATCGCATTTTCAATCATTAAGCCGGATACGTTTCCGACGTATTTCAATTTTCGCTCGATCGTGAACAACAAGTCGGTTCAGGCATTGCTTGCGCTTGCCGTTTTCTTGCCGATGACCGCCAATCACTTCGATCTTTCGGTAGGTTTTCTTCTTGGCATCTCCCAGGTCCTGGTAATCGGGCTGCAGGGCCAGGGATTGACATGGCCGGAGGCGTCGGGCGTGGTTTTGCTGCTCGGAGCCGCAGTCGGCCTGGCCAATGGGATCCTGGTCACGATCGTCGGCATTGACAGCTTCATTGCCACGCTCGGGACCGGGACGCTGCTCTATGGCTTTAACGAGTGGTACACCGGCGGGCAGCAGGTAGTCGCCGCTCTTCCCGAGAGTTTCATCAACATCTCCGGAGCAGTGTTTGGGATCCCGTTGCCGGCGATCTATGTGTTGGTGCTGAGCGTATCGCTTTGGGTTGTGTTCGAGTACCTGCCCGTCGGCCGGTACCTGTACGTCCTCGGCGCTAGTCCCCGAGCCGCCGAGCTGAACGGCATCTCAGCCAGGCGTTACGTTACCGGTGCCTTTCTGGTAACGGGGATCATCTCCGCTTTCGCAGGAATCGTACTCCAGTCGCAGCTTCAGGTCGGGCAGAGTTCGGTGGGACAGGAATATCTGCTTCCATCCTTTACTGCCGCACTTCTGGGAGCAACATCGATCCGACCAGGTCGCGTCAACGTCTGGGGCACGATTCTGGCCGTCGCAGTTCTTGCAGTGACAGTTGCCGGCCTCAACCAAATGGGAGCCCCGTTCTTCGTCGAACCAATTTTTGACGGAGCCATGCTCATCCTCGCGGTCGGACTCGCCGTGACAGCCGCGAAGCGCCGCACGAAACTCGGCAGGACGGCCCAAGGTGTGCCGGGAGCATTCTCTGCGGTTCCCCAGAGCGAATAACGGGATCGAAAGTCTCCTGCTCCGACTCGCCCGGCTTCCGATGTCTTGGCGAAAATCGGCAACGGAGCAGAGAGAGCCTCGCACGGAGGTCCTAGCGCGGCGTAGCGGCTACGCCGCGCTGTGTACTCCGTGACCTCTGTGCGCGACTCGATCGTTATCAATGTCCGGTGAATGCCGGGTTGCGCTCCGGCAACATGCTGCGCTCAGTTTCGTACTCTATTGTCCTGAATATCGCTCACAATTAGCTTCCTCCCTATGCCATTGTCCAAATCAAGCTCGTCTCCACTCGATCCTTCCGAAGCACATTTTCCCGATGGTTTCCTCTGGGGTATGGCGACCGCGTCTTACCAAGTGGAAGGAGCATGGAATGAGGATGGCAAAGGTGAATCCATCTGGGACCGATTTTCGCATACGATCGGGAAGATCAAGGGCGGTGCCACGGGGGACACTGCCTGCGATCAGTATCATCTCTATCCGCAAGACGTCGCTATTCTAAAGCGTCTACACTCGAAAAGTTACCGCTTCTCGATTTCGTGGCCGCGCATCCAGCCTACGGGTACCGGAACAGCGAACCAAAAAGGACTCGATCATTACAAACGCCTCCTCGACACGTTGCTTGAGGCCGGGATCCGCCCGTTTTGCACAATCTATCACTGGGATTTACCCCAGGTGCTGGAGGATCGTGGCGGATGGCCTAATCGCGATCTAGCGGGTTACTTCGCTGATTATGCCGGTATTCTGGCAAAAAGCCTCGGAGACCGCATTACCGTGTGGGCGCCCTTCAACATGCCGTGGTCTTTTACCTACCTTGGATATGGAGTTGGCGTCTTTCCTCCCGGCCGGGCTAATTACAACGACTTTCTCAAGGCAGCCCACACCGTCAATCTCGCGCAGGGCAAGGCATTCCGGGCGATCAAAGCCGCATCATCAAAGGCTACCGTTGGCAGTGCTTACGGCATGGCTCCCGCCTATCCAAAAACCGACAGCGAAGCTGATCAGGCAGCCGCTGCTCGCTATCACGCGATCAACAATCTCTATTTTCTCGAGACCGCGATTCATGGCCGGTACCCAAAGGCATTTGTTGGCGAAACGCCGTATGAGGCCATGGGTTTTCGCACAGGGGACGACAAACTCATGCAGGTGCCGCTAGACTGGATCGGTTTTCATTACTACACACGCCGCATGGTCTCTGAGGCCAGAAGTGCTTCGCACCCGCGTGAAGGCGCCAGCTTTGGTACCGAAATCGAAAGTACCGCTGGTGGCCGCGATCGCTACACTCAATTCAGTGCAGTCATGCCCACCGAAGGTCCGCTCACGGATGCCGGTCTTGAGATCTGGCCACGCGGCATTTATGACCTGGTCATGCAAATCACGCGCGAGTACAACCATCCCATCATTGAAATTACCGAGAGCGGATGCAGCTACCTGGACTCACCGTACGAGAAAGAGAACGGACGTGTTCCTGACACGCGCCGCATTGAATTCTTCCGCGAGGAACTTGCGGAACTAGCGCGAGCCGTTTCCGACGGGGCTAATGTTCGCTCTTTTCATGCCTGGAGCCTGCTCGATAATTTCGAATGGGCGGACGGGTATACCCAACGCTACGGCCTCACTTATGTGGATTTCCGCGATCAAAAGCGGACGGTGAAAGACTCGGGACTGTGGTACGGGCGTGTGGCCGAAACGAATCATCTCCAGGTGTGACCTCTCACGTTCCACTGCTTTCAATCGCTGGATTTGTTGCCAGAGAACCTTCTATGTGGTCAGCAACGCGCAGCGCCTGGGCGGCAATGGTAAGGGCCGGGTTAACCGCGGCTGAGGAGGGAAAAAACGAACTATCAACCACAAACAGGTTGGTAACATCGTGGCTCCGACAGAAAAGATTAAGCACAGAGCTTTTCGGATCAGTCCCGAACCTCATCGTACCGCACTGATGGGAATTGGTCTCAATGCCCATGCGCTGAATCCACACGATCGGATAGCCTGCCTTTTTTAACATTCGCGTAGCGGCTTTAATTAACCGGGTGTGGGCCCCCAGATTATGGGGACGGAAATGAACTTCGATCCGGCCGCCCTGTCCCAGAGTCACTCGGTTTTCCGGGTCAGGCAGGTCTTCGGACATGACCCACCAGTCCACGCTACGATTGGCCAAGGCACGGAGGATCGGCTTTGGCACCCATCTTTGGTCGGCTGTCAGCATCCCTGCTTGCAGCTTTCCAAGAAGCTGCAGATTACCTAAAGGATATCGGTAACCCGTTTCACCCCGAAAATAGAAATCATTGACTGCCATCGTCTTTTGAAACGTCGTACGATTTATCCGAAAGGGATGGATTGCCATCAGGGCGGTGTTGTTATGAACCATGTAGTTTCGACCCACCAATCCAGACGAATTTGCTAGTCCATTTGGATGGTGAGCAGATGCCGAACGCAACAGGAGTGCGACAGAGTTCACCGCGCCGCACGAGACAACAAAAGTATCGGCGCCGATCCGTCGGACTTCTCCATCGCGCTCGATCTCGACTTCGGTCACTTTTTCGCCGGAAGCGTCAGTGATGAGGCGGCGAGCAAAAGCTCGCGTAAGCAGTTCGATCTTCTCCGAGGCAACGGCCGGTCGGACGCAGCAGATGTCGGCATCTGCTTTGGCGAACACTTTACAGGGAAAACCGTCACATGTCTTGCAGCGAATGCACGTTCCGCCCGATCGCAGATCGATCCCAAGCGGCAAGGAAAACGGGTGCAGCCCCTGCCCTTCTAACCGCGTTCGCAAATCCTTGATATAAGGTTCGTCCGGAACTGCAGGAAACGGGAACGACGCTGAGCGCGGTGGGTCTGTCGGGTCGGAACCGGTTTCACCATGAACAAAGAGCATCTTTTCAGCACGGCAATAGTAAGGCTCAAAATCTTCGTAGGTTACTGGCCAACCAGGCGACACACCTTCTTCATGTTCCAGGCTTGAGAAATCCTCTTGGCGAAACCGCGGCAGAGCCGCCCCGTAAACCTTCGTGTTGCCACCGACGAAGTAATGAACCCCCGGAGAAAAAGGATGCCCAGTATGGTCGAACCATTGCTCTTTGGGTTTGTACCTTTTCCGATCGAAAACCGCCTCCGGACTCCAGTTCTCTGATTCGGAAGGAAGATAATCGCCTCGCTCCAGCAGCAAGATTTTCCTACCCGAATCGCGGAGGGCGTAGGCCAACGTCCCGCCGCCCATGCCGGTGCCGATAATTACCAAATCATAGGCCTCCATGACAACACGTTCACTAACCTTTTACCGAACCGGCCAAGAGTCCTTTGATAAAAAATCGGCCTAGGAAGATGTAAACCAGCGCAGTCGGCAGTGCGGCGATGACTGCTCCCGCCATCACCACATTCCAATCGACCGAAAATGAGCCTGACAGATTATTCAAGGCCACAGTCACGGGTTGAGCACTGGGATTTGGCAGAATCGTCACGCCAAACAAAAAATCGTTCCAAATATTGGTGAACTGGAAAATCGCGACCACCACAAAAGCAGGCATCGAAAGAGGAAGCAGGACGTGGATAAAAGTTCGCACAATGCCCGCACCGTCGATACGCGACGCGTCCATCAATTCATCCGGAATGCTAGCAAAATAATTTCGAAAAATCAGACTGGTAATTGGGAGTCCGTAGAGGACGTGAACGGTCACCAAGCCCCAAATCGTCCCGTAGAGTTTGATATGCTGGAGAAACTGAATCAGTGGAATCAGGATACTCTGATAGGGAATAAACATGCCAAAGACCAACATTGCGAAAAGAAGGTTTGAACCGCGGAACTTCCATTTGGAAAAGACATAACCATTAATGGATCCCCAGATCGCCGAGATAACGGTGGCTGGAATAGTCAGCATAAGACTATTACCAAGGTTCGGCTCCAAACGATGCCAGGCCTCGACAAATCCGCCGCCAGTGAACTGGCGCGGTAAATTCCACATCGTCGAGAGGCTGACATTGCGCGCCTCTTTCAGCCCGGTTACGACCATCACATAAACCGGCATCAAGAAGAACAACATGCATCCCAATAACACTGCGAGAATAAGGTAATCCCAGAGGTTCCGCGGCAGGGCCTGCCGAAAGGGGTAAAAAATTGAGGGTGTCTTTGTCATATTTACCTCTTGCGGAAATTAGCCCAGAGATAGGGCACGATGATCAGGCAGACCAGAACAAGCATCACAACCGATGCCGCCGCCCCGAGATTATATCTCGTCGCTTTAAAGGTCTGATCAAAAACGAAGATGCCGGGGACATCCGTGGCAAACCCCGGTCCGACACCGGTCATCGCGAAGATCAGATCGAAGATTTTCAGGGACACATGTCCCAGGATAATCGCGGTGCTGACGGTAACCGGCCAGAGCAAGGGTAGGATTACGTTGGTATAAACTTGGAATTCGCTCGCTCCGTCGATCCGAGCGGCTTCGCGCAACTCGTGGGATATCGTCGCCATACCGGCGATGTACATCGCCATAGAAAAACCGGTTAACTGCCAGGCCGCGGCGATCACTACAGGAATTAAGGCAACCGGGATTCCTAACTGGATCGACATACCTTTCACAGCCGGGAAAATGTGCCCGAGCCAGTCATTGAGCGAAAAGAGGACCGAAGGATCGGTCGTCCAGCCGGGCCTGAGAGGAGGGCCGCCCATCGATGTGATCAGATGATTGATGCCCAAGCCATCAAACAACAGGTTGATCCCTGTTTCCGGGTTGAAGATCCATCGCCAAACGATGCCGGTAACAATGAAGGACAGCGCGTAAGGAAATAAAAAAACGTTTCGCAGGATGGTGTGCCCCAGCAGCTTGCGGTCCAGGAGCATCGCCAAAAGCAACCCAAAACTGATCGAGCTCGTCAGAAAAAGAATCGTAAAAACGAAAACGTTGCGAAGGTTGGCGTGCCAGCGAGGCATCGAAAACATCTGCTGGTAAGTGAACCCGAATGGTTCGCGCAAATTAAGGTCCATCCGCAAAGTGCCCCATTTTGATAATGAGACCCAGATGGTGATCGCAATGAATACATAGACAAAGACGATGCTCGCGATCATCGCCGGGGTGAGGATCAAGGGAGGAAGCAGATCATCCAGTCGCACCCGGCGCCGGCGAGTTGCGGTCTTCGGCGCCAGTGCCTGGCCAATCGGGTCGGCTTGCGTTGCGGGCCCACCGGCTGAGATCCCAGCAGGGATTTTTACATTCATGGCGTCCAGCTTTTCTTTGAAAACGGGCGGACCGGCAGGAGCCGGTCCCTGTCGATAAGCGATCAGAGTTCGACAGGGACAAGCTCCGATAAGCTTTCCCGGGGTTGAACCACGCGCTGAGTTCTGCTGCCCATTCGAGAGGCTGAGAAGATCCTCTAAAAAGACCTTCTTCGGCGATTCAGGGCATGTTCCAATCCTGTTTTTTGGAGAATCCGGTACTTACTCCTTTTTCATTTGCTCATCTCAGACTCCTTAGCGGCCTGCGCCAAGGCCTGCGTGAGTCGGTCGGCATTCTTATCCACGACAAACGTCGTGATCGCATCGTTAAGGGCCTGCTGGAATGCAGCCGGAGCAGCCTCGCCGTGCACGCAACTGGGCACCAACGCATCCTTTGCAAAGGACTCCATTGACCAGTTGTGATAAGGACCAAACTTGCTCTTGTCCACGTCGGTCCGCGGAGGAATCGAGCCTTTTAACGGATTAAACGCCTCCTGCGCATCCTTGCTGCCACAGACTTTCAGCCAAGTAGTCGCCGCTTCTCTGTGAGGCGCGCCTTTGGCCAATGGAAAGCCGTCGGCAACGATAATAAACGCACCGTCTGTACCGGGATGACTGACCCACCCGAAGTCCTCCTTGTCCTTCATTTTAGCTTTGGCAAACTCGCCATAGGTCCAGTCGCCCATTGACGTAAACGCGCACCTACCTTCCATTACCGCTTTCACCGCCTGGTCCCACGTCAGGGCCGAGTGATCTGAATTTTGGTAGGCGAGCATTTTCCCGTACTTCTCGGCCGCCTGCTTAACCTTTGGGTCGTCCCAAGCCATCTTCCCGCTGAAAAGGTCAGTCCAGCCTTGC
Source organism: uncultured Verrucomicrobiae bacterium (assembly GCA_963813025.1). Lineage (GTDB taxonomy): Bacteria > Verrucomicrobiota > Verrucomicrobiia > Chthoniobacterales > JAFAMB01 > CAVSUL01. The sequence continues at coordinate 261,409 of CAWEXO010000014.1, read as the reverse complement.
GGTCCCACGGTGCCCAACAAGGTGTTTTCAAAGAGTTGAGCAGTGGCCCAGATTCCGGAATCGCCCACCGCCAACGGCGTCACTCCGGCCGCTTTCAATTTTTCGGCAGCAGCAAAGAATTCGTCGAATGTCATCTTGTCGCCGACCTTGATTCCATTCTTCTCGAGCACTTTCTTGTTGTACCAGAGAACGTTGCCGCGGTGGACGCCGACTAGAACTGCATAGGTCTCGCCATCCTTGCTCAGCATATCAATCAGACCTTTTGGAACGACCTTGTCCCAACCTTCGCTCTTATAGAGGTCGGTGATAGGCTCGCAGTAGTTAGCCGCGACATATTGGCCAAGCAGCTCCCAACCTGGATGCGTTTGCCAGCTATCGGGAGGATTACCGCCGGCTAAGCGCGCCTGGAGGACAGGTCGCGCGGCCGACCCCCCGCCGCCCGCGACGGTCGCATTGATAATCTGAATTCCGGGGTCCGCCTTTTTTACAGCCTGAAACAAACTGTCGAGTGCGGCTGCTTCGCCGCCTGACGTCCACCAGGAGAAGACTTCCAATTTTTTGTCCGCCGCAAACAAAGCGGTCGGAATCTGGGCTGCGAGCAAGAGCGCGAGCCCAACGAAGGGGAAACAGATGCGTTTTCTTATTTTGTTTTTCATTTTTGTTTTGGGGTTGGATTGGGGAACCGTTTTGAGGTAGAAGACGCGCGCAATTCAACAGTGGCAAGCGCCTTATCCAGTGCGGCGAGAAAGAAATACTCGCCCCACATAACACTTTCATCGACGCCGAGACCATTGCCTTGATGATAAATTCCATGTTTGAGGATGCCTTCCCAACCGGGTGTTTCATTGGCCAGGAACTCCGGGCTGAGCAGCGTGTCGAGGATCACGAAAGCGTGCTCTCGATAATGATCAGCTTTTGAGGATTCGCTAACGGCTTCCGCCAGGTCGAGCAGTCCCGCGGCGGCGATAGCCGCGGCCGAGCTTTCGTAGGGTTGCCGCGGTTGAGGCTCTTCCCAGTCGTTCGGTGGCACCCCCTGCGGTCGCGTACGCTCAAGATAGAATTCTGCACAGTGCTCTGCAGTCCGGAGGAAACGCTCATCTTGAGTGAACTGATAGGCCCTCGTGAAACCGGATAAAGCCCAAGCCTGACCGCGCGCCCAACTCGAGTCATTCCGCCATCCTTGGTGAGTTTTTTGTCTGATGAACTCGCCGGTCTTGGGATCAAACAGGCCTTCGTGAGCCGTGCTGCCGTCCCCCCGGACGAGAAAACGGCGAGTCGTCAGGCAATGATCGAGGGCGATTCGCTGCAATTTCGAATCGTTGGTCTGTTGGGCGGCGTAGAAAATTATCCCCACATTCATCATAATGTCGATGAACAGACTTTCCGGGGCCACAAAGGATCGCAGATAACGGCCGTTAGGCTGGAAGCGGAGGGCCAAAGTTCTGCCGGCGTCGATGACAACCTGGTTCTTGGCTGGATCACCCGTCAACTCATACCAGACCTTCCAGGTGGGCAGAAAAAGGAACCCCAGATCATGTACGTTTCGATCGTTTTTTCGGGATTCGATCAGTTGCGAATAATGCTCGGCTCGTTCCCGCCACGAAGGGTTTGCCGTGTGCCGAAAGAGGATCCACAACATTCCGCCCAGAAACCCTTCGCACCAATTGGTCCAGGCTTCTGATTCGTGTTTCCATTTTCCGTGCTGGGTGTATAGCGGAAAGTAATCCGGATGCTCAGTGATCAAACGGCTCAGTTGTTTCCCGGCAAACGCGGTCGCTGATTGAGCCCGTTCGGAAAATGATTGGGTCATTGGTGCTACAATGTTTGGGCTCTTTTCTCGAGGATCCCGGGAGGGGCCGATGCCGGCCTGTTTTCGTTAACGCCTCCGGAGACCAAGAACTGATTCGGTTGAGGCTCCTCCACGCTATTTCTCATAGCCGACCTTTGCTTTGGTCCACCAGGACGACCTTGGCCCGACGTGGAGCTGAATCGTTTTGAGTTCAGTGAACTGGTCGATCGCGAACCGGCCAAGTTCGCGACCTTGTCCGCTTTCTTTGTACCCGCCGAATGGGAGTTCAGGGTAACCATCCATGAATGTGTTCACCCAAACCGTGCCGGCCCGGATACGGCGGCTGACCGACAAGGCTGTGTCGAGATCTCGCGTCCAGACTCCGGCGGACAAGCCGTACATTGTACCGTTAGCGATATCGATAGCTTGCTCGGCCGTATCGAAGGTGAGGACGGAAAGAACCGGACCAAAGATTTCCTCCCGAGCAATCGCCATGTCAGGCGCAACCCGGTCAAAGACGGTCGGTTCAACAAACCGGCCATTCAGGATTTGAAGTGCCTGACCACCAAGCTGAAGGGTGGCTCCCGCATGCCGGCCCTGGTCAATGTAACCCATGATTTTGGCAAACTGTGGCTCGCTAACAATAGCGCCGACCTTGGTCTTTTCATCCAACGGGTCGCCGACAGGCACTTCACGCGCCAGTTCTACGACTCTTCGCACGAACTCGTCTGCGATCGGCCGTTGGACCAGCAGGCGGCTTCCGCTGTTGCAGCACTCCCCCATGTTGAAGCAGATTCCGAACACGGCCGCATCCAGGGCAGCATCCAGGTCGGCGTCGGCGAAGATGATCTGGGGATTTTTGCCGCCGAGTTCGAGTTCAACTTTCTTTAAATTCCCGCGCGAAGCATCGATCACCGCTTTTCCTATGCTGGTGGATCCGGTGAAAGACATCATGTCCACCTGATGGTGAGCGCTGAGATGAATTCCGGCCGGATCGCCGAAACCGCTCACGATATTTACGACCCCGTCGGGCACGCCCGCCTCGGCCAGGATTCTTCCCAATCGAAGAGTAGTGCCCGGCGTAAGCTCGCTCGGTTTTACGACGCAAGTGCATCCAGCTGCGAGCGCGAACGGCAGTTTTTGACTGATAATCAAAAGCGGAAAGTTCCAAGGCGTAATCATCCCGACCACCCCGATGGGTTCGCGGATCACCAAACCGAGCATCGCCGGTCCAAGCGCATTGTAAGTATCCCCGTAAATGTGCCGGCACAGGGTGGCGGCATAGTCCCAAAGGCCGGCCGACCAATCCACTTCGTCCCGGGCCTGGGCGATTGGTTTGCCGCTTTCCAGAGTTTCTACCAGGGCTAGCTCTTCCTTTTGCCGGCGGATTAACTCACCCGCTTTCAGCAAGCATTTCGCACGCTCTGTCCCCGAAGCCTTTGGCCAGGAACCTTGATCGAAAGCTTCTCGCGCAGTTTGAACCGCCAGGTCAACGTCTCTACCGTCGGCTCGGGCATACTCTCCCACGACTGTGCCGTGTGCCGGACTCTGCCGGTCAAATCTCTTTCCGGATTGGGACGGAATTTCCTTTCCGCCGATCCACAACTCATACTGAAATGGTGTTCTGGGGAGCATAGTTCAGTGCCCTTCAAATTTGGGAAGCCGTTTCTCGCGGAAGGCGGCCAGCCCTTCTTTAGCGTCATTGCTGAAAGCGTTCACTGCGGAGGCCAGAGATTCGAGCGTCGCTGCGGAAGGAGTCGCGATCAGCTGTTTGGCTGTCTGGACTGCAACCGGGGCGTTACCGGCGATTTTTCGGGCAAGTTCATTGACTCGATCGCTCAGCGAGCCCGCCGGCACTACCTCGTTTACCAAGCCCCACCGTTCGGCGACATCGGCGGGAATTTGCTCACCGGTGAAGATCATCTGTTTCGCTCGACTGCTGCCGATCAATTTTGGCAAACGGTTCGTGCCACCCCAACCTGGAATCGTGCCAAGCTTGACTTCGGGCATCGCGAATCGAGCTGCATCGACCGCGATTCTCACGTCACAAGCGAGGGCTATTTCCAGGCCCCCGCCCAAAGCGTAACCTTGGATCGCGCAGATGACCGGCTGACGCGCATGCTCCAGCCGATCGAAAATCCGATGGCCCCGACGCACCCACTCCGACCACATGGCGAGCGGCGAAAGCGACGTCCAGGCAAGAATATCGGCCCCGACACAGAACGACTTTTCTCCGGCGGCAGCCAGGATGATGGCTCGAACTTCGCGCGATTGCTCGGCCTGATCGACGGCCGCCTCTAAAGCGGACAGCATCTCCGGATCCAGCGCATTGAGTTTCTCAGGCCGATTTAACACGATGCGCGCGATCGACCCCTGAATTTCAAACTCAACCTTGGTCGACTGATTCATCGCTCTTCTCCGTTGGCGATTCGTTGGACAAGCCTTTCCGCGGCGCGGTAGATAAGTGCGAGCAAGCTGAGGGTGGGATTGATTCCTGGACAAGAAGGAAAAGCAGCGCCGCTATAGATATACAGCCCCGGAGTGTCATGCACCCGAAGTTCCGGATCGACGACGCTCTTTGCGGGATCCGCGCCCATGCGCGCCCCGCCGAAATCGTGGCTGCTTCCCACTCCCGTGAATCGGTCGCCTCGCCACGTCTTCGTCGCGCCCATCTCCCGCAGGATTTCCTCGGACTTCGCCTCCATCCAATCCGCCAGGCGGTGTTCATTTTCCCGCAGGTCATAGGTGATGCGAAGCACGGGGAGACCGAGGCCACTGCGGTCCCGGCGGGACGGGTCAAGTTCAAGGTAGTTGTTAACGTAGGACAATGTGTCCGGCTGGATGCGGACCACGCCGAAATGTTGCCACTGGCGCAGATGGTTTTTGTAGGGCTTGCCCCAGCGCGGCACGTCGGCCGGCAGTGCCTCGCGACTGATCTGGATCGGCAAAAATTGCTGTTCAGCGCCCAGCGTGGCGCCACCGATGAAACCGTGTCGGAGCGAGTCAAAATCGGGTGCGAAAAAGTCGTCCAGCACCAGGCCCTGTGCGGCGGGACCGGTATGGCGGTTGAAGATCACCCCGGGAAAGTAGCCATCGACGTGCGCAAACATTTTGGTCATGAAATGCTTGCCGAGCTGGCCGCGGTTGTTGCCCAAGCCATTGGGGTGTTTCGCATCGCCCGAAAGAAAAAGCAGACGAACGTTTTCAAACGTGTACGCGCTCAAAACCACAATGCGCGCGCCTTGAAAGCGACGCCGACCCAAAGGATCGATGTATTCGGCCCCGTCGACGCGCCCAGTTTCATCCGTATGAATGCTGATGACCCGGCAATGCGTGCGCAGATCGAGATTGCCCGTGGCGAGCGCTTCCGGGATACAAGTGAGAGAGGGGTCCCATTTATCGCCGGTCAGAGAACCGAATCCGTTGCTCCAAGCGCTGTAAGTGGTCGCTGGGCGACCGCGGTATGGAATTGTGTTGACTCCCACCGGCACCGGGTGAGCGTGCAAACCCATCCGCTTGGTCGCATCTTTAAAAAACTCCCCGAGCCGGAAGCGGCGCATCGGCGGCATCGGTAATGGTTTGCTCCGCCGTATAAAGGGGTTGGACTCGTCACCCGCTATTCCAATCTCGTGTTCAAGACGAGTGTAGTAGGGCTCGAGTTCCTCGTAAGTAATCGGCCAATCGGCGAGCGTGGATCCATCCGGCAGGAGCGATAGACCCCACCTTTCGTTAAAATGGCTCAACATTTTGAAGTGGTGGGGATGAAACCTCCGCAACCAAGCGCCGTAGTGGATCACCGAGCCTCCGACGCTGTTCATCATCCGGCCCAGAGAGAACGTCGCCTCCTGTGTCGATTCGCCCTCGTTACGCCGCCAACGGGGTACTTCATTCAAGAATTTAGGGCCCATGCTTGCGCGGCAATAGTAAGCCGAACCCAGTTCGTCCGGAACGTAATCCGCTTGGGTCCGAAACGGACCGGGCTCAAGAGCAATTACCTTGAGACCGGCCTTGGCAAACACCGACGCGGCGAGGGAGCCCAGCGACCCCGCTCCCACAAGCAGGATGTCGGCTTCAGGAGCCGGGTCGACCGCCCCTCGGTGCGGGTCATATCCGGAAACGCATTTTCGTTTGCGACCCGGTAGATCGAGGTCGGCGAGGGATTGGATCTCCCCGTTTTTATCAGCCGCTTTTTCGGAGAGGTTCTCCTCAGCGCTGTTCTCCAGCCAGACGCCAGGGTGGCCTAAAAGTCGCCAACCTGCCTTGCGGCGATTCCCGCCATAGACGGGATCGGAAAAAAGCCCTTCCTGAAGATGGGTACGCGCCAGTTCGAAAAAGGATTTTGCATCCACCGCTCGGAAGTTCGCAAGTGAGCCTTGCGCCAAAGCCGTAATCAGCTCCTGCTGCTGCTTCGGATCGGTATCGACGAAGGGCTTGCTGAACCGGCCTTCTGATTCTGCGTCCAAGGCATAGACAGCAAGCCGATAGATTTCCAAATGGTGGGAATAGGGACCGCTCAGCGCCCGGTCGAGATAATGGATGACGCCAATGGACGAAGCGCCAGGCCCGCTCTCATCGGCTGGAAACAGTTGTTCAAAAAAGGCGTCGAGCGTGGCCGCTTCCGCCGGACCAAGCACGGTAAAAACCTCGTTTTGAACGATGGGTTGCGTATGCATGGACTAGCCGAACTTAGGGTTGAGCTTCAGGCCAAACGGCTCTGGTTGAAAGATCCGCTGATCCATTGTTCTGAGCGTGTCGCTCACCCGAAGCGGAATTTCCGCCTGATTGAGGACGTCACGTTTTAAATCGATGCCGGGGGCGATTTCAATGATCGTCAAACCTTCCGGCTCGAGACGAAGGACGCAGCGTTCGGTAATATATAACACCTTTTGGTTGAGTTGTCGCGCTCGGCGGCCACTGAAAGTCACATGCTCAACCGCCGAAACAAATTTCCGGTTTTTGCCGTCCTTGATGATCCGCAGCCGGCTATCCTCCACCCGCAGTTCCAGACCGCCCGCGGTGAAATACCCGCAGAAGAGGATTGCGCGAGCGGTCGACGTGATATCGATGAAGCCGCCGCACCCGGCCGTCACGTGCGGGCGTGAGGACAGGCGTGAGACGTTGACATTGCCTTCCTGATCGACTTGCAGGAAGGAGAGACAACTGGAGTCAAAACCCGCTCCTTGAAAGAAGGTGAACTGATCCGTCGAGGGCACAATTGCATCCGCATTCGAGGCGCAACCGAAAGCAAAACCTAACAGCGGCATGCCGCCAACCGCACCCTGTTCGATCACCCAGGTAACCTCGCCGTGGAGGCCTTCTTCCAGAAGGATTCGGGGAACCAGGGCGCAGATGCCGAAACCGAGGTTTACGACGTCTTCCTCGTTCAGCTCCAGGGCAGCCCGTCTCGCAATAATTTTATCGATGCCCCACTCAATGGGTTGGAAATCCCACAGCGGCCGGAAGATCTCACCGCTAATTGCGGGGTTGTAAGCGGTCTGCGTCGTTTGCTGCTGGTCCGGATCGACGACGACGTAATCCACCAGCACGCCCGGTACGCGAACCTGTTGAGGCCGCAAAGTGCCGAAAGCCGTTAACCTTTTTACCTGGGCAATGACAACACCCCCATTGTTGCGTGCTGCCAGCGCCTGATCGAACGCTCCCAGGTAAGCGCCTTCGTGCTCCATGGTAAGGTTGCCGTGCTCGTCGGCAGTCGTTGCCCGAATAATCGCGACATTCGGGGGAATGGCGGGAAAAAATAACCATTCGTCGCCTTCGAAGTTCACGATCCGGACGATGTCTTCGGTGCTACAGTCGTTCATCCGTGCGCCCTGCCGCCGGGGATCGACGAACGTATCCATCCCCACCTTTGTCAGGATGCCGGGGCGACCCGCGGCCGATTCGCGGTGCAGATGGAAAAGGATGCCGCTGGGCACGTTGTAAGCCTCGACCTGATCGCCGATAATCATTTGCCAGATCTTCGGGCTTGGCATTGAGGAAGGGCCGCTCGGAAACGAACCCGCGATGACGCGTTTCAAAAGACCGGCCTGGGCCAAGTGATCGATTCCGGCGATGCCATACATGTCGCCAGCCGCAATCGGGTGAATCGAAGTGATGCTGCGTGGCCGACCTTCCTTCACAAAATAATCGCCGATCGATTTCAGAGCGGCATCCGGGCAGCCTAAACCACTGGACGAACTAATCGTGAGGGTGGCGTGATCGGGAATCAATTCACCGACCTTTGCCAAAGGTATAATCTTGGATTTTGTCACTGAGAAAAGAGGTTGATCAGGCGTAGTGAACGGCGGTTCGACGACCGGTTTGAGCTGACTCCTGCACGGCAAGACCCACCGCAAGCGAACGCAGTCCATCATCACCGGTCGCGAAGGGTTCTCCGCCGGTCAGAACCGCTTCGTTAAAATGGCGTACCGCAAAAACATATAAATCCTCGGGCGGGTCGAGGGTTACCTCCATTTCGCGATCGCCTTTCCGCAGAATGATGCGACCAATCGGCTCTTGGGTCATGACATCTGTTGCCAACAGCGATCCTTCAGTCCCGTGAATCTGCAGACCAGTCGGAGCATGCTGAATGGTAAAGGCGTCGTGGAACTGCGCCAATATTCCGCCGCGCAAATGCATGACACCCATGACCGCATCTTCGATCCCGCCTTGAGCCATCCCTTGATGAGCAGAACGCGCGCTGACGTCTTCTACGTCCGAGTCCAGGATAAAATGCAACGTGTCCGCATCATGCACCGTTATATCGAGGACCACTCCTGCGCCGGCTTCTGGCCGCCTTACTCGCCAGCCTTGCAAACGCGGTGGAAGATAGACTGCATGAAACACGCGGGCGGCTAGTGGCCGGCCAATCGCACCTCCCTTGACCATTGTTCGCAGGGTTCGGTGCGTGACCGAGCACCGTAGATGATGATTTGTCCCAAAAACCACGCCCGCTTCCTGGGCCGCCCGAATCATCTGCTGCGCGTCGGCCATGGAGAGCGCCAGAGGTTTCTCGCAGAGGATATGTTTTCCACTGCGAGCTGCGGCAACGGCCTGATAGCGGTGAAGTTCATTGGTTGTGCTGATGTATACGACATCGATGTCCGGATCGTGCAGGGCTTCCGGGAGATTGGGACATACCTTTGGGACGTTATTCTCTCGGGCATAGGTCTCGGCGCGCACGGGATCGCTGCTGAAAACCGCCTCAACCCGGCTGTTCGGTTGGCTGTTGATCGCATTGATCATCCGTGTTCTTGCGATGTCACTCGCGCCGATCAACGCCCATCCGAGCTTGTTACCATTTTTCATCTGAGAGTCTCAGTGTTCACGATACTGATTTCGCCTGTGATGGAGGCTTCTTTCCGCTCGGATTACTTGCTCCGCACGAATCCCGAACAACTAATCGCGGTTCCAGAATCAGTTCCTGGCGAGGAAGCAAAGGCTCATGAATGCGCCTCAATAGTAGCTCAGCGGCCAACTCGCCTAGTCGCCGCGGAAACGTATCAACGGTGGTCAACCCGGGTACACTCTGCGCGGCATCGGAGATATTGTTGAATCCGACGATCCCAAAATCGACGCCCGGTTTCAGTCCAAGATGCTGGATGGCTTCCAGAGCGCCGAGCGCGACCACATCGTTGAAACAGAGTGCTGCAGTCGGGGGCTTGCTCAATTGCAACAGTTGGCGGACGCCTTCGTAACCACCACGGCGGTTGGGAATAGAGGGGACCACGAAGCGTGGATCGAACTTCAGCTTCCGCCGCAGAAACGTCTTTTGATAACCCTTCAAGCGCTCGGCGCCCGTCGAGATCGTTGGGTTACCTCCCAGGAACGCGATCCGACGATGCCCAACTTTGTAGAGGTGTTCGATCGCCAGTTCTGCGCCGAGGCAGTTATTGATTCCGGCGTAATCGAGACCCGGAGTTCGCCGGGCAAAAGCAACAGTAGGACACAGTCCTCCGTTTCCCCGGAAAGGAGTCGTCGGCTGCTCGGTAAGCGCCGGGCAGATCAGAATTCCGTCAGCCGGAAACTCGCGCATGGTTTTGAGCAGGCGCTCCTCTTTGGCGAGATCTTCCGCAGTGTTTCCCAGCAGGGCGACGAAGCCGTCTGCGGCCAACTTTTCTTCAATCGCCAGAGTGACTTGGGCAAAGAATGGATTGGTAATATCCGAGACAATCAGGCCGACCGCGTGCGATTGCTGCCTCCGCAGGTTAGCGGCCCCGCGATGATAGACATAGCCCAACTGTTTAATGGAGGTTAAAACGCGATTTCGCGTACTTTCAGCGACCGTGGACACATTGCGAATCACCAGCGAAACAGTTGCACGCGAGACATCGGCATCGGCAGCGATGTCGAGCAGGGTGACGCGGGAGGGGCGAATTTTCTTCATCAGTAGGACAGCGGCGATCGTTCGGCGCGGCAAAATTCAGCATTTGGATCTGCACATAGGAGGGAAACGGGAAGATCTAGATCGATCTAAATCCTTTTCTTTAGATCGATCTTATCACCATGGCAAGCATTTTTTTCCGCTCGATCTCTTTGCAGTGCGTTATCATCATCCACACTTAACACTTGTTTGAGGCGTCTTCGGTGTGGCAGCTCCAGTGTCCGGCTCAAACGAGTACTCGCTAAGGCTCGGATAAATTTTCGTCCTACCAGAGCAGGGCCAAGGCCATGTTGCGGAGACAGTCTCTAAATTCTCGCCGTACCGGAACAGGTCAGTAGGGGAGTTGAGCTATGCCAACTCACTGGCACTGGCACTCGCACTAGCTTATCGGCACTCGGAACGCCGTATCGCTGTGGCACTTGCTCCCGCTAAAAGAAAGATCAGAAGCCCAGGATTAAAAAATCGTGGTGAGCCCGGTCAATTGTCTCTCGCGAACGGGGCGGGTGAGCGGTCGAACCCGGAACGACCGACTGCGCTCTACCATGACCAAACCAGCACGAAGGCGCGTCAAGATGATTACTGATTCTCGGCGTACAGAACGCAGCTTTCACTAAATTCGGCTCTGTGTCCCTGAACACTGCGTTTATTACCGGCGATTTAGAAAGATTGGCCGAGAATGTGATGCTCCGGTTCGCGAACCGAGGCCATCGGCCAAAAGATCGGGGGACAATCAGTCTTCCGATCACGATCTGGGATCTGCTACGCGTTGGGCGCTGCCGCTGGTTCTCTGGTCGCGGGATTATGGCATTCTCTGGCTCTCTTAATTCTCGCCGGAATGGTGCTTGTAGTACTCGCTTTGCTCGTGGAGTAAGCCGGTCGGCAATTACAGCACTCGGTCCGGCGATCTGGCGTGGTGCTCCGGAATAAGTAGCTTGTTTGCCTTGATATGAGCGTCAGCATCATCGTTCCCACGGTCAATGAAGAAGCTGATATCGTAGAGACTATTCGCAGTCTCCAGCGACTCCCGGGTGAAAAGGAGATCATCGTGGTCGATGGCGGCAGTACAGATCGAACCGTTCCGCTCGCTTGTGCGCAAAACGTTCTCGTATGCGAGGCTCCGATGGGACGAGGCTTACAAATGCACATCGGAGCCCTTGAAGCAACGGGAGATGTCCTCTGGTTTCTTCATGCTGATACCATTCCTCCACCACATGCCTTGGAGCACATCGGTAAGAGTCTTGAAGCGAAATCTACCGTCGGCGGCAATTTCGGCCTGTTGTTCGATGGCCCGTCGCGTGCTGCCAGGCAACTTACTGCCATCTACCCGCTCTTGCGCATCTTTGGTCTGTGCTACGGTGATTCAGGAATCTTTGTCAGGCGAGACGTCTATCGCCAGATTGGAGGCTTCCGTTCCTTCCCGCTTTTCGAAGATTTGGACTTGCTCCGGCGTTTGCGTCGAGTCGGCCGTTTCGTCCATCTGAACTGCCGGATTGTAACCTCCTCGCGCCGATTTGAGCAACGCAACTTCGCGCTCGTGTGGCTGCGTTGGACGCTGTTGCAACTGCTGTACTGGTGCGGAGTTTCGCCGAGTTTGCTCTCCCGCTGGTATCCCCGCGCTCGCCGCACGAGTGCGAAGTGAGCGACCGGCGTTCGATGCCGGCACCGCGTGATCAACTCGAGACTTTCGGACACCGCGAGTGTTCGCGGCCGCATTCAGTCACCAGAATAATGCCATCCCGGCCACAAAGGTCTAAGCGATTCGGGCTCAATTCCGTGCTTTTCAGCTAGCTCGACAATTAATGACTGCTCAGTCTCAGAAGTCTTCTCGACTTCACCCATAAAATACTCCAAATCGGGGTTGCGGGTCCTTAAAGCCCTGACGTACTCTTTCCGGGCGTCTGCGGAATTCTGAATTGCCGTATCAAGCTGCTTTTCCTCCTCGGAGGTCAGATCGCTCATCCAAGCCGATCTTAAAATTGGCCATGGCCGCACGCGAGCCCTAAAATTCCATCTGCGGGCAATTTGTCATGATCGAGTTGTTACCAGTGTAAGCTCATTCCGCTGGTCACACCCGCGCCGCCGTTCGCTCCGCTAGCGGTTCCAAAAACGACCGGATCATCCTGTTTCCCAGTATCCGTAGCGGCACACGCACCCAGAAGCAATGCGCCCGCCAGTACCAAAACAGCCTTTGCTGAATGAAGAGCCATTATCGATATCGTTTAAACAAATCCGGAATGGTGCACGATGAGGGAATCGAACCCCCGACTTGCGTAAATACTTCCTGGATTATCCGGAGATGTCTATGTTAAGCCGTTCCCCAGGGAACAGGCAAATCTCGATACTGACCTCAGCCAGGCCCAGGATACGCAAGCAGCGTCTCCCGCCACCAATCACTCCGAATTGCGTCGAGCAGGGCAAGGTCGATTGGGATCCGTAGCTCGCTGCCCTGCGGCAGCGCGATCGCATAGAGCTGCGGATCAAAGGTCGCGTCCAGCACCCTCAGCGAGCCGGAGAAGTGCTCGTTGACGAGCCACAAAAGCAGCGGCCGGTCATACACCAAGGCATCGATCCGACCCTTCTGCACTGCTGACAGCCCCGCCTCTCCTTCGGCAAAAACCTGATAAGCGATGCGTTGATGGCTAAGATATTCGGTGGGTGCAGCGTGACTAAAGGACAAATAATCTATTCCCTCTCGCTTCCTTCTGTTTTGGTGTGCTCTCGATAAGTCCTTTATAATGAACAACATGCACGGTGAGGGAATCGAACCCCCGACCTACTGGGTGTAAACCGGTGATGCTATCCACATAAGGTCCATGGATCGTTGGACTTACACAAGTCTCTACCAACTAGACTCTACCCCAACACCCAAGGCTACCGCTTTGCTCTGGGGGCGGCGTTCGCCCCTGCCGCTCCAGCCGAACGAGATGACTGCGCCAGCACGCACGCTGGCGACACGCGGAGAATTAGATTAGCCTAGCCAAGTTTAGCTTCGATAAATGGCGGCGCTTGCTGCATTCGACTTAAGTGTGTTGGAAAGAATCTGTGAAGTTCTAGCGGATACTTCCACAGGCCTCACCGGGAGCGAAATCGGGAAACTCCTGTCACAGATCGGGATTGATGATCCCATGCCGGGAATAACGAAGCGCGTCCGGCTTTTTGAGGCGCTCAAACAGCGCCAGGAGCGAGCGTTCTTCTTCCCATGAAGAGAAAGCCTCTGAACCAGTAGTAAACGGCCGGGGACGATAACGCGCATGAGTTTCGCCAACTGATGGGATTTCTTTATTGCTTTTAGACGGAGGTTAGAATTTCAACGCAAAGCGCGTAAGCTGGCCTTATGCCACTTGATCCCGCCCATCAGCTCAACCGCTCAGAGTGCCAGGTCGATTTCACCTACACGATGAACTTGAACGTCGTCAAAATCACAGACACCGGAAAAGGCACGAAGTCGGTGGCCGACGACCTGGAAGCGGTCTTGCGAAAAATTGAGAATTGGCACTAAGGATCGATCGCGGGTTATCGGATCATGTATTTAGCCCCAGACGGTACTTGGACGGGCGTTGAATGGGACGGTTCGCAGGTCAGGTTTATCGCGTTAGGCCAGTCGGACCAAGGTGCAGCAATAAGGAAGCTCACCGCGGAAAGCCAGAGCCCATAGACTTACGTTGTTCCGCACCATCGCTCTACCTCTCTTCCGGCGGCTTCCCCACGGGAATGGCACCAAGCTGCGTCATCATGCTCAGGCCATCCATTAGGATTCGACTCTCCGCCATCTTGCCGGCCACCAGCCGATCGACAACCATACCTTTCACGGTTATCTGCTTGCCTGTGGCAGGAACGCCGAAGAATTCGCCGCGATGAGTGCCATGCCAGGTAAAGCGGCTAAATACCTTTTCCCCTTCTGCTACCATCTCCTCGATCACCCAATGGATGTCGGGAAAGGCGGTGCGAAACGCACCAATCACCTGTTTAAGACCTGCGCGCCCCTGCTGCTGGCCAGGAAGAGGGTCGAGTTCCACGAAATCAGCGGCCACGAGATCGTCCGCCCGCTCAAGCTGACCTTGATTGATGACTTCCTCAACAAAACTGGTGATCACTGCTTTGTTCTCCGTTGCTGCCATGGGATTCCCTTTTTCAGCGAACTTCTGCAACTCTGTCAATCGTGTAGTTGGCTAGACGGATTCGATTAGAGTCGGATTCGCTGTAACGCTGGTATGTGACAACGCGTCTTCAGCTTGCGAAGGGAAAACGCATCTCCCTTCATATGGTTGGGACAGGCTCTGACTCGAAAGTCGAGGGCGAGTCAGGGCTCTTCTTGTAAGGCTCTTTTGGACCGTACGTCCCCAGCGTTTGGAGGGAGGTCGATGGCTTCTCTCCACAACTCCGGTTGAACAACAGCCCCTGGCTCGTCCTGGCGGGTCGGGGGTCCAAATCCCCTAGCGTACAAATTCTTCAGCGCGCAAGAGGGTCGTCCTTTCTGTAACTCGACCGTAAATCAGGGCGTCTGCATGCAAGGCCTAAAGAAGATCAGCTATGATCATTATATTCGTGCCCGCAACCGTCTGTTTTGCATTTTCCATAGGGCGGATACTCGTTTGTCGGATTAAATTTACTGCATGAGCAGAGAGTGCACGCCTGGAAGCCCGAATGAGGATGTTGAGCTTCATCAAGAGAGATGAGTTCGATCAACCCTACGTCCGACAGATCCAGCTCAGGTAAGTCAGTCATTGTTGTTTTCATCCTGCTTATCCTGGCCAAAACATCGCGCCCGATCAATGCTGAGGATGTTTCGAACGCAATAGCAGAGGCGCTGATCAACCTTCCGGCGCCGGAATCTCGCCCTTATTCGGCTTCAGGCGCGTTAAGAGCTGCGATCAGTCGGTCAAATCGTTCCCTTAATAACCGGCAGAAGTATGCACGATCGACCTTTTCTGGGGCCGAATTTGGCGAATCGCTTGCACAGTGACCTCCAAATCGTAAGCACCGGCTAGATAATCATAAATCGCGTAAGGAACGAATGCTCCCCCACTAGTACTTAGTTGCTTTAGTTCTTTATATTTATGAAAAATTATGATTTGTTGGATGGATGGCAATGGGTTGCATCAAACTTTCTGTGGAAAACCGCAAGCTCTTGGAGGGTTGGAGTCGAGCGCAACGGGTCGAACACCGGCTCAAGGTCAGGAGTCAGATTATCTTGAAGGCGGCAGCGGGCTTGAGTGGACGTGCGATTGCCAAGAGCCTGCGCATTCCCGAGGTGACGGTGAGTAAATGGCGGCGGCGCTTTGTGCGCCAAGGCCTGGCTGGCTTGGAAGACGCGCCACGCAGTGGAAAGCCGGCCAAGTATGATCAAATGACGGTCAAGCGGGTCTTGGCGCTGCTGGATGAAGATCCACCGGCGGGCTACGGGCGCTGGAATGGGCGACTGCTGGCGCAGAGTCTGGCCGATGTTTCCTCCGATCAAGTCTGGCGCATTTTGCGCCAACAAGGCATTGAATTGGAACGGCGCCGCAGCTGGTGCATTTCCACCGATCCGGAGTTTGTGCGCAAGGCCGCTGACATTGTCGGTCTTTATCTCAATCCGCCCCAGAATGCGCTCATCTTGGCCATTGATGAAAAACCAGCCATTCAAGCCCTGGAAAGAGCCCAAGGTTGGATTCGCTTGCCCAATGGCAGGGCGCTGACGGGTTTTAGCCACGAGTACAAGCGCCATGGCACCTCCACTCTCTTTGCCGCCCTCAACATTGCCAGCGGCCAAGTGCAGGCTGGTCATTACCGGCGCCAGCGCCGACGGGAATTCCTGGAGTTTATGAACCAGGTAGTTGCCGGAAATCTCGACAAAGAAATTCATGTGGTCTTAGACAACCTTGCGACCCATAAGCCAAAGCAAGATCGCTGGTTGAAGGCTCACCCCAATGTGCATTTTCATTTCACTCCAACCCACGCTTCTTGGCTCAACCAGATTGAGATCTGGTTTAGTATCTTGAGCCGCCAAGCCCTCCAGGGGGCAAACTTCACCAGCGTGGCAGAGCTGCGCAACGCCATCGACACCTTCATCAAGAACTACAATAACAATGCGGCTCCCTTCGAATGGACCAAATCCCAGGTACATCAGGGGAAAGTCGCCATACATATAACTAACTTACGCAATTAGGCACTAGCTTTCTTGCCTGATTCGATATTCTCGACGCGCCTCTTCCTTGAGTTCCGTCTCACCGGCCAACCATGAGCACGATCGTTCCATCAAAGGTCAGAACGTCGTTATTCGCCCCGTGCGCGCGCTGAACACCCGTATTTGCGAACGATCACGGTAAGTATCCCGTAACCGGGAGTTCTTTGGAACCTATAAGCCCGACTCTAAAGGGTGCAGCACGAAGGCCGAAACTCCCAGAGAGCTTTGGGCGTGAATGTAGGCCGACGCCCAGTTGAATAACTGTTCTCTGGACCATGGGTGCCAAAGCCCACCTCCTACTTTTGGCCTTTTTGTCCCTTGCGCCCCGGACCGCTCGGTTCCACAACCGGAGGAAAAGAAGACTTTGTCAACCCCAGACGAGCAGCGTTCGTTCGACAAGGGCCAATTGGAACTTGTAACATTAGGCGGAGTTACGTTCGGCCGCGCCACACTGCAACCTGGATGGAAATGGTCGACTTCCGTAAAACCAATCGTAAATACTGAAAGCTGCCAGGCTCCTCACCTGCAATACCATGTCTCTGGACGTCTCAGGGTGCGTATGGATGATGGAAGTGAGGATGAGTTTGGTCCCGGTGAAGTGTCGCTACTACCTCCGGGACACGACGCATGGGTCGTGGGCGGCGAACCGGTCGTGGAAATCGATATCTCGGGGATGGCGAATTACGCGAAGCCAGCTTAAGGCGATTCTCCTGGCAACTAACAGATGCCTGGCGGCTTAGGCTTAGTGACCGCACTTCGCCGTGCCGGAGTTCCCCGCTCCAGGCAGCAGGATGGCTTCGCAGCTGTACGATGATGCGTCCGTTAGCCGAATGAGCTCATTGCTCACGTGCACCCCGCATGCCAGTTATTCTGCCTGAAGAACACCACGCGAAATGGTTGGGTGAAGTGGAGGACGGCGACCTCAAAGAACTGCTGAAGCCTTTCCGGCAGAGCGCATGAAGATGTGGCCAATCCGTTCGCAGGTGAATAGTCCCGAAAACGACGACGAGGCTTTTCTAAAGCCCATCGAGCCGCTCGAATTCGGCGCTCGCGGCCGCGATGAAGAACTGCCGCTGGGTTGAAACAGATACAATGGCTGCCCGCTTGTACAAATACGATCGGAGGCTACGCCGAGCCCCTCGGATTCATCGACGAGCTATAGCGCTGATAACAGCACTACCAGCAGTGCTTGTGCCCTGGAAAGTGATGGTACCCGAGCTTTGATTTTCAAAGTTTTCCACTGCCGGCGGTGCTGTGATCACTGAAGAGTATCGCCCCGCCCCTATTGCCGAAGGTCGTATTGTTGCCGGCAGTGCTGTTGTTTTCGAATAACAGCATTGACGGAGCTGACACGACGACAAAATTCTGACTAATGGGAGAGTCGTTGACAATGCCGGCACCATTGATTGTTAGAGTATTTCCACCAACGATAGCGAAATTGTAGTGCGACGCCGTCGAGGTGAACAGAATTTCACCGAAAGTTATTGAAGCTGTTGTCGCCGGGGTTTGCCCGATCTGGCTCGTCACATCGAAAGTCGCAATGCCGGTGGGTACCACCGTCGGCACCCAGTTGGCGGGGTCATTGAGGCTGGCTCCAATAAGTGGACTGGGCTCCCACGTCGCGTTCTGGGCATGAACGGTATGCGTACAGAGATACAGCCCGGCTAGCAGCATAGCCCCGCTGAACAAACGGTCCGTCGTTTTCATGAGAGTTCTCCTCAAAGGTTTGGCGCGAATTATTGAAGATTCTCTCGGCAAAAGGCACTCATGGAAATCAAGAATACCAGAGGCGGCCGAAGCTTTTTTCCAAGACCAGTGCGCTGTAGCTTTGACTTCTGATATTGAAATCTGGTAGCAAAAAAGAGTTTTAAAACGGTTGGTTCTTTCTCCGCCAGAACGTCGGCAACTTAGGGAGCGGGTCCGATCCCGTAGCGCGCTAGCAGAGGAGGTGCAGCGAGCCAAGATTATCCTCTTGATTGCTGGCGGTCGGTCGCAATGGGCGGTAAGTCGGCAACTGGGATGCAGCATCAACACCGTGCGGCTTTGGCTGAAACGCTTTAGGGAGGAGCGTTTGGCAGGCTTTTTCAGTCGTCATCGTGGCAAGATTACCAGCCAACAGACTGCCAAGCTCGAAGCTCAGATTTCGGCCGCGGCCCGACAGAAGCCCAAGGATGGCTTGACGCACTGGAGTACTCGGAAGTTGGCGGCCGAACTTGGCACCAACCATACTCGAGTCGCCCGCGTTGTGGCAAAGCCGGACTCCAGCCTCATCGCCTTCGCCGCTACATGGCCAGCGACGACCCAGATTTTGAAACCAAGGCTGCTGACATCATTGGCTTGTATCTGAAGCCTCCAGTCAATGCTGCAGTCTTTTTGCGTCGATGAAAGAGCGCCGTCCAGGCGCTAGACCGGCTCGATCCAGTGTTGCCGCTCTCGCCCGGAAGAGCCGAGCGACACGGTTCTGAGTACTACCATCACGGCACACTTTCGCTCTACGCCGCGCTTAACACCAAAACCGGCCAGGTGCTGGGCCAAACTGCGCCTCGTCACACCAGTGCGGAGTTTGTGGCTTTTCTCGACCAGATCGTGGCCAGCCTTCCCGAGGGCCAGCAGATCCACATTATCGCAGATAATCTCTCGGCCCATCGCACCTTCAGGGTCTGGCAGTTTAGTCGATCGTCATCGCAACGTGCGGCTCCATTTTACGCCGACCTATTCTTCCTGGCTTAACCCAGTCGAGATCTGGTTTTCCAAGATCCAACGCGACGTCATCGCCCGCGGGCGGCGGGACCGGTTCTTAACGATCGCGGCGAGGTTGTCGGTGTTGTGAGAAGCAGAATAAATGCTCCCTATGTCCTCAATCAGACCGGCCAAATGCCAGAGCGAATTAACCAAGCGATTTGTCGTAGCCAAGTATTTGCGGATTTCATCCCTTATTTTTCGCTCTCGTCGTGGACCGAGAAATTAACGCGTTAAGAGATCGTAGCGGAAGCAAGCAAAGCGACCGTACTTATCAAGGTGATTAGCCTTTTGCAAGTTGCTACGAAAGTGACACCCGCACCACCAGCACTAGAGCTTTGCTCATCGCGCTTGCCTCACAGTTTCTCCAATTGGGGCGGAACGTCCGACCACATGCGGCACGCCCGCGAGAAACTCTTTAATGGAACACTGTATCAGGGGACTAACGCAAAATGAATCTAAGGTATTTTTGGCCCTTGATCTTTTGGAACTTCGCCATCTTTGCGGCGCTGCATAAATTCGCCTTTGGCCTAGAGTTAGGTCAAAGCGCTCTTTGGGCGGCGGGCCTTTACCGCCCTTTATATCGTGCCGTTTTTGGTCGCGTTGAACTGGCTAGTTCAAATAGTCGTCTGGATTGGTTATTTCCACGTCATCTGGTGGCATGCGCTTTTGTGGAGTTGCTTGGTCGGCTTTTTCTAGGTCCTGTTTGTCCGACAGGCGCTCGAATCCTAATCGAGCAAAAAAACTACTGAAGCAATTATTTTGTGACATTGCCGAAGGTTGTGGCGTTGCCCCAACCTGTTGCCGTCGCGCTAACGGTCATTAAATACGTCGATCGACAAACCCCGACTCGGGATTGCCCCGGGGCCTATCGCCTCTCGGAAAGGTACCCGGGGGGGTGGGACTAGTGGGGGTTGTTTTCTATTTCAACAATAGAAATGTATGTATATAGAAGGTCGCGGGAGCCCGGCGCTATTTCTTTGGATAGAAGTGGGAACTACCCCCACTAGTCCCACCCCGCTGCCGTCCACTATGGGAGCATCGAATCCAGATTCACCGGGGGGCACCCTTGTACAAGCTGAGGCATTGGGAGCGAATTCCACGCCTGTCACCAACCATCACTTACCCGTGGACACTCCGCCAGCGTCACGCGGCGATTCGTCTTGTCATGAGACTGTATCTCCGGTATCCCTCTTTATTTCGTACGCACGCTAATCATCCGTTTTGCTTTTCCCCCAACGCCGTTACCGACGATGTTCGCCAGATGGTGATTCGGAGAATACCGACGCACTTTCCTCTGCATCTGCGAATAAATCCTGCTGAATAGATACGGTTGAGAACTCTTTGCTGGCAACCATGAACCTGTACTGGGTATACGACCTGCCGAACTGGCTCTTTGCCGCCCTGACCATGGCGGTTGCAGTCGCGATCGGTTTAGGTGGCTTTTACGGGACACGAAAATGGGTGCGGCGGGTTCATGGCGACGAGCATTCGCATAACGATATTGTTGGCTTTTACCTGGGCGCGATTTGTCTGCTGTACGGGATCACGCTGGGATTGGTCGCGATCGGGACATGGCAAACCTACACGGACGTGGACACTAAAGTCGACCAGGAAGCTTCGGCGATAGCGGCGCTGTACAGAGCTGCGAGCAGCTTTCCTGACCCGAAGCGCGCCGAACTTCAGGCAGATCTGCGCGAATACACGCGCCAATTGATCGACGTCGGGTGGCCCCAACAGCGGCGAGGCATCGTCCCGCGGAACACCGCCGACGCGGTGAATGCCCTTCAGACCCACCTAGGCAGTTTTGAACCGGCGACCGAGGGCCAGAAAACACTGCATGCGGAAGCCTACCGGGCGTTCACCCAGATGGTGGAATTGCGGCGAACGCGATTGAAGAGCGTGTCCGCGGGTCTACCGGCGGCCCTATGGCTTGTCCTGTTGGTCGGAGCTTTCTTCAATATTGCTGTGACCTGGTTCTTCCACATGAGGAGCCAGAGCATGCACTTCTGGATGACGGTAATGCTCTCTGGCCTCCTGGGTCTGCTGATTTTCCTGTTGGCCGCCATGGACCACCCATTCCGGGGAGAGATCAGTGTCGGCCCCGAAGCGTTCGAAATGGTCTATGAGCAACTGATGAAGCCTAGGAAGTGACTCAGAGCATCATTTCGGCCAATTCGCTATTTCGAGTTGGTAATCAGGGATAATCAGGGTTGATAGGATGAATTTAAGGCGGCCGATACAAGGACAAGTAGTAAGCGCGTCTTCATTGTTCCCTCCCGATTCTGTTAGATAGGCTTCTAATCTGCCACCGCGCGGATCAGGATACAATTGGTTGCTCGGGCTGGCCGTTGGAGACGGTGCCGGAGTTAGATTCGTGGTCAGCATCCGGATCTTCCAATCATCGCCCTCACGAATCACTGACCAGTATCCTTGATTTGTGTAGGACCGAAGTTTTCGCCCTTAATTGTCGCACTCCATCCTCCGGTTGCCCATATTTCATTGCCAGCCGCACCTATAATGTGGGGGGAATCCTCATCGACCGTGACGAGGTTGTTGCTGAAATGCACTTTCTGCAAGTGGTCAGCATACCATTTCTCAATGGCTTGCCGACCGGTGACCGGTCCCTCCTGCGTTACGAAAACCGCATCCTCGCCGAAGAGCGCGGCAAGGGCAACCGCGGCCATTTCGGACCAGAGATGCGAGCTCCTGCAGTTCTTCAATCGAAGCTTCACTCATCGATAAAACAGGCCGATGCTCGATTTGTGGAGCGGTAAATTAGCGTTCTGAATTTTCAGGCCTTTAACGGTCTCGCGCCTGATTATTATTACCGCGTTTGGTATCCCATGTTGAAATTCTTTCCAGAATTTTCGGGATGCTTGGTGGCGCCAGAGGTAGCATGAGTCAAAGAGTACTTGCTGGCACGATCCCTAAGCTCCGAGCATTTGGTCGGGAAAGCTGACCGATTAACAAAACACCTAATAGTCAATATAGCTGCTCGATCGCGAAGCACGGATCTGTGCATCGCCAGAGTGATCGTGTATGCAAACAATCAAAATGAACTTTAGCAGATCAAGTGCTCAGCTTAGGTCTGGGCGCGGAGGCCGGTGCGCCGGTCGTTCTTCAGGCCGGTGTGGCATGCTCGGTCTCGGAACCGGCATCACTTTCTTGTCCTCGGGTTCACCAAAGAGCTCAGGGTGGAGGTAACGGCCGCGATCCTCACGGGATTTCTCTTCCTCCACCTGTATGCGATTAGCATTGGCCCACTTGTCTTGACGAATCCCTGTCACCTGCCAGCTCACTTTGGCTTTCGGAGTCCCACCGGCAATACGGAATGAGCGTCTTTCTATTTCACTTGCTATATGCAGGTTAGGTGCAGGTGAGCCGATCGCGGTCAGCTGGTAGCGAAACTCGTGGTTTAGCGCATCGAACCACTCCGGCAGCTCGACTATTGCAGCACCGTGCTCATCAAGCTGTATCAGACCGTTGTAGATATTCAGCATGTCCGGCGATTCGACGAAGGAGTGCGACAAATATTTGTTGCCGGGATCTAGCGGATGATCAATTCGAAAGGAGCCTCCTGGTTTAGTAAGCGAACCATAGACGATCACTTTGCCGATCATCAGCACATCGCCTTCGAAACGACCTGCCCAACCCTTCGGTGTGTCTGTGCTGGCAGGTAGCACGCTTCCAGCAATCGCAGTCCCGGGTCCTTGCACTATGCCAAGAACACCGTATCCGTCGTAGGAGCGCCCATAAACGCCTATTCCTTTGCGGTAGTGTTCCCCATAAACGCCTGCGAACGCCCCGAGCGTTTCACCCAGAACAGCAGCAGTACCTAAATCGCATCTTGCATAAACCGCCTGCCCCACCTCCGCCCCGTTCGACGTGAACTCACCTGCAGTCCCATTCAGCGATCTGGCTACAAGCGCAGTTCCTTTATTCGAAAATCCAACCACACCCGGGCCTATGTCAGAATTCCCAAAGACACCAAACCCCTGAGGCGCAGGCAATCCGCTTCCTGCGCCATTCGTTCCAGTAACACTTGACATATTCTTTCTCCTTGTTTAGCGACCTCTCCAGCGGACGAATCATAAAGCACTTTTCCAGAACGCGGACGAATTCACGAGCCGTTTCGATTTCACCGCTTATCGAGCAGCTTCCGAAACGCTTTGTAATTTTCCACGATTTGTCATTTCGTAATGTGTTGGGAAAGTATAACAGCTGTACCAAAACGACTTTTTACGTAAGTGTCCCTGGAAGCCGTAGGAAACGCCGGTGCAGATTTAGGACACGAATGACAGGAAAGCTGCACAAATGTGAATTTTTGAGTTTTTACGCTTCAGTGGTGAGGGTAGCAGCGAACACACTTGTCTCCGGAGATGCTCGAAACGTCGGATCCGTGACGCTCGCTTCCCTGTCATCAAAACTATGGCCGGGTGGGACTGGAACTGGCCAGCCAAGATCAACCGCATGCAGGTCGAACATCTTCTCGAACTCGACTTCCTCGCCACTCACTCTAACCTCATTTTTATAGGCCCCACTGGTATCGGTAAAAGCCACTTGGCCACCGCCCTGGGCCATGCCGCCTGTCTGCGCGGTCACAGTGTGCTCTTTGCTGCCGCTATCGACGTGGTCAACCGTCTCAGCGCCGCCGAATCCAATCGTCAACTCGCCAGGGAGATCAAGCGTTACCTGAGCCCACGAATTTTGCTCATTGATGAGCTTGGATATTTACCCCTGGATACGCGAGGTGCAGAGCTGCTCTTCCAGGTCATCACTAACGATAAGGACACCTATAAGCCCTAATTTCGACAACCAAAGAACGCATAAAACCGTGATCTTTTGGTACGTCGGGCGGCAGGCAATCGCACGTTATCCATTTGATAATCAGCGACTTAGATCCTGATATCCCCAGCGACAACAAGGGTGCACGGTGAGGGAATCGAACCCCCGACCTACTGGGTGTAAACCAGTCGCTCTACCGCTAAGCTAACCGTGCAGATCGGCCGGAAACAAGATTTCCGTGGCCGCGCGATTGGCCCATTCCTGTAATGTGAATCGCTCCGAGCGTCAACCCCAGGACGGCGGACCCGAGCCGTAGCACAAGCTTTCCCGCTTGTCGCGTCTCCTCCAACTGGGTCGCACTGACACTGACACTGCCACTGCCACTGCGACTGGCACTGGCAACCGACAGTGCCACTGGCAGTGCCACTCCACCCTGGAAAAAGGCAGGGACGCCGATCCTCCCACCCTCGAGATTGGCTACTTCTGATCACAGTGTCGTTTTTTGTACCTGCGAGTCACGCCGTGACCCGGATTCCACAAGAAACTTGCTTGGCAGTCTCGACCGCGATTCAATCGGGGTGTGGCCGGAGGCGAAGTGGGAAAATAACAGGGCAGTGGTTTTGCCCCGTGCCCTTCCCAGGAACACGGTGGGAATGGTATGCAAGGTGCTGCACCGGCGCTGTCTGACTGCGACCCGGGCTCGCCCAACGGCAAGCAAACGCGGTAACCATTAGCTTGACGCCTGATTCAGAAAACATTCACCCTCCTCTCCCATGTTCCTGAAGCCCACCTCAATCCGGACAATCGTCTTCACTGGTCTCACGGCGATTTTTTCTATCGCCATGCCCTGCTTCGCGCTGGCGCAATCGGCAACCGCCTCACCGCCGGCCGTCAGTCGAGAAACCTAATCAACCCGCGGCTTCGTTGGAAGATCGTGTTGCGAGCCTGGAAGCTTATATCAATAACACCGACGGCACCAAGACATTGCCTGGAGTCGCCTGGACCAGGTCACAACGCCTGGATGATGACCTCCTCGGCACTGGTCCTCTTCATGACGCTGCCTGGTCTCGCGCTTTGTTCTATGGCGGACTTGTCCGGCGGAAGAACGTGCTTTCAGTACTCGCCCAGTGCCTGGGCATCGCCGGCTTGGTTTCGATTCTCTGGTGGGCCTTCGGTACAGCCTGGTCTTCGGCAAAGGACTTCAATAACCCTTTTTTTGGCGGCTCGGAGTTTTTCTTTTTCCACGGAGTCACCTCCGCTCCCAATACCGATTATGCTTTCTGGGTATCGCAAAATGTTTACGCGATGTTCCAGCTTATGTTCGCGATCATCACGCCGGCGCTGATCGTGGGCGCGATCGCTGAGCGCATGAAATTCACGGCCGTGATCTGCTTCATCACCTGCTGGATGTTTCTCGTTTACTTTCCCGATGGCGCACATGGTCTGGGGGATCACCGGTTTCATGAACGGAATCTGGAACTCCAACTCGACGATCAAGGCGATCGACTTCGCGGGAGGCACCGTGGTTCACATGACCTCGGGCTGGAGCGCGCTCGTGCTCTGTCTGATTCTCGGTCCGCGCATCGGCTTCAAAAGAGAGCCCATGCCTCCGCACAGCCTGGTTCTGTGCATGATCGGCACGGGGATGCTGTGGGTTGGCTGGTACGGATTTAATGCCGGCAGCGCAGTGGGAGCAGACGTGATTGCGGCGAGCGCCTTCACCAGCGACCACGCTGGCCACGGCGGTAGCCGCGTTTACCTGGGGTCTGCTGGAAAAAATCCTCCGCGGGAACGCCAGTGTGCTCGGTTTCTGTACTGGCGCGGTGGCCGGACTCGTCGTGATCACTCCGGCGTGCGGTTTTGTCAGCCCGAGCGGGGCGGTCTTTATCGGAGTTGCGGCCGCCGTCTTGCCCTATTTTGCGATTTCCGTACTGAAGCCGGCTCTGGGCTACGATGACGCGCTTGATACTTTCGGCGTTCACGCGGTCGGCGGCACGACCGGGGCTCTGCTGACCGGCCTGCTGGCGACCAAGGAAGTCAAACCCCAATCTCAAAGACGACCTGCTCCGCTCATTGTTTTTGTCGCAGTGCGCCGCGGTAGTTGTTACCCTGATTTTGGCGGTCGTCGCGAGTGCGGCCATCGCCATGGTGCTCAAACTCACCATGGGCTTGCGTGCAAGCGCGGAAGTCGAAACCACCGGCCTGGACCTTTCCGAACACGGCGAAGAAGCCTACATCAGCTGATGCTTCTCACCGGAACTGTGAACCTAAGTGAAATATTGCCAATGAACACGCCATGTAACTGTGCCTGTACGGCCCAAAGCAAATGAAAAAAATCGAAGCCATCATTAAGCCCTTCAAATTGGAAGAGGTTAAAGAAGCATTAGCGGATCTCGGGATCGAGGGAATGACTGTCACCGAAGTGAAAGGTTTTGGCCGGCAAAAGGGCCACACCGAAATTTACCGGGGAAGCGAGTATACGGTTGATTTCCTTCCGAAGATCAAAGTGGAGGTTGTGCTCGGAGATAGCCTGGTTGAAAACGCGACCACCGCGATTGTGAAAGCAGCGAAGACGGGCAAAATCGGCGACGGCAAAGTGTTTGTTTATCCGATCGAAGAAGCGATCCGGATCCGAACCGACGAAACCGGCGAAAAGGCCATTTGAGGAAACCGAAAAGGTCTAAATGGTCCGAGTCTTGAGACTCGCGACCATTTAGACCTTTTCGGTTTCCATCGACTTCAACCAACGTTCATAAATGATGGGTGAGATCTCGGAAGGCTTGATCTCAGAGCGACCGCCCCAGAAAACGTTGGTGTAGGAAACGGGAATTCCGCAAGCAGCCAGGTGTCCATCCATCGCCGCCTTGTGATCGAGCAACCGTTGTTTTTCGGTCCCGTGAGCCACCGCCATGATATTGACATTGCCGAACTCCGGGCCGGCCTCCCGCCAATAGCAATGGGTCAGAATCTCGTGCCGGCCGATTTCGGCGCCCGCTTTCCCTTCCATACCGACAGGCACCGCCCAGTGAAACAACGCATTGAATCGGGTGACCCGGACGCCGGTCGGCGACGCTTTAACATGCTCAAGAAAAGTCGAAAAGCGTCCCAGGATTTTTCGTTGGCTCAGCGATTCGGCGATTTCAAGGAAAGTTTCGGCCGGCAAATCAATCTCACGGGCGCGTCTCAGCCAAGGATGCGACGTGATCTCGTCCTCGGTGAACTCACGTTTCAGCGCCGTTAAAACCCTCCACTCGAGCGGGCTCAACTGAACAATCCTGGTTGGCAGCATGCGCGCCGGTTCCGTTGCTCTGGCGCCCGGGGAGATGGTCTGTCGCCGAACGTGACCCACCCCGAGGGTAAAAATTCCCTTGGCCGGCATGGTGCGCACGGCCAAAGCCCCAACACGACCGGCCAGGAGAGCAATATGCCCGTCCAGACTATATCCTTGCGGAACTTTTACCGTTGTCCAGAGTTTGAACTCACTCCCGCGACTGCGGAAATCGGTCGATCGGGTCACGACATGACCTGAAAACGGGTCCTCTTTAAACATGAAATCGAACGCCGAATCCAAACGGCTTTGCGGAACTTGCCAGGCGACCAACGCACCCTGGGCCAGGTTAGTGGACAGCAAGGTTTGCCGAACGCGGCGGATCGTGCCGGCCCTGAGCATAAGCCGGATTCGTTCCAGCACCAGGTCCTCCTCGAGGCCCGCCGCTCGCGCAATTTCCAGAAATGGTTCCGTGCTGAAGCCCTGGATAGTATCTTCGGAAACCGCCAGAATCTTTTGATTCAAGCTTTCGGTGTACTCACTCGTAGCGGACATCGGGAGACATACGAATTGACTACCGCGAAGCACTGCGCAAGGAAAATGCCGCCAAGGCCAACATGGTTTTCCGTTGGCCGCCGGCGAAAATGGCCACTATTCTGCCTTTCGCTCATGCTACGACTCTGGTTTTTTCTCTCGTTCCTGGCTTTCGTGCAGCCGGCCTGGTCGGAACAGGAAGCGGGAAACACATCCCTTCCGAAATCAGTCGTACCGCACGCGTACCAGATTTTCCTGGAACCGAATCCGGCTGATCTGTCAATCGCGGGAACAGAGCAGATCGAGATCGAGGTGCTTCAACCGGTTAGCCAGATCGTTTTGAACGCGGTGCAAACCGAAATAGCGAACGTGACGCTGGAGAACAACGTCTTACGGCAGACGTTGTCACCTGCTTTTCAGCCCCGGGACGAGAAGGTAATCTTTGAGACCGGCACACCGCTTCAGCCCGGTATTTACCGATTGTCGCTAACTTTTAAGAGCCAGATCCAGCAACAAGCCAGAGGATTGTTTCTCTGGAAGTATCGCGCCGGACAAGTCGACCGAACGCTGCTGGCGACGCATCTGAAAGGAACCGACGCCCGTCGGGTTTTTCCCTGCTGGGACGAGCCCGGTTTCCGAGCAACCTACCAGCTCAGCGTGCTGACCGATTATGATAATCAGGCGATCTCGAACATGCCGATCAAAGTAGAGCAGCGCATCGGACAGAAAAAGATTGTAAGCTTTCAACCAACGCCTGCCATGGCCAGCTACCTGGTCACATTCTTCTGCGGTCGATTCGACTGTTTGGAGGAAAGCGCTGCCGGAGTCCAGGTGCGGCTTTTCACGATCGAGGGAAAAAAGCACTTCGCGCATTACGCCAGCGATGTTTTGCAACAGCTCTTGCCGTTCTACAACGAATACTTCGGCGTCGCTTATCCCTTGTCAAAGCTGGACGAGATTGCCTTGCCGGACGGTATGCCGGGCGCCAGCGGCTGGGGTGCGATCGCTGAAAGCCAAAATCGGGTGCTCTTCGATCCCGGGCAGGACCCATCGCCGGCTCGCCGCGAGATCTTTGACACCACCGCTAAAGGCGTAGTGCAACAATGGCTTGAGGATCTGGTAACTATCGGCTCGTGGAACGATCTCTGGTTGGATGACAGTTTTGCCTCCTTTATGGCGGCCAAGGCAGCCGAAAAATTTCATCCGGAGTGGAAACCCTGGTTAACGGCGGAGGTAAAGAAACAAGAGGCGATGGACGCGGACGCCCGCAAGACCACACAACCGATTGAGAAACCGATCAATGCCGTCAACCCGGCAAATGTAGCTGACGCCAGCAATCAGCTGACTCGTGACAAAGGCCGGCAAGTCCTTCGTATGCTCGAAAAATACCTCGGGGAAGGCCCTTTTCGAGACGGAGTTCGCGTCTTTCTACAGAGCCGAAAATTTTCGAGCGCTACATCGGCGGATCTATGGGATTCTCTGGACAGAACAAGCGGACGATCGATTAAGGAAATGGCTTCTCGGTACGTTCAGCAGCCCGGTTTCCCGCTTGTCAAAATGACCGCGCAGCCGGTCGGCGACAAACGGATTGTCAGTTTGGAGCAAGGTCTGTTTACCCTCGACCGTGAAGATTCGACGGCTGCTGTCTGGCCATTGCCGATCGGTATTGTGACAACGGCTGGCGGAAATGCGAAATACGCGGTGCTGGAAAAGATCTCGGCAAACTTCGAACTCACCAATGACGAAGGTGCGATTAAAGGAAATGCTGGTGGAGTGGGTTTCTTCCGGGTCTGGTACGAGCCCGCACTCTATGCTGAACTTCTGAAACACGTAGATCAACTGTCGGAAGCCGATCGACTAAACCTGGTCGGCGACTCAGCGGCCATGCTGTTCTCCCTGCGCAGTCCGCCCAGTTCCTATTTCGAGCTAATTGATAAATTGCGCGATGTCACCAGCTTCCCCGTCTGGCAGGAAATCCTGAGATCGCTGGACCGGCTGGACCGGCTCGAGCAAGGCCAGCCTGAACGTGAAGCTTTTCAGAGCTACGTTTCGCATCTGCTCGAACCCTCGCTGCAACGTCTCACCTGGATTGAAAAGAGTGGAGAACCGGACGACGATCGGCAACTTCGTCCTCTGCTGATCAAGAGCCTGGGTTTTTTTGGCAGTCGAGCTGTCATTGATGAGGCTTTCCGGCGTTTCCAGGATTTCCAAAAAGACCCGATTTCCCCTGACTTGCACCCAGCCGTTTTGCAGATCGTTGGGCGCTACAGTTCGGAGTCAATTTACGAGCAACTCCGCCAGAAGGCCCGAGAGGCAGAAAGTCTGGCCCAGAAAAAGATGTACTATGAAGCACTTGAAGTGGCGCTGGATCCTCGGTTGGCGGAACGCACTCTCGCCATTGCTCAGACCGGAGAAATGCCTGCTTCCGTGGCCAGGGATGCTTTCAAGAACGTGGCTACCAATGGTGAGCACGCCGATTTGGTTTGGACCTATGTAAAAACGCATTTATCAAAACTTCTGGCAACACGATCCATTCCCGAAAGAAACGATTTTCTGTCTGCGATCGCCGGGAATTTTTCCGACGAAGAACATGCTGGTGAACTCCTTGATCTGGTCAGCAAAAGCGGTGGCGCGGATGCGATGGCAACGGCGGAAGATTGCGTAAATCTGATTCGGGCGAAAAGCCAGGTCCGAGCGCAGCAACTGCCGGCGATTGATGCCTGGATCGATCAGCGGGCCGTTGCAGCGGTGGGAGCGATCCAAGCGGCTGGAGGTGATCCGAGCGGTGGGAGCAGCGGGAGCGGGCTCAGCGGAGGGAAGTAGCTTGTCAGCTCAGAATTTGAAACTGTCACCCAAGGGTTTCTGGCGCACAAACGACAATCAACTGATTGGTGCATAAGTGAGAAGAACTGCCATCTTCCGCCGCTCTATCGCTACTTCCCTCCGCTGAGCCCGCTCCCACCGCTTTCTTCACCTCTCTTCCAACGGAAACAAAAAACAGGTTGTTGTTCCATGGGCATATACCTTGCCCGAAGCGTCTAACAATCGCCCATCCGCGGTCCCGGTCCGGTGGCCGACATGAATCGCCGTTCCGATCGCTCGAATCAGCCCGGTCGCCTGAGTGAGTGGCCGAACAAAATTAACTTTGGTTTCGATGGTAGTGTATCCGATGCCCGGACCGAGTCTGCTGTAAATCGACACTCCCATACAGGTGTCCAGCAGCGTCATTGCATAACCACCGTGACAAATTCCCATGGTGTTATAGAATCGCTGGCTCGGCTCACTGGTAAGGACCGCTTGCCCCTGCTCGAGTTCGACCAGACGGAACGGGATTACCTCGCTCATCGCCGGCCCCGGCAACTCGCCGCGCATAAATTTACTGAGCAGCTCCATCCCGGAATACCGCAGCATCATCTCCCGAGGAACAATCCCGACCGTATCCCCGCCTCGCTCGGTGCTGGCCATCATTTAGTGAGGCCGCGCCTCAGAAGCGAGGAGATTGGCTGGTGCGCATAAAGCTCGGCGCTGGCGCTCGCTGGTCCAGCGGCCTCGCTGTAGGGAGTCCTTGAAAAGCGAAGAATGCGATATTTTGAAAAGGCGAGCGTCTGACAAAACTTGATTCATCCCCATAAATCTTCGCCGTTCAAGGACTACTTAATGTGGTATTGCTGACGGAGAGCGCTTTTAGCACCTGGCGAAAATCTGCTCACTTGTTCCAGTACATCGGTCTGCCCATTCAAATTGGTGATCGTAAAGCGAAAAGTTCGCACGCTCTCCGCCGAATCATATAACCACGAGTTTGCGCCGGATCGTGGATCAATCTCCCCGCTGGTCGCTGACCACACTCCCCCGTTCAATTGCGGAGCTTGATCGTTGACCAGCAGGACCGGAGCCGGTCCAGTAACGTCATCCACGCGCACGCTTTCCAATTGAACCGGTTGTTTTGTCTTGAAACCGAACTGCCACTGCAAATAGGTGATACCCTGGTCGATTACGGCGCGCAGATCTGCCTTGGACAGCGCGAAACGAGCGTCCTCGCTTATGGGCGCACCCACCCCAGCCGCTCCGCCATTGGCTTGACGGTGCCCGCCTCCGCCGCAGCTGACCAGCAGTGCTGCTGCCAACAGCCAGAGTGAAATGCAGCCCACCGCACTGACTCTTCCGCGCCGAACTCTCTGCCTCTGCAGCGGGGCTTTCTCCTTGGTCCGCACCTCAGGCGCTCGGGGTCGAGCCGAAGATCTCCTTGAAGAAGAGCTGCATCTGGTTCCAGGCGCGTTCCGCAACTTTCGGATTGTAGCCGACGCCCTTGAGACCGGCGGCCGCCGCTTTGTCGGCGTCCGGGTTCATGAAGGCATGAACCGCCCCGGAGTAGCTCAGGTATTGGTAGTCGAATTTGTCGTCGTTCAACGATTTTAGAAACGCGTCAACCGTCTCCTTTTTCAGATTGGGATCAAGCGCTCCTTCCATGATGAGAAACTTCGGTTTGCTCCGCCCATCCACGCCTTCCGGCGCTGGAACCAGTGCGCCGTGGAAACTGACAATTCCTCGTAAGGGCGCGCCGGAGTAGGCCAATACCTGGGTGGCTGCTCCACCAAAGCAGAAGCCGATCGCGGCCAGTTTTGAATCGTCGGCCAAGCCCGTCTTGATCAGCTGATCCAACCCGGCACGAGCTCTCTCTGCCAAAAGCTCTTTGCCATAGAGCTGGCTGGACAATTCTTTGGCTTTCTGGGGGTCGGTCGTGGATTGACCGCCTCCGTAAAGATCAGCGGCAAACGCGACATACCCGAGCTTGGCCAACGCGATCGCCTTTCCGCGCATGAAGTCATTCAGGCCCCACCACTCGTGCATTAGCACAACCCCAGGCAACTTGTGCTCAGCGGTCTTGGCGTCATCATAGGCCAAAAACCCCTGCAACCGAGTATCTCCCTGTTGATAATCCACCGTCTTGGTCACGATCTCTCCATAAACGGAGGCGAAAGAGCAACAAATGGCAAGGCTGGTGAGCGCAGCTTTCATACAACCGCGTAGTCTGGAGCCGCACCGTCGTCAAGTTTACTGTTGGACCTGTTCGCTTCGGTGCCCCAGATGCTGCCACACGAAGTTGAGCGGCAAAACCGCCACAGGCACTCTCAGGATCCGAAAAGACCAGAGGCAATATTGATCGCTAAGGCGAGGATCACGGTATTGAATCCGAAGGATAGCAAACCATGGATCAGCGCCATGCGGCGAAGACGGCTGGAAGTGATCTCGACGTCCGATACCTGGAATGTCATCCCGATAACAAAAGAGAAATAGGCGAAGTCGAGATAATCAGGATAATCCTCCTCCGGGAAATCGAGTCCCGTGCCGTTGCCACTGTCGGGGTCGTCGTCGCACTCGCGGTAGTAAGCGTGAGCGTAGTGCAGCGCAAAGATCGTATGTATGAACACCCATGACAAAAGCACGGTGAGACACGCGATAACGACGTGTCCGGAGAGCGCCCGCCGATTGAGTCCTTTGGCGGTACTCAGCAACATGATGACGGCCACCAGGCTGGCCACCGCTCCGACGATTACGATCAAAAAAAGGATCGTTCTTCCGGTATCCTGGAGTTTTGCGGTGCGCACGGCCGTTCGAGCATCGGAGAATACTATTCGCAGCCACGCCAAAACGATGCTGGTCAATGCAAACCCGTTCCAGGAAAGCACCGCCTGAAAGGAAAGCCGGACGCGGCTCTGTAAGCCAATAAACACGATTCCGGCGACGAGCAACGCGACAAAAAACCGCCGGTGCGCATCGATCTGAAAAACAGACGGCTCCATGCTGAGAGTGAGGAAGCTGCCACGGGCATTCTGACGAGGTCCGGAACGATGGCAAGAAAGATTAAGTGAGCGGGGGGAGCGGGCAGAAAGCGGAGGGAGCGGGCAGAAAGCGGGGGGGAGCGGAGGGAGCGGCTTCAGCGGAGGGAGGTAGTAGTCAATCGCAAAAAAGATATCAGGGCTGGCCGCGGGTATCCCCGTTCATGTCTCCAACCGCTCTCGCGTTAACTCCATCCGCTGAAGCCGCTCCCTCCGCTCCCCTCCGCTTTCTGCCCGCTCCCGCCGCTCATTGTACTTCGTTGTTCAGGGGATCGGACAGATGCTCAACCAGGACTTCGAACTCGACGGTCAGGATCACTCGCAGCTCCTCACTCGGCCGGGTCTGGCGCGCGCGTTCCGCCAAGTCGGTCACTCGATCGGGATCCCAGACTGGATGACTCGCGATCGTCAAACTATTCGCCGAAGCTCGCCGATACATCTCCGGAGCGGTTGGATGGATTCGCGCCTGATGAAACCAGTAGCGGGCGTTTCCGAAATCTCCCTCGATCCGATGGATCATCCCATGGATGTACGATGCATTGCTCGAAGTCAGCTCTTGTACGAGAACGTGCGCGCGATCGAGATCGCCGGCCGCCACAAACAAAAGACTGCGCAGGCACGCCGCGGACGTAGCGCTGACTGGCCCAAACTGTGTGTCCGAAGCAGCTTCAATCTGCCTTATTAATTCTGGTCGCGGAGGCGGATCTGTTGGAGTGAATCGCGGTAGCTTCGCTTCGCCTAAAATGCTCTGGATAAAACCGGAATACTCCATGGTTGCAGTTCTCCTCCCCGAGACGCAAATACTATCATCTCCACCCGTGGAATAAACCGCAATTTTGCCATTTTCCCGTCACTCGGCGATAACTCGAGCGCGCGACTGGCTGCGCTGACGGGTTGTTTGCAAGGGCAATTCCTTCATCAGACTGAAGCTGGCAAGCGCAACACCGATCAAAAGTGCACATGCCAGGAACACCCAGCCGAAGGAGTGCTTCAGATGGGCCAACGATTCGATGCTTCCCGGGGCCGCTGTGCCAGCGACGGGTGCGGCGCCGTGCAAGCAAACCGCGCCTAAGACCGACACCCCGATTGCACTCCCGAGCTGCCTCAGGAAGTTCAGCGCACCAGTGGCCACGCCGAGATGCTCCAGGTCCACCGCATTCTGCACACAGGTAGTGGCGATCGGAAAAAGAGAACCGAGTCCCAGACCAGCCAGCGTCAGCAGCGGTTCGATCAGTAATAAACTTGGCTTCGCGGCGAAAAACGAGAGCACGAAAAATGCAACGCCACTGATACTTAGCCCGATCAAACCCATGAATTTGTATCGGTCGAGCCTCACCATCAGCCTTCCGGTCAGGGTTGCTCCAGTGACCGTACCAATCATCATCGGAACTAACCAGAACCCCGCTTCCGCCGGCTCACGGCCAAGTGCGCTCTGAAAGAAAGCAGGCAGGTAAGCCGAGACCCCGATGTACGCCGCCATGGCAAAGAACACCGACAGCGTGGCGGCCGCCACGACGGAATTTTGCAGGACTGCCAAGGGCAGAAGCGGCTCAGCGACGCGCGTCAGATGCAGAACGAAGACCAGCCCAGTCGCCAGGGCCAAGGTCAGCAGCCCGAAGATCACCGCCGAATTCCAGGCAAACCGCGCGCCACCCCAGGTCAGACTCAGCATCAGTGCAGTCGTGGCCAGTATGATAAGGCCGGAGCCGAGTAAATCGAACTGGTGAGAACGAATCTCGAGCGGCAATCGCCGCAAGGGCTTACTCGTCATCCCGATGGCAAAGCCACCGAGCGGAAGATTAATCCAGAAGATCACTGACCAGTGCAGATGCTCTGCAAAGAAGCCGCCAAATACGGGTCCCGCAATGCTCGCCGCAACCCAGACCGTCGCGATATAGCCCTGGTAACGGCCGCGTTCTCGAGGCGGCACAAGGTCGCCGATAACGATTTGCGCCAGCGCCATCAGGCCGCCCCCGCCTAATCCTTGGAGAACCCTCCCCCCGATCAGGACCAGCAGACTCGGCGAGATCGCGCAAACCAGAGATCCGGCCATGAA
The DNA here is from genome assembly GCA_963813025.1 of uncultured Verrucomicrobiae bacterium. Lineage (GTDB taxonomy): Bacteria > Verrucomicrobiota > Verrucomicrobiia > Chthoniobacterales > JAFAMB01 > CAVSUL01. The sequence goes on along the minus strand of CAWEXO010000014.1, from coordinate 225,852 downwards.
GAGCCCGATAGCACTAAAAAGAATAGCTTGGCGCCCGCGAACATCGGCGAGTTTACCGTAGAGCGGCGTCACCGCGGTCGCGGTAAGCAGGTACGCAGTAATAATCCACGGCAGGTATTCGAGATTGCCGAGGCTCGCCCCGATGGTTGGCAACGCGGGAGCAACGATTGTCTGATCCAAAGCGGCCAGGAACATCGCGATGAGAACACCGATAATGATTTTTCGCTTGTCATCTTCGGAGATGATGGAGGGCCGCGACATCAGCATCGGAAAGTCTCGCAGCCTGCCCGCGCCTCGCAAGCAGCAGGAGCTAGAAATCTAGCTCCTGCTTTCCCGGACCGCCGCCGGGAAAAAGTTGTTTTCAGGCGCGAGTCATCTATGGTCCAACTCTTACGGCTCTTACCCGGCTTCCTTTTCCGGTTGCCGGTCAGATTTCATGCACACCATTGCCTATGCTTCTCCCAAGCCCCGCTGGACAGCGGACCGCCGGGGGACAATCGTCTGGGCGCTTTGGATCGTCGCGGTTGTCGCCGTGCTCGGACGAGCGATGGCCGCCCCTCAGCGAAATAGCGTTTTCAGCGTCTTCCGGGACGCGGGGACGTCCTGGCTCGCTCGCACTGATCTTTATGCACACGTTGGGAAATATCTTTACAGCCCGCTGGCTGCCGCAATCTTCGCGCCCTTCGCGATTCTGCCGGAATCCATCGGGGGAGCCCTGTGGCGGCTTATTACGCTTGGCGTGTACCTTTGCACCTTTGTCCTTTGGTTCCGGCACTTTGGCAGAGACCTGACCTCAGGATTTCCGGTTGCGATGCTTTTGCTCCTGCCTATGTCGCTCGGCAACCTCAATAATGGGCAGGCCAGTTTACTGGTGATCGGACTCCTTCTCGGCACCTGTCTCGCGGTCGAAAACCGTAGGTGGACCCTTGGTGCGCTGCTTATGGCCTTGGCCGCTTTCTTTAAAATTTATCCGCTAGCGATCGGGTTGTTGCTGGTGGTGATCTACCCCTGGCAATTCGGTCCGAGATTATTGCTCGCGCTTCTTGGCCTATGGCTGCTGTCGCTGGTCCTGCAGCAACCGGCGTATGTCCTGCAACAGTATCATGCCTGGGTGCACTGCCTGCGCGCAGATCAGCGCCGGGTTTTCGGTGATCTCGGCACATGGCGGGATTTTTGGTTATTACTGCGGATTGTGCGGTTGCCGATCACGACACCGGTTTACGCCGGGTTGCAGGTTATGGCCGGCGTCGGTCTTGCCGCTTTCTGTTGGTGGGCGCGTCAAGTAGCTCGCTGGGAGACCCGAAAATTAGTGTGGACTGCTTTTGCTCTGGGTTGTCTTTGGATCATTCTGTTTGGCCCATCGACGGAGTTGGCTACTTACGTTTTCCTCGCTCCAGTCCTTGCCTTTGCCGGTGCGGCGACTTGGGAAGCGATTCAGCGGTCGGAACGCGGATCGATGGTTTTCGGCATTTGGTTTCTGGCGACCTACCTTCTCTTTGTCGGATCGGAAGCGCTCAATGCCTGGGTTCCAGCCATTCGACGCGATCTCGAGCTGCATGCACTTCAGCCAATTGCCGCGTTGTCGCTAACAATCTTTGTCTTTGCTTGGGTCGCGCGAGGGAAAGGCGCGCCACGTGTGCCGTGAGTCATCTGATCGTTGAATGAAAATAACCGGCTTGCTTCGCTCTCATCTGTTCTGGGTAATCGTCGCTATCTCAGGATTCACCCTCTGCCAGCTGTGGTACAGCACCCGCCTCGAATTGGTCGGAGACGAAGCATACTACTGGTTATGGTCCCGCCGACTCGATATTTGTTATCTCGACAAGGGTCCAGTGATCGCCTGGCTGATCGCCGGCGGCACCTTCCTTTTCGGGCAGACCGTCTTCGGAATCCGGTTTTTTGCCGTCCTTCTTTCGACCGCAACCGGAGTCGGCATTTACTTGTTAGCCCGCCGGCTCTTTTCCCGGCGGGTAGCGCTCTGGGCATTGATGCTGGCTGGCGTTACTCCTCTTTTTGCGGTGGGCGCGATTCTCATGACGGTCGACACGCCTTATATCTTCTTCTGGACGCTGGCGGCACTCACCTTCTGGCGGGCGAAAGATAGTCCGCGACTGGGGCTCTGGACTCTTACGGGAGCCTTGGTCGGCCTCAGTATGTTATCGAAGTACACCGGCGCTTTCCAACTGATCTCTTTCACCCTCTTTTGTGTTTTGCACCCTCCCAGCCGGCGACATCTTGCTCACCGCACCTTTTGGACAATGATTGTAGTTGCCGGACTTTGCCTGCTACCGGTCCTCTACTGGAATTGGCTCCATGAATGGCCGACCGCCCGATTCCTTTTCCACCGTGGAGCGCTGGATCAGAGTGCTCATTTCAACCCGGCAAACGCGCTGGTTTTCCTGGGCGGCCAAGCGGGCGTTGTTTCGCCGCTCCTCTTCGTCATGCTGATCTTGGTCGCATGCTGGCCGGGTTTAACGAAGCAGGGCGAGCGAACAGCAGTTGTCTACCTGTTAACTCTTTTTGCTCCGCTCTTCTTGTTCTATTTGCTCCTCAGTTTCCAACACACAAGCCAGGCGAACTGGGCCGCAGCAGCTTACGTGAGCGGTCTCATCCTTTTAGCAGCAAAATGGGATAACCTCGCCGCCCGGTTTACCTGGGCCAAGTGGCTGGGCGCGGCCGCATTCGCCGTTGCCTTCATTGAAACGGCGGCGCTCCACCAAACACGCTGGTTGCATTTGCCCCAGGGCAAAGACCCGTTGGATCGCGCGCGTGGCTGGCAGGATCTTGCCGCCCAAATCGATTCACTCGAGGCCAAGACCGGCGCGCATGTCATCATTGCCGACAAATACATGACCGCCGCGCTGCTATCGTTTTATTTACCTGGGCAACCAACCACTTTCATGCCCATCTCCAGCGCGCCGTACAATCAGATTTTACTCTGGCCGAGTTACGAGCAAGCTGCCCTCAGCGAGAACGCTCTATTCGTTTCCGATTCCAGTCGAATACCACCTTCCCTGAATGCGGATTTTCCCAATATCGCAATGCTCGGTAAAATCGTCACTACGGAAGGTGGCCGCGCAATCAAGGGTTTCTACGTCTTTCTTTGTCGCCGAACGCCGCCTTCGGGCTGGCAAACCTCTCTGTGAGCAAAGTAGCGGGACGGCCGGCCGTCTCTCGAAAGCAGCGTTTTGATGGTTTCTTTGTCAATCCAACGAAATGTTGGCCGACCACTGTCTTGTCCGACCTGGCTGCAGGTCCTCTGTCTGACGAGTCTCATCTGGGCGGGAATCTATTTGCCTGGACTCGGATCCGTCGAACTCAAACATGAAGAACCGCGCCGCGCCTTGCCAGCGTTGCACATGTTGAGTTCCGGCGACTGGTTGGTGCCTCGGGTCGGTGACGCTCCTTATTTACGGAAACCGCCGCTGCTGCAATGGCTTATTGCGCTCAGCTTTCGAGCGACGCATTCCCGATCAGAATGGGCGGTCCGATTGCCTTCGGCGCTCGCCACCCTGGCTCTGGCGCTATCGCTGGTCCGCATTGGTGGCGATTGGCTGGGGCCGCAAGGAGGTTTGCTTGCCGCTATTCTGTTTCTGACGAACCTGGCGGTTCTGGAAACTGGCCGCCTGGCTGAACTGGAAGCCGTTTATGTCGCTTTTGCCGGGATTGGTCTTCTTTGCTGGGTATCGGCCTGGATACGCGGTCAGAGTGGCTGGCGACTTTGGCCTTTGCCGGCAATCTTTCTTTCCCTGGCGATGCTCACCAAAGGACCGACCCACCTCGTCTTTTTTTACGGTGTGATCATTCCGAGCCTAGTGTTTGCCAAGGATCTGCGCCCCTTATTTCACCCTGCTCACTGGTGCACGCTCGCGTTAGTTGTTGGCCTCTTTGCCGCCTGGGCGATTCCTTGCTCCCTGGCGGTAAACCAACAGGATCCGATCGGAGTTTGGCAGTTCTGGGTTCATGAGCTCGCTTCACGGGCTTCCGGGCCCGAAGCGCAGCACTTTCACCTGCAGTCATGGCTGCTGAATTTCCCTGAAACGCTCAAGAATTTCCTCCCTTGGACCCTGCTGTTACCTCTTCTTTGGCAGAGAACGCATCTCGCCGGCCCAACAACTTCGGTCGAAAACGTCCCTTCCTTTGCTCGCCGAGAGGCCTGGTTTCGTGGAGCGAGACTCGGGATGGTCGTGACAAGTGTGCTCATGGCGCTTTTGCCCAGCGGCTCGCCCCGCTACCTCTATCCGTTGTTCCCTGTTCCCTGCCTTTTGTTAGCTGGGGTCCTTATCGGGACAACCGCCTCGAACCAGGTGCCGGACGACCCGTTGATCCGCAAAGGCCTGCTGCTCTGGAAGCTAACCAACCTTTCCTTTTTGGTACTTGCGGCAGCCGTCATTCTCGCGGCGCCGTTTGTAGTGAAAATGGATTGGCTGGGTATGACCGGCCTTGTGGCTTCTGCTGTCCTGTGTTGCCTCGGCTGGATCATCGGTCGGGCGCACTCTGGTGATTCGGTCCGCGTCCTGAGACAAGCCATCACCACCGCAACCCTCTTCGTAGTCGCGATGCTCGTCTATGCGAGCGCCATCGTTCCCAAAGTGAATGCGTTGAGCTACGGCGCGCGCGAGGTGGCCGGTCTGATTCGCGCAAAGCTTCCGGGGGACGCGACACTCTGGGTAGACGCCAAAGAGTACCGGCCGTTCTGGTATTACTTAGAGCCCCGGGCAAGGTATTTCCTGCCAGCCGCAGAGATCCCTCCGGATGCTCGCTACATCCTTCTGTCAAAAGACGCTGACTACTCTGCTCTTGGCCCAGATTGGAAGAATACCCATTTTCGAACCCTGGCGGATGTCGTCGACAATGAACAGAACGAATTCTTGCTGCTTGAACGCCGTTCTGCGTTAAAGTGAGTGACTCCCAACAAACTGAGGCTTCTCTCCGAAAAAAGCAGCAGACCTCCCCGGTGTAGCCGAGGAAGTCTGCTGCTACAGCCTGCACCGCTCACAAATTACTAATGATTTGCGAGCGATGCAGGCTCCGGAGTTCAGCGTCGTTATTCCGTTCTTTAATGAAGAGCACAACGTCGCTCCCGTCCTGCAAGAACTGCGCGATGTCCTGGAGCTTCAAGCGCAAAGCTATGAAGTGCTCCTGATCGATGATGGCAGCGTGGATGCGACCGCCGAGCAACTGCGGAAGAAAACCGCGAACTGGCCGTCCGCCCATGTTCTCCAGCTATCAAACAATCATGGACAAGCGAGTGCCCTGCTTGCAGGCATGAGTTTGGCCCTCGGAAAAAATATTGTGTTGTTGGATGGCGACGGCCAAAATGACCCGCGCGACATCGAAAGGGCTCTGCGTCTTCTTGGACAGTACGATATGGTCGTCGGTCGCCGAGTGAATCGACACGATAGCGTCACGCGCAAACTTATCTCCAGGCTCGGAAACTCCGTTCGCCGTCTTCTCATCAATGACGGTGTCGCCGATGCCGGTTGCGGCCTGAAAGCCTTTCATCGCGAGGTGCAGAACGCCTTTATTCCGATCCGAACCCTCTATTCTTTTATGCCTGCTCTGGCGAAAGCGGCTGGGTTCTCGATCGGGGAAATCCCGGTTAACCACCGTCCCCGGCGGTCCGGTATCCCGAAATACAACCTCCGCGTGTTCCTTTGGCGTCCAGCGGTCGATCTGCTCGGAGTCTGGTGGTTTTCACGACGCCGGTGTTCGCGGGTCGACGTAAAGCGAGCGGTCTCGCCGATCTCTGAGGAATAATGATGATGAGTTCAGGAAAGTTCAGCGAATTCGGACGCGCGCGTTGTGGAGTGCGTGCGACTTGTCGCGCGCACTCCACAACAGGCTGCGAGAGCCCCGATCGTCACTAGCCGCGATTTGCTACCTTGTTCACCAAAGGAACCATCGGATTGCCATACACTGTCCAGGGACCCGGGGGAACGGCGCGGGCATCGACGAATTTCCAGTCGCAAACGTCCAGATCATTGAGTCGCAGGTAATCTCTCACCGCTGGAGATACGTCCAGTCCGGCGTCCTGATTGCGATTCGGTCGGGGGCCTTCCGTCCCGAAAACGTATGGCCAATCATCCGTCGTGAAGGGTCCGACGTCCTCCCATTGCGCGTAGCAAACTCTGTTACCGTGGCGAATGGCGAGCCAGCGCCCTTTGCAAACCGATTCGCCGTCGCGCACAAAGGCCTCCGTGAACCATGGCACGACCAGGGGAGCTTCGATTTTGGTGCGGTGTTCCTCCACGTCGTTGTAAGGCAGCGCAATATAAAATGGATTCTGGCGCGGCAAAAAATTCATGGGTACAAAATTGCCTCGCAAAATCGGGTTTGGAGTATCGTACCCGCCATAATTGAAGAACCAGGCAGGGTCCCAGGCGCTTTGCTCGTTGCCGACCGGATTATTGGAAGTCGCCTGCTCGCCCACCCAGAACACCGTGGTGGTAATTCCCAGTCTCCAGGGGTAGCGGTCAAATGGACCTCCCACCGCGGGGCGTACAGGAGCGAACGGCGGTTGAGCAGGTGCCATGATGATCGTCGGACTCGCCTCCAGAAGTGCGCGCTGGCGCAAGACCAGGGCAACTTTGCGGAAGTCTGGATTTTCCTCGGCACCAGCGGGCCGCGCGAGCGAAAGTATGCTGATGACCACAACGGCCAGCATTTTTTGAAAAGGCGAGTGAGCCACGATCATGAGCTTTCAGGGGCAGAGCACAAGATCTGAGACTAACGTAATTTTAACCGTTTGTGGAGAGTCTTGAGAGAGTTGCTTGAAAAGAAATAATCATAGAGATCCAGTTTGATGGAGTTTTCCGAAGAACAATCAACTCATTCCGGTCAGGGACCGCTAACTCCAGATCGATCATCGATCGTCGGCGATCGGTCATCACCGATCGTCTGGAACATGCACCGGCGGGAAAAGGCCGAACGCCTGACCGGTGTTCGCCCGTGGCTCGATGGCAAGATCCTCGACTCCAACCGGATCAAAGAAGCGCTCGAGCGTCTGGTGCGGCCCGGCGATCGAGTAGCTCTGGAAGGTAACAACCAGAAACAAGCTGATTTTCTGTCACGCTCGCTCGCACGGGTCGATCCCGGAATAGTCAACAACCTCCACCTTTTGATCTCCAGTGTGAGCCGGCCCGAGCATCTCGATCTCTTTGAACTGGGCATCGCCAAGAAGATCGATTTCGCGTATGCCGGTCCGCAAAGCCTCCGAATCGCGCAGCTGCTCGAAGATGGCAAAATCGAGCTCGGTGCGATCCACACCTATATCGAGCTTTATGCGCGCATGTTTGTGGATCTGAGTCCGCGGATTGCATTAGTTTGCGCCGAAAGAGGCGACCGCTCCGGGAACTTATACACTGGACCGAACACGGAGGATACCCCGACGATAGTCGAGGCGGCAGCGTTTCACGATGGGATCGTCATCGCACAGGTAAACGAACTGAATGATGATCTGCCGCGAGTCGACATCCCCGGCTCCTGGATCGACCTTGTTGTGGCGGCGGATCGGCCCTACGCGCTTGAACCGCTGTTTACGCGCGACCCGCGGCACATTACCGAACTCCACATCCTCATCGGCATGCTCGTTATTCGGGGCATTTACGAAAGGCACCAGGTCGTCAGCCTGAACCACGGAATCGGTTATCACACGGCAGCGATCGAGCTTCTGCTGCCGACCTACGGCGAATCCCTTGGCCTCAAAGGCAAAATATGCCGCAACTGGGCGCTCAACCCGCACCCCACGTTAATCCCGGCGATCGAATCGGGCTGGGTCGAAAGCGTGCATTGCTTCGGCAGCGAAGTTGGCATGGAAGACTATGTTGCCGCACGACCGGACATTTTTTTCGTCGGAAACGATGGAACCATGCGCTCCAACCGGGTGCTTTGCCAATTGGCCGGCCAATACGGCGTAGATCTTTTCATCGGCTCAACCCTGCAGATGGACCCCGACGCCAATTCTTCGACGGTGACGCTCGGCCGCCTGGCCGGCTTTGGGGGCGCTCCGAACATGGGGCACGATCCGCATGGTCGACGCCATTCCAGCGCTGCTTGGCTGAGCTTGGCGCGTCGGACCGAGCCGATCAACCGTGGCCGGAAGCTGGTGGTTCAAGTAGTCGAAACCTTTATGAAAGGCGGTGAGCCTTCGTTTGTGGAAACCCTGGATGCTGTCGAAGTCGGCAAGAAAACTGGGCTGCCCATCGCTCCGGTAATGATCTACGGCGATGACGTCACCCACGTAGTAACCGAGGAAGGAATCGCGTATCTCTATAAAGCAGGCGATCAAAAGGAGCGCCGGGCTGCGTTGGCGGCGGTTGCCGGGGTAAGTCCGATTGGGCTCAGAGCTACCCCGAAGGCGGTTGAAGCGTTGCGCCGGCGAGGTGTCGTGGCACTGCCCGAAGATCTTGAGATTCGCCGAGTCGACGCTACGCGATCACTGCTGGCCGCCCGGAGCGTGGAAGAGCTGGTGGACTGGTCTGGGGGCCTTTACGAGCCTCCGACAAAATTCCGTGCCTGGTAAACTGACACCTTAACACCGGCATTTTTCCGACTCCTTCACGGCAAATAGTTTCAGATAATGGAAACGCTAAAATTTGAATACTCGGTTTCCGGTAAACCCGTTGTCCGATACGGTCATTCCGGGGTCGTGAGTTCGGGAGATCTTGAGGTGCTCATCCGGCCGCCGACCAAGCCGGTTGCTCAGATCACGGTTCGCACCTCGGTGGAAGGATTCGGCGCGACCTGGCAAGCCGTGCTCGAGCGGTTCCAGCAGCATCTTGGAGGAGCAATGGACGTGGAGATTAATGACAGCGGAGCGACCCCCGGGATGGTGATGCTGCGCCTGGAGCAAGCGTTGGAATCCACCAAGGAGTAATCGAGCTGTGTTTTAATTCCCATGCGCCGAGAGTCGATCATTGAGCTGACGGCCCGGGAACGCGTTCACACCGTGCTCGAGGAAGGAACATACCGGGAAATGCTCGGCCCATTCGATCGTCTGGAATCACCATGGTTAGCTCCGCAAGGAATCGTGCCCCAGTCAGACGACGGTGTCGTCGTCGCGCTTGGCCAGTTTCGCGGCGAGCACACCTTGGTTATTGCCGTGGAAGGCCGCTTTCAGGGCGGCAGCATCGGAGAGGTCTCCGGCGCAAAAATCCGTACCGGGCTCACCTTGGCTCTTCAGGAGAATCGCTCCGGTCGGCGACTGCAGACGGTGCTTTTCCTTGAATCAGGCGGAGTGCGCCTTCAGGAGGGAAATCTTGGCTTGGGCGTAATTGCCGAAATCCAAGGAGTCCTGGTTGAGCTTCGTCGCTACGTGCCGGTCACTGCCGTTATTGCAGGATTGGTAGGCTGTTTTGGAGGAATGGCGATTACCGCCGGTCTCTGCAGTTATGTCATCATGACGCGCGCCGGCCGACTGGGATTGAATGGACCGGAAGTTATCGAGCAGGAAGCCGGCATTGCCGAAATGGACTCAGCGGATCGGGCTTTGATCTGGTCGGTTTTCGGCGGTCAAGCTCGTTTTGCCGCCGGTTTGATCGACGAGCTGATCGGGGATGATGTAGCCGAGCTCCGGTCTGTGCTGGCCACCATTTTTGCCGGTGGCCCGCGGCGACTGCACCGAAGCGAAGATCTCGAGCATTTTCGAGGTCACCTTGCTCTTGCTGGCCCGGAGCCGCTGTCCGAGGCTGCTGTCGAGGGAGTAACAGAGCAGAGCCGCGGCGCGATCTGGTTCTCGGCTTTAACCGGCGAAAATATCGGATCGCGAGACTCTTCATTGCTCTCGATTGAAGTCGCGCTCAATGAGGAACCTGCGCATCTCCTGGCGGTTGTCCCTGATCCGCATGGCCGTTTTCCGCGAGCGCGAAATGGTGAGATCGGACTCGAGGAGGCGTGGAACCTGGCTGGGATCGTTCGTGAGGTGATGGCTCTCGAATCACCCGATCCACGGCCCATCATCGCCTTGGTTGACATACCCAGCCAGGCATACGGCAGCCTGGAAGAAGCTTTGGGACTGTTTCTCGCGTGCGCCGGCGCAGTCGACGCTTATGCCGCTGCCCGCATTGCCGGGCATCCGGTGATCACTTTGGTTGTCGGAAAAGCATTTTCCGGCGGTTACCTCGCCCACGGCTATCAAGCCAATCGAATTTTGGCGCTCGCCGACGCTCAAGTAACTATTCAGGCGATGGGAAAAGAATCAGCGGCGCGAGTAACCAAACGGCGCGTGACAGAGCTTGAGCTACTCGGTCAACAGGTTCTGCCCATGTCGTACGATATCAAGGCATGTGCTGCTCTGGGATTAGTAGACAAACTTATACAAGTAGAGAACGCCGCTCGTCCAACCACGGCAGACGTGGACCGTATCAAACAAGCCTTGGCGGCCGCGATCCTGGAAGCGCGCGCCGGCGGACCGGATGTCCGCTCATACCTTGCTGCCCCAGCGAGAGACCGGGACCAACGGCGCCTTGCCTCGCTTCTGGTGCGAGACGAGCTTACCGCCCAATGGCGGGCTGCTCTCGATGATGCTGGGAGCTAGGAGGAAGGATCAAAACCCCATGCGCCGAAGTCCATATTCTGGATTCTAGATCCTCGATCCGACGACACGTCGCAAGCAGCCGTTGTGAAACCCTCTAGCCTCTCGTCCAACTCAACGCTCAATGTAAGCGCAGCTTTCCAAGCTGCGGCGGGCCCGGGAAAATCGGCGGAGCGCCTCTTCCGGCCGCACGACCTGCTCCGCCTGAAACCGTTGGCAGCGATCGAGCTTGGCTCAGCCGGTCCGTTGTGGGTCGAGGAGGCGTTGCAGATCGCGGACTGGGTGGTCGTCCGCCGGCAACGCAATAACCACTATACTTTACCGGTTGGAGTTCGTGGAAACAGGCGATCACAGCGTTGGGCCGGCGAAGTATCACGAGACGAGATAAGCGAACAGGTTACACCTGAGGATCTGGTCCGGAGGCGAGAAGCGTGGTCCGCGATCGAGCAGAAGAGGCGCATACCAGCCTTTCGCGCGTTGAAATCCGTGGCCAATTCGCTCGATGAGTCTGGATTTTGCTGGGGTCCGATCGGAGCGGTGGGTTTTGAGCTGACGACGCATTGTCGGGTGACCACGCTGGACAGCGACCTCGACCTGCTTGTTCAAATGCCCTCTGCGCAGTCACGACAAACCTGTCGGGAACTACTTTGGCTGCTGCGCGAGGCCAGTCCAGAGACGCCAATCGATGTCCAAGTGGAAACTCCGCATGGCGCTTTCGCATTGAGCGAATACGCCATCGGAAGCAGCCGACGGACTGTTCTGCGCCGGGCCGACGGTCCGCATCTCGTGATTAATCCGTGGCATCCCGCAAAAATCAGGCAAAAACGCCGAAGGTGTTTTGAAACGGATGAATCCTGAATCATGCGTCGCTTTCCTCTTCCCCGGTCAAGGCTCGCAGCAGGAGGGCATGCTGCATTCGCTCCTCGAATACCGGAGCGGGCGCGACACCATCCGAGAAGCTCGTCAACACCTCGGATTTGATCCCCTCCAGTTCGACAACGCCGAGGCTCTGCACTCGACCCGCAACGTGCAGTTGGCGCTCTTGATCAGCGGTATCGCTACCCTTCGTGAATTGGACAACCTCGGTGCGCATCCGGAAATGGTGGCGGGCCTCTCCGTTGGCGCATTTGGCGCGGCGCACGCCGCGACGGGACTCGCCTTTAAAACCGCCCTGGATTTGGTTTCGCTCCGAGGCGCGTTGATGGAAGAGAGTTTTCCCGCACGCTACGGCATGGCTTTCATCATCGGACTCAGCGAACGCCGCGTGCTCTCGCTTTTGGACGAAGTGAACCGTCAACATCCATCGGTTTACCTGGCCGGCGTCAACAGTCCTTCCCAGATTGTCGCCTCCGGCACCGAAACTGGTTTGGACTCCCTCGTTGCCGCTGCGCGCAAGGCCGGTGCTGCGAAAGCCAATCGCCTGAATGTCGCGGTGCCATCGCATTGCGAGCTTCTTCGGCCGGCGGCCGAACGTCTTTCGACTGCCGCCGCAGGCGTGACAATACCGGCGCCCCGGATCCCTTACATCGACAATCGTGGTGGCCGGCTTGCTCGAGATGCTGAGACGATACGTACCGACTTGGCTACCAACATGGCTTACCCGATCCATTGGCACGACGCGACCACGGTTCTGTTCGAGCTTGGCGCCCGACTCTTTGTGGAGATGCCACCCGGCGACGTTTTAACCAGACTGGCAGCGGCCGCATTTCCGGAGGCACGCGCTGTTGCTTGCTCATCCACTAAATTGGAGAATATCGCAACACTGGTACGTCGGTACAAAGCGAGATAGCATCAGGGTGATTTCTTTGGTAGCGACCGGGGCCGGCTCCGCGCGCTAGAGATCGCCTCAGAATGCCGCATTGTTCTGTGGCGGTAGGGCGATCCGCCTTGGCGGACGAGCCTCAGCGAGAACTTGTTTGACGTGTCCGCCATAGCGTTGGCGAAGGCGGAGCGATCTAGAGCGGGTGGCTCACCCAAGCGTCCGGCTCAAATGAATTTTCGCCCTACCGGCGCAGGACCAAAGGCGCCTTGGGGCGCATCCCTCGAACCTCTCTTCCGAACCATAGCTCGATGATCCAAACGTTAACGTCCAGAAGCTCGCCGTAAGCGCTCAATGTCTTCCTCTTCCTGAAGTTGTGCGATGAGTGAATTCTCTAAGATCTTCAGGAGGGGACCAGCTTTTCCACGAAGGAGGGGAAAAGGACTGGCACGCTGTCCGACTGGCTGACGGTCGCGGTCAGCTTTTTCGATAAACGATCGCAGCGCGTCGGCCACGAGTTCTTTGACCTTGCGATTCTGGGAAGCAGCTCTGGTCTTTATCGCTCGGTAGAGGTCGTCAGGGATTTCCAGCGTGGCCTTCACCGCATAAAATATGCTATATTTCTGGCAAGCTCACAAATCCTGCGTGCGCGGCAGCATCACTAGATCGCGAATCGTGACATTGCGCGGACGCGTCAGCATGAAAAGCACTGCTTCGGCGACATCCTCCGAGCGCAGGCCTTCTCCGGCCGAAGCGCGCCGGTCGATCTCTGATTCTTCCTTAATTCCCCAGAGTTCGTTCAGTACCATTCCAGGCGCCACCGCTCCGACCCGGATTCCGGTGTGGAGCAATTGACGCCGCAGCCCGTGAACAAACGATTGAATAGCGTGCTTGGAGGCGCTGTAGACTGGTTCCCAGTGGATAGCCTGATGACCGGAGATCGAACTGCAGACAATGATGTCGCCGCAACTTTGCCGGCGTAGTTGGGGAAGAACCGCGTCGACCGAGTAGAAGACACCTTTCACGTTCACGTCCACCAGCTCTGACCAGCTTCGCTTGTCTCCGCCGAAAATATCACCGGAAAGATAAAGACCGGCATTCGCAAAAAGGCCATCCAAGCGCCCGAACCGATTTAGTCCGGCTTCCACGGCTGCCGCCAGGTTCTCCGGCTGAGTAACGTCACCCGGAAAAATAAGGCCGAGATTGTCGCAGCTGGCATTAGTCGCGACCAGCTTGTGCCGCGACCGGCCGAACAGGATCACTTTTGCTCCAGCCGCGGTCAAAGCAACACTGGTTGCGCGCCCGATCCCGGAGCTTGCGCCGGTAACCAGGATGACTTGATCGCGCAGCGAGGCAGTCAGTTCAGCCATCAGAACTGTGTCCTGTTTCGCCTATACTGATCCTGCCGCTTTTGGTCGAGCGTGTTTTTGAGGCGCCTCCGACCTGATCGGCGCCGACGAAGCCGGCGAGCAGAAAGAGAATAGGCCAGTGCTTCAAGGCTGGTAGTACGCGACAGGAAGTCCTGTGCCGGTAGGGCGAAAATTTATCCGACGTATCCGCCGAAGCTTTAGCGAAGGAGGAGCTTCAAGCGAGGACTTGTTTGAGCCGTCTTGGACGGTGGCCACTCGGGGTCCGGCTCAAACAAGTTTTCGCCCTACCGATTTAGGGCGTTGCTAGACATGCTCTTTATCTGAGCCTTTGGCGAAGACTCGTTCGAGATGCAGCCGGAGATGCCGTAGCGTCGGGAATAAGACATCGCTTGGGCGCCTCATCAGGTGGAACGTGACCGAGCAGGAAAAAGTGCCAGCCCAGCAAAATGATCTGCGACTTCGCCTCTCGAAATCGCCGTTAGACCAATCTTTCCGATCCTATATGTTTTGGCAGAGAAAGCATCTGGCGAGACGCCAGTCGCCGCACAGGTCTCAATAGTTTGTCATGCACATCCGTAAGATCCATCCCTGGCAGCTGCCCGATTCGGCCGTCACCCCTGAATCACAATACCTCGGTCGCCGCCAGTTCCTGCGCACCTGCGGTCTTGGATTGGCCGCGAGCGCTTTTTTGCCGGCGCTGGCCAGAGCTGCTACCGCAGGATTCCCCGATTCACTCAATGCCTCCTACAAATTACCGGACGTCAAACTCACGCCCTACGACGCTATTACTGGCTACAACAATTTTTACGAGTGGGGCCTCGACAAGGGCGATCCGAAGACGAACTCCAACCGAGGCTGGAAGACCGAGCCTTGGACGACCGAGGTGGGTGGCCTCTGCGCAAACCCGGGCAAGTATGACGTCAACGGCCTGGTGAAGGCGGTCGGCGGAATCGAGCAACGTAATTATCGTCATCGCTGCGTGGAAGCCTGGTCCATGGTGATACCCTGGGATGGATTTCCCCTGGCCAAGCTCGTCGCGATCGCCCAACCAAAGCCCGAGGCCAAGTACCTGCAGTTTACCTCTTTTCTCGATCCCAAATCGTGCCCCGGCCAGCGCTCCAACGACTTTCCCTGGCCTTATACCGAAGGGTTGACCGTCGCCGAGGCAAACAATGAGTTGGCATTTCTGGCTACGGGTATCTATGGCAAGCCGTTGCTGAACCAGAACGGATCGCCGATGCGGTTAGTTGTCCCCTGGAAATACGGCTTCAAAGGAGCCAAATCGCTTGTGCGAATCGATTTTGTGGCAGAACAGCCGAAGACGTTGTGGAACCAGATGGCGCCCGATGAATACGGATTCTATGCAAACGTGAATCCCGAGGTTGATCATCCGCGTTGGAGCCAGAAAACAGAACGCATCATCGGAGGCGGTTTCTTTTCCGGACGACAACCGACCCTGAACTTCAATGGTTACGAGAAGCAGGTCGCCAGTCTCTATGCCGGACTGGATCTTCGGAAAAATTTCTGATTTCAGGAAACCGTTCCAGGCGTAGCCGTGGTCGCCAAGCTGCTCTCCAAGAAGATTGTCGCGCTCTCGATCCTAATCGGTATCGGCGTGTGCCTGTTGATTGTTCCCGCGTTTACCAATCAACTGGGCGCAAACCCCATCGAAAGATTGCTGCATGTGTCGGGGGAGATGGCCATCTGGAGCTTGGGCGCGGTCTTGAGCCTGACGCCTTTGCGGGTTCTCTTCCCGCGCTCCGCGATCGTCAATGCGTTAAACCGGCACCGGCGTTATATCGGCGTATCGGCCTGTATCTACGGTCTCTTTCATTTTTCGTGTCACGTGCTCTACCAAGGCGATTGGGATGATTTGCTCCAGAGTTTCTCCAAGCCTTTCATCTGGTTCGGCTTAACGGGGCTAACGATCCTTGTTGTGCTCGGAATCACCAGTAACAACTGGTCTGTCAGGAAGCTGGGCGGAAAGCGATGGAAACTGCTTCATCGGCTGGCTTATGTCGCGGCAATCGTGCTCATCTATCATCAGTCGATCGCCGGTAAAGGTCATTGGTATGTCGCTCGCTGGCTGCTTCTGCTCCTCATCACCCTGGAAACCGCGCGGGTTGCCAAGAAATTCTTGTTCAAAAAATCGACAGCTGCGCGCGTAGCCGCCAGGTAGCGCGGACGGCCTCGTCCGTACCTTGGAACGTGACGCACAAAACCAGCGTGCCAAGTAGCGCGGAACTTCTCGCGGGCGTAGTCCCGAAACGGGGACGAAGGCGGACGGCCCGGGCACGTGGGACTTTTTTTTAGTCCGAAGGGGACGTCAGGACTCAGCCCGCGGGTCTTAACCCTCAACGTATCTTTGGCCCTGCGGCGGTAGGGCGAAAATTCATTCGAGCGCCAGGCGAGAACTTGTTTGAGCCGGACACCGGGGCAAGCCACGCCCTCCAGACGGCTCAAACAAGTTCTCGCTAAAGTTCAAATGAATTTTCGCCCTACCAGGACGGGGACAAATACAAGCAGCACGCCGCCACGCATCCGCCGATCCCGGCCTGAAGGCGGCCCACAATCGATCAGATCGATCTTCCGACGCAGCCGTCGTAAGTACTGACTCCTTCACTCATAATTACCTACCTCGCGCTGTGTCTGTTCAATTTGTGAAATCTGTGGTTCAGTTTTGATCCCCGTTTTCACATGAATGACTTTATCCATTCCTCGATCTTTGAAGGCTTGAAACCGTGGACTGCGCCCGAAATCACTGAACTCAACCGGCTTCCGGCAAAGGCCACGTTTTACCCTTACCAAAACTGGCGGCAGGCCGAGCAAAACCAGCGAGAGCTGTCGCCCTGGTTCAAATCATTGAATGGTAACTGGGACTTCCACCTGGCAGGTTGTCCGGAAGAACTGCCCAACCTGCTCGCCGATTCGTCCGCTTGGCTTGCTCAGATACCCGTCCCGAGCAACTGGCCGATGCACGGGTACGATCGGCCGCACTATACGAACATTGTCATGCCGTTTGACTGCGAGCCGCCACAGGTCCCGGCGGCAAATCCGACCGGAGTCTATCGGCGACAGTTCGCTTTGCCGGCCGATTGGCAAGGGCGACGCGTTATCATCCACTTCGGCGGCGCCGAAAGCGTGCTCGTGGTGTGGCTTAACGGACGATTTATCGGATTAGGAAAAGACACCCGCCTGCCTTCCGAGTTTGAGGTTTCTGAGGCGGTTCGCTTTGACCGGGAGAATCAACTTATCGTCGCCGTGGTGAAGTGGTCGGACGCTTCCTTCATTGAAGATCAGGACCAGTGGTGGCTCGGAGGTCTGTACCGCGAAGTGTTTCTTTATTCCACCGGACCAGTGTACCTGGCCGATGTGTTCGTACGCGCCAACCCGGCCGTAAACTCCGGCCGGATCGAAGCCGAAGTGACGATCGGATTCGCCAAGGGTTTTTCCGAAGGCTACGCGGTGGCGCTGCAACTGATCGAACCCGATAGGGCTCCCGGCCGGACCGTACCCTTGATCGTTCCGATCGAACCGCGCGGTCAAGCGGAGCGTGATCGCTGTGTGGCTCGCTTGGTCCAGGAAGTCCGGCAGCCCGCCCTCTGGTCGGCCGAGGTGCCCAACCTCTACACACTTGCGGTCGAACTCCGGCACGGGGAAAACGTCCTTGAGGCAACCAATATTCGAACCGGGTTTCGCAGTGTCGAAGTGCGCGACAGACAGCTCCTGATCAATGGCAAACCGGTCTTTATCGCCGGCGTTAATCGCCATGAGCACGATGACCGCGCGGGCAAGGCGCTCAGCCGGGAACGCATGCGTGAAGACGCGGTGTTGATGAAACAATTTAACATTAACGCGGTTCGCTGTTCCCATTACCCGGTCGACCCCTATTGGTATGAGCTCTGCGATGAAATCGGGCTGTACCTCATCGACGAGGCAAATGTGGAGGCCCACGCTTATTATGACCGGCTCTGTCGCGATCAACGATACGCCGTCGCTTTCCTGCAGCGCGGGATCCGGATGGTCGAACGCGACAAAAATCATCCGAGCATCATTGCCTGGTCCTTAGGCAATGAGAGCGGCTATGGCCCACACCACGATGCCATGGCCGGATGGATCCGTCATCGCGACCCTTCCCGGATTTTGCACTACGAGGGAGCGATTAACCGGGATTGGCAGGGCGGCCGAGCCGCCACTGATCTTGTCTGTCCGATGTACCCGGCCATTGCCAGCATCGTCGAATGGAGCAGAAATCCCGCCGCCCACGATCCCCGGCCCCTGATCATGTGCGAATATTCGCATGCGATGGGGAACAGCAACGGCTGCCTGTCCGACTACATTGAGGCTATTCGGTCCGGTGACGGTTTGCAGGGCGGGTTTATCTGGGAATGGGTTGATCACGGGATTCGCCAGACTCGCCCAGACGGCGAGGAGTTCTGGGCCTACGGCGGCGATTTCGGCGATCAACCGACGGATTTCAATTTTGTCTGCGATGGGCTGGTCTGGCCCGACCGCCGACCCCACCCGGGTTTTTTCGAGTACAAGAAATTGATCCAGCCAGTTGCCGTGCAAATCGAGGAAGAACCCGGCCGAGTTCAATTAAGGGTATGCAATGAAAGCTACTTTCGCGATCTCAGCTGGTTGTCTGGATCGTGGGAACTGACGACTGAAGGTCAAACAATCGCTCGCGGCGAGCTGCCTGTTCTAAACCAGACGCCACGCGAAACCGCTGTTTATGAAATCCCAATCGAAAGGCTCACGCATACGGGAGAGCGCTTCGTTTACCTTACAGTAAGTTTCACGACGCGCGCTCCTTCCGCCTGGTGCGAGCAAGGTCATGAAGTAGCCTGGGAACAGTTTGCCCTGAAAACCACTGGCTTATCGCCACGCCTTGCGCTGGATCGCCCCGCGGGCAGGACGACCGGTGAACCCCAGGCACCCGGCTGGCGGATAGATTCTAAACAAAGCATGCTTCCGATCGGAGAGCGTACGGAGCCGATCGCACAATTTACAGCCGACGGTGTTCCACTGCTCCTCGCCGGGCCTATCCTGAACATCTGGCGAGCTCCGGTCGATAATGACGGCGTCAAAATCAAATGGCAAAAAAGCAACGCCGATCCCTGGATGCAAAAGACCCAAGTGTACGGACAATGGCTCGCCGCCGGCTTGGACCATCTCGAACATATTTCTGAGAGACCCACGGTCGAGCAGGGCGCGCAGGGGTCAGTGCTCGTTCGCCTGGAAAGTCGCGGTAAATCGGGAATGGGAGACATTACCTGCACGACTACGATGGAGTTAGTGGCACCAACCACGCTCCGCGTCACTCACCAATTCTCGGTTGAAAATTCCATGCCCGATCTACCTCGCATTGGGGTTTGCTGGATTCTGAATGGCACACTGGAAACACTGGCGTGGCTTGGGCGCGGTCCCCACGAATCCTATCCCGACCGCAAAGCGGGCGTGCGCTTCGGACTTTGGACATCCACCGTAACCGGCCAGTATGTTCCATACATCATGCCGCAAGAACACGGTAACAAGACCGACACGACCTGGATTCAGCTAAGCGATCCGCAGACTGGTTGGTCACTGCGGTTCACCGGTGAAAACCCGCTAAACGTGAACGCGACTCGATATCCCGCGGAGATGTTAACGGCCGCTCTGCACACCTACGACCTTCGCCCTTCGAACGACATCTATCTCTATTTAGATGCTGCTCACCGCGGCCTCGGCACCGCTAGCTGCGGACCAGATACCTTGGACCGATACAAAGTTTTTCCCGGTACTTACGAACTGGCTTACGAAGTAACCGCCTCGCGCGTTTCGAGCAGTTGAAGAGAGGATCGCCCCGCAAACGCTCTTCCGGCGAACGGAGTGACTCCTTGAAAATCCGGAGGCACTCCGGCGTTGGCAACGCAGTACGCGCGTCATGGGTCTGTCGGACTTGGAAGTCTCAGTACGCCACCGAGCGATTGTCGCGCGAGCGCTAGAGATCGTCTCAGAATGCCGCAGTATCCTGCGCAGGGCGAAAATTTAGAGAATGTCTCGCAACATCCGCTGACCCACGACCGGTAGGGCGAAAATTCATTCGAGCGCCAGCGAGACACTCTCTTTATTTGAGCCGGACCTTGGGTGAGCCACCCGCTCCAGATGGCTCCGCCTTCGCCAAGGCTATGGCGGACACGCCAAACAAGTTCTCGCCTGGCGCTCGGCCGCCAAGGCGGATCGCCCTACCGGCGCAGGAGCAAAGACGCCTTGGGACATCCCTCGAACCTCCCTTTCGAACCATAGCTCGAGTGCGCGCGCCACAGATTACCCAAGGTCCGACACGCCCGTCACGCCCCATCCCCATTTGAACAGCATCCCAGCTAAGTCAGTCAAAACTGGCAACCATGAAATCCTTAGTCGTCTTGTTGTTGGGCGGAACGATGCTTGCCTCGGCCGCCTCCGCGCAAACCCAAACGAGGCCGGTCCCAGGGCCGCCTGATTATTCGGCACGAACAATTGTCGTGTACGGAACCGCGACCCAACACGTCGCGCCAAACGAGGCCAACATCGTCATCGCCGTAGTTACCCAGAACAAGGATGCTCTCGTCGCGCAGCAGGATAACGCTCGGATCAGTGCGGCCGTGACCGAAGCAATAAAGGGCCTTGGCGATCCGCAGATGGAAGTCAGCACCGGACAGTACTCCATTGAAGTCCAGAATCGCGTCGAAGGAAACATCCGAACCACGGGCATCAGCGGGTACAAAGTCACGAACAGTGTCGCGGTGAAGTTGCGCGATCTCACCAAGGTGGGTGGCGTGCTTGATCGGGCGACGCAGGCCGGAGCGAATTCGGTGAGTAGCGTTACCTTCGTTTTGGACGATGACAGCGCGGTGCGCCGGCAAGTTTTGACCGCCGCGACAGCCGATGCCTTGGCCAGGGCACAAGCTATTGCGCGCGGTTTGAGCAGCAGTGAGGGCTTCACTCCAGTGCGGCTCAAGCCGGTCGAAGTGCGCGAGGGCGGACTCGAGTTTAATCCTCTTCCGGTGGCGGCAGAGCGAGCAATGACCTTTGCCCGCGCAGCAACCGCGCCGCCGACGAGCATCGAAGCCGGCAAACTGGACATCAGCGCGACGGTGTATCTCCGGGCGGAGCTGGAGTAGCGGACTCAGACTGCGAAGCGGGCGTGGTCGGCTTGAGCCGTTTTACTTTTCTGCTCCTTGATGAAAAAGCCAAAATACCCCACCCTAGCATGCATGAACACCGGCCTGGAGCCACAGGTTCGCGAGCTGACCATTCGCGAGTGTTATCTCCTCGCAAAAGAAGGCAACTTGGATCCGCTGGAACGCACCGAACTCGCTTGGCCCCAAAAGCTCGGGAGCGCTCCAGCTGAGAGCTTTCCTGACGTCAAAATCCTTATCGATGAAGTCTTCTCATAAGTACTTGCGAGGGTTTTTCCTTTGAGATCCCGGGCGCGTTGGAGTCCATAGTACCATTGGTATGAAAGCCGATGGAGCGATCGCTGCTCTTCGCGATGTCACCAAATCATTCGGCGGAACAGTCGCGGTTCGCGAAGTCTCTTTCGAACTGAAAGCCGGCGAAGTACTTGCGTTGTTGGGAGAGAACGGCGCTGGCAAGAGTACCTGCGTCAAGCTGCTCGCTGGAGTCTATCGACCGGACCGAGGGCAAATCATTTTCGAAGGACGCGCGCTCGACCTCCGCTCGCCGCTGGAGGCACAACATCACGGGATCGCTGTCATGCATCAGCATCCCGGATTATTCCGCGATCTGTCGGTCGCCGAGAATCTTTTTATCGGTCATCCAAAGAAAGATCGATGGGGCCGCCTCGATTACTCCAGGATGAAGACCGAGGCACGCAGACTTCTCGACGTCGTTGGATTGTCGGTTGACTCGGATGAGCTACTCAGCCGGCTGCGCACGTCTGAACAACAGTTGGTGGAGATTGCCAAAGCACTTGCCTTCAACGCTCGCGTCCTGATCATGGATGAGCCAACCGCAGCCTTATCCCAGCGCGAGGTCGATCGGTTGTTTGGCGTGGTTGATGCCCTCCGGAGACGGCAGGTGGCGATGCTGTTCGTCGGCCATCGAATGGAGGAAATCTATCGGGTAGCTGATCGAATTGCCGTCCTGCGGGATGGCGTCATGGTTGCGGGAGGGTTGGCTAGCGAGATGCCGCACGATCGAGCGGTACAACTCATGGTAGGGCGACCCCTGGCGAGAATGTATCCGAAACTGGACACCGTGTTAGGCAAAACGATTCTAAGCGTGGAGCACCTTTCGCGGTCCGGCGTTTTTGAAAACGTTTCATTGACGGTCAAAAGTGGTGAGATCGTCGGATTTGGAGGTCTTGTAGGAAGCGGCAGAACGGAGATCGCCCGAGTCCTTTTCGGCGTTGATAAACCTTCAAGCGGCTCTATTCGCATCGAAGATCACCCGGTATCTTTCCTATCGCCTCGTGACGCCATGGATTCCGGGATTGCCTATGTGTCCGAAGACCGAATTGGTCAAAGCCTGATCATGGAATTTGCGGTCCTCACCAATGCGTCACTCCCGGTAATTGACGAAACCACGCGCTTGGGCCTGGTGCGGCGCGAACGTGAACTGGGCCTGGTCAAGCCGCACCTCGATCGGCTTCGGTTGCGATTCAGCAGTTTCGATCAACCGGTAAACACCCTTTCCGGCGGGAACCAACAGAAGGTTGTTTTGTCCAAGTGGCTCGCGACGGCGCCGCGCCTGTTTATCTTCGACGAACCGACCCAAGGCGTTGACGTCCAGACGAAGGCGGAAGTTCACGCCGTGATCGCCGGCCTGGCTGGACAGGGTGCTGCGATTATTTTGATCTCCTCCGAGCTGCCGGAACTGCTCGGCATGTGCCATCGCCTGGTCGTACTCAGGGAGGGACGCGTTGCGGCCGAGTTCGACCGCAACGAAGCGACGCAGGAAAAAATTATGTACGCCGCAACCGGAGCCGTACCCGGTTTCGATGAGAAAAATTGCGCGTTGATCGATCCGCCTCAGGTCGCCCTCGCTGAAACCGTGGAACACGTTGAATCTATCCGACCGCCGGTACCCCACGCTTTGGGACGGACAATCTTTCACAAAGTTTTTGCTCGGCGCGAACTCGGGCTGATCGTAGCGATGGCGGCGGTGATTCTGCCGGTCTCGTTCATGAATCCGAGGATGATCAGCGGTTCTAATCTAATCGCGCTAGCGATGGATGCGGCTCTTCTGAGCATCGTCGCCGTAGGCCAGATGCTGGTTTTGATCACGCGCAATATCGACCTCTCCGTCGCCTCGGTGATCGGACTCGCCGCATACATTTCTGCGGCGGCCCTTCATTCTCATCCCGGGATGAGCATTGCGCTCGCACTTCTTCTGGCCTGCGGTGTTGGCCTGGCCTGCGGACTGATCAACGGGTTGGTCGTCACCGTTGGACAGGTGCCTGCGATTGTTGTTACCCTGGGAACGCTCGCCTTATTTCGGGGATTCGACAGTCTTGTGTCACACGGTCGGCAGATCAGCGCTGACCAGGTTCCGCAGGCCTGGCTCGATCTTACCACGCAATCGTATTTCGGCATTCCAAGGGTGGCACTCATCGCGCTCGCCGTTTTGTCTGTAATCGGGTTTGTGCTCCGCAACCTGTCGATGGGCCGTGAGTTGTTCGCGATTGGCTCCAACCCGGATGGCGCGCGCTTGATCGGAATCAGGGTGCAACGACGAATCCTTGGAGCGTTTGCCTGTGCCGGGCTGTTGGCTGGCTTTGACGGCGCGCTCTGGGCATCCCGTTATGCGACGATTGATGCGCGAGTCGCGTCTGGATTCGAACTCACCGTGATTGCGTCAGTGGTTGTCGGTGGCGTCGCGATCCGTGGCGGTTCCGGTACGATTCTCGGCGTTGCGCTCGGGGGTATCACCCTGCTACTGATCCAGAATGGACTTACGCTCATCCGCGTGGACCCTCTCTGGTTACAGGGTGTTTACGGATTGGTAATTCTGGTCGCCATTACGATCGACGCATTGGTGGTCAGGCACTCTTATCGAAAGCCCGTTCTGAGGCTGCAATGATACCCAGGATCATTCATCGACTAGCAAGCTGGGATGGATTTCTCTTCGTGCTATTTGTGTGCATCTACATCTACGCCACAACTTCGGTGCCTCATTTTGCGACCGCCTTTAATTTGTCGCAAACCATTGCGGGCGTGTCGGAGAAGGCGCTTCTTGTGCTTCCCATGGTCCTACTCATCATCGCTCGCGAAATCGACCTATCAGTCGCTAGCATACTCGCTCTCAGCAGCGTCATCCTCGGCTTGCTGATTCGTGTGCGGCTGCCGCTGCTCGCAGCAATTCCCGTCGTCTTGATCGCGGGCGGACTGGCCGGCGCGTTCAATGGTGTCCTCGTCACCAGGCTCAATCTACCGTCGTTGGTCGTCACGCTTGGAACATTGGCCCTATTCCGTGGCATCGGGTATATCCTGTTAGGTGCGGACTCGGTCAACGAATTGCCAGATGCATTGACCAATTTCGGTATCGACACCGTCGGCCCCACCGTCATTCCCTGGACGATCGTCCCTTTCCTTTTGACTGCCCCTCTCTTTTCAACAGTTCTCCAGTGCACCGCTATTGGTCGACGCATTTATGCAATCGGCGGGAATCCAGATACCGCTCTTTATTCAGGAATCAAAGTCCGAAGACTTCGCTTCTGGTTATTTGCAGTCTCCGGACTCATGTGTGCGATGGCCGGAATCGTATTCACCGCTCGTCTATCAAATGCGCGCGCCGATAACGCGCTCGGATTTGAATTGGACGTCATTACCATTGCGCTGCTCGGCGGCGTCAGCGTCTTCGGCGGACGCGGAAATCTCACCGGCGTGCTCTGGGCACTGGCGCTCGTAGCCACGATTCGCAATATTCTCGGTCTCAAACAGGTGGGTGGCGACGGACAGGGTGTCGCCATCGGTCTTCTCCTGATATTGTCACTTATGCTCAATAACAGCTTGCAGAAAGCGCTCGACAGCGCTCGCACACGTCGCCTGGTCAGAACCATGGCTTTGCGGCGCACGGAACCAGCGACTGACGCCCGCGTTCCGAATGTTGACGGATGTTAGTCGTACTCACCATGAAATAGAAAGGAAAACCCCCAGTATGAAAACCCACAAACTGCTCACGAGTCTGTTCCTGTTCAGCGCCATGTGTGCGACTGCTGCGCTTGGCGCAGATTCGGCCACCAAAGGCGCGACTGTCGGATTTATTCCGAAACTTGATACCGATCCCTATTTCGCCACCACGAAATTGGGCGCTGAAAAAGCACAGAAAGAGATTGGTGGCACCCTGATCCAGGAAGCTCCTTCCAGCGCGACGGGCGATGCACAAATTCCTTTCATCAACAATATGGTTTCCCAGAAGGTGGACGTCGTTGCGATCGCCGGCTCCGATGCCAATGCGGTCGCTCCCGCACTCAGACGAGCAGAACAACAAGGCATCAAAGTCGTCTCTTTTGATTCAGATGTCGCAAGGAACGCACGCGGTATTTTTGTCAATCAGGCTAACTCCGACAGCCTTGCTCAACAGATGCTCGAAAGCATGGGCGGCCTCATCGATTACAAAGGGGAGTTTGCGATACTGTCATCAACGCCGACTGCCACCAATCAGAATTCGTGGATCGAGTTCATGAAGAAGAACCTCAAGAGCAATCCGAAATTTGCGAACATGAAACTGGTTCAGGTCGCGTACGGTCAAGAAAGCGAGCAGGTGAATCAGCAGCAGGCACTCGCGTTAGCAGAAGCGTTCCCGAACCTGAAAGGCATTATTATTCCGGCCGGTATCGGATTGCCGGCAGCCGCACGCGCCCTGGAGCAAGCAGGCCTCCTCAAGAAAATCAAGCTGACTGGCCTGGCACCTGCCACCTTGATGAAAAAATACATTCTCGCCGGCGAGTCCCAGGATATTTGGTGGAATGTGGAAGATCTCGGCTACCTAACTTATTACGCGGCCCAAGCTTACGCCCAGGGGAAGGTCACTGGCAAAAAAGGCGAGACCTTTACCGCAGGTCATCTTGGCGAGTACACAATTGGCGACAATGGCGAAGTCATCTTGGGACCCGCAATCATCGTGACGCCGGGGAACGTGGCCAGTTTTAAATTCTGATGGCGCCGTCGGGAGCTATGTGAGCGTGTTCTGCTTCAATTCTTCCAAGCTGACGAATCGCTGGGCGGAAACTCTATTCAAGACTGGAAGGCGCGCCGTAGCCTTGCGGAGGCGGCCTGCCCGTCCAGATCGAGACTGATCCAACGCTAAAGAGGTCAAGCGGGAGCTTGCCCCTACCGACCTTGGCTGTTGGGAGGCAATCTCCATGAGTTTAACCCCGCTGCCGCGCTTGGACCTGCCGCCGGCAGCCCAAGGCGAGTGGCTCGCGAGCTCAGCACTCGAGAATTCGCTCGCGCAGCGTTTGCCGGAGACGAAATTCCAAATTCTATTCTTCGTATTGGAAGAAGTTGTCACCGAAAAGGCCCCGCTAGAAAAGAGGAAGAATTGGGCTTTTGGCAATGGCATCGCGCAATACGCCGATGCGCCGCCTCCTCACTTGGCTAAAGGATGATTGCCGCTCACCCGCGGCCAAGTTGCCCGGCTAATGCCTCGAACACCCGCCGGAGTCAAGAGCCCCCCGTAAGACTCGGGTCCAACCAGAAAGTTGCGCTCCTGCGCATCTCTTTCGATGCGCATGGCGCGGTTCTCAGCGTTCAGCTTTGAACCCAGCCTGGTCAGCATGACCGCTTAGCTTTCAGCGGACGAATCTCTTGTCGGGACAATTCCGGCATTTTCGAACATGAGGATCACCGTGCGCTGAGGCGAAACGGAGAGCTTTCGCCGCTTCAACCGGATGTATACGCGTTTCATCGGAACTCTGAACGAAGGGCTCCTGAACAGCGAGTATAGTTTAGCGGAAGCGCGTGTCCTCTACGAACTGGCGACTCGTCCCACCCCAAAAGCAAGCGACATCGCGGAAGGACTGGGAGTTGACCCCGGATACCTGAGCCGTCTGCTAGGAAAGTTCGAGCGCGCCGGCTTGTTGCACAAAAAGACTTCAGAAGAAGATGGCCGCTCTGCTGAGCTGATGCTCACGGCGCGTGGCACATCCGCGTTCAAAAAGCTCGATGCTCTTTCCGAGGAACAGGCGCGAGCCACTCTTGCCGGGTTGCCGCCTGGCGATCGTCTGGAGCTCATCCGTTGCATGCAGTCCATCGAGAGCATTCTCCGGAAAGTTGACCGCAGCCGGATACCCTACGTCCTGCCGTTCTTTGGACCCAAAGTATTCTTACCGCTGCGCATCGCATCTACGAAAGAGCGGGCTTCCACCTGGTAAAGGAGGAGCCTCATCATAGCTTCGGCCAGGATCTCATCGGACAGGAATGGGAATTGGAATTGACCTGAAATCCAACGGCGGCGTGTGCACATCCTCAAGTCGGGCTATGCGCGAAAATATGGCACCCTCCCCTGCAAGCCATCGTCGGCGGTCGCCTCGCCCGGCCCGCTGCTCGCGCCCCTGATGACGACGACCTTTCCTTCGATGTTGTTGCTCATAATCCTGACTTCCCGCTTGCCGTGCCGAGCGACGGCGCAATTTAAGACGCACACTGCGATAACCGCGGCACAGAGCACGACCGGCGTGCTGACAAGGAACACCGCGCCTGAGGCAGCCCCGCTCGCGACCAAACCCAACACAGGGTTAGCGAGTCCCAGCGCCAAGTCGAGAAAAGCAGCAGTTCTCATTCCAGTGTTTCACTCCCCTTTTCTACCACCTGCCATTTCGAGCCAGTCTAATTCCTCTTCCATCCGATGAAAGGCATCGTCACCGATCTCGTCGTTGGCGCGCATGGCGAAAACGGCTTGCCGGGCCGCCCGGAGTGCTCCACGAAGCAGTTCGTTGTGTGCGGGGCGCGTGGCATCCCCGGCGTCAGCATCCGATCGTTCGTACGCCAAACGTGCCGTGAATTCCTGCCGGACGACTTCCGCGACTGGAGATCGGTCACGCGCGAAACTCTCAAGTCCCGCACGCAACGCGCGTTCACGCGCCGCGCTCACTTCGCGGCCGACAGGATCATCATTATGCAAATCGAGCGCACGTAAGAGCGGCTTGAGCGTCAGTCCTTGGATCGCCAGCGTGCCGAGCACGACAGAGAATGCGGTCAGCACGATCAGGTCGCGATATGGAAACGACGATGGCAGCGCCATTGCCGCAGCCAGAGAGACAATGCCCCGCATGCCGGCCCACGAAATAATCAAGCCGCTCCCGATCGTCGGCCGCAGCATCGGCCGCGGCGGATGAAACCCGAGCCGGCTGTTTCGCCACCTGAGGACTGCATTGAAGGACATGTGCCAGGCGAGGCGCACCACGATCACGGTCAGCAGGACCGCGCCGGAGACGGCGAAGTACCGCCCCCGATCCGCTGCTCTCAGGCTCTCGAGGATGGGTCGAATCTGCAGGCCGATGAAAATGAAGGCCAGGATGTTCAGAGCGAACACGACGGTTTCCCAAACCGCATAGGTCGGTACGCGGGTCCGTGCGGGTGTTCGCTTAGGCGCGGTCCGCGCCACCGTCATGGCGTAGCACACCATCGTCAACACACCGGAGAGCCCAACGGCATCGGCGAGCAGCCACACGCCAATCGTGCTGACGAACTGCAGAATGATGGCCGTCGGCACGTGTTGCACACGTTCCATCAACCGGAGGACGAGCCACCCGAGCGCCGGGCCTACGACCAGGCTGCCGGCCACCGCGAGCAAGAAGGTTGGCACAACTGCCGCGATGGAGAAGCCGTTGGCCGCGACGGCTCCAATGGCGAGGCGGTAGATCAGGAGCGCACTGGCGTCATTCAGCAGGCTTTCGCCTTCGAGGATGGTCAGGATGCGATGAGGCGGTCGCAACGGGCGGAGCACGGCAGTGGCCGCGACGGCGTCGGGTGGAGCTACGACCGCGCCGAGCGCAGTCGCCGCTGCCCAAGGCATCGTCGGTATGAGCGTGTGGGCGACGACGGCGATAGCGGCGGTCGTCAATCCGACCGCAAATACGACCAATCCGGTCACCGGTACCCAATTGTCCCTGAGATCTCTGAGCGATGCGTCGTAAGCCGCATCAAGCAGCACGGGTGCGACGAAGAGCGCCAGCGCAAGCTCGGGAGGGATGCTGAACGAGGGCGCGACTGGAAGAAACGCCAGCAGCGCACCGCCGAGCGCCAGGAA
Organism: uncultured Verrucomicrobiae bacterium; assembly: GCA_963813025.1. GTDB lineage: Bacteria > Verrucomicrobiota > Verrucomicrobiia > Chthoniobacterales > JAFAMB01 > CAVSUL01. The sequence goes on along the minus strand of CAWEXO010000014.1, from coordinate 196,949 downwards.
TACCGGATAAGGTGCTCCGACGCGCCGCGCCGTGGCCGCCAGGATCACGGCCGCGACAAAAAGCCCAAGGAGTTGTTCGAGTTCCCTCATATGACCGACGTTGGCAATTCAAGATCCTCAGAGCCTTCCAGACTTCGGCGCAGTCTACCGTATTGTCGAACCGGCGGTTGTTCGGGTCGACGCTACCCGGTGACGCCTCGCCATGTTCGAGTTGAACACGCTGGACAAGCACCCTTGGAATGGTACCACCCCAGGGGGAGCCTACAACTCCTGCCGTGCCTACGTGTAAGGCTAACTGACGCTAAGCTGAAGGTGTGCGAAGCAGCGACACGTTTCGCGTTGCCCGCCGTTCGGGCCGATAGCATCTCGGCGCAGGCAAAACTCAGATGCGCAAGCGTTTCGTCCCGGCCGAAGAAGTCAGTCACGGTCCATTTTCTAAACTCCTTTACTCAATGTTGGCACACGAGGTTTGCATTACATTCGATTACCCACCACTTCGCCCTCGGCCGTGCGATGTAGCGTGCGCCATTCCCCCGGTGATGTGCCTTCCCACACGTAAAAGGCACGAAAGCAGGAGTTGGCATCCTCGGAGCCCAGCAGGTAGGCGGTCTCGTTCAATTCAACGGTATTTTGTTTCTGATCACCAAGATCCTTGTCGTCGCCGTTATACGTGAGGATAGGAAAAGACAGGCAGGTCTGAGTGACAGCCCGCAATATTGAATTTCGATTTCGATATCCACGGGGCCGAGCTCGCGCCGCATAATATGAAACGGCGCAAGAGCCGAAGTTGCGCTCTGAGCCGCCTAAGCTTGGGCCTTGGCTGTACTCATGGCGTCAAGATAACTTCCTTCCAAACACTGTTGCTAGCAGAACGCGCCAATCGACTTGCGGAACCCGCCACCGGCTGGGCCTCGGCGATCGGCCCGGTGGTCCACGCTACAAGTCCGGTTTAACTCTGTACGAAACGTACACCGTACGGAGGGATTTCCGCGCGGCTTTCGAGTTTTTGCCCTTCTAAGAGGTCAAAGGTTGACTTTTTAAAGTTCACTGCTTGCGCTCTATTGGTGAAGTTCAACAGAAAACAGAACCGTTCGGCGCCATCGGACCGTACCACGGTCTGAACCTCGGCAGGAATTTCCGCCCACGCCGCGAACGGGTCTTCAATCGCCAGGACGTCTAACAGCGCGGTCACGTTCTGAGACGTGAAGAAACTGCCAAAATGGATCACCCGGCCCCGGCCTCTTTGATGAAGGATGACAGCGGGTTGACCCGCATAGTAGTCCGACACATAGGACGCCAGCACGCTCACGTTGTCGCCGGTACCGGCGAGCACCTCGTTAAAAACCGGCGCTGCAAAGGAATTATCTGAATGGCCGAAGCGAATGGCGGAGGCTTCCCCCGGCGTCACCACAGTAAAATCGGCCACTCCCGCGCCCACCAAGGCTTCGTAAAAAGCTTTTCCTGCCGCGTCGTAACACCAGTGGTTGCGGTCCCGGTATCCGCTCCAACAGCCGAACACCAACGTACCCCCTTCTTCTACGTAGTCCTGCAAGGCGCGGACGTCGACCGCCCCCAGGATGTGCGCGTGCGGGAAAAAGACGATTGCGTAATGCGCCAAGTCGGCCCCTTCATGAACACTCGAAAGGGCCCGCACATCGACGGACAAATGCCGCTCTGACAAGGCCTGGTACACTGCAAGCTCATTGGCGTCGCGATGCTTGCCCGTGGCGCGCTCAATACGGGCGTGCGATTCATTATCAAAATCATACAGGATCGCTGCCTGTGAAACGCAGCGGGTTCCCACCAATGTCGCCGACAATCGTTTGATCTCGTCCCCGAGCTGCCTGGCTTCCTCCAACCTCCACGCGTTTCGCTCGTCGTGATAAAGGAGACCGTTCCAGTGGGCCTCGCACCCGTAGGGCAGCGAACGCCAGCGGAAAAAGACTAAGCCATCGGCACCATTGGCAATCGAGTTCCAGCACCAGAGGCGCATCTGCCCAGGTTTGGGCGTTGGGTGCAGATAGTCCGGGTTGCCGTTCAGGACGCCGCCGATTTGGCCACTTGGGCCAGCCTGTTGTTCGAGCACCATGAACTTCGGCGACACCCCGCGCATCCTGGACAGAAGCCGGGACTCGGAACGGTCGCGAAAATGCGCGGGCAGCGAGAGATCGCAAACCTTGAATTCCGGGTAGGAATCATACGAGACAAAATCGACGGTTTCCTGCACGAACTTCGGCAAATCGACGCTCGTCATGGTTTGGAAGGCGTTATGGGTGACGAACTGATGCGGCGCGATTCGCTTAATGATCTGACATTGCATGGCCGCAAATCGTATCGTCATGTCGGAGGTGAACCGAAAAAAGTCCAATAGCAGACTCGGGTTCTGGTAGGTCACCGTAGGCCGCGGCAGCCAGACTTGATTCCAGGCGGTGTAGGTCTGCGACCAGAAACCCGTGCCCCACGCCTGATTTAAGGCTTCCAGCGTGCCATAGCGCTCGCGGCACCAACTCCGGAAGGCTTCGTGGTCACTCCGTGCAAAACTGAGGTCCAAGTGGCAGTTGAGTTCGTTGTCAATTTGCCAGCCGATTACTGCCGGATGACTTCTGTAGTGTTCGGCCAACGCCTCGGTGATAGCCTGAGACTTTTCCCGATAGATCGGCGATGTATAATTGTAGTGACGCCGTGAACCATGCGTCAGGCGTATTCCCTGATAGCTCACTCGCGATACCTCCGGGTAGCGTTCAGTGAGCCAGGCCGGCGGTGCGTAAGTGGGCGTGCCCATGATCGCTTTGAGCCCGTGCTTCTGGCAAAGCTCAAGCGCGCGATCGAACAAAACAAAGTCGTAGCGCCCTTCTTCGGGTTCCCAAATGCTCCAGGCACCCTCGCCCATCCGGACCACGTTCATGCCCGTCTGGGCGATGCGCGAAAGATCGGAATCCCAGCAGGCTTCCGGCCATTGCTCCGGGTAATAAACCACCCCGTAAAGGAACGAATCGTAAGAATAGCTTTTGCTCATCACCAAACTTCAACAACCAATAATTAGATGTTTTCTATTACAGAACGCCAGCATGTCCAATTTCCTTCAAGGAAACCGTGTGCCGCCCCGCCCCAGCGCTCCACCCAGCCGCAGCCTGCGCTTTCTTGCTCACGAAAACCGGCTCGGATTCGTCGCGGCGAAAATTGGCAACGCCGCTGCACCGACCGCCGCACTCTTCTCTCGTAGAGAACTCACTCGAATTCTTTCTCCTGGACGCCCAACTCGGATCGATGGTCGCAAATTCCCTAGTCGGTGAAAAAGCCCGTTTAAAATTTCTATCGGCGCGGAACCACCGAGTATGACAGTCTGCGGATCGAACAGATTCTCGATCCCGACCAGCGCGATCGAAAGAGCTTCCGCAGCGGCATCGAGCCACTTCTCGATGAGTCGACTCCTGACGTTTTCAACAGATCGTCCGGATTTGCTTTTTCGGGCGGTGGCTAAAAATCGGGTCAGTGAGGCAAGGGAAAGATATTGGCCTAGACATCCCCGGTTGCCGCAGTAGCAGGGAGGACCGTTCGGATCAATCACCAAGTGTCCAAATTCCCCCGCATTGCCGGAATCACCACGGTACGGTTCTCCATTAAGGACCAGCCCCCCACCTAACCCCTCTCCAACGAAAACATAAAAGTAGTTCTTTAAGTCGCGTGCCACTCCGTGCAGCTTCTCGCCCAATGCTGCCGCGGTGGCGTCATTCTCCAGGAAGATGTCAAGTCCGGTTCTTTGTCCGATGCGCTGGACGAATCGTTTTCGCTGAAAGGCAGCTAAAGCTCCCGGGCTCGGAACATCTGGCCAATGTGCGTCGAATGGTCCGGGAACGACCAAGCCAATTCCCAGGCAACGATCTGGATCGAATGGCATTTTGCTAATCAGATCAGAAAAAAAAGATACAAGTCCGCGCTTATCAGTATCAGGCATGAGGCCACCGCCCTGGTGCCGAACCGCACCATTAAGATCCATGGTTGCCACCGAAAAACGTTTTGAATCAGCGCGCAATCCGATTCCGTAGGCGCCGTCGCTCGCTATTTCGATTTGGATCGGCGGCTGACCCCGTTGTGCCTTTCGCCGACCCGCCTCGCGAACAAAACCTAACTCGATTAACTGGTCTACAATGTTCGCAATCGCTTGAGGCGTCAGACCGCTCGCCCGGGCGAGTTCAGCGCGCGAAAGCGACCCGCTCTGGCGCAACGCATGAAGTATTACCTGGCGATTGTAGCTCCGAAGCTGCTGCAGGCCGCTCGCCTGAGGCAGAATTGGGTTTGGAGACTTGTTCCGCGCCACAACTGAAATATACATCATGATATTAAATCAAGTCTCTTCATTTATTTTGCTTGATTTCGCTAAACCCTTTTCTATTCTGCCCAGCCGTGACCAGCGGTCTAAATTATGAAACTAACATCTTATGCGATCTGCGCGCTCGGCGTTATCATTGGTAACTTCGGCTGTACTTCCGCAGGCGATCGGCTTGTCTCCGCCGCCGCCCCTTCCGCTCCGGCCGTGGTGAAAGTTGATTTCGTTAATCCACAAAAGATTTACCGACTTTCGCATCAACAATCGAGACCTGCAGCATTCGTCAGCGGTCTTTACTCGAGACATAACCAGCGCACTCTTACCGTAATATCCAGGCGATTTCCTGGTCATACGCTCAGTCTGCGATACACCAATATCGATTTAGCCAGCCGCCGCACATCGGGACCCCAAGGATTGAGAGTGGTTCCAGGTGGTACCCGGCCCTGGCTGGCATTTGACTATGTACTGAAAAATCCATCCGGTCGGGCAATAGCCAGCGGTTCACGAAGGCTGGTTTGAAAGTGCGCCAACGTCGTCCACCCAGAGTCGCTCACATCCGGTGCAGATTGAGGCCAATATGATGCGCAGATGGCTGCAAGCTCTCAGAGTTCCCCAGTAAACGGTAAGACAAAGATTCGAAGGACATCTTGCACCTTATGCTGAAGAACGTTTTCGGAACCGGAGAAGAAAAAGTTTGACTTTTCTCGTAGGTGGAATTTTTAGAGCGCCAACAATCGCATGACAACTAACCTCCAGATACTAAGCCGAAAACATTTCGTCCTCATCGCATCCGTTGTCGCCACACTCAGCTTGCCGCCGATTGCGTTAGCATCTGCCGCTCCGGGTCACACCAAAGGCCGCGCGGTCACCCCTTTGACGCCCACTCTTACGGCCGGCGATTACGTATGGCATCCGCAAGTCTCGCCGGCCGGGCCGGTGGTCATCCTGGTGAACCTACCCGATCAGGTTCTCTATGTGTACCGCAACGGCGTCCGTATCGGACGCTCGACTGTGAGCACCGGGAAGGCCGGTAAGCGCACGCCCACGGGTGTGTTCACGGTGCTACAAAAGAAGGTCCGTCACGAATCAAGCATCTATAAAGGTGCTAAGATGCCGCACATGCAACGGCTGACTTGGACTGGAATCGCGCTACACGCTGGGCACTTGCCGGGCTACCCGGCCTCGGCCGGATGTGTGCGGATGCCCGTGGATTTTGCGGCGAACCTCTACTCGGTTACGACGCTCGGAACGACAGTGATTATCGCTGATAACAACTCCCGGCTGACCACTACTACCCAACCGGGGCTTTTGTTTTCCGGCAAAACGGGCGCGACGACGACCGGCTTCAAATGGACACCGGAGAAGGCGCCAAATGGACCGATCTCGATCATCGTGAGCACGCGGGATCGCGCGGCCTATGTCTATCGCAACGGCGTTGAGATCGGTCGTGCGCCGGTCAACGGCCTGGACCGAGTGTCCGGTTCGCACGTCTATTCCGCGCTGGGATCGGTCGACTCGAGCGGGCGGCGCGATTGGACTTCCACCGCGAGCGTCGGCGGGCGCGCGCCGAATATCAAGGACCTGGCGAACCGAGCCGCGGTCCCGCCCGGTTTCCTCGCTGACGTCCGCCAGCTCATCACGCCCGGCACGACGCTCGTGATTACCGACGCGCCGGTGAACGCCGCGACCCACGGCAAGCCAGGCTTCAACATACTCACCGATTGAGACGTTTTTATTTTATCCTGCCGAAACGCCTAGCACGCGCGGAACCGATAAGGCGAGACTGAGGTCATCCGCGTAGCCGTTTTCAATCTCGCCATCCACAACATCCCCCCGCCAGCGCCGGTCACAGCATACTCATCGGCGACACCGTTTACGGAGTTCCCGGCGTTTGCTAAATTCTAGACTGCCGGCGGATTGCTGGAAGCGAACAGGTACCGGTGAATCTTCTATTTCCCTTCTTCCTTGCGAAAAATGAACAACTCATTATTGGCTTCCTTTCTTGTCACTTTCTTTGGAAGGATGTCCGTCTTACCAGCCGAGGTGGTGCGGACGTAGGCCAGGTCTCCCATCTCAACGATCTCATCACATCGACAATTTCTTGGTTCATAATTCGTCTCCTGATTTGCTGGACCGTTTTGGCAGCGCTCAGTGAGCACGATCTTTCAGGGCCAAACTTCGCTGCGATCGCCTGAAAAAGACGAACGCCTTGCCGCGCATTATACAAACGTTCCTTGTTAATCGGAAATACTCTTTCAGACCTGACGTGACGCTTAAAAAGTATATGCGGAAGCGCGCGCTGTAGCAAGGTGACTGCGTTAGGGAACAGGTATCGTGTGGCGGCGAAGAAAACCGGCGCATGCCGAATGGATCTCTGATTACCGCACATTTCCCAAGTGTAATGTCGAAAGGGGCGACGAGTACTTGGCATCCTTGTGCTGCATAATCAGCTACGGCAGCAACGGCTAAGAAATAGCGCAGGTCCGAACGCCGCTCGACCGCCATCTCACGCGTCGATTCTCGCAAAGATGCGAGTTCGTCGATGACGCTCTTCCAGAGCTCATCACTATGCCGAATATGAACCCAAAGTCGGGTCAAATAATTCATGAAACTCGGCTTAGCCCATGGCACAGGATGCTCAAAAGGAGCCGCTTTATGAAAAGATCGTCTGCCCCAATCACGGTCCGAGTCGGACACCGCGAGTTTGTCAAAGTCAACGCCACGAAGTACGACTGGCGCGATATTTACCACCTCATCTTGACCCTTAGCTGGCCGCAGTTCATTAGCCTGGTTCTCGGGATGTACGTCGTCATTAACCTCTGTTTTGCAACGCTCTACGTGCTCGGAGGGCGATCCATCGCTGGACTGCTTCCAGGCTCGTTTTCCGATGCCTTCTTCTTCAGCGTAGAAACGTTGGCCACCGTAGGCTATGGGCACGCCTATCCGGACACTTTTTACGGCCATTGCATCACTACGCTTGAAATCATGGCCGGCCTTTTTGGTCTGGCGGTCATGACTGGTCTGATCTTTGTCCGTTTCTCCAGACCGACCGCCCGGATCATGTTCAGTAACGTCGCCGTCGTTGCACCGTTTGATGGTTTTCCGACTCTCATGCTGCGCCTGGCCAACCTCCGACATCACGCGATGGTCGAAGCCGAATTTCGGCTGTTGCTTATGCGCAGCGAATTGACGAAGGAAGGGGAAGAGGTCCGGCGCTTTTATCCACTACGGCTACAATTCGATCACCTGATCAACTTTCCAGCGGCACTCACCCTGCGACACGTGATCGACGAAACCAGTCCGTTATTTGGCCTGACCCGGCAAGACTTAAAACTGGCTGACAGTCGCATGCTTGCATCAATCGTTTGCGTTGATCCGGTGATTCAAGCTCCCGTGCAAAGTCAGACGGAGTATCTTTACGAGCAAATTGCTTGGAACCGGCGATTCGCAGAGATCTATACTGAAGATTCGCTTGGGCGCTACACGGTGGACTACAGCAAGTTTCACGAGACGATAGAGATCAGTCCGCAACGCGCTTAGCCCGGGCGCGAAGGAGATTTCGACACGGTATCCCTGCTCGTCGTCCTCGTATGAAACTGACACTCCCATCTAACTTTGCACCCCCTCCACCATTTCGTCGCCATGCATACGCCCAAAGAAATTGTGGACTGACGTTACGGCCGCGGCGCCATCTCCAATCGCGAAAGCAACCCGCTTGGGCGTGCCGTTTCGCCGGAAGCGACGCTTACTCCGATATTCCCGCCACCTAGGCCGTCGCTCGCTAGTGCGCCAAAGTTTCCGCAAAACCCTAGGATCGTAATCTGGCTATTCATTGCGGTAATTCGAGCCGCTCCACTGGCCTCCAGCCCGTTTCCGCCCCCGCCCGAAGATCAATCGTGACCTCGGCAAGATTGATAATCCCCCCGCTCCTGGCAACCACCGGATGGTCACCCCCGCCGCCGACAAGCGTCTCGGCCGTGTTCGAAAGATTGATTGTTCCACCGTTTTCGGCCAAGACCGCAGTATCTCCTCCACTGTTGAACTGAGTGATTTGCGTGCCCTGAAGCGTGAGTGTTGCGCCTGAGCCATTGACATGCAGCCCGACAACGCCGGCTAAGACTCTCTCGACGGTCGCGGAACAATCAAAGAGAGGCTAAGAAATCGTCTAGAAAACCGCAATGCCAAAATGGTTGTTGCCGCTTAGCTGCTTCCACCAATAGTTTTGGAGAGAGATATTGACCGGAGAAATTATGCCAATGCATCGTGGAGAATTTCTGCCGGGTGCTGCGCGGTGTGCCCTGTGCCGTCTTTTATTTGATGCCGGCAGCTTGTGCCCGGCGCAGCGATGATGGTGTCGGCCGGCGCCGAACGCACCGCCGGCAGGAGTACTAGTCCGGCAATTTTCATTGATATGTCGAAATGCTCCTCCTCGTAACCGAACGAGCCGGCCATGCCGCAGCACCCGGATGGAATGACTTGAACCTCGTAGTTTACGGGCAGTTCAAGCGCCTTGACCGTGGGAGTCAACGACGCCAACGATTTCTGGTGACAGTGACCGTGGAGTTTGATCTTGCGGGTCTCCTGCGTGAACGCCTCGCGCCGGATACGACCTCGGCCCGCCTCGCGTGCGATGAACTCGTCGAGCAACAGCGCATCTTTTGCCAGGGCGGTTGCTGCTCCAACCAGATGCGCAGGGACAAGATCCGGGACCTCGTCCCGGAAGCCAAGGATCGCCGAGGGCTCGATTCCAACAAGGGGACTTTCAGGGGTAACAATATTCTTTAGCAGCTCCACATTGCGAATCGCCAATCTTTGCGCGTCGCGCAGCAGACCTTTGGAAATTTGGGCGCGGCCACTATCGACGTGGTGTGGAATAACAACCTCGTAGCCAAGCCGATTGAGCAACCGCACGGCCTTGATTCCGACTTCCTCGTCATTGAAGTTCGTAAACTCGTCGCAAAACAAAAAGACACGCCCGTTCTGAAACTGGCCATTCTTGTTAGCGTGCATCCGGTGCCACCGGCGCAGCGGAATCTTATTGAGCTTAGGAATCGAACGCCCCTGAGCAAACCCCGCAAACCATTTAAGCAAGCTGACCGTCGTCGTATTTGTCACCAAAAAATTAAACACTCCGGGTGCGACCGAGGCCAAAGCCATGGCGCGCGAGAAGTCCCCAATAAGCCGCGCGCGCATCGGGACACCTCGCGCATCGTAGCGTTGCTGGAGCCATTCCGCTTTAAGACGAGCTACATCGACACTGGACGGGCACTCCGACTTGCAACCTTTGCACGAGAGACAAAGATCCATGACCGGGCCGATCTCATCGCTGTCAAAAGGATTAGCCTTCGTTGAATGCGTAAGGACCTCGCGCAAGATATTTGCGCGGGCCCGCGTCGTGTCGCGCTCGTTGCGGGTGGCCATGTAGCTCGGACACATTGTGCCACCCATGAGATGCGACTTGCGGCAGTCGCCGGATCCGTTGCACTGCTCTGCGGCGCGCAAGATCCCCCGAGCTTCCGAGAATCTCAGCACAGTTTTAAACTCCCGCACCGCCTGATCCGGGCTGAAGCGCAAGCTTGCGTCCATCGGCGGCGTCTCGGTGATCTTGCCCGGGTTGAATATGCCTGAGGGATCCCACGCGCGTTTGACCGCGCGGAAGAGTGCATAATTCTTCTTGCCGACCATCAAAGGCAGGAATTCGCCACGCAAACGGCCGTCACCATGTTCGCCGCTCAGTGAGCCGCCATAGCGCTTCACTAACTTTGCGATCTCAGTCGCAACGACGCGAAAGAGCCTGCGATGTTCCTGATCCTTAAGATTCAGGATGGGCCGCAAGTGCAGTTCGCCCGAAGCGGCGTGAGCATAATGCACCGCGGAAAGACCGTGCTCACCCAGAATTTTATCGAATTCCTGCACAAACGCCGGGAGATCACTCGGATCGATAGCGGTATCCTCGACGACGGCCACAGGTTTGGCGTCTCCCGGTAAGCTCGACAGCAGACCCAATGCCGCCTTCCGGAGGTTCCATACACGGTTCTGCTCCGGACCCCAGACAACCGGATAATGGTAGCCGAGGCCGGCAGCGCGTAATTCTGTTTCAAGCCGGACAGTTACGGCGGCAACCGCTTCGCGAGTCGGTGCAGCCAGCTCAACCGCAAGGATGGCGCCGGGGTCTCCTTGGAGGAAAAATCGATTCTGCCGCTGCTCGAGATTTGCTTTTGTGCACTCAAGGATATTGTGGTCCATCAACTCGCAAGCACGCGGTTGATGGCAAAGGGCAACAATATTAGCACGCAAAGCCTCGTCTACCGAAGCGCAATGGATGCAAACGAGCGCGTTTACCTTTGGCGGCAGCGGTTCGCACGCCAAAGTGATTTCTGTTAGAAACGCCAATGTCCCTTCGGAGCCGGCTAACAGGCGGCAGAGATTAAAAGGAGGACCACCCGGGGTAAACGGCGCACAATCTGCAAGCAAATCCAGGGCATAGCCCGTATTGCGACGGTGAATAGATCGTTTCGGGAACTCACGCGCGATCTCGGCGCGATTTCCGGCGTCAGTGAGCAGTTTTTCTATCTCAAGATAGATCGAAGCCTCAAGCGTTTCGCCTGAACATTTCGCTTCGAACTCGCCCGGCAATAACGGGCCAAACTCGGCAATCGAACCGTCACTCAACACGGCGCGCACCGATACGAGGTGGTCTCGCGTACTGCCGTAGACAACGGAGTTCGCCCCACAGGCATTGTTGCCGACCATACCGCCGATCATACAACGGTTCTGTGTTGAGGTTTCGGGCGCAAAGAAAACTCCATGTGGAGCAAGCGCGAGATTAAGCTCATTGCGCACAACGCCGGGTTGCACCCGCACGCGGCGCCCCTCCGCACCGATCTCTAGAATGCGAGTAAAGTGACGCGACACATCCACCACAATGCCCGGTCCAACGACTTGGCCGGCCAGCGAGGTGCCAGCCGTCCTGGGTATGAGGGAGGTACCGTGTTCACGCGCAAAGCGAACGAGCTTGCAGATATCAGCCTCGGTCTTCGGCAGTACAACGGCCTGTGGTATCTCGCGATAAACCGATGCGTCGGTCGCATAAAGCGTCCGCATGGCTACGTCGAAGTGAAGCGCGCCTTCGAGTTCACCGGCAAGACGTTGGAAATCGGTAACACTTGGTGACATCATGAGGTTTTGCGGGCGTTGGAATCTTCACCCATCGGCGATCAGTAGTCCCGGCGGGAGGGATTCGCCGAAGAGACTGGCGCGGTCGAGCCCGGCAACGGGGACGAACACGCGCAGTGTTCTCAGCTTTGATGAGGCAACACCAGATTTTTCCAGTCTGGTTGCGATTTTCTCGCGGACAGCTTTTGGTAAGTCGATGCTTGGGTTATCGGTAATACGCGCGGCACGAAGGAACAGGGTCTGGATTTCGGCCAGTTCCAGTTCTGTCCAATCGAGATCGGAGAGTGCCTCGAACGCCCGTTCGACGTGAACCGCTGGAAGAACGTTTTCAGGTCCGGTGTAGAGCGGAGTGCGATTGAGAAGAAGTCCGAGGGTAGTCAGATAAGGAGCGCAGTACCGGTTCGTCGTGGCGAGCTCTCGAGTGCTTTGGAGAAAAAGATCGATGAGCTCGGTCTTGATGATCGGGGCTGATTCTCTCGAATGATCCGGCGAGGCGGACGAGCTCGGCTGGCGGGTTTTTCTGAGTGCGTAACCTGGACAGCTCGGGCGCCAGAATCGTCTCCTGCCGTTCGCGACTCAGGCCGCCGGCGACCCGCCTCCAGAGGATATATTGCTGAAGCTGGATGCGCTTGCCGGGATACACGAGTCCATCCGTCTGAAGTTGCCAGAGTTCGTCGATCCGGGTGGCGTCCCTTTCCGCGCCGAAACCGGGGCGAAGAAGAAAACCGGCAAGGATCAGCCACGCTTCCTCGTGTTCGACGGATTCCCGGCGGCAGGAGATGCACTCGTAAAGCGCCGGCCAGAGAGAGCGAAGTAGCACCCAGTTCCAATCGGCTTTCGGTATTCCGAGGGTTCGCTCGAGACTTTTGACGAGATTGGCGGCGGTGAGCTTGTCACGCCGGTCAAGCGGACGGGAAAACAGTGTGGTGATCCGGGTTCGCGCGGCGTCGAGCCTGGCCGCGTCGACTCCGGGGTCTGGACTGATGTCATTGCCGGTTTCCATTTGATCTTCGCCGCCCAGTTCGTGCGGGCGAAGGTCGAACTCAAGTGGCCAGGTCTCGCGCACGAATGGATCTAAACTAACGCAGGCAACCTGCAGCAGACCGAGCTCGTTCATGCGAGCAGTGAGAGTCACTGGCAGCCTCTCGGCTTCCAGACGCCGTCCAGTAAGCTTGGCAGTAGTCTGAAGCGGAGGGAGCCGGTGGAAATCACGGTCGTTCCAAGTGACAACCGAGCCGGCTTTATCCTTGCCGTGCCGCGTCGAATAATATGTCTGAAACCGAACGGGGCGATTCACGCGAAGCTCAAGCCCGAAGTTCAGAAATGCGGAACTCCTCTTCGGACGCTGCACTTCGCGGCAGAATGCAGACCAGGGCGGGACCGGAAACCTCGTCTTTCTTTCCCAGCTGTTTGTGGACTTCCAGATAAATTGCGCGCGCTGCACCAGCCTCGATCCGCTGGGCGCGGCGACGTACGATGCTTCCAAAGCCAGCCGCGCCTCGCGCAACCGCGAGATTTGGTTCCGGGTTATTGAGGATTCGCGGCTCGGTGCCGCCTTGCCAGCCGGCGATCTGTTGCTGTAACCGCAGCCGCAAAGAGTCAGGATAGAGGGTTCCGCCATTGAATAGGACTGCATCCACCCGGGGCCGGCCGCGCAGGAAGTTCGCGAGGTGGCGCGTGACCGCGCTATCTACGGCATAAGGAAGCGCCCATTCTCTCAGTCCAATCTTCGTCCGCGCGGGCCGTTCGTCCGCTTCGCATTCGGGAAAAAATCCATCGAGTACGATCGACTCAATCTCGGCCCGCGTGACCTGGCCCGCGAGTGTGCCGCCGAGCAGACTCGATCCGCGCCCGGGAATAGATATCGGCAAGACATCGTCGGAGGTATCGGCAAGGCAGCGTTCCTTCAAATCGCGGCAGCGCGCCACGAGGAAGTTCCATTGCGTCGGGGAAAGCGCTTCGTGCGCCAGGCGGGACTTGATGTGGTACGAGAGCGCGAGGTCAATATTGTCGCCTCCGAGAAGAAGGTGGTCGCTGACAGCAATTCGTTTGATGTGCGGAAGACTCGTCTCGATCTGGCGGCTGATCTCGAACAGAGTGAAATCGGACGTGCCTCCGCCAATGTCGATAACAACGACGTGCTGTTTCTCGCTTTCTGGAAGCTGTCTCGACAGTTCGCCCAATGTGCCGTGCTGTTCCAGCCAGCAGTAGAATGCGGCTTGCGGTTCCTCTAAAAGGCGGACGCTTTCAGGAAAGCCGGCCTCGCGTGCGGCGTCCAGGGTAAGCCGCTGTGCGACAGCATCGAAGGACGCGGGAACGGTGATAGTAATGTCCTGGTTGTCGAACCGGATTCCCTTGCCGGCGAACTTTGCGTCCCACACAGCGCGCAGGTAACCAAGGAACAGGGCGGACGCCTGGATCGGCGAAATTCGCTTTTCGACGGGGACTTCATCGGATCTCCACGGCAGGAAGGACGCGCTGCGATCCGCCGCGTGATGGCAGAGCCATGATTTAGCGGAATGCACTACGCGACCGGGCGATTCTCCCGCCTGTTTTCTCGCGAAGCGACCGGGAATCCATTCACCTCGTTCAGTGCCCTCTCTCAGCATTTGTGCCGCTTCCTGCTCCTGCGGCAGGTAAAGAAAGGAGGGCAGCGTCGGTGCTTCGGAAAATCCAGTGAGGGTTTCCCACTGTGGGATGAGAAATACCTCCGTGTGCGGCGTGGCGCCGTCGAGCTCCTCGAATGCCATAACACAATTCGTGGTGCCAAGATCGATACCGATGCAGAATTTCGCGCTCAATTCTAAATCCGACCGGCGTTACTGCGTGCGGACCTGAAACTCGATCTTCCAGCGGCGGTCCGATCCGGTGTGCTTCATCCAAAGTTCGAGGTTTCCGAGTTCAGTGACGATCGGATTGATGACAACCGGGATCGCCTGGCCCTCGGGGAATCCCTCGATCGGGGGCAAAATCACCTCGATTCTGGCGGTTTCCTCTAGTTCACGTTCGGCATCCGGGATTAACTGACCAGGTACGTCTCCGCTCCGTACCTCAGAGGCGAAGAAAGGGAAGTCAGCGGGCTGGCCCGTGATCAGTCCGAACGCTTGTCCATCGATCACCAACTCGCTGCCTTCCTCCATCCCCTGCGGAACGACGCAAAGTGCTTTGATTGGCGGCTTGAATCCGGGGATCGCCGGCATCGAGGATTCCATTCCTATGTAGTAGGACCGCGCTGTGCCAGCTTTGATGCGAATCCCCTTTCCGGTAGCGCGATTGCGGCCGTATAGCGCCGCTCCTTTGGCGACCGCAAGGTCAGGTTGGAATCCCCCGAGTTCCCAAACCGCCTTGACCTCGTTCCACGAAGCGAGCAGATCAAGTACGCGCTTCCGGATAGGTGCCGCATTGAAAACGCCCCCATTGAAAAGAACGGCTGTCGGTTTGAGGTACTCGCCTTCGAGCGCTTCTGACTTGGATTTTACGAGCGAGCTCAGCGCATCACTGGCTTTCACATTTTTTAGGCTTCGTGTCAGGAACCGGGCGAGATGTTTGCTCACGACTGGGTCTGACGCGTATGGCAGACCGAACTCCTGAAGGCCGGTGCTCTTGGATTCCTGGGGCAGATCGGTGACCCTGGTGAGCGGGAAAAAGCCGTCCAGGATCACCTTTTCGAGCGTGGGGCGGTCGAGCTGGGTGGAGACGGTTTTGGCCAGCAAGCTCGATCCTCGCGAAGGCAGGGCGATCGGAGTTTGCTCGAGCGATGGGTCGGTGAACAGACTCACCTTAGCATTGCTGGCAGCGTGTATTAGCGCGAGGAATTGCCACGAGTCGACCGACTTCCCAGTCGTTTCCAAGTGCGCTCGGAGGGTATACGCGAGCGCCAAGTCCATATTGTCGCCACCCAGAAGAATGTGCTCGCCAACGCTGATCCGTTCGATTTCGAGATTACCTTCCCTTTCGGTGATGGCCATCAGGCTGAAATCCGCCGTGCCACCGCCGACGTCACAAACCAGGACGATATCTCCGGGTCTGACCTGGTTCCGCCAGTCGCTCCCGGCTTGTGCAGTCCATGCGTAAAAGGCTGCCTGCGGCTCTTCGAGCAATACAACCTTGCCGAAACCCGCCGCTTCGCCAGCATCAGCGGTCAGATTCCGTGCGACCTCATCGAAGGATGCGGGAACCGTAAGGACGACCTGGCCTTCGGCCAGATTCCACGCGCGACCTCGCGTGCGCTCCGCGTACAGGAATCCCTCCTTCATGTGCTCGAGATAAAGCCGGGAACACTCGAAAGCAGAAAGCTTCGGCTCCTTGATCTCAGATTTCCACGGCAGGACCGGCCTCTTCGGATCGGTATGGAAGTTCGACAACCACGACTTCGCAGAAGTGATCAGGCGATCAGGGATCAAAGCGCCGTGATCGCGCGCGAAGTGGCCCACGATCGGGCCGTCAACGTCTGCGTGCCATGGCAGTCTCAAGGTTTCCTTTGGAAACTCCTCCGGATGCGGGATGTAAAGTGCCGACGGAAGCGTCGGCCTTTCCCCGATTCGGTTGGCCCCGACGAGTTGGGTAATCGCGACAATCTCGATACGGTCGGTCTCGAAATCCTCGACCGCAACCGCGCTGTTGCTGGTGCCCAGGTCAATCCCGAGGCTGAAGCGTGCACTCATTTGGTTCGATTAGACGATTAATTTTACTTCCCTGCCTCCTCAACACGAGGTTGCTTCTGATGCGGCACAATATTACGAAATCTGAGGGCTGAGTTCGACCTCTGCAGGGGCAATTGCCGGCAGGCGTTTTTCATCGGGCTTGACGATTCGCGGGAGTGTCACGGATTCGGTCTTCCAGCCCTTGTGGATGAGCTTCCCGGTGAAAGGTGGGTCCCCGCTGAGTTTTCCGACGAGCCGGTACTCGTCCGCGGCATATCCGGCCGGGACGGTAACTTGGGAGCCTTCCTCGGCTTCAGAGACAGCAGTGATTTTGAAATGTTCCTGCAAGACTTGCCTACACCCCTGATGAATCACCCGCGAGGCCGCTGCGACCTGGGTATCATCGTAAGAGGTGAGATCCTCCATCAGAAAATCCACAAGCCGGCCTTTCTCTTGAAGGAGGGCAAAGAAAGCCACTATTTCTGCTTCGGCTTGGTTCGCAGCTGGTGCAGGACGTGGAATCACGCCTGAAGCTGGAGCGAATGTTGCATGCCTTTTCGTGCCTCCGAGGATAGAAAGTGCCACAACGAAAAGCGCCAGCACAAAAGCTATCGCTGTAATTGGAACCTTGTAGGCGTTTGTTGCCGGAACAAGAAGCAGGCCATTCAGCACGGCTAGAAAAATTCCGACGATTGATAGGTAAGGTTTCATCGTAAGAGTAGTTGTTATCGGGCTAAATGATCTTTTGTAGGGAAAGCGAAGCGGAGTCATTCCTTGTTTAACTTGGTTTGGCCGGGATCTTGCTTCGCAAATTTTTCGTAAATCTTCAGCGCTTCCTCGCATTCCTTCTGCGCTTCCGCCATCCTGCTCTGGTCACGATCAAGAATCCCCCGGTTGCCGACCGAACAAAATCAAAGCCCGCCGGTTCATGAGTGAATCTGGCGGAAAGCGTTCCGACTCCCGCACCAATCGCACAATTGCGGATGAAACAAGTGGGCGAGCAGTTCCACGCCATCTACGACGCGCGGGGCGGGCCGGGCGAAGTAAGCGTTCGCGTTCACGGCGTAAACGCGGTCATTTAGGACGGCGGGCAAATCGTTCCAACCAGGTTGCCGCAACAGCTGCTTCGCGTGCTCAGCCGCCGCTTCCACGCCGAAGCCGCAGGGCGACACAATTAAAATCTCCGGCGAAAATGCGGCGATGTCCGTCCACGAAGTGCGGACGGAATCTGCGCCTTTGCGTCCCAGCGCGTCCTCGCCGCCGGCAAGTTCAACCATTTCCGGCACCCAATGGCCGCAGCAGTAATAAGGATCAATCCACTCAAGGCAAAAAACGCGGGGACGGCGGTGCGCTTTTTTCGTCAGTTCAATCACATTTAGCAAGCGCGCATGGGCGCCGGTGTTAAGTTCCTCGGCCTGGGCCAAACGGCCGGTGGCTGCGCCGAGTTCGTGGACATTGCTGAAAATCTCCCCGATGCTGTTGGGCGTAAACCAGAGGATTTCCGGCTTGACCGGCAGCGCTTCAAGCGCGCGGGTGATCTCGTTGCCGGAAGGCGCACAGACTTGGCAAAGTGCCTGCGTGAGGATGTGCGTGGGCGCGAGTTGTTCGAGCAGCCGCTCGTCCACTTGGTAAAGACCTTGTCCGCTGCCGATGCGCTCGGCGACGGCAACGTCAATTTCGCGTAGCGACAATTTCTCTAATGGCAGCACCGGTTTGACAACAACGGGTTTGGTCTTCGCCGCCGCAGGGAAATCGCACTCATGCGAGACCCCGATGAGCCGGTCGCCGAGACCGAGGGCGAAAACCATTTCGGTCGCAGCCGGCAGAAATGAAATGAGACGCAGTTCAGTCATTCATCAGAACGCCGGCTTTCGACATCGCACAGAACTATTCTCGGAACAGATCACCACAAAAATCCCTTTCACTATGATTCAGCTATTCGATACCGTCTATCTGCAACGTTCGCCAAACATCCTCGTGGCCGATCGAGGCAGCAACGGTACGATGAAGATCACAGATATCCGGGCTACGACTGTCACGGTTCCTCTTGAGGCCCCGTTGCGGCACAGCAATGGCGCGCATTGGGGCCGTTTCGTTCGAACAATAGTTGAAGTCGAGACGGACGAGGGCATCACCGGACTGGGCGAGATGGGCGGCGGCGGAGAAAGCGCCGCTCTTGCCTTTGCGGGGTTAAAAACATACCTGGTCGGCCACAATCCGTTTGATCTCAACCGGATGCGTTACGCGATCTGCAATCCCACGGCTTCGCTCTACAACAACCGCACGCAGTTGCATGCGGCACTGGAATTCGCCTGCCTGGACATCATTGGGAAACAATTGAACGTACCGGTCTACCAGCTACTCGGCGGTCGGGTGCGCGACGAGGTCGGTTTCGCGAGCTATCTGTTTTATCGCTACGCCAATCCCGAATCTGGCAAGGGCGAAGTCCGAACGGTCGATCAACTGGTTGACCATGCGGCGGCATTGAAGGCGGAGCATGGTTTCACGGCGCAGAAACTGAAAGCTGGTGTTTTCGGTCCCGATTATGAACTCGAATGCTACAAGGCGCTCGCCGCCGCTTTCCCGGATGACACACTGCGCTATGACCCGAACGCTGCCCTCTCGGTCGAGCAGGCCCTGCGCTTCGGACGGGCGATATCGGGTTTGCGGAACGACTATTTCGAGGATCCTACCTGGGGATTTGCGGGGATGCGTCGTCTGCGCGAGAAGCTCTCTACTCCGCTCGCCACGAATACCATTGTCATCGACTTCGAGCAGCTCGCAGCCAATGTGCGCGATCCCGCCGTAGACGTGATTCTGCTGGACACAACCTTTTGGGGCGGCATCCGGGCGTGCATTCGAGCGGCGCAAACTTGCGACACGTTCGGGCTCGGTATCGCAGTGCATTCCTCTGGTGAACTCGGCATTCAGCTCGCCAGCATGCTTCACCTAGGCGCCGTTTTGCCCAACCTCGTTTTCACCGCCGACGCGCATTACCATCACCTTACCGACGACATCATCGCGGGGGGCAAGATGCGCTACAAGAACGGTCGAATCGCGGTGCCGGATGGCCCTGGGCTCGGCGTTACTCTGGATAGCGAGAAGTTACAAGCCTATGCCGACTTGTATCGCTCGCTTGGCGGCTACCCTTACGATCGCGACCCAGGTCGACCCGACTGGTACCCGCTGGTACCGAACACAAATTTCGCCGACCCAGAGAACTGTACGACGCCCGATCTTCGCACACACTAAGCACTGCGGGCGATCGCCGAACGCGTCCTGGGGGTTCTGATTTGTTCGGCCACTCGCCGCGACTCCTGCGGATCCATCGGACCTTCCTTATAACGCCACCGAATCGGCGATAGCCTTGCGGACACCTCCGCGCAGTAACGCCGTGTAAGCCTCCGTAAGCGCGTCCATGAAGACTGCGCTGCCCGGCAGATCTTTGCCGAACACCGTGTCAACGCTTGCAAGCGCTCGCACTTGGGCCGCGGGATCCGAGCCGGCGGAATCGATCCGCTGGCGAAGAAGAACCGCCAGGGGATCACGGACATCGATCGCTCGTCCCGCCTCGTCTGTGCCGGCCACATAGCGCATCCATCCGGCCACCGCGAGCGCGAGGAATGTGAAACGGCGCTTCTGCTTGAGATTGTCGCGGATGGTGGAAAGGAGCCGCGGCGGCAGCTTCTGGGATCCGTCCATCGCAATCTGGAAGAGGCGGTGCCGGATAGCCTGATTGCTGTAGCGTTCGAAGAGTTGCTCCGCATACTGGTCAAGATCCAATCCCGGCGGCGTTGGCAGGACCGGGATTAAATCGTCGCGCCAGAACCGTTTTACGAACCGGGCGAACAGATCGTCTGAAACGGCGTCAAAGATGGTTTCGTGGCCCGCGAGGTAACCCAGATAGGCCAGCGCCGAATGCGAGCCGTTCAGCATCCTTAATTTCACGTGTTCGAACGGAGCGACATCCGACACGAACTGCACGCCCGAGCGCTCCCAAGCCGGCCGAACGCCGTCAACAAATCGATCCTCCAGGACCCATTGTCGGAATGGCTCATGCATGACCGGCGCCGCATCATGAAGACCGGTCAACTGCTCGATCAGCCTCAGATCGCCGGTGGTTTCAGCAGGCACGATCCGGTCCACCATGCTGCTCGGAAACGGAACAGAGCGTTCAATCCAGGTCGCCAGTTTGTCATCGCGGAGCGACGCGAAATCATGGACTAGCCCCGCCAAAAGTGCGCCATTCCGCGGAAGATTATCGCAGGTCACAACAGTGAAGGGCGGCAGCCCGGCCGCGTTCCGTCGACCCAACGCCGCCGTGATCAGCCCTACCGCCGATTGCAATGCGTCCGGATGCTTGAGGTCGTGGCGGATTTCAGGATGGTCGGTGTCAAGGCGACCCGAGACCGGATCGTGGCAGTAGCCTTTCTCGGTGATGGTCAGAGTCACGATGGCTGTCTCGGGGTCAGAAAGCCGGTCGAGTAGCGCGGCCGGGTTTTCCGGTCCAACGAGGACATTCAGAAGGCAGCCGACAATGCGGGCCTTTGGGCCGTTCGGGCCGTTTTCCACCGTCGTATACAAATAGTCCTGCGACGCGAGGCGATTGCGCTGATCGGGCCGTTTCAGGCTGGCGCCGACAATGCCCCAGTTGCCGCCCTGCTCTGACAGCAGGTCCTCGGTAAACAAGGCCCCATGCGCCCGAAAAAAGGCGCCGAGTCCAAGATGGATCATACGAGGTCTGAGTTGCCCGCGGTCATAGAAAAAGTTGGCCATTCCGATCCGGGCCAAACCAAGGGTGGCAAGAGAGAGCCGAGGGGCGTTAGTCTTCAAGAAGGTCATCAGGAAAAGTCGAGCTGGACCTTGAGGGTGCGCTGCGGGTCTTGCTCGATCAGATCGAAAGCCTGTCGCGCATCGGCGGCGGCGAAGACCTGAGTGATCATGCTTTCTGGTTTCAGACGTCCATCTGCAAGCCAACTCACCGCCTGCGGAAGGAGACGGCGGTTGAGGCGCGACCCTATGATAGTCAGTTCCTTGCGAACAACCTCTTGCTGACTGAGAGCAGACGGCGCGGGCGAAAAGCCAAGAATACCGATCCGGCCCGCCGGGCTCGCCAGGCGACACGCCTCGTCCAACAGGGCCGGGACGCCTGCCCCATCAATGACCAACGTTGGGCCGAGGCCGTCTGTTTCACCTTTCACGGCATCGGGAACGGACTGCCATTGCGAGTCGATAACAGCATCGGCGCCAAAAGATTTGGCTCGTTCAAGACGCGCTTCGTCGATGTCGGCAACGATGCAGCGGGCTCCGTGAAGCTTGGCGACCTGTAGAACCGTGACCCCAACGGTTCCGGCTCCATAGATCAAAATCGTGTCATCGGACCCGCAACTGGTGCGGGACAGCACATTGGCCGCGATTGAGAAAGGCTCGGCCAGCGCCGCAAGGCCGAACGGCATGTCGGCCGGAACTATGATGACTGCGCTGGCCGGGACAGCCACATAATCGCGGAAACCGCCGTCGCGATGAACACCCATTACCTCGAGCTTTGCGCAGACATTGGGGCGGCCGATCCGGCATGGATAGCAATGCCCGCAGGAAATAACCGGGTCAACTACCACATGGTAACCCTTCCGGAGACCGGTCACCTCGGCGCCCAGCGAGAAAACCTCGCCTGCGAACTCGTGCCCGATTACCCGAGGATATACTGCGAAGGGGTTGGAGCCGTGCAGAATGTGAATGTCTGATCCACAAATTCCGGCACGACGAACCTTGACCACAACTTCATCTGCCTTTGGCTCAGGGACGTCAGCCGATCGCACCTCCAGAGCCCTGGGCTGGTGAACTACTATTGAAACCATTTGCGGAATCCTTCTTGGGTACTAGTCGCGGCTCGTTCGCGAATAGCGTCATTCACTTCGAGCGATGCAATCATTCTCGCATGGGGGACTCTTTGCCGCTGACTGATCCTGCGCGAGTACGCCTTAACCACTCGCGCGCGAGACGCTGGCCCAGGAAACCGCCTTCGCCAGTAATGACGATCTTGTTCATCGGATGTTCGTGGTGGTTGCCGCTACGCATGGCGGTCAGTAGCGGCCCCGAAATCGAGCGACGGCGTAGGGTGGTAAGTTGAGCGCTTTATCGGTGAATCCGCGCTCCAGCGAATCCATCATTGAAAAATCTTGGGTCGCTCGCTCAAACTCCGCTGCGGACAAAAGTGATAGAACGCCGGCCGATGTAGGCGCTATTTCAACGTTCTTCGTTTGGTCCGTCAGGTTGGCAACCCAAATCTCAAGACCGCTGTCGCGTTCGGCCCCAATCGCCTGAATTTCGCGAGGCTTGGAAATGTCCAAATTGATAAGCGGCCTGCCGCGCAACGCGGCAAGGCCTTTCACGGTATGGCAGATGGGATATATTCCTCCGTTCTCGTCGAACCATGGCTGAGGGTAATCCGCTTTCGCATAGGCGATCCCCAGCTCCCCAACAGCTTCGCCCAGTGTAATGGAGGATGCACCGCCTTGCGCAAAACGTGCAACAAATCCAACCAACCAGGCCGCCGCAAATAGCCCGCGCTGCCGCGGATCCATTCCGTTCATTGCCTGACGTATATTGCGGGGATTTGCCATCGGGGCTTCTCCGTATGGATTCATTCGTAATCCGATGGCGCTCGGACCGACGTGGTAAGGTTTTCCGTCAATAAGAGCCCGTACGCTTCTTGCCAGATAGGGAAGGGATTCCAAACCCTCCATCGCCGAGCGATCGTCGCCTGCATGAAAGATTGCGACGGTTGTAAAAGTCACGAAATCGAGCAGGTCGAGGGGCGGCCGTTTTCGGTTCAGCTCGGTGAAAAAGCTGAACATGCCTCCACCGATTCGCACACCCGGGAACGCTTTACGAGCCGCCCGGTAACAAGCGTCAAGCGGTGGACAAGGAGGCCAGGGACTCCCGGGCAAGGTACACTTGAGATCCGGAGCCGGCGAGACCATAACAGCGGCAAAAGGATTGCCCAGTTCATTTGCCGTGCGACCGACTCCCTGGATCTCTTGTTCAAAATTGTCTGCACCGGGGATGACAAACTCTAGCCACAGTTCGGCCCCGATTGCTTTGCCTAAAGCTGCCATTCGCTGCAAATCGGCTCGGCCATGGCCGAAGCGCGGATCGTAATAACATACCAGTTGAGATGGTGCGGCCTGTCTCAGTACACCGATGCATTGCTCGGCTGCGTCCAATTGGTCAGGACGAAGGCCCAACCCAAGCGGCGGCATGGAGCTGGCGGCAACCCGCCCGCCAACTGCTATTGAGAGACCATCGTCGACCGATTCGATCTGACCCACCGACCCTGAGACTATCAAACTAACTGTTTGGCCGATCCTTTCGCCCTTCGCAATCAGGTAAGGCCACGGCAAAGCCAAGGGCCGAACATATGTCTTGTACGAAGCGTCCGTCCAATTGCGCTGGTCCTCCATCTCGAAAGTGTCCCCTTCCATTCGGCACGTCACCTTTAAGCCAGGTAAAAATTCGTGCGTGATCGCACGCAGTGCAGTCATCGGCTGAACGGGGTCGATTAAGAACGGAAAGCACGTTTCTTCAATCGTCCCATTGGTGTGTTCCACCGTGCAGGTTGCGCCGGCGACGCCCTCGATGGGATGAAGGACTACAAATCCCGTACGATTGGTGAGAAAGTCCGAAATCGCGACACCCTGAGCGGAGAAAATCAGCGAACCATCGGACTTGCCCACGATCGCCGCCGAGTACCGAAATTCCTTGTCCTTCCCGCTGACGGTCGCGTCGTATGAGACGCGAAACAGGTCAGGCTCTTCCTGGAAATTCAGATGTGTGATTTCCAGCGCGTAAGTACCCCAGTTTTCGTCGCGTACGACGAATGAAATAGCCCTGATCATTTCACGGCCGTGGTAACGAATATAGCGAAGATTACCCGCTTCGAGTTCTGCTCTTAACGGACCAGCCTGGAGAATTCGCGGCGGCTCAACCGATTCATCCGTTCCGTACAGCCGAATCAAATCCGAAATAGTATTGGGCATAGGGCATCCTGCGGAGGTTCAATGAGAAAAAGCTCGGGAGGAAAGGAGACGTTCAATCAAAACCGCGGTGATGATGACGGCGCCGATCGCCGACCCTTGCCAGAACGGCGATACGTTCAGGAGATTCAGACCGTTCCGGATCATGACCATAATGAGGACGCCGATTAATGTTCCCATGATTGAACCCCGCCCCCCGTACAAGCTTGCTCCACCAATCACTACTGCTGCGATCGCATCCAGTTCGAGCCCCGTTCCGGCGACTGGGTCGATCGACATGACCTGCGCTGATGCAAATGTGATCGCAATTGCTGAGAGTCCGCCTGAGATCACGTATGGAAGGATGCTAAAAGCCAATACATTGAGACCCGCAGTTCGCGCCGCTTCTCGATTAGAGCCGATCGCGTAGACCGTTCGGCCGCCTTTAGTGAAGTTCAGGTAAGCCCAAGCCAATGCATACAGCACGAGCAAGGTGAGAACATTAGCAGGCACGCCAAGGATAGTGGTATAAACGACATTGCCGAAAGTTTCCGGTAAATCAGCAATCGCCGACGCTCCCGAAAGGATATAAGCGAGGCTCCGTCCGATTGCCATGACACCGAGCGTAACGACGAAAGCGGGAAGACCGAATCGAGCAATCAGAACACCCGAAAAAGAGCCGACTAACATGCCGGCGATTACCGCCAGAACGATAGCGACCGGGATCGGGAAATGCTCGAGTCCTCGTCCAAGTAAAACTCCGGTCAACCCGGCTACCGAGCCGACCGAGAGGTCAATACCACCGATCAGAATCACAAACGTCATCCCGATCGCAACGATTCCTACCACAACCGACTGATCGAGGACATTCAGGAGATTGTTGGATGTTAAAAAATGAGGTGAGAGAATGGAAAGCGCGATGCCCAGGATCAGGACCAGGCCGAGCATTCGGATTTCGAGTCGCCCAACAAGGTCACTTACCAGGGAACGTTCACCGGTGGCAGAGTTCATCCGTCGATTTTCACTGGGGTTTGATTATCTGCTCTACGAAACTCTCGATCCGTTCGAGGACTTGCCGCGCGGGGGGCGGAGGAGACCGACCGCCAAGCGTCACTCCAATCCAGCCCATATCGTGTCCCCGACTGCTGCGGACCGAAAGCAAAAGTGTGGCGAGTTGATTGTCCGCTTCGACCACGAACTCTTGTGATTTGGTACTGAGCGCCGTTGGGATGCGCGTGTCGCTGACTATCGGTGTATCCGCAGCGCGGAAACCTGGGTCGGCTTGATTATTTGTCACGACCGCGTACAAACAAAATAATCGCTCTTGCTCGATCAAGGTCCAAAATGCTGCGCCGTTCAAATCGCGTGCGATGTCTCGCAGGAACGCACTATTTTGTTCCATCGAGGTACGCGGGGCGGCAAAAAGAGTGAGCTTCTCTTCATTTAACATCGCACTTGGGACGTCGGCGATCGAGACGCCATCGCTCATCACCACGATCCGCTCGCAAACATTCAAAAGCTCTTCGAAATCGGAGGAAATAACCACCACACCTACTCCGGTGTCCGCCACGTGCCGCAGCATCGCATAAATCGATGTGCGAGTTCCGATGTCTACCCCTTTGGTTGGTTCATCAAGAAGGAGGAGAGAAGGCTCAAGCAAAAGCCAACGCGCGATGATGATTTTCTGCTGCATTCCTCCCGAAAAATTGAGCAGGTTAGTGTCAAGCCTTTGCGCCGGAAGGCCTAGGTTTTGGATTAGCTCATTTATCTTCTGCTTTCGTTGAGAATAGCCGAGGCCAAACCTGCGCGAAGCAGCCAAGTGTCCCAAGAGCAGGTTCTCGCGAACCGAAAAATCCGGGATAATTCCCTGAATTCGACGATCCTCCGCAACGAATCCTATGCCGGCACGAATCGCATCTGCGGCGTGTCTTGGTGCATATGGCTTTCCATCAAGGGAGAGTTCTCCGCGCTGTCGCGGACGAAGGCCAAATATAGCCTCCACCGTCTCCGAGCGCCCTGCCCCGACAAGCCCTCCCAAGCCGAGAATTTCTCCTCTGTGCACTTTAAAAGAGACATCGCGGACGGCGGGCATCGAGCTGAGATTCCTTACTTCCAAGACCGAGGAGGAGCCGGAAGACCGACCAAAAGACCGGTCCGAGCGGGTGGACAATATCTGTGTCATCTCTTGCCCGGCCATCAGACGAATCAATTCTGCCTGCCCCAAAGAAGCTGTCGCCAGCGACTTTGCCACCGTGCGCCCTTCTCGCATCACGGTTACCCGATCAGTAATGGCAAATACCTCCTCGAGTCGATGGGAGACGAATACCAGCGTATGACCAGAGCGTTTCAGCGTGGTCATGACTTGAAATAAACGCTCCACCTCAGGCGGACTCAACGAGGCCGTTGGCTCGTCGAAAATGATCAACGCGGAATTCAGTGCCAGCGCCTTTGCGATCTCGACCAGCTGGCGCTGCGCAGCGGAGAGGAAACGGACCGCTCGATCCAAGGGTAGCGTTTCTCTTTGGCCGAGTCGGACGAGAATTTCTTCGGCGCGCCGCTTCAATCGGCGGTACGAAAGAAATCCCGGTCGGCCAAGCTCCGCGAGAAAAATATTCTCCAGGACGGAGAGATCTGGCGCGAGCGAGGTCTCCTGCATGACCATCGTGATTCCATGTTGAATGGCCTCGCGCGCACTCCGGAGGTTCAGTGGCCGGCCCTGCCACATCATCGCACCAGCATCTCGGGTGAGATGGCCGGAAATGACTTTGGACAAGGTTGACTTACCGGCGCCATTCGCTCCCAACAAGCCCATCACCTCGCCAGAGTAGATGTCCAGGTCTGCTTGCGCCAATGCGCGGGTACGATCGAACGATTTCTCGATTCCGGCAGCAATCAGCATCGGCTCGGAGCCGGCCTGAGATTGAACCACAGTTTCGGAATCTTTAACCTTCATAGCTGGCGTTCGTCACAACCTCATCTTGCCAACCCGAAACCGTTGGCCAGGGCTAGGCGCCCGGGTCATACCCAGCGTATCCGGTGGGAAAGCCGCCGAAAGCGATTGGGGGACCAACCGCAGGGGAGATCCTGCCCAGCCCTACTTCATTTCATTCGCAAACACCGTTTCCTTAATGGTCGGAAGCATCTGATCGATGTTTTTGCTGGTCACAATCACGATCGGAACAAGGATCTGCTTTTCTACAGACTCTCCCTTAAGATGTTTGAAGAGAGCTTCGCCCGAACGAACTCCCATCAGGTAGGGCTGCTGCATGCCAGAGGCAACGATTTGACCTTGCTTCAAAAGGTCAACAAACTCGGGAATTCCGTCGAAACCGGCCACTAGGATGGACCCTTCTCGTCGCGCCGCCTTGATCGCACGCAGGGCTCCCATCGTCGGCTGATCGGTTTCGATAAATATGCCTTTCATATTTGGATTAGCCGTCAGCATGTCCTGGACGTATTTGAAGGTTTCGCTCGCCGAATAATTCTGCATCTGCTCGAGCGCACATTCTTTAATTCCTCCCTCTGCTAATGCCGCGCGGAAGCCCGCAGTTCGCTGCTTACCGTTGTTCCTCGTCAGAGAAATAGTCACTAGGCCAACGGTACCGTCCGCCATGCGTTTTTCCTTCATGGCTGCTACCAGCGCTTTGCCGGTTCCGTATGCTCCTTCCCGATTATCGGAGATGATGAAAGAGACATATTCGCCCTCGTTAGTGCCGATATCCGCGATTACCACCGGTATGTTCGCCTTCTGGGCGAGCGCCAAGACGCTTGGACAGGTCGAACTATCTGTCGGCGAGATCAGAATCCCGGCAACTCCGCGGGCAATTGCGTCTTGCGCGTTCTTGAGCTGTGTTTGCGCATCGTTGTGACTGTCGAATGCTTGATACCCGTAACCTTCTTTTTTAGCGACGCTATCAATGCCTTCTGACAGGTATCGCCAGAACGGCAGATCCAGGCCGGGAGTTAAGTACACGATGTCCTTTGCCGAGGCGGTCAGCTGAAAACAAAGGATGAGCGCGGTGGGGACGACACAGAAGAGACCTCTGATAATGCTTTTCATGGGGGGATGCATAATTCTGTTTAACATTTGACGCTGGTGAGCGTTGTGCTTACGGCGCAACGAAACTCGTTTTTAGCGTCAGTGAATTGCCTGAGGGAGCTTGTCAGACAGGTTGACGGCTGTCTAGCATTTTCTTAGCTTCTGGCCAGCAATCACCAGCACCTACGCCCTGAAATGCGTCGACGTCTCTACCACAATCCGGTCACCGGGCCGAATTATGCAAGACTGGATCCGAATATGGCCCCATCACATACTGAAACTTCCCTTGAAGTTTTTCTGTTAGCTCATGCGTTTTCCCGATGCTTCCCTGGGAGATGCCACGAATATGCATAATCGAATTCTCTAACCAACTCATAACTTGCTCCTACGTGTGAGAATTATATTTTGTAATGTGTAGTTTCTCGATTCCAGGAATTCGACATACATCCACATGTCTCGCGCGCTGGAATATCGGCTCAATGCAAACACTCAGGTGCTCCCCATCGTCTGGACAGGTTCGATGGGTTTGTTAGCTATAAATTTCCTTCAAAAGGAGCGGGGAAAACCAGGCGATTCTTCCGCGCTACCTTTTGTCGGAGTTTTGTAGGGATTCTGTTATATACGGCAGCAGGCGACCGATTGGCAAGACTGCTGTGCGGCCGCTGATCGTTGTAGAAGGAGAAGTAGCGACCGATACTCCGCAGGCCTCGGTGACGGAGTCGTGCTCACGCAAATAGACCTCCTCGGAACAGTCCATTAAGGCGAAAAGATAAACAAAGCCTTCGGCTAACCCGATGTAAGTGATGTCGCTACACCAGACCTGATTGCGGTGCTCGATGAGCAGGCCTTTGAGCAGATAGGGAAAACGCAGGTGTGCGCCGCCGTTGGAGCTCAGGCGAGGCCTGGGATAAACGGCTTCCAGTCCCATGAGGCGCATCAAGCGGCGGGTTCGCTTGTGGTTGACGGGCCAACCCTGGTCGTGCAACGCAAGGGTCATCCGGCGTACCCCGCTAAAAGGGCCAGCGGGTATAGATAGAGTCGGTCCAGGGCGGCTCATCAGCACCAGATTAGCGCTACGTCTGAATTCCTGGTCGCCCACCCCAATCTCCCCGTCGAAAAACCCGCTCAGGCTTTCGACCGCTTGGCGTTTCCACGCCGAAACTTGCGTCGGGTGCACGCCCTATTCAGAGGCGATCTCGTTGAGGGTCCGACGTTCTTGAATGGCCTCCAGGGCCCCTTGTGCCTTTAGGGTCGCGCTATGCTGTCGGCGGCGCCTCACGCCAGCTTTCTTGCCGTTCATCTCCAGGTCTTTTTTCGATCTTAGCGAACCTGTCCAGATTTTGGGGAGCAATTCACTCTGGAACAGGGGCTAATCGTCGTCGAAACTGACTTGGACAGATAGCGGCGGAGCTTCGATTGTACAACTTTCTAGGTTACTTTTTAGCGAACAAGTGGGATAATTTGAAAAACTCAAATGAAAAGTTCCCCTCTTGGATTTCAAGCAGTCAAGGTAATCGCGCTATCCGCAATTGATGTCGTTCGGGCCAGGCGTTTCTACTCGGAAACTCTTCAACTCGAAGAAGATCGGGAGGCAACGGACGAGGTCGGTTATCGAATCGGTGACACGGTGCTGATTGTCCGCCAACATTCTCCCACCAATGATCCAAATCCGCGCATCACGCTTCAAGTAGAAGACGCTCGAGAGACCGAAAAACGACTAAGAGAACGAGCAGTCACCATATCTGATCCGGTCAAACTGTACGAAGACAAGTTCTGGGTTGGCGGATTCTTGGACTCGGAGGGAAACAAACTCTGGTTTTGTTCCTACTCCTAACTTGCTGCGAGACATTTGCTGGAGAAACCCGAACAGTCGCGAATGCCTCCAATTCATCGCGACCCATTCCCAAAACCGTCCTTCACTTCCCAGGTTTCCTCAATTGCTCATAGACAAGCTCGAACGCTTCGGGATCGACACTTATCTCTCCGCGGATTGGATAGTCCAAGGCTGCCAGACAGAAGCAACGGCTTCCAGCCCGCCGAAAGCCAACGGATTTTAAAGCGATCTTTCCACCTGCACAATGGGTACCGACATACGAGGCGCGTTGGTTGAAAGACGATATGCTTGCGGGTATTACGCTCGCGGCGTACCCGGTACCGGTAGCACTCGCTTACGCCACGCTCGCCGGCTTGCCGGCACAGGTTGGCAGGTCGAATTGCTGAACACGGGCGGGTCTATCGCCACCTATGCCACTGATAGTGGGACACCCAAAATCCCTTTCTGGACGATGGTGTTCAAGAACATTCGGTTATGCTTCCTGGGAAGCGACGACTTCCCAAAGGATGCAAAGAGGTTAGCCGCCAAGGATCTGAACTCTGCGCTCGAGGCCGGGTGGTCAGGTTTCGAGATTGCCGAACGAACTCCGCTTTCAGAAATTGCTCGGGCTCACGAGCTTGTAGAACATCCGACGCGGCGTGGGCGGGTCGTTGTCATCGAATGATCTTGGCTCGGCTCTCCCGGGCCTGGCTGACTGCCTGGTCAGTCGCCGCCGCCGACCACCAAATACTTGCGCCCAAGCCTCGCCGTTGAGTGCGGTCGATTGGGATCCGTAGCTCGCTGCCCTGCGGCAGCGCGGTGCTCGCGCAAACGCAGCAGGCCGGGGGCCAGACCCCGGCGCCGCCCAAGTCCCGGGAGCTGGTCATCGGCACGAAGGTCGCGCCGCAATCCTTCAGTCGGTCGTTCCGGGTTCGACCGCTCACCCGCTCCGTTTGCGAGACAATTGACCGGGCTCACCACGATTGCCCACAACCGGTAGATACGGTCTTGGATGTCAAGGGCATTGCTTTAAGGAAGGGCGGGCCAGGTTAGGGTTGTAGGGTTGTTGGTGAGCGAGAACACCGAAGGCGATGTGCAGGAGTTTTCGCATGACGGCACCGCGGATAGCCAGGGAGTGGAGCTTGCGCGACTCGAGACCTGCGGCCCATTGCTGGATGGGTTTGCACCAGCGGCGAGCAACGGCGGCCGGCAAATAGAGTGCTTTGCGCAGGAAAGCGTTGCCGATTTTGCACAGGGTGGTTTTGCCGTAGAGCGAGACACCGGAACGGAATTCAGAAGGATTCAGCCCAGCATAGGCCGCCAACTGCCGAGCCGATTGGAACTCTTTACCGGCCAGCTCGGCCAGCAGCTTGGCGGCTGTGAGCTGGGCAATGCCGGGAATAGAGCACAGCAGTTGGCTTTGGCGGCTTAAAGCCTGATCAGCCGCGACTAAGCCGAAGATGGCCGACTCCAGCTGAGCGATTTCTTTCTTGAGCTGGGCGAGTCGTTGGCCACGCTGTTGGCTGACAAGCTCGGGCAGCGCAATTGGGTAAGGGTCTTTTTTCACCCGGTTCTGTTCCCGGATGAGCTCGCCAACCCGGCTTTCGCGCTCCCGCACCAGCAGTTTGAATTCTTCCTCAAGGGGGCGCAGCGGCCGAGTGGCCAGTGGTTTTCGCTCCAGACAAAACTGGGCAATGATGGCCGCATCAACCCGATCATTTTTGGTGCGGCGCAGGACCGAGAAAGCAAAGTATTTGACTTGGGCGGGATTGAGCACGCTGACCGCCAAGCCTGCTTGGTGCAGAGCGGCGATCAATCTCTTCCCGTAGACCCCGGTGGCTTCCAGGGCGAAGTGGATCTGGGAGAGCGGCCAAGAGCGGGCCTGGAGTTGGGCTAAAAATGCTCCAATGCCGGTCGCATCATTGCTGAACTTTCCCCGCCACAGGCGAGTGCCATTCTTGGAGAGCAGGCAAAAGTCAAAGCTTGCTTTTGCCATATCAATACCCATGCAGTAGCGTTTTTTCATCAGACAGGAATTCGAGTTGAATTGGTTCTTTGTTTGATGAAGCGCTTGGGCGCGCGCCTGCTGACAGAGCCTTGTGAACACGGGCTTATGTTCCAACCCTGTTTGGAACGGCCTAAGATACGGTACGGTCTTATGCAGGTGCGGCACGAGGAAGGGTGGACTAATCTACCGGACAGGTTCTACCGACCTTTGGGCGAGGCAGTTTTCCACCCTCCTCGGCCAAGTTCTTCACCTCCAGAGTTCCGCCCTTGCGGGCGGCTTTAAAAGGGAAAAAAAATTGGTGGGGCAAGGTACAAGGGCGAAAATCTATTCGAGCACCAGGCGAGAACTTGTTTGAGCCGTCTTCGGTGTGGCAGCTCCAGTGTCCGGCTCAAACGAGTCCTCGCTATGGCTCGGATAAATTTTCGCCCTACCAGAGCAGGGCCAAGGCCATGTTGCGGGGCGGATTCGTTCAGGTTGACTCGCGGATTCCTTAGCTCCCTGCCGCGGGACTTGAACGCAGTGTGACCCTGACGATCTTCCCTACTAGGATGAACGTTGCTCTCCTCGTAGTTGTTTCGCTGGCGTTTCCGACTCTCTGGATCGCTGCGTTTGCGGACCAGCAATCTTATCAACACGCGGTTAAGCTCAAAGAACTCGTCGGCGAAATTCTTCAATCTATTGCCGAATGGGAAAACCGTAATCTAGCGGTAATAAAAATACAGGCATTCAAGACTTATCCTCTCTACTTAGAAAACAAATTGGGACTAATTCGTGGGTACTGGGTGATTCGCTTTGTGGCCAGGCTTCCGCGAAAGAGGAATGTTCGTGTTGCCTGTACGAAGCTGCCGGAATTTTACGACTGCATCTGGTTCGGGTCGCAATCCCGCGAGCGTGCCGAGTTGCTTGCGGTCGAGATCAAAAAGCTCCTGAAATGAGCGCTGCGGTCAGGCCGGATCACGACTAAGCGCCGGAGAAGCGTCGTCACGTCGGGTCGTCCAACTTAACCAGATCGTTGACCAGCCGCCCGCACAGAGCGCTAAGCCGACCCAGAGCCCAAGCGAGGCATTGCCGCTGGCTGGCCAGTGCAGGAGGATGAGCAGAGCGCAGGCGAGCATCACCAAGCCGGCGACCAGTGGTCCGAGACCACGATGAAACGGACGGCTCGTGATGCCGAGCCCCAGGAAACCGAGTCCCTCAACCGTGAGGAGGATCCCGAGCAGGGTTCCGGTGGCCACGGTGGTGAGGGGCCGGTATAACAGCATCAGGCCGCCGCCGATCAGTAGTCCAAGGGAGGTGAGAAGGATGGGCAGCATGTTCCGCCAGTCGCGTGCGTTGAACCCGTACGCGGCATGAGCAACCCCAGAAAGCAGAAAGATGGCTCCGATGAAAACGGAAAAAACGTTCGCGGCAATGATGGGGCCAATGATGGCAGCCACGCCGAGGCCAAGGGCGACCAGCCCCATCCAGATGGAAGCGGGTTCGGTGGGCGAAACCGGCTTCGAATAGTGCGCTGCTATCGGGCAATCGCGCGGAGCCCCGGCCGGCGTGACGCCGCGCGCCCTCTCGATGCGCTCGGCCGCGCGACGCAGCCGATCGGTCCAATCTTGGCACTGGTTGCTAAGGACGCAGTAGTAGTGGCCGTCCTCCAGGTTGGCCAAGGCTTCCCACATGATCTTCGGATCGTAAGTTCGTCCGACCAGCCAATAACCTTTCGCTTTCAGGTCCTCCAAGCTCTTGATCGGTTTGCCAACATCCGCCTCGGAAAATCTGCGGCCTTTTTCGCTGTAGCCGATATCGTCCAAAACACGATCGTTCTGGATGAAGAAGAGGTGCTCGTGGCGCAGCTCGAGGTTCAGCAGGTCACCGACGCGGTTATTTACCAGGGGCGCAAGCCACGACATCCCGTCCAGGTTGCGCTTTCCAAAGCGGCAATAGGCCGGCGGTTCCGGTTGCGGGGACTGAGGCGCGGGCTCGGGCAGGTCCGGGAGCATTGGGCGGCAAACCAGCCATGGGTGCGAGTGCGACCGGCAACAGCGCCGCCAGCCCGTTGAAGCTTGTCGCGTCAGCTCATTGTCAGCCGCGGGTCAACAATGCCGACCGTCATCTCGCATTTGGCAAGCTATAGAAGATGGGGAGGAGCGCCACCCTGTCCATGCTGTAAACCGTGCCGGCTTTCAAGACGTGAGCCTTCTGGCGTCAGCTAGGCCCGAGATATGCGAATAGCGTCTCCCGCCACCAATCACTCCGAGTGGCGTCGAGCAGGGGGAGGTCGATTGGGATCCGCAGCTTGCTGCCCTGCGGCAGCGCGATTGCATAGGTCTGCGGATCGAAGGTCCCGTCCAGCACCCTCAGCGAGCCGGAGAGAACCTCGTTGACTAGCCACAAAAGCAGCGGCTGAGTAAAATCGACGATCCGTTGCCGCGGGCTGGTAACAGTCAGAGCGGCGACCGCTGCATCTAACGAGCCCTCGGCCACTCCATCAGTCAGACCCTTCAGCGTGGTCTCCTGAAACCGGTAGCGCAGGTGCATCTGGTCGGCAATGCGCCGCCAGAGATCGATGCTGATGCCGCGCCAGGTGCCGTCCTCCGCCTTCATCGCAAAAGGCGGCGCGACCTTCGCTTCACTTTTCGGAAAAAACAACCGTCGAACCATCACCGTTAGCCAGCTTGAACCTGTCGGTCGTTTTCTGGTTCTTGAACGCTTCGTTCGATGCGTCCAGTGCCTCATTGATGGTGCCGCGGCCGCTCTTTCGAGGCACTGGCTGCCCGGATGGACCAACCTCGTAGCCCAGAAGAACAAGAAGGAAAGCTCCCAAGGCCTGTGCCCAGTCGAAGCTCCAGGTCGTAAGATTGGCCCCGGAGTCCGTAACAATAACTGCTGGGCCGGCACTCAATTTTCCGACGCAGGTTGACGAAGCACAGGTGGCCAGGATGACCAGTTTGGCCTTGGACTTCATCGCCCTCCTATCCATGTCAGAACTCGGACGCCTTCGATCCACGCAGGGAGCTCTAATGTAAGCGTCACGCGAAGCGCCTTGCAGGAATCTATTGACTCGAAAAGATCGTAAGTTTGAGTTACGACATTTACAATGTTTACGCTGCTCTAAGTGCGGCGTTACTTCTAGCTAATGCTCCTATTCGAATCAGTCGCACCTGCAGGTCCCCAGGGAATTCTACTCTCCTCTTACGACAGTGGCGGCGAATCGGTGACGGATAATAGGAGCTTGCCCTCTGTCTTTCGAGTTTCCAAGAGCTTATGGGCTTCTGCAGCTTGAGCCAGCGGCAGCACGCGCGCGATCTTCAATTTCAGCCAGCCCGCTCGTATTCCCGCGATGACGTCATTCGCGCGCTGCATCAGCTCCTCGGGGGTGCGAAGATAATTCTGTAGACTTCCGCCCGAAACCGTCAGCGCGTGCGGCATGAAGGCATTTGGTGAAACTGGATCGGCCGGCCCGCTGGCTGCGCCGAAGATCACGGTATGCCCACGTATGGCCACCGCTTCCAAATCGCCCATAAATGTCGTTTTGCCCACGCCGTCAATAATCAAATCCGCGCCCCGCCCCTCCGTGATCCGCTTGGTTTCAGCCACGAAATCGTGCTCTGTATAGACGATGACGTGGTCAGCGCCGGATGTGCGCGCCGTGCGCGCTTTCGCCTCAGTCGAGACTGTACCGATCACGTTCGCGCCAAGGTGCTTGGCCCACTGCACCAGCAGCCCTCCCATCCCGCCCGCAGCCGCATGAATCAGCACGAAACTACCGGGAACAGGCCGCCGAAATTCGTGGATCAGGTAATGTGCCGTCATGCCCTGCAGCGGGAACGCAGCGCCTTCCTCGAATGTGAATTTCTCCGGTAGAGGAACCAGACGGTCAGCATCGGCAAGTACGGCTTCAGAATAGGCGCCCGGCACACCCGTAAACGCCACTCGATCGGATGGCTTTACGCTCCGAACGCCTTCGCCAACAGATTCAACCACGCCCGCGCCTTCTACGCCCGGCGTGAACGGCACCTCGCAAGGATAAGTGCCGCGCCTCTGGCCGACGTCGAGGAAGTTCACGCCCGCAACTACGACGCGTACCACCGCTTGGCCCGGGCCCGGCGCTTCGATGGACGCGATATCCACGAGTTTCAGCACTTCGGGTCCCCCTTGTTTTTCTACTCGAATGCCTTTCATAATATGCCCCTTTCGCGCAGCATTGTGCCACGAACAAGCTCAAGCTTTTTGATACGCTGCTAGGACTAGCCTTTCTTCAGTTCCGACCGGACGAACTCGACGGAGCGGGTTGCCTCCCCGTCGAGATCGTCGTGGCCGGGCAGGTAGCGATAGACCGCGATGTCACGGCCGACTTCGCCGCCCGGGACGAGGAAGGGCTCCATCACGAGCGCGCCTTGATAGTCGATGTCGCGCAACGCGGCGAAAATCTCCCGCCACGGCATCCGGCCGCGTCCGGGAGGACGCCGGTTCGGTTCGCCGAGATGGAAATGGCCCAACCACGATCCCGCCTCACGGATCGCCCCTCCGATGCTGTCTTCCTCGATATTGAGGTGGAAGGTGTCCAGATGGACTTTGCAGTTAGGGCTTCCGACCCGCTCGACAAACGCAATCCCTTCGGCAGCAGTATTCATTAGGAAGTGCTCGAAGCGGTTCACGACTTCGATACAAAAGAAAACGCCGCAGTCTTCGGCGGTTTTGATCGCCTCGCGCACACCCTCAATCGCCCGGTCGGTGAGAACCTGTTTGTCTTCGCCAGGCAACGGCCGGCGCGGCCAGGAGCTGTAATTAATGCCGGCCATAATGGTGCCGCCCATCTGTTTCATCGCCCGGCATACCTCCCCGAGAAAATCAATGCCGTTTTTGCGTATTGCGGCATCTTCCGAGAGCATGTCCATGTCGGCGGTCATGCCGATGCTGTAGGTCAGTCCTAGGCCAGCATCGGCCGCTGCCCCTTTGAGCCTGTCGCGCTCGGCGGGGCTCATGCGGGCGATTTTCTGGGCGCGCACCTCCAGCACGTCAAAGCCGCATTGTTGAGCTTTTTGGACAAAGGGGAGAGGCTCCACCTCCCAGTACTGGGCCCAGTACCCGAAGTGTATTCCGATAGGATTCATAACCGTGCTCTACTCGTCTTTGTAATATTTGCCGGCATCCGACATATTGTCCTTAGTGATGAGTTTGATGGGCGCATAGATGTTTTGCGGCACTGTCTCACCGTTCAGTTTTTTGACCAACGTCTCAACGGCCATGTAGGCCATGGCATCTGGGTACTGTGCCACAGTCCCAGTGAGCAGACCCTGCTTTAGCGCATCGATGGCACCCGGGATTCCATCCACACTCACTACGACTATCTTTCCGATCGCGCCCGCCGTTTTCACCGCGCTAACTACTCCCAGTGCCATGTCATCCTTTGCGACGAAGAACGCCTTTAGTTTAGGGTCACCTTTCAACATTGTCGTCGCGAGCTCCTCGGCCTTT
Source organism: uncultured Verrucomicrobiae bacterium (assembly GCA_963813025.1). Lineage (GTDB taxonomy): Bacteria > Verrucomicrobiota > Verrucomicrobiia > Chthoniobacterales > JAFAMB01 > CAVSUL01. The sequence goes on along the minus strand of CAWEXO010000014.1, from coordinate 159,459 downwards.
TTGCGATTCCAGTTTGCGGGTTGACTCGCGACGATTGGTAAAACCTCTTACCCGATCCATGCTACACCAGCTGAGCATCCAGTTTTCCGGCCTCCTCGTTGTTGGAAGCGATCCTGGTAAGGATTTTTATGTCATCCTGCTTCGCCGCCTCCTCTGGGATGAGTTCGTCAATGTTAATAATTGGAAGGTTTTTGCGACTGGCCCTGGTCAAGGCGCTGTTGAGGGAAGTCGCCCCGAAACGGGGTGACGACCGAAAAATCGGGCATTTCAGGGTTATTTCCCTGCATTTAGCTGATGCCGCAAACACTCGCAAGTAGCCGTCCAGCGAGTACCCCCTCGGTACGAGGAGAGCTAAGAGTGGTTGCGGGGGCGGGATTTGAACCCGCGACCTTCAGGTTATGAGCCTGACGAGCTACCAGGCTGCTCCACCCCGCGTTTCGAAGAATTGTACTAATGCGTGCGTTCGGAAAGGAGTGCAACTGAAAACTTCGCGGACTCGGTTCATCAGTCATCGAGCACAGCCAGATCGAGCTGGCGCAAGCGCTCGGGCTCGCCGATCACCTCGATCTCGACAATTTTTTCGCCCTTCATCTTGAGGCAGAGCGCCAGCAGGAGTCGTCCGCGCGGAGCCACAACAATTCCAACGGCGCCATTCACCAAAGCAGGTCCGGCGCTCGTCGCACGCCATTCGACCGCCTTAGCTATCGCGGCAGCACCACGAATCTCCGGAAACCATTGCCTTTCCCCGTACCCGGCGCCGCGCTCGACTCGCCAGTTTCCTTGTTGCCGCTGGAGAGCGCCCCACAATGGAGGCAATCTCCTCGAAGGGTATTTCGAACATGTCGTAGAGCACGAACGCAACCCGTTCGGCGGGAGCCAGGGTTTCAAGTTCGGTGAGCGGCAAGGATGCCGATTCTATAACCTTTCAGTGGTTGCCGGACATCTTTCGACTGCCGTTACCAGCTCTTTTCGTAATGTCACAAAGCATGTCGGAATGGATGTTCAGTCCGATATTGGTCATATTGTAAAGGTGTTCGCTGGCGACCAGCCAGACGATCTCGCAGATCTCCCGTTCGGAATAGTAGCGAGCCATGCGAGTAAACGTTTCTGGATCCACCTTTTTGTCCTTTGTCAGCCGCGTCACATAATCGAGCGCCGCGCGTTCCGCCTCGTTGAAAAGAGGGCTTGTGCCGTATTGCTCCAGCGCGTCGAATTTCGCCTGATTCATCGATGCTTTGATCGTGAACGCCCGACCAATATCCATACAGAATAGACAAACATTGATCCGGGCTACCTGTTCCCGAATAAGCATTGCCGTCTCCGCTGGCAGCATCAGTTTTTTGTCCAGCTGCGCTACCTTTGAATAGAACATGCCAAACGCGGAGGGCAGCCGCGCGGAATGCACTTTCAGAGGTGTAAGTACCTTGCCGAATTGTTGGCGCGTGAAGTAATACGCCAATTTCATCATGAGCCCTTTGGGTTTCTCGATCGGAGGAAGAAATGTACCTGCATCCGTTCCTCCTGTTACGGTCGCTGTGCTATTCATAGAATCTCTCCTCGTCGGTTACATCACACCAATGTTTCGTCACAGTAATGACGGATCAAATCCTTCTGATGTGACAGCTAAACTTTGTTGAAAAGCGGAACATTAGACTCAACACATGCGGTCGATGGCCAAGCTTAAGAGATTGTCTCGCAACATGGCCTTGGCCTGCTTCGGCAGGGCGAAAATTCATTCGAGCGTCAGCGAGAACTTGTTTGAGCCGTCTTGGCTATGGCAACTCCATCGTCCGGCTCGAACGAGTCTTCGCCGGCGGCGGCGTCTATGCGATGAGCAAATCCGCGCTGCAGGGGTGGTGCAAGGGCTTGCACGCGACCTGGGGTCCCGCGGAATCACGATCAATAATGTGCAACCAGGGCCGGTAAATACGGAATTGAATCCCGACAACGGGGAGTTTGCCGAGATGCTCAAGAAGGTAACTGCCCTGCCGCGCTATGGCACCGTCGAAGAGATCGCCGGGATGGTGGCCTATCTCGCGGGACCCGAAGCCGCTTACGTCACCGGTGCGAACTTGATGATTGACGGACGATTCAGCGCATAGACACCGGGCTGACCGGTCTGAGCGGCTTGAGCGGTCTGAGCGGCTGAGTGCAAGTGTCTGAGCATCGCCACAGCTCAGCATTAAGCGGAGCCACAGTCCACCTCATGCCCTTGTGGGTCCGTTGGTATTGAATGACGGTGTCTGCCTGGCTAACCACATGGGTATCAGCCATCGATCAGAACTCCCCTCTTTATCCTGCACAAATCTGACAACTAAAACGGCGGAGAGCCTCGACGCTTGCTCTGGGATCCGCGCTAGGCAGACAGGAGAAGATAGCTTATAAGGAACGAAAATGTTGCGAAAGATTGACTGTATCATGATCCGTGTGGAGGAAGTTACCGCGGCTGCGGCATACTATGCAACGGTCTTCGGTCTGCATCCCCAGTGGAGCGGAGATAGTTCGATAGGTCTCGTCTTTCCGGAGAGCGACGCTGAAATTGTACTTCACTGTGACCCAAATATTCCCTCGTCAGTCGAAGTCTATTACCTGGTCGATGATGTTGTCTCTGCCATTTCACAATATGCAGCACAAGGGTGCCAAGTACTCGTTCCCCCTTTCGACATTACGGTGGGGAAATGTGCCGTAATAAGAGATCCATTCGGCACACGGCTTTGTCTTCTTGATACGACCACGGGAATGCGTCCTCTCAACATTGCGCGCCCTTCGGACCAAGACGATTCGGCATCGTAACGCGCCGATGAATCGTTTCCGTTACACTCTGGCGAAGCACGGACTGTCTTTGCGGCGAACCCAGCCCCAGATCTTGCAAATCAACGTGGGTAAACTCTGTGACCTCACCTGCATTCATTGTCACGTAAACGCCGGTCCAAAACGCAAAGAGATCATGAACCGGGAGACGATCGATCGGATTATCGATTGGCTGGCGGAGACCGACCTGCCGACCGTTGATATCACTGGAGGCGCCCCCGAGATGATCCCGCATTTTCGGTACCTCGTCGAGCGGGTGCGGTCGTTGGAAGATTGGCGTCGGATGATCGATCGCTGCAACCTGAGCATCCTTCTGGATCCCCGCTTCGAAGGCACGGCTGAATTTCTCGCCGAAAATCAAGTCGAGGTGATTGCTTCCATGCCGTGCTACCAGCCCAAGAATGTCAATGAACAGCGCGGAGAAGGTGTCTTCGACGCGAGCATCACCGCCTTGCAACTGCTCAACCAACTTGGATATGGCCGGCGTCCGACCCTGCCCCTGCACCTCGTCTATAATCCGAACGGCGATTTTCTGCCAGGGCCACAGCGAGAATTGGAGGCCGACTACAAGCGTGAGCTAGCGACACATTTTGGAATCGTTTTCAATAATCTTTATACGATCACAAATTTACCGATTGCACGTTTTGCGAGCTGGTTGCGACACCAGGGTAAATACCAGGAGTACCTCGACTTGCTGGTCTCTTCCTTTAATCCCGCAACCGTCGAAGGTTTGATGTGTCGCAATACCATTAGCGTCAGTTGGACCGGGGAAGTTCACGACTGCGACTTTAATCAAATGCTGAAGCTTCCGCTGTCCGGGAATTGCCCGTTATATCTCTGGGATCTCAAGGTGGATAGCTTGGCCGGAAGAGAGATTGCCACTGGCTCGCATTGTTTCGGTTGTACCGCCGGAACCGGATCCAGCTGCGGCGGAGCGATCACCGAATAGGACCTGTCGGACTTTGCGAACCTGTAGGACGCGGAATGGAGGGATGGGTTGGACGAGAGGCCAGAGAGTGTCTCGCCGCCCTCTGCCGGTAGGGCGAAAATTCATTCGAGCTTTAGCGAGAACTTGTTTGAGCCGCCTGGAGTGCGTGGTCTGCCCCGAGTTCTGCCTTAAACAAGGAGCGTGTCGCACAACGCGTTTGCGTTGCGGTGCAAATAGTTTGGTCGCAGTGGTCGTGGAGCCGTGCGACCCTCCTTCCCTTCGCTGCGCTCGCCTACGGCGCGGCCGGCCTTGTCGCCGCTTTCGGATCGGCTTGGAGAGGATCCAAACCTGCTCGCCAGGATCCGTTTGAGGGACGTGCAGACGGCCGCAGACCGACCGAAGTCATGATGAATTTTGGTGCGAGAGTCGCCAAATGATGCTTTGTTATATCGTTGATAGATGAGCTCTGATTCTTCCCAGGAACCGGTGCCGGACTCAAAGCTCGAGAAGGCAAAGCGGAGGAAAACGCCCCTTACCTACGGTGAGCCGCAACCGCTCACACCGGAAGACCCGGCTTTCGCTGAACAGATGCCTGCCCGTGCGGATCAGCGAGTAACCGAAAACTGCCCGGACACTCAGGCACACAAGGGCGGTTAGTGCCAAAATCTTCGTCTGGGCAGGGTTATCGCTTCAGGGCGACTGGGGCGATCAGCTTTGGCAACATCTCGCAGCCAATTAGTGCTGAGCCCTCGACCAGAAAACGCTCCGCCATTTGCGTTCCACTGCTCCACGCCGGCTGTTTCCTCTTGCGGAAAGGTTGCAGCAAACACCGCTGCCGCAGTCCGGTCAGGGATGGCCCGCGTGAACTCCATTGCGAGCCTGCATCGATCCCGAATCGCTAAGATTTGGGATCGATGCAGGCTAAAAGCTGTCGAGCGGTCCGCAAGATCCGTTCATCCGGGCCTTTCCCGGGAGAAACCTGCTTCGGCACGAGGTTACCACCGATTCCGGCCATGCGTGCGCCAGCCTCGAAGAAGCTCCGAATGTTTGTCGCGTCAACGCCGCCCGTCACCATGAATTCCGCCTGGTTGAGCGGTGCCCGCAGCGCCCGCACATAGCCAGCCCCGAAGTGAGATGCCGGAAAGAGCTTTACGATTTCTGCGCCCTGTCGAAGAGCGCTTACGATTTCGGTTGGTGTCACCACGCCCGGGATGGGTTCAAGGCCGTGAGCCACACTCCAACGAACCAACTCCGCATCGAAATGCGGCGAGATAATGAACTTGGCTCCGGCCGCTTCAGCCGCCGCAGCTTCTTCGAGATCGAGGATCGTTCCAGCGCCGAGTAGAATTTCCTTGCCGTAGGAACTGCCAATTGTCTGAAGATGCCGCTGCCAGTCCGCCGAGTTCGCGGTAATCTCGAGGGCTTTGATCCCTCCTTCGACCAGGCTGATGACAATAGTGTCAATCTCAGCCGTCGAGTAATCACCTCGAACAATTGCCACGATGCGAGCCTGAAAGAGGCGTTCTCTGATCGTTTCCATTGTTGTCTTAGCGAACGATGGTCGCTCCCGGACCGAATTCAAGCAGGTCATCGACTTCCTGGCGGGTAAACGCGAAGGTGTCGCCGGCCAACGTCAGGGTCAAAGCGCTCATCGCTACTCCATAGCGAATACCCCGATGAAAGTCGCCTTCAAGCAATCCAAAGAGAATACCGGCCGCAAAGCTGTCGCCCGCCCCTACTCGGTTGACCATTTCTACGGAATAGCCCGGCACGAAAAGGTATTCCTGACCGGACCAGCCCACCGCACCGGCCGCCCCGGTGGTGAGCGCCGCCATTTTACAGCCGCAAATTTCCAACAGTTTCTGCAGGATCTTTTCCGGCGGTCCTTCCAAACCGAAAACGATTTCGGCGTCTCGCGAACTCGTGAGGAGGACATCGATGTTTGCCAAAAGCGGCTCGAGCTGCCTGCGACAAAGCTGCGGATTCCACAGCAGAGCACGATAATTGACATCGAAGACAACGTGGATCCCCTCGTTTCGGGCCCATTCGATCGCGCGCCTGACCAATTCGGCACCCTGCCGGGAAATTCCAACGGTGATACCGGTCAGGTGCAGGAAGCGGGCGCGCGTCAGCCGGGGCCAATCGAATTGGCCAAATTCCATCGTTGTCGCAGTTGAATTGGCCCGATCATAAATCACTCGAGCTGACCGCGGGCTGGTCCCCGGTTCAAAGAAATAAGTGCCAAGCCGGCCTTCCGGCGCCCACTTGACGAAATGGTCATCGACGCCGGAGAGCCGGGCATGCTCAGCAACTCGCCGGCCCAGCGAAGTTGCGGGTAAGAGCGACAGCCATGCCGCGTGGTAGCCCATCCGCGCCACTGCCGCGGCCACATTCAACTCCGTTCCTGCAACATGGACCGAAAATGTTGGAGCGTCGGCGATCAAGGAACCAAGCGGCGCCGAAAAGCGCAGCAAGGCTTCGCCAATGGTGACCACATCGGGGGACGGGTCATCAACGGACGGCTTTTCGTTCGCCTGGGTAGAAGCTGTTTTGTCAGAGGGGAAAGGCACAGAATTTCCCGACTAAACTACCTCAGCGAATCACGCGCAGCCATCGCTTTTGCAACGTACGTGGGTCAAGCAGGAGCTTGCCCGGAGCTTGCCCCTACCGACCTTGGGTACTGCGAGACAATCTCTGAATTTTCGCCTAGCGGAACAGGTCCGACCGCGTCACGGAGAGGATCGCGAAACTCAAAACGTGAATCCTTACAACTCACCTCTGTTCGGAAACTGCTGGATCGAATGATCGTAGCGGGTCGGTTCCATCAGCGGCAGCAAACGCCGCAACAACGGATTGAGCCAATCCCAGGCCGCCCTCACGTAAAGATCCAGGGGATCAAGCTTCATCCGGAAATGCAGTTTGGGATCGTAGTTGAGCGGTGCACTGTGATAGATGCGGCAACCGTTCTGCACCGCCCAGGAAATCGTGTCCCGCCAAGTCAGGAAATAAAGGTGATATTCCAAGGCCAGTGAGTAATCGAGGCCGATGTAGTTATCTTTCAGCACCCCGTCACTCACGAGACAGGAGGCAAACGCGATGATCCGACCGTTGTGCCGCCAGAGAAAAAAGCGCGCCCGATCCGGCATGCTTTTACCTAAACCAGAGAGATACGCGGCATTCAGCTTTTCAAAATGAAGCTTTGAGCGTTGGAAAACTGCGGAATACAGAGCCAAAAGGTCGTCGACATAAGGCGAAACATCGGTCAATGCCTCGAAGGTGAGCGTCAGGCCTTGTTCGGCTTTGCGAAATTTTCGTCGCAGATTCTTGCGCATCGCATGGCTTAAGTAATGATGCAGGTACTCGTCAAACGTTCCGAAATCTAATTGGAGGCTGGTAGCCGGCATGCTGGGAATACGGGTAAATCCGGCTGTGCGCAAGTCGTCCAAGATGGAGCGATAGCTTTGCGGAAAGTCTTTGAAGACGATCAAGGCAGCCCCAAGCTTTCGGGCGATCAGCGTCAAGTTTTCTTTCAAAACGAGTGCCGTCCAAGCCGGGTCTCCGGTTCTCGCATCTAACGCTAAATCGCCTTCTCCGGCGGAGTTGCCAATCATTAACATCCGACATTTCAAGAAAGACGGAAACCGGCTGCGAATTTTGGCGACCATGCGACGGACCGGGTTCGGCAGACCGATTAAAAGATCCTGGCTGACGAGAAAGACTGGTTGGACGGCCCGGGTTGAGCCGTCGTGATCCCCGAGCAGCAAAAACCGGTGATCGAACTGATCGGCCAGCGTTTGGCTAATCAGGTCATAATACCGATGATCAGCCGCATACTTTTGAAAACTGGCGCTCCAGATTGCCCGATCCTTTTCCGGCACCACCTTTGCCACCTCGATCGAACCGGCCGAGCTCTGGGCAGTCCAGGTTAGCCGATCCGCGGTGTTCTCCGGGGCAGCGGTCGCGATTGTGTGTTTCACTGACAGATCCTTTAAGCCGGAAAAAAGGCAAAGGTTACCCTGGAGTACTCTGACCCGCAACCTTGAGATCTTCGACGTCATCGGCGGGAAACGAGAACACCGAAGAGTTTCAACCGAAGCGCACAGCGCGGCGTAGCCGCAACCGAATCGTCCTCGGACTCGAACATATCCGACTGCCACCAGGTTGAAGTGAACGCGCTTGCGTAGCGCGGACGGCCTCGTCCGTATCCCAGGAGGTGACGCAACGAGGCCGTGCGCCTCACCCGAGGGGAAAACCTCGGGAACTTGCGTGAAGTTCAACATCAGAATTTCGCGCGACCCTCCAGGACGCAACGTTGTGGCTTGGCATAACCGGCAATGAATTGCCGGCCTATTTTCAATTCGCCCCTCCGGGGCATGTCTTCGTCCTCTCCGAAATCTTTCGCAGGGAAAACAAGATTTTTGAGGAAAAGTCGGACTAGGTGCGGAGCTCCCTGATGAAAAGACCCGCTTAGTTGGCGAGTCGCGCTTCCTCCTTCGCTCTCGCGACTCAGCTACGGCGGGCTGGCCGCGCGGTCAGAAGGCGGCGACAAGCGTGCCTCGCCATAGCCCGAGTCGCGAGGGCGAAGGAGGAAGCGCGCACTCCAAAACACGCTGGACGTCGACATCCGCCGTGGTTAAAAAAGCGGCAAAAAAATAGTTTACAACTTATATATTTTATGTTTTCATCTCGCGCGATTATGAATCCAACATCTATATATTGTGTAGTATTACTAGCCCTTCTGAGCGGCTTGTCCGGTGCGCGTGCCCAAGCAATAAACGATTCGTCAACCCAGTTGGTTGCGCTATCCTCCGCCGCGGTGAACCAACAAGCGCGACGGCGCAGCCCGGAGGCGAGTAAGCGGGCGAAGTTGACCCGCCTAAAAAAGACCATCGACTTAACGGCGGACCAGGAAACCAAAGCAACGCCCCTGATCAGCACCTACGTCGATAGCGTGAACGCGGTTCGTCAGGATGCATCTCTGCAACCCAAAGAGAGACGGCAGAAGCTGGCGGCCTTACGTAAACAGTACGACGGTGATCTGGATGCGCTGTTGACTGATGAGCAACGGCAAAAACTGGCTTCACTCAAGGCAGAACGCCTCGCCAAATTGCGCGCAGCGCGCGCCGCTCGAGCGTCCTCAGCAAACACCACCACAGCTCAATGACCAAACAATATCGGCATCTCGCCAGCGCAGTCCCGCCGATCGCGTAGGCTCACGTCAGATTGTCTGTCCTGGAGGGCCGTGACTCCGCGAAAAAGTCTTACGGCCCTTGCGCAAGCGATCCTGCGAGGATTTCGGATGAGCTGAACAGTTGAGGTTCACCGTCCGGCTCCAATAAAGAGATTGTCTCGACACCCAGGTCGGTAGGGCAAGCTCTTGGGGCAAGCTCCTGGGCAAGCTCCCGCTTGACCTCCTTGGTGTTGGAGCACATCTCGATCCGGACAAGCTGGCCACCTCCGCAGGGCCACGGCGCCAGGAAACCAGAACGCCGAAGAAATTTAGCAGAAGCTACGCAACGATTTGTCCGGATTCGATGCTTGATCTGGAGATTTCCGAACAGTATCTGACCTTGTTTAAAAGATCCTCCGAAGATTTCCACTGACCAACGTTAAATCCGGCAAAGGACCTGTATTTATGCCCCTCAAATTTACCAAAAAACTGATCGCCGCGCGCGCCTTCGAGAGCGCTGGAGTTTTCGATGTGGACGGTGACGGAGTGCTCGACATCGTCTCGGGCGCCTACTGGTACCAAGGACCAGACTTTCACCAATGGCATTATATCGGTGAAGTCATGCGGACCGGCGAATATTTTGACGATTTCTCGACGATTGCGCTCGATGTCGACGGAGACGGTCGCCTGGATTTTGTGACCGGCGGGTGGTTTGGCCAGAATATACGGTGGAGGAAAAACCCGGGAGAACCAGGCAAAGTCTGGTCGGAGCACCTGATCGCGATTACCGGAAAGGTGGAAACGACCAGGGCCTGGGATATTGACCAGGATGGTCTGCTCGAAGTTGTTCCGAATACTCCCTATAATCCGCTCGTCGCCTACAAACTGCTGGTCGACAAAAAAGGCCGTGGCGAAGCGAAGTTCGTTGCCCACGAGATTTATCCGGAAGCGCACGGGCACGGTCTCGGATTTGGCGATATTGACGGAGACGGTCGGGGAGATTTTGTGCTCAACCGGGGTTGGCTGGAACCGCCACAGGAACCTTTTTCCGGTCCCTGGACTTTACATCGGGAGTTCGATCTCGGACGGGACGCGAGCATTCCGATTATCGTGGCCGATGTCAACGGCGATGGGCTCAGCGACCTGATCGTTGGTAATTCACACAGTTATGGACTCAGCTGGTGGGAGCAGCGTCGTGATGCTTTCGGCATCCGGCAATGGGTGCGACATCCCATCGATCCGTTTAACTCGCAATACCACGATCTCCATTGGCGGGACATCGATGGCGACGGCCAAAATGAACTGATCACCGGAAAACGGTACCGAGCGCACTGCGGGCGGGATCCGGGGGAATTCGATAATCTTGGAATTTATTACTTCAAGTGGACGGGTGAAGGCTTTGCGAAACAAATCGTAAGCTACGGCGAATTCGGAACAGGGGCGGGCTGCGGGATTGAATTCGCGCTGGCCGACCTGCGCGGAAGTGGGCGGCTGGATATCGTCGCGCCCGGTAAAGACGGGCTGCATGTTTTCTACAACGAAGGACTATAGCCAGGCAGGTTCGTCGAAAACCGCTGTTCTTCGGCCGCCTGGATCGTTTAAGTAAGACGAACATCAAAAGAGCTATGGAGGATCCGGAAGTCCCGCTCGAGAAAACGCATGAAGATCTGCATCATCACGCAGAGCACAGCCGCGAGCGCTGGGTGCTCGGCGTTGCCCTGAGTTCCGCTTTCATCGCGGCGATTGCGGCGGTCGGATCCCTCCTGGCCGGACATGAAGCTAATGAGGCGGTGATCGATCAGGTCCAAGCCTCAGATCAATGGAGTTATTACCAAGCTAAAGGCGTTAAGGCCAACATCCTGGCATCTAAGATTGAGTTGTTGGAGGCGCTCGGACATCCCATTGAAACAGCTGACCGGGAAAAAGTAAACCAGTATACCAAGGAACAAGAGGAAATCAGGCGACTCGCGGAAGAGAAGCAAACAAGCGCCAGACACCGACTCGCCGTACATTCCGGATTCGCCAGGAGTGTGACGATGTTTCAAATCGCTATCGCGATTGCCGCTATTTCGGTTTTAAGCAAACGCCCCCAGCTCTGGTATGTCGGCCTTTGCTTCGCTGCGATCGGGCTCTGGTTTTTTGGATCAGGGTTGTTCCTCTTGCGAGCTCGCTAGCCTGTGGCAGCAGAATTCTCCAGTTACGCTGGAAAGTTCTGCTGCTCTTTTGAGACGCAGGACCGATGGAGTTATCGAGAGACATATTGCTATTGCAAATACATTGCAGCAAGCGAATGATCAAAGAGCAATATGACAAAAGCTTTTCTCCTTTTTCTATTCGGCGGATCCATCTGTGCCCTCTCCGCCCAAGGAGCAGAGCCGCTGAAGATCGCTTCGTTCTCTACTGTGCTGACCGAAATCGGCCAGCAGGTTGGCGGTCAGCACGTCGCTGTGACCGGGTTGGTCAAACCCGGACAAGACCCGCACGAGTATCAGCCCACCCCGGATGACCTTAAACAAGCCGGCTCCGCGCAACTGATTCTGCTCTCGGGCAAACATTTAGAACATTATTTGGACAAGGTTCAGCAGGCGACCGGAGGAAAGGCGGCGTCCCTGTCCGTGGGCGATGCCCTGCCAAATTTGAAAATGAAAGCTGATCCGGATGAGCCCGAAGCCAAAACGGCAGCGGATCGCAACGGCATGATTGACGATCCTCATTGGTGGAACAGCGTCTCGAACGTCGAAAAGGCCACTGCGATCGTCCGCGATCAACTGATCAAGCTCGATCCGGGCAGCCGGGCGGATTACGAACGGAATGCAAATTCCTATAGAACGAAACTGGAAACACTCGATCAATGGGCGAAGCGGAAAGTGGCGGAGTTGCCACGCGACGGGCGCAAGCTGGTTACCTCACATGACGCCTTCCAATATTTTTCCAAAGACTACGGCTTTAAAGTCTACGCCATCGAAGGCGTCAGCACTGAAACCGAGCCGTCGGATCGACATGTCGCCGAGCTTATCGACCAAATAAAACAGCAGCGGGTCAAAGCGATTTTTGTCGAGAACACCTTGAACCCCAAAGTCACTCGAGAGATCACCAGAGAAACGGGCGCAAAGATCGGCGGAACTCTTTACGCTGACGGTCTGGGAGACGGTGATGGAAGCACTTACGAAGGAATGGTCAGGCATAACATCACCACGCTGGTCAACTCGTTGAAGTAATAATGAGAGGCTCACCGCTCGTTCGCGCGATCGCGACTGTGTTGGCTTTACTCGCGCTGCTTTTACCGCTACGAAGCCTAACCCACCACCGGGTGGCAACGGTATCGGCACGGCCACCGGAAACGACAACGGCCAAAGAGAAGCTTCATTTAGAGCTCACCTCAACGACGGTCCCTTTCAAATTTCAAGTTACCCATGACGGTCGACCGATCTGGAACGGTGAATCGAGTTCGCCAAGCGTTGCTACGGACATCGACCTGCGATTTCCACCGGAAGGGATAGACTTGGTGCTCGACGTTTCGTGGACCGAAAAAAAGGAAACGGCCGTGCGGCTTGCGCTCACTCCGAAGAATGCCGATTCCATCGTGAAGACGATCTGGGGAACAACGAACGCGAGCGACGTACTCACATTTACCCCGGAAAAGTAGATTTGCGACAACCCATGTCTGACCACAGACTCGAAATCCATGATTTAACGGTTTCCTATCATCGAGTGCCGGCTGTCCATCATGTGAATCTGGTCCTGCACTGTGGTTCCTGTGTCGGCTTGCTCGGCCCGAATGGGGCCGGCAAAACCTCGCTTTTCAAAGCGTTGGTCGGGCTCGTTCCGTTGGAAACCGGATTCGCACGTTTTCATGGACAGGACCGCAAGCTCGCGAATTCCGCCATCGCCTATTTGCCGCAGCGCACGATGGTGGACTGGGATTTTCCGATTACGGTCCGCGGCCTGGTTGAGATGGGACGGTATCAAGCATTAGGCTGGTGGCGATCGTTCAGGACTTCCGATCGGTTGGCGGTCACGCGCGCTCTTGAAACCATGGAATTGGAGAGTCTGGCCGATCGCCAGATAAGCGCTCTCTCCGGCGGACAGCAACAACGGGCGTTTCTGGCTCGCGCGCTCGCCCAGGAAGCGCACATCTTCTTGCTCGATGAGCCATTTTCCGGCCTGGACAAGCCGACGCAGGATCATCTGGGAAATACGATCCGGCGCTTAGCCAGAGCCGGTAATCTACTCGTCGTTTCTCATCACGATTTGAGCACGGTTCGAGAGTTGTTTGACCAGCTCATTTTTCTCAACGGAGAGCTGGTTGGCTTTGGCGAGACCGACGAGGTCTTCACACCGGAAAATGTCCAGAAAACCTTTCAAACTCACATCTTTTCGGGAGCGCTGCATGCACCTGGCCTGGGTCTTTGAGCCCTTTCATCATGAATTTATGCAGCGCGCCTTTTTCGGTTGCGCCTTGATCGGCTTCACCAATGGAGCCCTCAGCTCATTTATCGTCATTCGCCGGTTGGCTCTGATGGCGGACGCCATGGCGCACTCTCTCTTGCCCGGCGTTGCCGTGGCTTTGCTCTTGTTTGGATTGATGCCCGGCACCCTCTTTGTGGGAGCACTCATCGCGGCACTCTTGGTGGCATTTGGAACACAAATCATCTCCAACAGTTCGCGGATTAAAGAAGACACCTCGCTTGGGTTGCTTTTTGCCTGTTCTTTTTCTCTGGGCTTGGTTTTGATCAGCTTTTCTCGGGCGGGCGTGAACGTCAGCGACTATCTTTTTGGCAATATTCTGGGACTAGGAGACACTGATCTATGGACGATCTATTTGATCAGTCTTCTCGTTTTGCCAACGCTCGTTGCCCTGGAACGACCGCTGCTTCTGACGATATTTGAACCCTCGGTTGCGGCGAGCCAGGGCGTTCCCGTGAATGCGATGAAGTATCTCTTAATGGGCTTGCTGGTTCTTTCGATGATCTCTTCTCTGCAGGCCGTCGGTGTCATCCTGGCCTTAGGGATGCTCATCGCTCCGGCAGCGACGATTTACCTCCTGTCCGACTCCCTCAACACACTGTTTTGGGCCGGTGGCATTCTCGGCTCAGTGGGTTCCTGTGCCGGGTTGCTCATCTCTTATTGGCTGAACTTGCCTTCCGGACCCTGTATTGTCCTGGTTCTTGGGCTGGTTTTCCTGCTGGCGTACTTGTTCAGTCCGAAGTACGGGGTGGTGCTCAAGGTCTTCCATCCGCGCCACCTGCACGAAGCCTCCTTGGCACGCTGGCAACGCCGGAATTGAGCGGTTTGGGCGGCTTGAGCGACTTTGCGCAGGCTGAGCGGTCGAGGGTAATCAGCGATCGGTGATCTGTCATCAGTCATCGGCCATCGGTCATCGGCTTTGGCTGTGTTTGCTCTGTCACCAGAATACAGAAGCCGAGCCAGACGGTCGCCGCGGCGAAACCGGCAACAACATCGCTCAGAAAATGCACGCCGAGGTAGATGCGACTGAATCCGATCAGGGGAACCAGGACGGCAAAGGCAGAGGCGGCCACCTTTGGTGGAAGTCGGGTGAGCCGAAAAAGGAGATACGCCAAAAATCCATAGGTCACAAACGATCCCATTGCGTGTCCGCTGGGAAAACTCCAACCGGGGGCGATTTGCCAGGGATTCGAAAGTTGGGGTCGAATTCTTTGAAAGATACTTTTCAAAAAAGTGTTGAGTTCACCCGCACCAACCAAGGCAGCAGTCCAGCCGAGCAGAAACGACCATCGCCGGAGCAGGGCAAGCCAAAGCGCAACCACCACACCAAGAAAGCCAAGTGTCCGCGCATCGCCGAGCATCGTGATTCCCGCGAAGAGACGGACCAGCCAGAACGGGCCATGCTCGTGAAAAAATTGGGCGATCTGCTGATCCAACGCGGTCAGCCAACCTTGTTCGCCGACTTCGTCGGCCAAATAGAGAAAGAAGCCACCCGCGAGGAAAATAACGCATAGCCCAACGAGCAGGGCTCCAGTCAGCCATTGCCGTGAATGCTGCGGGGTTCTCAAGCTGCTTTTATTTTTCGGCTCTTTTTTCGGCAGCTTGCTGTTTCGGTGTTTCGAGTTGTTGCATCACCATCTTCCCCGAGCGGGCGTCCACTTGAATTTCGGTGATATCTCTTGTTTTTGGCCGGGCAATGTCAAATGACCAAATCAGTCGGCCGCCCTCCCGTTCCAGTTCGCTGCTGCGGATCCTGCCGTCCGGCACATGTTGAAGGGCGATCCCGCGCGCCTGCGCCTCTGACACCTTGGCTTGTTTCAGAAGAGCAGCCTGAGACGGTTCGGAACCGAATCCGAAAGGCGAAGCCGCGATCGCCATGATCAAGACTCCGAGAGAACGTTTTATGCTTTGTTTCCTCATAACCTGCGTTGCTCGCAATTCCTCAGGATTTGCGAGCAACGCAGGTTATTCGGTACCGTCGGGCCGGACAAAGCTTCGCCGGGCGAAGCGCTCGTTACTTTGGCGCCGAAGCAACACAAAGGTATTGTTGTCGCCATAGAGGGCCCACGGCCCAGGCGGTACTTGTCGAAAGTCGACAAACCGCCAGTCGCAGAGGTCTTTGTTTCCGAGCCCAAGATAATCACGCACTGCGGGCGATACGTCGAGGCCAGCGCCTTGGTTCAGGTTGGGGCGTGGACGCTCGCTTCCGAACACATACTGCCAGTGATCGGTGCGGAAAGGTCCGCAATCTTCCCACTGGGCAAAAGCAACCCGATTGCCGTGACGAATCGCGATCCAATGACCTTTCAGCACGGTCTGTCCATCGTGGGTGAAGGCGGTCCTGAACCAGGGAACGACCTGGGCGGCTTCAGGCTTAGTGTGCCCCCCCTCGACGTCGTTGTAAGGTAAAGCGACGTAGAAAGGGTTCTGACGAGGAACGAAGTTTACCGGAATATAGTTGCGTCGGGCGGCGGCATCCGGATTATCATAACCACCGTAGCTGGAACTCCAGTACTTGTCCCAAGAGCTGCGATCATTCGGAACGGGATTGTTGCCCCTGGGACGTTCGCCAATCCAGAAAATCGTTGTCACGATATTCAATTTCCATGGATAACGTCCCGAACCGATGTTGTATTCACCGCGACCCATGAGGGAAGGACCAGTCTCATAACGCTGACCCGAACCAGAGAAGGTCGTCTTGGTCGGTGACATGATTACCTTGGGCTCTACTTTCAGAAGCGCGTCCTCTCGCAGCTTCATGGCATACTTGGCGAAATCAGTGCTGCTCTCGTACTGGGCTTGAGCGAAAGCAATCCCATGGCAACACACCAGCGATAAAAACGAACAGATAAAAGGCAGCCGCATGAGAAGTTTCGCTCTTTTATGCGGATTTGCGCGAAGAGAGCAAGCGATTTTTCCTCTTCTAAAGCTGAATCGACGAATTTTCGTCGAATTCCTGCAAAAATTTCAACATTGTAAGAAATGAAATGGGTTTCGAACGTCTTGCCGCGTTGGCGAGCAATGAGTCGTCGGATAGAACCTTACCGATTAATGTTTCGATGCGCTCGGGAGGCGGTTCGCCTTTAAAAGAATCATCAGGTGACGAGTTGGTACCGCGAGGGCGTCTTTAGCTCTGTTCCGACAGGACGATCCCGCCTTGGTGGAGAAGCGCCAGCCGAGGCGTGATCCAACACAAAGGAGGTCAAGCGGGAGCTTGACCCTACCGACCTTTGCGTGTTGCGAGACAATCTCTGAATTTTCGCACGACGGATTTGGGAAATTGCCAGACAAGCTCTGGCGTTGCCGCCGCTTTAGCTGAGACGGAGACTTACGCAGCGCGAGTCATAAAGCCGCCGTCAGCGATGATTTCGGCGCCTACGATGAATGAGGAGGATGCTGACGCGAGGAAAAGGACGGCTTCGGCGATCTCCTCCGGCTTCCCGAATCGCCGAAGCGGGACCATTGCGCGATTTGCATCGATAATGCCTGTGATCTGTTCCGTGGAAACCGGCAGCTTTCCATATATCGGCGTCTCCACCGGGCCGGGACTCAAGGCATTGATGCGAATGCCGCGCGGGAGCAGATCTGGAAGCAAAGTCCGGGCGAGGCTGATCAAGCCTGCTTTCGAAGCGGCATAAAACGATGAGTTTGCCATTCCGACATGGGCACTGACTGATGTGTTCAGGATGATGGCACCGCCGCGATCGAACAATGGCAACGCGCGTTGAATCGTGAAAAAGCCACCCTTCAAATTAACGCCCATCACCCGATCATAGAGCGACTCTTGGAAGGTATCGAACCCAGCAAAGATCCCGATTCCCGCGTTGACGAAGAGCGAGTCGATCCGGCCGAAACGATGATGAACGGCTGCGACCATGGTCTTGGTATCCTCGATTCGGCTTGCGTCAGCCGCAATGACGAGGGCGCCATCACCGAGGAGCGCTGAGCCTCCGCCAGCGTCGACGGATTAACTCCGGTATTGCAACCTGCGCGCCTTCGCGAAGAAATGCCGCGGCAGTCGCCAGCCCGATCCCGGTTGTTCCGCCCGTGATGAGTGCAACGTGGTCTGTAAAAGGCAGCTTTCGTTCAACGTTTGTGTTTGTCATGCCGCCAACCTGGCTTATCGAGGATCGATAAGAACTCCGATTCTTGCTTTCATATCGATTCCGTGTCTGGTACTCCAACGCGTTGAGTGGCCAAAAAGAATCTCAATAGCGCGCGAGTAATGTTTCTTTTAAAAAACGCTTATCGTCTGCAGCCGGAAAATCGAGCGTGCAGTGTAACCCGCGGCTTTCTTTGCGCACGAGCGCGCTATCGACGATCAAGCTGGCCGTCGTGCACAGGTTCCGCAATTCAAGAAGGTCGGTTGAGATTTTAAAATCCCAGTAGAACTCTTGAATTTCGCGATGGAGATTGCGCAAACGCGCGCTGGCGCGTTGCAGGCGTTTACTGGTTCGGACAATTCCAACGTAATCCCACATCAGACGACGGATTTCGTCCCAGTTGTGATAGATGACAACCAGTTCATCAACATCCTGAGCGTGACCGGGTCGCCATTCGGGAAGTTCGACATCCTGATGATAACGGGAGTACTTCGGTCGCTGGAGGGCGCTCGCGCAGCGCCGCGCCAAGACCACTCCTTCTAAAAGGGAATTGCTGGCCAGGCGATTGGCGCCATGCAGACCGGTGCAGGCGACTTCGCCGATCGCAAACAGACCACGCAAAGTACTAGCGCCATCCAGATCGGTCTTTATGCCCCCACACTGGTAATGGGCTGCGGGCACGACCGGGATAGGTTGGGTCGTGATATCGATGCCCAAGCCGAGACACGTTTCATAGATATTCGGGAAACGTTTCTTGATAAATCCAGGCGGCCGATGGCTAATATCGATAAACATGCATTGGGCCCCGGTCCGCTTCATTTCCGCATCGATCGCGCGGGCCACAATATCCCGGGGCGCCAACGCCCCCCGTTGATCATACCTGGCCATGAACTCACGCCCTTGAGGATCGACAAGCTTTCCGCCTTCACCGCGCACCGCCTCGCTGATCAAAAATGTTCGTTCTTCCGGATGAAACAGACAGGTAGGGTGGAACTGGATAAACTCCATATTGGCGATCGTGGCACCTGCTCGCCAAGCCATGGCTACACCGTCGCCCGTGGCCACCACCGGATTCGTAGTGTAAAGATAGACTTTGCCGCAGCCGCCGGTAGCCAGGATTACCCGATCTGAACGTAGCGCTTTTACTTTACCGCCAGCCTCGTCGAGGACATAGAGTCCCACCGCGCGGTTTTCGGTAGCGTAACCAAGTTTGCCGGTGGTGATAAGGTCGACCGCCATATGATTTCCGAGCACCTGGACCTGCGTATGCTTCGCGACGGCGTCCAACAGACGCTGTTCAATCTCCCGTCCGGTTGAATCATGATAATGAAGCACTCGACGTTTGGAATGACCGCCCTCTTTACCTAGATCCAGCTCCCGCTGACCATCTTCCAAAACGCGCTCATCAAAGTGAACCCCGATCGCGACAAGATCGCGCACGGCGGCCGGTCCTTCAGTCACGATCGTCCGGACAGCTTCCTCGTCACAGAGTCCGGCACCGGCGATTAACGTATCCTGGATATGAAGCTCAAATGAATCTTCGGCGCTCGTCACGCAAGCCACCCCACCCTGGGCCCAAGCGGTACTCGAGTCGGCCGGGGTGCGCTTCGTGATGACCGCGACGCTCCCCTGCTCCGCAAGTCTTAAGGCCAGGCTGAGGCCGGCTACCCCGCTGCCAACAATGATAAAATCAAAACGATTCATCGAACGCGGCCGCGCCTCTCAGGGCGGCCAAGGAACGTCTCTTAAAGATAAAAACCACAGATTTTTCATTTCTCCACATCAGCTGCCAGTGTTCAAAGAACTCTCGACCAGAGTGTGCCTATGGCAGGAGCACGTTATCAATCAGACGGGTCGATCCGAAATAGACGGCCGCTGCCAGCAGCGTCGGCGGCGTTAGCGCGGACTTCCTTTCCAGAGTCTCCGGATCCGCCACTGCGATGTAGTCAATTTTAGCCGCTGAAACGCTCTGGATCCGATCGCGGATGAAGTTTTCCAGCCGACTCACACCGCGAAATCCCCGTTCCACTTTGCCAGCCGCCTCCCGCAACGCGCGGTAAATGATTGGCGCCTGCGCCCGCTCAGACGCTGAGAGGTAGGCGTTCCGTGAACTCAAAGCCAGACCGTCAGCCTCGCGCACGATCGGATGCGCAATCAAGCGGACATTGAAATCAAGATCCCGCACCATCCGTTGCAGGATAATAAACTGCTGAAAATCTTTTTGTCCGAAGATAGCTACATCTGGCGAGGTTAAATGAAAGAGCTTGGCAACCACGGTGCACACTCCGGAGAAATGGCCTGGGCGCGAAGGTCCGCACATGACCCACGAGAGGCGGCTCTCATTGATTGTTACTGAAATATCCGGCAGGTACATTTCTTTCGCCGCAGGCGCGAAAAGGACATCACAGCCGCGCGCGCGCAGCTGCGCGCTATCTTCGCGGAATGAGCGTGGGTAGTTCTGGTAGTCCTCCTGCGGCCCGAACTGGGTGGGATTGACGAAGATGGTCGCAATTACCCGGCCATGCCGGCCGGCGGCTTTTCGGGCGCGATCGATCAGTTGCAAGTGGCCTTCGTGCAAAGCTCCCATCGTGGGCACCAGCACCCTTGGCCTCGGCAAGGAGGCGGTCAGCAGCCGGATTGCCGCTGGTTTCCTGATCACACGCATTCCGCCGGAAAGACGCTCAAGCACCTGGTGCACTAGTCTTTCCGATCCGAGTTGCGGCCCCGCTAGCTGCTGCCTGGCCGGTTGAAATTTCGGCCAGACAATGGAGGAGACCGCGCAGAGGAATCGCGATCCAACGAGGTCGATTATTTAATTCGTAACGCAACTCGTACATCGCCTTCAGAATGGAATAGCTTCGCAGCAAGCGACGGGTGTTGACCGGATCCTTCGGCACAAACGAAGCGTCCCCCGAGCGATCCAGGTAGGCCCTCAGAAAGACTTGGCCAGCCCGGGTCGACCAAAGATCAGCGTACCCCTCAAGAATACCGCGGTCCATCGGCCGGATTGTCCGGGATTCCAGCAAACCGTAGTGCGCCGCGTAGTGAAAAGATCGCAGCATTCCCGCGACGTCGATCAGCGCGGATCGTTTCAGCCTTCTTTCGCCCAGCGGACGCGCCGGCTCGCCTTCGAAATCGAGGATGATGAAGTCTTTGCCCGTGAACAGGACTTGCCCGAGATGATAGTCGCCATGAATGCGAATTTTATCGACGGCGATCGAGGAATTCAGCAGGTATTCATGGGAGGCAGAGAGCTCGGTCGCCCGAGTCAGGACCTGCTCAGCGAGCGCACGCGAATACTCGTCGACGTTGGGCAAGGCCTTCGACAAGAGAATCGTCGTGTTCTTGGTTTCGCTGCGGATGGATTGAAAAATCGAGCGTTGATGCTGCAAGCTAAATGGCTCGGGGGAAAATTCCGGAGACTCGTGATCGCTCGCCAGCGCGAGATGCATCTCGGCGGTCCGCTCACCCAGAAGACGAACGTTCTCGAGATGCATTCCCTCGATCACCGTTAGAAATTGATCGGGAATCTCCTCCCAGAGCCCGACGGGAGGCGGCGGCACGATATTGGGCTCAGCCAGCACGCGATCAAAATACCGATCGACCGCGGCCAGGGTGTGCGTCCAACCTTCCTGGTCGCTGTTCGTAAATTTTTGCAACATCACCAAGGCGGCCGGCTCTTGTCCGCGCGCGATGTACTGCAGATCGCCGAGGTAAGGCGGCACATTCGGGAATCCGCAGTTTTCACTGAGTTGTTTGGTCACTTCCAGATCAGGATTCAACCCCTCATCCAGTCTGCGAAAAAACTTGGCGTAAACTTTATCCTCAAACAGGATCGAACTGTTGCTTTGCTCGACCTTCAAGATCCGTGAACCTGGCAACGCCTTGTTATCTACCGCGTCACCCAGGCGCTTTGAGGAGTGCGTCACCAACCGCCCAGCCCGGGACGGAATCGCGATTCCCTTCTCCACACTCTCCAGGAGCGCACGGTGAAACGACGGTACGGCGATCGCGTCAACCAGCAGATCGCCACCAGTTCCAATCCGCGCGATGACCGATCCCGGATGTTCGACTTCGATACCGCGTGCTTCGTTTCCAGACACCGCCTTTACCGGCAATGTGTAAAGATCGGGCGCGCCTTCCGAGAAAGTAAAGTTAATCAGCAAGAGCTGGCTGTTCTCTTTTTCATCGAGAACGACAGTGTCGGCCAAAGTAGCATTGAGGATTTGCCGCGCTTTGCTCCGATACCAGCGGCATTTTCGTATATAAGTTCGCAAGTCGCTTTCGACAAAGCGCATGCCGGCTGCCGTTCTCCACCAATCAGGCGAACCATTGAACTGGATCGCTGGCAGATAGCGTTCCCCGTCGGCAACTCCGGCGACCGCCGGAGGAGTGAGCAGCAGCCAAAAAAAGGTATGCGGACCGAGTGTTATCGCGTAGGGCGCGTCTCGGATAACAGAGAATCGTCCATGACCAAAGGCATCTTCCGGCGTGTAGCCGACCCACGCTGAAAGGTCGAGCTCCACCGCTTGAGAAAAGCGCGAGAGATTGATGACGACAAGAACCGTCTGGCTTTCGTAGCTTCGCGTAAAACAGAGGACTTTGTTGTTGACGGGCGTCAACAATTTGAAGTCGCCATGACCAAATGCGGGAAAGCGCTTGCGGATCGCAATGATGCGACGCATCCACCACAGGGTCGAGGACAAATTGCCTTCCTGTAGTTCGACGTTAATCGCTTCGTAATGGAACTCCGGATCAATGTTTACCGGCAAAAACAGCGAGTTCGGGTTGGCTCGAGAGAATCCGGCATTCTTGTCCGCGCTCCACTGCATCGGCGTCCGGACGCCATTGCGATCACCCAGGTAAATGTTATCTCCCATGCCGATCTCGTCACCGTAGTAGAGGATTGGACTTCCCGGCATCGATAAAAGAATCGCGTTGATCAGCTCAATTTTTTTTCGATTGTTCCCCAGCAAAGGGGCCAATCGGCGACGGATGCCCAGATTGATGCGGGCGCGAGGGTCGCGTGCGTAATTGCGATACATATAATCGCGCTCCTCCTCTGTCACCATTTCCAGCGTGAGTTCGTCGTGGTTGCGCAAGAACATCGCCCACTGGCAGTTTTCGGGAATGACCGGGGTCTGCTCCAAAATATCGACGATCGGATAGCGATCCTCCATGTGCAGCGACATGTAGATTCGCGGCATAATCGGAAAGTGGAAGGCCATGTGGCACTCATTGCCGGTGCCGAAATAGGCGACCGCATCCTCGGGCCATTGGTTTGCCTCGGCCAAGAGCATGCGATCCTGATATTTGGCATCCATGTAGGCCCGCAGTTCGCGCAGATACGCGTGCGTTTCCGGCAGGTTCTCGCAACTGGTGCCCTCCCGTTCGATCAAGTATGGCACGGCGTCCAGCCGAAGACCGTCCACCCCCATCTCCAACCAGAAATCGACGACCCCGAGCATGGTCGAACGCACTTCCGGGTTATCGTAGTTGAGATCGGGCTGATGCGAATAGAACCGGTGCCAGTAATAGGCTTTAGCGACCGGATCATAAGCCCAATTGCTGGATTCAGTGTCTTTGAAGATGATTCGAGCGTTCTGGTACTTGGTGGGATCGTCTGACCAGACATAGTAATCGCGCCACGAATCGCCGGGGAGAGCGCGCCGCGATTTTTGAAACCAAACGTGTTGGTCACTGGTATGATTGAGCACAAGCTCAGTGATGACCCGCAATCCGAGGTCGTGCGCCGCATTGAGAAATTGGCGAAAGTCCTCCAAATTTCCGTAGGACGGGTGGACATTTCGATAATCGGCGATGTCATAACCGTCGTCCTTCAGGGGAGAAGGATAAAACGGCAGGAGCCAGACCGCGGTGACCCCCAGGTTTTTCAGGTAATCCAGCTTCGTCAGCAATCCCGGAAAATCCCCGATGCCATCATTATTGCCATCGCAAAAAGTTTTGATGTGAAGCTGGTAAATAATCGCCTCTTTAAACCACAGTTCAGTGGCCGGCTTGGAAAGAGTTTCGACTTCGCTAATTGGAATCTGCATGGGGAATTACGTTTTCTCGATTCACGGTCGCACGATGCGCTGACCACGTTTGTTTTTTTTTGACTAGACTCGCTCTGTTTTTTTGGAAACCTTTTTTAATCCGACTTCCGAGTCAAACGGCGGGAGGGTCAAACGGCGGGAGGGTCACGTCTAGACTTTCAACATTCGGTCGGCGGTTCCAGAGGTCGGAAAGCAACCGATCTGGATTGAATGTTGAAAGTCTAAACATGACCCTCCCGCCGTCTTTCCTACGGAAACAATCCCCGATCTCGCCGGGCCTTCATCACTCGCTCAACACCGATGGCCA
The DNA here is from genome assembly GCA_963813025.1 of uncultured Verrucomicrobiae bacterium. Classification (GTDB taxonomy): domain Bacteria; phylum Verrucomicrobiota; class Verrucomicrobiia; order Chthoniobacterales; family JAFAMB01; genus CAVSUL01. The sequence continues at coordinate 135,617 of CAWEXO010000014.1, read as the reverse complement.
TCGCGGCAAGGCGATGAGGTATCTTCTCCTCTTTGGCTCGCCGGATAACCGCGGAAAAGGATTGCTGGAGGACCCGGAAGAGTCGGTCAACGACCTCCGTCTCGTTCCAAAAAAAGCTTTGTAGGCTCTGCACCCATTCAAAATAGGAGACAATCACTCCACCCGCATTGCAGAGGATATCGGGTATCACAAAGACCTCGTTCCAACGATCAAATAAAACCTTGTCGGCTTCTACGGTGGTCGGGCCATTGGCCGCCTCGGCGAGAATTCTGCACTGAATGCGTTTGGCGTTCCCCGCGTTGATCACACCGCTTATGGCAGCGGGCACCAGCACGTCGCAAGGAATCACCAGGAGATCGTCCGGCGGAATGGCGTCTGCCCCGGGGAAGCCTTCTAATTGGCCACGGTCGTTAACATATTTTTCGGCCGCGTGAATATCGATTCCTCCATCTTTCCGAATCGCGCCGGAAGCATCACTGAGGGCGATGACTTTCATTCCATTTTTGTACGCGAGCCCTTGCGCCACTACCGATCCCGACATTGCCGAAACCCTGGACTACCGCGGTACGGTCGTTTAAAGCCATTTTGATTATGTTGGCTGCCCGCTCGACCAGATAAACCACTCCGCGTCCGGTTGACTCTCGGCGACCGGAAGTACCGCCGAGGCTGACCGGTTTCCCGGTAACAATCTCAGGAACCGAGTGCCCGTGATGCGCCGAATAGGTGTCCATGAACCAAGCCATGACTTGTTCGTTGGTCCCCATGTCTGGTCCCATGATGTCCGTATGGGGTCCGATAAACGGGATCATTTCCTGCATGTAGCGACGCGAGAGTCGCTCCAGCTCGCCCGCGCTCAAGCGACGGGGATCGACTTGTACACCCCCTTTCGCGCCGCCGTAGGGCAAACCGGCGAGAGCACATTTCCAGCTCATCCACATTGCCAGGGCAGCGATCTCGCCAATCGTTACACTGGTCGAGAATCGGGTACCGCCCTTGGTTGGCCCCATCGAGAGGTGATGCTGTACGCGGTATCCCTGGAAAACCTTGGTTGAACCATCGTCTAGGCGAACCGGCACGGAGACAGCGACGGACCGCTTCGGCCACATGAGGCGTTCGCGCAGGTTGACAGGGATGTCGATGTGATCCGCAATCAGCTGGAACTGGTCTCGGGCCATCTGGAAGGTTGGATCGGAATAAATGTGCTCCATAGCTGGGGAGAATGGGAAAGATGACAGCTCGGCAATAGGCTGCCTCGAATGAGCCGCTTGTCCCTCGCTGTGTCTCTGGTTCCGTGCCGGATGGACGAAAACTCCGCGCATGTCTCGCAATATGTCTTTTGCCCTGTGCCGGTAGGGCGAAAATTTATGCGAGCCTTAGCGAGCACTCGTTTGAGCCCGACGCTGGAGCTGCCACACTCCCAAGACGGCTCAAACAAGTTCTCGCCTGGCGCTCGAATAAATTTTCGCCCTACCAGTCGTTGACCAGCAGGACGTTGCGAGACGGTCTCTGAATGTTCGTCCATCCCTGGCTTACGGAAATCCAACAAGACCGCCCACTTCACTTGCCACCATCTGCTGCCTTTCTGAATGGCGCAAATTCTCAAGCGCCACCGAATCGTCGCAAAGCGCCTCGCGCTTCCGGAACACGCAGCAGAAGCCCCGCTCCAAAGTAAAGAAGGCAGTAAACGGGAAGCACCACCAGACCGCTGACTACCGGATGCCTCAGACCAGCAACGTCCTTCAAAGGATAGGCCGCGATGGCGGCGGCGGCAGCAGCGCTCCAGAGCAACAGGTAGTAGCGCGGATTGGCCGAGAAAGAGCCGAGCCGGCGCCGCAAAGCCTCTGCGCAAAAGCAGAAATTCAATCCAACCAGCAATCCCGGCAGAGGCAGTGAGTCCGGCAATTCCCCAGCGTTGATCGATATGCAGGAGGTGCGGTAAAGGAAACGCGGCGAGATACCCGAGCACTGTCGTGAGGCCAACTCGAACCAGAGCATAGCGGAGCGGAGTGCGCGTGTCGTGCAGAGCGTAAAAGGCAGAGGAACAAAGGCGGCCTGAGGTCGAGGCCACCAGGCCGATGCCAGACCCGGCCAATAAAGACCAAACGAATAAGGTGTCCTGCCGAGTAAAAAGCCCAGTCTGATAGATCATCCCTGCGATGGTGTCCCCAAATGCGAAGAAACTCATCGCTGACGGAATAACGAAAAACGCCAACTGGCGGATAGCCGCTTTCAGCCGGTTGTTAAGCGCTTCCGAGGCGGCTTCACGGTCGCCGGCCAGTGTGCGCGACATGGCCGGAAGCTCCGCCGCTGATATGGACATTCCAAAAAGACTCACCGGGAGCAGCGCGATCGTTTGCCCGTACATTAACAACGCGACCGAGCCGGAAGGCAGAAGACTCGCCAAAAGCGCATCAATGTAAGCGCTCAGCTGCACAACTCCGCGGCTGATAAACACCGGCCCGAAATTCTTGACCACGGTTCGCACCGCCCGAGACCGCAGTTGAAATTCAAACGTCATTCTTCGGGCCACCGCAAATACCGTCGGTACCTGAATAAGGAGCTGACCAACGCTGCCGATACCGGCGCCGATCGCGGCATAAATTGCCAGCGCGGACAGGGACGGAGTCGCCCGAAAGAGCATCACCGCCCCAATCACGCAAAGATTCCAGATGACCGGCGCGGAGTAGGGTAGGAAAAACTTTCCGTGACTGTTCAAAATGCCGAGGCACCAAGCCGACAGCACTAACGCCCCAACGCCCGGAAACAGAATCTGAACCAACGCAATTGTCAGCAGTCTCTTTTCGCCAGTAAATCCGGGAGCAATCGCGTCAATCAGAAAAGGCGCCAGGAGCATTCCCAGGGCGACCAGGACTGAGACCAGTGCGGCCAGAATCGCGCCGATTGCACCCGCTACTCGATCCGCTTCTTTCTCATCGCCCGATCCCAATAGCCGCGCATAAACCGGGATGAAGGAAGCCGAGAGCACCCCCTCCCCAAAAAGATTCTGCAGGAAATTTGGGATGCGAAGCGCCGCTCGGAACGCGTCCGCGGCATCCGTGCTACCCAGAAAATGGGCCAAAACGCGATCCCGGATCAAGCCCGCCAAACGGCTCAGGAAGATTCCGGAGGCAACGAGCAACGCCGGGCGCGATGCACGAGCCGGACGGGTCATGGCACCTTGCGTCTGAGCCGTCGAATTCTGCGCGTTCTGCATGAGTCCTATCCGGGCGGTTGGTATGTTTGCGCCGCGAGGAAACACTGGGCTTATCGCGTGGATGGCCCCCGCGCAAGCTTAGCCCGCGTCTGCGTCGGCTCGCAACATTGCGGCGCCGGGTTCCTGGACTGACAGTGACCCTGACAGTGAGGACGCGTCGGGCGTCTGCTTTTCGCCTCGAAGGGGCATCAGGACTGAGCCCGGGGTTTTTACCAGGTTTTTACCCCGGGAAAACCGTTCCTCACCGGTCGCCCTGAAAGAGGCGTAAGATTGCCCCGAGTTAAAAACCCCGGGCAAAAGCAGACGCCCCGGCAAGCATGACGAGCAAGTAACTCGCTGACAGCGTTTTCCGGCGTAAATGTGCTATAAATGCCGAAAAAACTTTTTGCCCTCCTTTTGCTCTGTGGCCTCATTGAGGCGGGGTGCACCAGCGTTCAGCCAAGGTTCTCAGGTGACGCGACGATGCAATTTTCCAACGAACGAGGACAAAAGCAGGAATCGGAAACGGAATTAATCGCCGGAGGGCGCGCCGCAGCCTTGCGGAGGCGGCCCGACTACGGACAAGCCTTCGTCGCGGCCCGGATATGGAATGGCACAAACACTTTACCGGAGGGCGCGCCGTAGCCTTGCGGAGGTGGCCTGCTCGTCCAAATCGAGACGTGATCCAATGCTAAGAAGGTCAAGCGGGAGCTTGTCCGGGGAGCTTGTCCCTACCGACCTTGGGGGTTGCGAGACAATCTCTTCAACGCAACCCTTTGGGCCGCAACGATGGCACCAGTGTATCAAAGACGTTGCACTGGCACTGGCACCGGCAGGCACTATCCCAGTTGTGGCCGAGTCATTTTCGCCGAAATTACGCATATTTCCGGCCCACGGCCGTGACTTGCATGACTCAACGCCCGCAAAGCTACCTTGGATATTCCTACCCTTCTCATTTGGCCGATCTGGTCAAAAAGGTCTGGCCGCAAGAATCGATACAGGAATTGCCGACCGACGCCCAACTCAGGCTCGTGCTCGACGTCGCCTATCACGCCAGCCTGCTTCGGGAGGAGCAGCGTCCCGTGACGTTCCGGCTGTTCCTGATCCCACCAGAGGAATTGCCATACGATGGAGGACCACCAACGGGACTTTCTCCAATCATCCTTGATCGGCGTCGCGCTTTCAACGAGCAGGAGGTCCGACGGATATCCACGGCCGCTGAATTTTTCCGCTCGCTCATTGGCATCAGTCCAGATCCGCAGGACCGTCTGGGTATCTGGGGAATTGTCGTCTCCGGCACACGATGGGTTAACGCCGTCGACGGCGGCCGCTTCACTGGCGTCGCCTTGCCGCCGCGTTTAGTGGTCCAAGCGTTTGGACCAGGCCGGCTGAGTCTGTTCCTGGGCCAGAAACGAATTGCTGCCCTTAGTGGCGGCGAAATGGAAGGCCACGCCTTTGATCTGTTTCAATCGAAGTGGTTGCTGGATGCTTTCACTTTGGCTAAGACCCAACTCCTGGAGCGCATCTCTGGCGCCCGCCAGAAATCAATCTCCCTGGACGGCGATTTCCTGAAGATGATTTCGCAGAATGTCCTGCGCCGGACGCTGAGCGTGGTGCGGAATTCCAAGCACGGTGGCACTTTGATTTTTATAGAGCCGCATCAGGAGCAGCTCTTCGTGCACGAGCACGGATCGCTGCGCTTCAAATACCGCCTGGCTGTCGGAGACACGCGGAGTCATTACCGAAAGACGCTTGCGCTGGCGATGAAACGGCTTTCCCAAGTTGCGCAGGAAAACCAATTCTCGAGCGCGGGCTGGCGAGAATATCAGACGGTGGCCGACGCGGACCTTGGAGACATGGACGAGGCGCTCTTCGAGTTCGCCCATTTCCTGGCTGATCTGATGTCAATCGACGGGGCCTTGATCTTGACCAAGCATTTTGAGGTAGTGGGCTTTGGCGCGGAACTGCGGGCGGATTCGCCAAGACTCACCAGTGTGCGCAAGGCGCTCGATCTGGAGGGTTCAATCTGGACAAATGAGTCGTTGGACGACGTCGGAACCCGCCACCGGGCAGTTTATCGCTTCTGTGACCTGTACCCCGATGCAGTGGCGGCAGTGGTTTCGCAGGATGGCTCGGTGCGGTTTGTCAAGAATCACGATGGCGCCGTCACATATTGGAACCAGTTGTCCTGGTGAGCATGATCAGGCGCCGCAAAGCCTTTTCTTTGTCACTGAGCGAGGCACGGCGCGCAGCGCTGGCGGCCCAAGGATTTGGTCTTGAGCGTACCGGTCTGGGTCTTCGAGAGATCCGCACAGCGGTCAAGCGACTCGGGCTCTTGCAGATTGATTCTGTCAATGTCCTCGTGCGAGCGCACTACATGCCGTTGTTCTCTCGGCTCGGCAGTTACTCCAGGGCACATCTCGATGAGTTGAGTTATCGGCGAGGCAAAAGAACCTTATTTGAGTACTGGGGACACGAGGCATCGCTGATCTCTCTGGACCTCTTTCCCTTTTTTCGCTGGAGGATGCGTCGCGCGGAAGGAGGCCAGGGGATCTACCGGTTGGTCGCCCGGCTAGCGGAGGAAAAACCTGGATTCATTGACTCGGTCATGGCTGAGGTCAGCAACCGCGGACCGATCAGTGCGGGTCAACTGCAGCGACTTCTTTCCGCTGAGGCGCCTCTTAAATCGGGATCGTGGTGGGGCTGGAGCGATGGCAAACGCGCGCTCGAATGGCTGTTCTGGACCGGAAAAATTACAACCGCATTCCGCCGAAACTTCGAGCGAGTCTATGATTTGACGGAACGAGTCTTGCCGCGGGAACTGGTCTGCGCTCCGGAGATGCCCGAGGAGGATGCTCAACGCGAGCTTCTGCGAGTGGCCGCCCGCGCGCTCGGAGTCGCGACCGAAAGCGACCTTCGCGACTACTTCCGTTTGGGGCTCCACGATACTCGCGCGAGAATTGCGGAATTGGTAGCCGCCGGAGAACTGGTCTCGGGAGAGGTGGAAAGCTGGTCGCGACCGGCGTTTGCTCCAGCCAATCTGCGGGTACCGCGCAATGATAATATCACGGCTACGTTGCTGTCCCCTTTCGATCCTCTGGTGTGGGATCGATCGCGGACCGAGCGCCTTTTTGGGTTCAGGTATCGAATCGGAATTTACACCCCGGCTGCCCGCCGGCAGCATGGCTACTACGTTCTCCCGTTTCTTCAGGGAAATCAGTTGGCAGGTCGGGTGGACCTCAAAGCAGACCGGGTGCGATCAGCGTTGCTCGTCCAATCAAGCCACGGCGAGCACCAAGCGGACTTGACGGTCGCAGAGCCCCTCTTTGCCGCGCTCAAGAAATTGGCTGACTGGCTCCTCCTTGAAGCCGTCGAGGTACGCGATCGCGGAAATTTGGCCGGAGTCTTGCGCCGGATGTCTGCCGGCCGCAGCCGGCCTTTGACGTCTGTCGCGCGTCATTTACTTTCGTCTCCAATATGAAGGACGCTTTAGTCGCGCTTGAAGACGGAAGGGTATTTCGTGGACACGCTTTCGGGGCGCCGGGAACGTCTGTCGGAGAGATTTGTTTCAATACGGCGATGACCGGTTACCAGGAGGTTCTCACTGATCCTTCCTATCACGGTCAGATCGTAACTATGACTTACCCGTTAATCGGGAACTACGGGGTAAACGGATATGACAACGAAAGTCTGCGGCCGCACGTACGTGGATTCGTCGTTGGAGAACTCTCAGCCATTGCCAGCAACTGGAGAGCCGACGATACCCTGGATTCGTATCTTAAACATTGGAACATCGGCGGAGTTCAAGGCGTTGATACCCGTGCGCTCACGAAACATCTGAGGACGAGAGGAGCCATGCGCGCTTGCCTTTCCGATGAGTTAATCGATGCCGACGCGGCGATCGCGCAGGCTCGCAGCGCGCCAGAGATGAGCGGCGCCGATTACGTGCGAGAGGTCACGGCTCCACAGCCTTATGAGTGGGATCCGGAGGACAAGGAAAGCCGTCCGTGGGGTATCGTGAAGGGGGCGGGAGAACTAATCGACGAAACGCTCGAAAACGGACAGGTTTTCAAACGGCTGCCGCCAGTTCGACACCGGATCGTGGCTTACGATTTCGGTATCAAGCTCAACATTTTGCGAAGATTACGCCAGCGCGGGTTCAAGGTGACCGTTGTACCCGCAGCGACAAAAGCGGAGGACGTGCTTGCCCTGAAATCAGACGGCGTTTTCCTGTCAAACGGGCCGGGAGATCCAGCGGCCCTCCCTTACATTTATACCGAGCTGCGCCAACTGATTGGCCGGACTCCGATCTTTGGGATCTGTTTAGGACACCAACTGCTTGGATTAGCCGCCGGGGGCAGCATCTTCAAGCTGAAGTTTGGCCATCGTGGGGGCAATCAACCAGTTAAGGATCTGCGGACAGGGAAGGTCGCAATCACCTCGCAAAACCACGGCTTCGCGGTAGATGCGGAATCTCTGCCTTCGAATATTGAGGTTTCGCACATCAATCTGAACGATCAGACAGTCGAAGGATTACGGCACCGCGATTCTCCGATGTTCAGCGTCCAGTATCATCCGGAGGCTGCTCCGGGCCCACACGATGCGACGTACTTTTTCGGGGTATTCTCCGACCTGATTGACGAAGTAAAAAACACCCGTTGACGCTGCCAAAACCCGCATCGCTCGCCAATTCCCCGAATTGCGAGCGATGCAGGTATTTGAGCGGCAAGCGGTTCCAGGCATATTACCGGGAGTCGCCATGCCAAAGGAAGCCCCTCTCATTGTTGAAGGCATTGTTACCGAGATCCTGCCGAACACCATGTTTCGGGTGGCCCTGCCGAATAGGCAAAAGGTTTTGGCCCATATCAGCGGGAAGATGCGCAAGAATTTTATCCGGATTGTGCCAGGCGACAAAGTCGAGATTGAAATTTCGCCGTACGACCTAGGCAAAGCCCGGATCATTTTTCGGGAGATTTGACTGATAGGAGTTTCAGGGCTTCCCCTGCTCTTGCTTTTTCCTGCCGTCAACGAGAGACTCGGAGCGAACTAATAACGCCATTTAACGATCAATTCCACCAGAGGAAATATCTATGGATGAACAGACTGAGTCTCATACTGCGGCTGAGACAGGTAAGGATCATGTGAAAGCGGCAGCCCAGGATTTCAAGGATGCGGCAAGCGCCAAAGCCGAAGAGATTAGACGGGCAGCCGAGAAAAAAGCCGACGAGCTGCGTTTCCACGCCCAACGCAAGGCAAATGAATTCCAGGGCGCGGCCCAAAGCGCCTGGTCGGATGCCCAGGATCGGGCGAAAACATGGCAATCTGACGGCGAGGCTTATGTGCGAGAAAATCCCGCTAAAGCGGTCTTAATTGCGCTCGGAGCCGGTTTCCTTCTCGGACTCATGTTTCGGAAATAGCTTTGGGCAACCAAGCCATGGACGCGGAGGCTTCTGCGCAAGCCACTCCGGAAAAGCTATCAACGAGCGACTCAGTCAAACACTGGGTCGCCGCGTTCTTACGGTACTTGGAACTTAAACTCCGTTTGCTTGGAATAGAGTCGAAGGAAGCCGGTCTTCATCTTTTGATCCTCATTTTGCTCTTTTCCGCCACGGTCGCCCTTTTTGTCGCGTTCCTCTTACTTTTCAGCGTGTTTTTGCTTTACCTGGTGATGCGGCTTTTTGGCATCGAGTGGGGCTGGAGCGCGCTCATCTGCGGTGGCGTGGTTCTTTTACTCAGCGCGGTTTCCGCTGTTGTTCTGCGCTTCCGTATTACCAAGCCAATCTATCCACTGACTCGTGCAGAACTAAAGAAGGACCGCTCGTGGCTCGCTCGGACGAAGACAAAGAACGATTGATCGCGCAACTCTCGCGCGCGCGCACCGACCTGCTCGATAGCGCCGGTGGCGTGCGTTACAGTCTCAATGTTCCGCTGAGATTTTCGAAGACCTTTGAGAAATACTCCTGGGGATGGCTAAGCCTCGCCGCAATCGTGGGATGGATATTGTCCCGATTGCCGTCCCGGAAGGAGAAGATCTACATTCATGACAGGACTCACCAGAAAATCGCGAAGGAAGCCAAAACTGGTGTCCTGGCGGGAATCATCTGGGGCAGCATCTGGTCGGTTGCAAGGCCGATTCTCACTTCGTACTTGAAACAGCGTCTTTCGCGGGTTGAGCCGCGGGCCGGCTAGGAGCGTGAGTGCAAGACCTATCGCCGCGGAGCGGGTGAACGATTGGCTGAAAGAGATCGAACCGCCGGTTCTTCTGCATGTTCTGCCGGAGGAAAGCTATGGCTGGGAGCATCTGCCAGGGGCTCATCGAGCGACAGTCTATGAAATCGATTTTCTCGATCAGGTCCACCATGCTGTCACGGACCCGACCCAGCCCGTGGTGGTTTACGGAGCCGGTCCCGCGTCCCGGGAGGCGTCGATGGCCGCGGATAAACTCCAGAAGGCCGGTTTTACGGATGTTTGGGAATTTGCCGGTGGTCTGGAGGAATGGCGCAAGAAAGGCTTTCGGCTGGAGGGACAACCGCACGCGGACCAACCCTCGCAGGAACCCTTGAGCGGGTCGTACCGGCTCGATCTGGAGAAAAGCGTCATCAAGTGGACGGGCTCCAATCTGGCAAACTCCCACTCCGGGACGCTGCGTTTCAACGATGGCAGGTTTGAGGTGCGCGAAGGCCGGCTCGAAGACGCGATGTTCGAGATCAACATGAATTCGCTGGCCTGCGAGGACCTCAAGGATCCCCAGCTAAACCAGACGCTGATCGCGCACCTTTCAAGCGACGATTTCTTCGACGTCGCGAAATACCCGGCGGCGCGATTCGTTCTTATCTCGGCTGCTCCGGTTCCGGCAGGCACACCCGGCTCACCCAGCTATCACCTGACTGGCCGGTTGATCATGAAAGGTGTCACCGATCAAGTTGCGTTCTTGGCTACCGTCGGGCAGGCCGATTCGAGAACGCTGGCCGCGCAAGCGCATCTGGAATTTGATCGAACCCGTTGGGACGTCCAATACGGGTCCGGGAAATTCTTCGCTTATCTGGGGAAACATCTGGTTAACGACTTGATCCACTTACATTTGGTGGTCGTTGCGCGGCTGGACTAGAAGGCGGAGGTACGTTTGAGCGCGTCTTGGAGTGCGTGCGACCTGTCGCCGCTTTCGGACCGCGCGGAGCGCGGCTCTCGATAAAACAGTTTTTTTCGCGAGAGAATTCAGCACTCTGCGGTTCCGTTCTCGGTCTAGGCCGCGCTCCGCGCTATCTCAAAGCGGCGACAAGTCGCACGCACTCCAAGACACGCTAAGATATCACTTTCCCTTTGGAAGAAGCGACCGTGTTTATCAATTCTCCGACCGGCTCGATCGCGATCCTGACCTCATCACCGGCTTGCAAGGTAAAATCGTCCGGTGGGACAATCCCGGTGCCGGTCATCAGAAAGGCGCCCATCGGGAAATCGAGTTCGCGGTATAAATACTCGACCAGCACGGAAAACTTGCGTCGCATCCGAGCGAGTGACGTCGTGCCGCTAAAGTGCAAGCTTGCGCCGCGAAAAATTCGCAAATTGATTTCGGTCGAAGGGGCGAACGTTTGATCGCTCACCAGGATCCCGGGGCCAAGCGCGCAACTTCCGTTGTAAAGTTTGGCTTGGGGCAGATAAAGCGGGTTTTCACCTTCGATATCCCTGGAAGAAACATCATTGCCAATCGTGTACCCGACAATCGTTCCTCGCTGGTTGATTACGAGAGTAAGCTCCGGTTCGGGGACACTCCAGCGCGCGTCTTGCCTGATCCGAATTGGTTGTCCCAGTCCGCACACACGGAACGCATTGCATTTGAAGAACAATTCCGGCCGTTCGGCGTCATAGACGCGCGTATAAAAGTCGCCCCCTTGTCCGGCCTCAGCGACGCGAGCATGTTTGCTGCGCTCGTAGGTGACGCCAGCGCCCCAGACTTCCTGAGAACCGATCGGAGCCACCAGATTTGCTGGCTCTGGAATGGACTGCCCGCTCGAGATCGCTCTTTGGAGTTCTCCCGCCAAATCGCGGTCGTTGAGCAAGATGTCCAGGTCACGTTCCGGCACCGCATAGAATCTCCCGTCAGACTCAACGGCTAACTGATCGGAGGTTTTATAGAGTCGCATAGGGTAGACGTTTCGCGTTTCGTGTTTCGGGTTTCACGTTTTGCGTTTGAAATCATCTCGCGCTTTTTGAACCCACGCCGCAGCGAGTCAACCGGGGCGGTATCAAAAGTAGCGAGGACGGTCTCGTCCGTATCCTGCATGCCGCTCATTGTAACCGCAAGTGTCCGGCCGTGGATTGTCAGGAAGTTGTGCCGCTGAGCTTTGGCTCGGACAATATCAGGCCAGCGCTCTAACCAATTCGGTTTGACGCAGCATTTGGCAAACAGACCTTGCGTATCCGCATTTGATGATGGTTGCTCAGCCTGACAAATAAGCCCGCATGCTTTTCCGAGTTATCCATCGGACGGACTATCGCTACAGTGCACCAGTGGCCGAGGCACACCTGGAGTTGCGTCTAAAACCTCCGACCCGCGAGACGCAGCAAATTAAACGCTTCCAGCTTGCGCTGGAACCTATTACCACCGGTTCGGAGTACGAGGACTACTTTGGCAACCGGGTTTCAGTTCTCGCGCTCCCCTTTCGCCATTCGCGACTGAGCATTCGGAGCGATGCACTCATTGAGACTACCGCAGCGCAGCTGCCACAGGAGAGTCTCGATCTGAGTATTCAGGAAGCTCGACAAATCCTTCATGGCGCCCTTCCCTTTGTTTTCGATTACCTGCAGCCGACCGAGATGGTGAGTATTGGGCGCGAAGCCACTCAGTGGGCCCGAAAATACCTCAGCGGCCGCTTTTCTCTAAGGCAAGGTCTGGAGACGTTAATGGAGACTGTGCATGAAAATTTTAAGTATCGCAAAGGTATCACTGATTTCCGAACCGACGTAGGCATCATCTGGAAAGAACGCGCGGGCGTCTGTCAGGATTTTGCGCATGTCATGCTCAGCGTTCTGCGCACCGCTGGCTTGCCCGCGCGCTATGTGTGCGGTTACATCGAAACGGCAACCGGAACAGATTCTCAAGGACGGACTCGTCGCCTGGTCGGCTCGATAGCGACGCACGCCTGGGTCGAGGCGTTTGTTCCCGGTCAGCAGTGGGTAGCTCTTGACCCGACGAATAACGTCTGGTGCGGCGAACAGCATATCGCCGTCTCTTTCGGACGAGACGCCGGAGAAGCGTCTCCGATTCGCGGGACATTCAAAGGATCCGGGACGCAATCGATGAAGGTCCAGGTAGCGATGCGCCGAATGAGAAATCAGCGGAACGGCCTATCGAACGAACCGGAAAATCGATAAGGCGAAAACTTCAGCGGCGCAGAACGCATGCGGGTACAAATCGAGAATTGGATGGAGTACGTGTATGAAAAGCCGGTCAGCTTTTCGTTACACACCGTCCGGCTCTATCCCCGGACTGGGCAGTCAGTCGTCACCCATAAACAGGAGACCCGGATCAATATTGAGAGCGATATCCAGTACCGCCGGGATTTGTTTGATAACCTCGTAGCAACCTGTTTTTTCCCTCGTCCGTCGGATAACTTGAAAGTGGCCGTCCAGCTGGAGGTCGAACTGTGGCCAAGAAATCCTTTTCATTTCATTGTGGCAAATTATGCCGCGCAGCTCCCCTTCACCTACCCGGAGGCGGAGCGAAGTTTTCTCGCGCCGTTTCTCGCGATCCCGCCAGAGGAAGATGCTGCGACGGAGGAGATCTGGCGGCTCGATGCTCAACAGGACACGGTGAGCGCGCTCGTGAACCTGGTCCAGACGTTGCATCGAGAGATTGAGTACGTTGTGCGCGATACCGGAGAGGCTTTGCCGCCGGCGCAAGTGGTCGAAAGCAGAATCGGCGCCTGCCGGGACACCGCCCTGCTCTGTGCGACTATCGTACGGAAAACAGGATTAGCTGCGCGCTTGGTCAGCGGTTTCCTGTGCGAGTTCCAGGTTGACATCAAGGACCGGAGAGCCGACAGCGGGCTGCATGCCTGGGTCGAGATTTATCTGCCCGGAGCGGGCTGGGTCGGAGTTGATCCGACCAATGGCACCTTTTGCGATCACCGGTTCATTGCCACGGCGGTGGGACCGCGGACGACCGATATCGCTCCGATCTCCGGCAGCTACTACGGGAACGAACGGGTCCCTGCACAATTCGATTCGCGCTTGGATCTGAGTCTGATGACTGAACCGGACCTTTCGAAGATTGCCGCCCACGTGGAGCAAACTTTGCGCGAGGAAGAGATCGTTCTCACGATGGGAGGGGAACCGACGTTTATTCCGGAAAAGCCGGATGGCGATGAGTGGCATTTCGCGGCGGTTAGCCCGCGAAAACTTCAGTACGCCTATGACTTTGCCGAACGCGTCGCAAGCGAAGTCTGGCCCGGAGCGCTCATCCTCTATACGCCCGGTAAACTGTACCCGGGTGAACTGGATCCGCGCTGGGCTTTGCAGGTCTTGACCGGGCCGCTGGCATTGCCTGTGACGAAGATGGGTGCCGGAGGAAGGACCGATGAGAAATGGTTGCGGCAGTTGCGTGATCGACTGGTGAGCCGTCTTCATTGCGAGGATCGCTGGCTGAAAGCCGTCGATCCAAAGGCCAAACGGCGGCCGGTCTGGGTTCTTCCGCTAGACAAGCCGGCAGACGAGTGGCGGGCAGAGAAATGGAATTTGAATCGCCCGCAATTGATCGCCGCGGAAGGGCCGGCGGGTCTGCGTCTCCCTTTACACCTTTTGCCAGAATCACTGACAAAGCGAGCACTGGTGCTCGAGAGTCAGGCCGATTCGCTTCATATTTTTCTTCCACCTCTGTCTGCCTCCGCCACCGCCGAGCTGGTCGCTGTGTTGGCCGAGCTAGTTCAGGGACAGATGGCGATCCGCTGGCAGGGGCACCTGCCGGTCGATCTCCCGGAGAGCTGGTCTCGGATAGCGTTTACGGCGGATCCTGGCGTTCTCGAAGTCAATGTCCCGGCTTGCCGTACCTGGCTGGATTACCACCGATGGTTAGAACGACTCGAGAACATCGGCCAAAGTCTGGGGCTACGGACGATCCGGGAGGGGGTCATCGAGAACGGTACTGGCGGTGGCCATCACATTCTGTTTGGGGGACCGACTCTTGCGGAGAACCCGTTCTTTAGCCGACCGGCCTGGCTGGCGAGCATCCTGCGTTTTTGGCAGCACCATCCCGCACTTTCCTATCTGTTCACCGGTGCGTACGTGGGAGCGGCTTCGCAAGCGCCCCGTGCCGATGAAAGCACTCTCGAGCTGCTCAACCTGGAACTGGCCTATCATCAATTAGAAGCTCTTGCCGCCGGGGACACCCGGCACGAGATCCACGAAATCCTGCGTCATCTACATACGGATATCGCCGGCAACACGCATCGTGCCGAGATCAGTGTCGACAAATTCTGGAGTTCGCCAACCGGTCTGCTGGGCCTCATCGAATTTCGCGCCGTGGAAACATTTCCGCGAGTCGAGTGGTCCAGCGCGGTGACCCTCTTGTTTCGCGCGCTGCTCGTTTATCTCCTGAAACGGCCGTTTACCGAGCCACTGAAAACCTGGGGTAACGACCTTCATGATCGCTGCCTCTTGCCAACGGAGTTATGGTCCGATCTCACGGGGATTCTGACCGAGCTGGCGCAATGGGGTTTCGGTTTTGAGCCGAAGATTTTTCGCGAGATCTGGGAGTGGCGTTTTCCGCGGATGCTCGAGTTTGCCGGCCTTAGCGTTCGTCGGGCGCTGGAAGCGTGGCCTCTGCTGGCCGAAAGCCCCATCACGGGTGGTTCGACCAGCCGGTTCGTCGATACTTCTTTGCGGCGGTTAGAGTTCTCGGGAACCACCGAGTTCCGCCACCATTACCAGATCTTTGTAAATGGTCGCGAGATCACGTTCCGCTCACTCTCGGCCCGGGAATATGCCGTTGGGGTCCGATACCGGCACTGCCACTTCTATCCGTCGCTTCACCCGAGATTGCCGGTGCAGGTACCGCTAAACCTGGTTCTGGTTGATCGAGACTCTGGCGACCCGGTGCGACAGTACATTCTGCAAGCAGACCAGGCAGAATTTGCGCAGGGCGAAGTGCAGTCTTTCGTGCCGGGGCCGATTGCTGAAGCCATGTTTCCCGGAGCCTTCACGATCGATCTGCGGTTGAGTGAAAACAGCGAACTCGCGGATCAGCGCGGCAGTTAAATGGGTCGGAGTGACAACGGATTGTTAGAGATCGGCTCGAAGTGTTTCTTGGCCCTGCGCCGGTAGGGCGAAAATTCATTCGAGCCTTAGCGAGGACTCGTTTGAGCCGGACGCCGGAGCATTACCACTCTCCAGACGGCTCAAACAAGTTCTCGCCTGGCGCTCGAATGAATTTTCGCCCTACCGGCGCAGGGCCATGCGTATACGTTGTGCAGAACTCGTCCCACAAGCCCACTACGGCGGGACAATATACATTTACTTGCCGTACCCCTTGTTTTTTCTGACTGATCTCGTCTTTGGGGGCGCCTCCGCTGGCGGCCCTTCCTCCGGATGGGCCAGGGAGTAAGTGTCCGGCCCGAGCTTTGTCCGTCTCTCCTCTCTGATGCTTTGGGAGACCGACTGGGCATCGTCGTTGACGACAACCGGCTGGATAAAGACGATTAGCTCTGTGCGACTGTGATTCTGTGTGTGGTACTTGAAGAAATTCCCCAAGTATGGGACGCGCATAAGATAAGGGATGCCACTCTCGGTTTTCGTGAGGTTGTCGGAAATCAGGCCGCCTAACACGACCGTCGCCCCGCTAGGGACGGTCACGGTTGTAGTTAGGCGCTGACTATTGATTTCAGGCACCGGATTGCCCGAAATAGTCACTGGAGTACCCGCGCTATCGTTAACCTGCGCAATTTTTAAGGTGACTTCGCCATCGGTATTGATCAAGGGAATGACTTCCAGCCGCAACTCTACGTTGGCAAACTCAACTGTGGAAGCGACTGCGTTGGTGGTGTTGTTGCTAATGATGCCCGTAGTTCCAGACTGAACACTCGTGAGAGTCGACCCCGGATAAGGGATTTGTTGACCGTTTGATATAACCGCGAGCTTATTGTTAGCAGTGTAAACGGATGGACGCGCCAAGATTCGAAAACGGTCATGCGTTTCCGTGGCGCGAATAAACACTCGGATCGCATCGGTAATGCTCCCGTAAATAGTCAAACCACCAGGGCTAGCCGGAAAAGCACCAGTGGTCAGGATGGACCGCGGATCAATGATACTGCCTCCAGTTGTTATCGGGCTGTTCTGGTTGGCCGAAGCGACGCCGTTTCCTCCACCCAACTTCTTAAACGTCTGCGTAAAATCGATACCGAAATCGAGATCGTTGGTCAGCTGCAACTGCCCGATGACGGTGGCGAGATAAACCTGTTGCGGGCGCCGATCGAGTCGGTCCAGTAAGGTCCGCACCCGCTGGATACTCTCGGGCGGCCCGATCACCAATATCTTGTTATTGCGCGAATCCGAAATAATCCTGGTCTTTCCGACGGTAATCGCCTGCGGCCCGACGGGCTGATCCGGTTCCTGCAGGAGGCTCTCCGCGATATTCGAGCCGTAAGCCTGGCCAGTCCCGCCATAAGCGCCAGCCGCTCCTCCGAAAGCAGTGTTACTCCCGAGGCCTCCGCCAGTTCCCCCGAAGTTCACCTGCCGATTCTGACCTGCACCAGCCTGCTGCTGTTGCTGCGGCTGGGCGCCGGTCCTTGCTGCCTCCACTTCTTTCTCACTTTCCGCCAGTACCTGAGCGAGCACTGGCAAAACGTCTCCGGCCGAAACGTAGCGGAGCCGATATTCCAGAGGCCTGGAGGCAATCGCAGCTTTATCAAAGTCCAGCACGAGGTTTCGCAAGTAGTCCAGATCCCCCGGCCGGCAAACAATCAGGACCCGATTGGTGCGCGTATCAGCAATCAATTGGCCGAGAGAAGACCCCTCACTGACGGCCCGAGCCGGCGCTCCCGGCGCTTGCGGCACCGCTGTCGGCGCACTGCCGGTCCCCTTTTGTTCTGCCTCCAACAGTTTATTGATCGTATCCGCGACTTTTTCAGCATCGGCTCTGATCAGCTGCACAAATTCAGTGACCGTGCGGGTGGGAGGAGTATCAATGAGCTGCTGGACCGCGATGAGCTGGCGAATAACGCTGGTGGTTTCAGTGATGAGTAAGGCCTGAGAGCTGTTGATCGGCACGAACGAAGTGAAGGCGCGCGGCAAGATATGCGTTTGAAAAACGGTCAACGCTTCATTGGCTGAAATGTACTTGAAAGGCATGTAGTAGCTGACTACCTCCTCGTCTGCGGGCAGGCTGTCCGGACTGGCATAAAGGCGAACACCTTCGCTCCGCGGATTTTTCCCGGTATTGATGTTAATCACCTTGACTGTATTCGGCTCCGAGCCTGGAATGAGTGCGTAATTGTTCAGGAGGAGAGCCGCCTCAATCAGACGGACCAATTCAGAGCGCGGAACCGGATGCGGCACGGAGATCGTGATGGGCACCGCGTTGGCCATCAAATTGCTGTCCCGGATCAGCACTTTACCGGTCAGCTGCTCGTACTGTTGCAAAATGGTATCGATGCTGGCATTCACGGCCTGAAAAGAACTCATTGGCTCTTGAGACGGCACGGCCGGCGATTCTGGTGAAGCGGCCGGTTCGGACTTCGGCTGAGCGCGTGCCGGAACGGCCAAAAGAAGAAGGCTCAAGGAAAGACACAACCTAGCGAGTACGCGAACGGTGCAGAAAGCGCGAAGACGAGAAAGCCCGACGACGTGAAAATAATCCGGGTGAGACTGCATCAGTTATCGTTGTTCTTCCTGGTCAGGCGGTGGCAAGCGCTTTCGCCGGATCTCGGGTTGGCTAGGTGCTCCAGGACTCGGGGATACAGCTTGGGGTAGAGCTTGGGGAGACCTTCCCGGACCGTTGGGCTGGGCGCCGGGGACATTGCCCGGAACGCCGGGGATGGGTTGCTGCCCCGAACGAGGAACCGGAAACCGTCCGGTCGTGCCAGGAGCATTAGGCGATGCCCCAACTGGATTGGGAAACCCAGGACGCGGCATGATACCGGGAACATTGCCGGGCATCTGGCCCGGAACGTTTCCGTTTGGATTTGGCGCTTCGAAGTGAAATTTTACGTTCCCTTGTTCGGCGCCGTTGGCGATTGTCGCCTCTACGAGCTTTGGATCAGCATTCGGATGCATCTGGAGCAAACGCAGATTGTCTTTGTTCGGCTCCGTCGTGATCTTCTGGGTATCGTTGGTCTCGGTGTTTTGGACGAAAATAATGTCCTTGCCGCCGTCCTTAAGCCAGCTGACTAAAAACAGCTTTTCAAAAGGGTTCGGCGCAGCGTGGGCCGCGGCCGGTGTCACCAAGGTAAATGGGTTGCGTTCCCAAATCTTCCGGTAACGATCGATTTTGTATCCGACCGGCAGCTGATCATCGGCACGAACGACACCTGCAGCGAAGAGCGTAACCAATACCGGAAGAGCGTACCTTCGGACTAGGGGGACGTGCCGTCGGGCGCGAAAGGTTCGGTCGACGCATCCGTTAAGCTTGCGGTGCATACCAGCGGGCTACCTCCAATTCGAGGCTGACACTAGGAGGCTCGTTCTCGCTTTTCAAAGAAAAACTGGTTATCGCCTGGAAGTGTTCCGGTTGCTGCACCGTCGCGAGCCACTTCATCACATTTTCCAAGCTACCGCTCAGCCTGAGCCGTACGGCTACGGCCCGGTAAAAAGCGGAACTCTTCGCCTCGCCAAACCCTTGTTCCTGGATTTGCAACTGATGATCGGCCGCGCTCTTCGTCAGCGACTCCAAAAGGTCCGACTGCGGCACCTCGTTTCCGCTCACTTTCGGCTGCTTCGCATCCAGCCAGTGTTCCCGCCGCAACCAGAGATTCCGTTCGCGCAACCAATTCAGGTCGGATCCTCGGGTCGCCTTGAGTTCACTGAGCTTCTGCGCTAGTTCGGATTGGCGATCGAGCAGATAGCCAACGCCGTAGAAATTGGCCATGATAAAGATAGCCGCGGCGAACAGCCAACTGAGCCGGATCTCGTTTTTAGTCCATTTTCGCAAGGCTTGGTTCTCCTTCAATGATAAACTCCGCCCGGCCATCTGGGCGCAAGCTGGGACTGGGCATCTTCCACGTAAAAAATCGCAGGGCTGGATTGGCCTTGAGGTCAGCAGCAAATTTAAAAGCAGCCGGTGCACCGCTGGCCTCGCCGTGGATGATCAGTTTGCCCTTCTGAAGCTCGAAGCGCACCAGCCGCATGCCTTGATCAGGCAACGCATTGGAGACCTGGTAGAGCAACTCGACTGGGAAGGTCTTCGGATCGATCGCCCATTGCAGGTGCTGCCAGCGTTCGGCGGTTCGTTGAATCGCATTCACGGTTGGCTGTTCCGCACGGATAGCGTCTCCCAACTGAGCCACTTGCCACTTCTGCCAAGCGAGGTATCCGACGAAGCCGAGAAGTCCCAGCCCATAAAGAATCAACAAGGTGAGAATCGTTCTCCGGATCTGATCACGCCGTTGTCTTTTGGCATGGAGGGTTTGCACCGCCGGTGGCAAGAGAGAGGAAGGAGTCGCGGTCAGGCTTGGTGCGGGAAATTCGTCCCGGGCCACGCGCAGACCAGTCGCCCTTTCCACTCGGCGAGCTTCTTCATCGGTGAAGTCGCCCCACAACGAGGCACCGAGCAGGTTACCGCAAGCGCCCTGAGCCCGGAGTTGAAAAACCACGCAGCGCAACTCCTGCGCAACCGCGTCGGTAATCTCGCGATCCGACAGAACTTGGGAATGCACCGCATCACGGCCCCTGGTCGCCGCCAAGGCAAGGCGGCCTTGCTCCCGCCAAAGCACAATCCGATCTTGCGGCAGGGGGAGAGTGAAAACTGAGGGCTCGAAGCGAATCGCTTTCTCGATCGTGAGATCGGCCGGGAAGTCGGCTTGCAAAACGGTTGCCAAAGCAAGGGTCCGACCGCTCTGGGTTTCCAGAATACGCACGTCGGTGGAAGTCGCGCTGCCGTTCCGCGTGAGAAGACCTCGTTTTTCGAGCTGCAGATGAATGATCTCGGGAACGACTGCTTTGTCGTCACTGGCCACCCAACTGGGAAAACTCACTGTCCGGCTGGCCGGCAAGGCAATCACGGTTCGACCCGGGATTTCCGCGGGCTGGCTGGTGCGTCGCACAAACTCCGCCCGCCTGCCATCCGACAAAATCCAGAGCTCCCAATCTTCACCTTCTCCAGCGCGGAGAAAGTAAGTCGAGGACTTCTCTAGCTTTCCTGCCATAACAGATAGCGGATCGGCACCGAGTTGCGGTTGGTGATCACAGTGATGGTTCGAGTGTAGCCCGCGATTATGCCTGTGCTTTCGATGCGGTCAATTGCGCTCTGCAGAGACAACAGATCGTCGACGAGTTGGAACTGTTGGGGCGCCATGCCCAGTGCCATTCTGACCTGCTCCATGGACTGGTACTCCCGATCGTCCTGAGTAAAAGGAATGCCGTCGGGTCCCCACCGATACTTGACGAACTCTTCGGCTTGGGCCGGGGCTACCCCGGTGACCAGGGAGATTGTCTGCGCATCGGCTAAGTTGACATCGATTTTGCCGTCGCCCCAGATGGTGAAAAAATTAATCCAGTTTGGTTGGGCACTCATCACGGGAGCGAAGGCCTTGACAAGGCTCATCTCTTCGACCGCCTGAAATGGGCGTACCAGACGGGTCATTGGTGGGGCTGCGTTGTTCGCTGGATTTGCCTTAGCCTGCGTCTGCGCCGGCACCGACATTGCCGCTGCTCCAGCCGAAGTGTTGTGCGGGGCAGCTGCGAGATTTTGCAGGCCGCCAGGCGGGGTTGATACCCATTCTTGCAATTCGGCAATGGCCTGCTGAGCGTCTCGCGAGGAGACACCCCAACGATCAAACAACTCCTGAAGAAGGTATTCGCGCCCGCTCTGGAGGATATAGTTGATATTGAGGCGGGTTGATTCGCTGGCGACCGAGACTCTGAATTCGCCTCCGTCGGGCATCCGCTGGTTGAGAATCGCGCGATCTTCGTTTGTCACCTGCGGGTTACATCCAAAAGCAATCCCGCTCTCCGCCAACTGTTCGGCGCGAAACCGGTGAGACAAGACAGAGTATTCGTCGACATCATGCTTCACAAATTCCACTGCGCTCACAATCAAACCGGAGATGAGAAGTATGGTGAACAGGACGAGCAGCAAAGCCGATCCGTTACGCCTGGATGGCTCACAAAAAGTAAGGCGAACGGCCCCGTGCGTCACCTCCGGAGTACGGACGAGGCCGTCCGCGCTACGGTGGTGAGCGATGCAGGCGGTGGCGGCACAACTCTCCGGCGGCGCCGGAGGGCTGTGCTGCTTTCTTGACTGAAGGGTTTGCAACTCTGTTGTGACCAAACTTGAAGGCAACCACATTATCGGTATTTGAGGCGGCGCACTAGGTCCCGCTGGATGTGGCCACTGGCCAACGGAATACTCCGCGCTGCACGCGCGGATCTCCGCTTAACTTAAAGGTTAGTTCGACTAATTCTGGCTTGATCGCTGGATTTGGCCAGTTCGTTTCCCACTTGCCGGCGCCGCCGTCATAAAAGCGCCAACTTAACTGTTCAAGATCGGGAAGAATGACGAACCAATTTGGCTCGGCGTCCGACGAGCCATCCAGGTAGCTTTGCGAGGCGTCCTCCGGTTCCTGAAGGACACATAACGAAAGGCGCCCATCCGCCCCAGGCCTGGCGGAGAGCACAATTGTCCCGAACTGTGGACCTTGGCTAGACCACGAAAAATTAAAAGGCGCCTTTCGGAAAATGAGTTCAGTGGCGCCGGAGTGTTCCCTCGTTTGGAACGCCGTCAGTTGAGGAAGCGAAACAAAGTTTTGGCGAAGCAATTCGAAGAGACCATCCGCCTGCTCCTCTTTCGTCTGAAGATAACTGACGTCCAGCGTTGAGCGCACCGTGCTCTCAATTATCCGAAACACCAGGACGACGACGATAGTAAGGATGGCCATCGCCAAAAGCACCTCAAAGAGGAGATAGCCGGAGGAAGAGTCCCGAGTCCCGGGTTCCGCGTCGCGAGTCCCGGGTTCCGCCACTCGGGACGCGGGACCCGGGACTCGCAACGCTTCACGCTTCCTCCTCATGGCTGATAAACCACGATCTCCGCCTTACTGGTTCGCGTCTGGTTTTGCGAGGTCCAGTTAGCGCGGGCGATGACTTGATAAAGGTTGGCGAGGATCTGGTTCCGGTCGTTCTTTGGTTGAATGCGATTGATCTCACGCTCGTAGCGAACTCGCCCATCGCCGATCGATAGATTGGCTTTACCCGGGTTCAGTTTAATGGTCTCGCTTTCCGCCAGGATGTTTTGGAGGTTCCGCCGCACTTCTGAATCATCCCGGAGGATGACCGCGGTGTCGATCGTTTGGTGCAGCGCCCGGGTGAGACTCACCGCGACAATGCAGAAAATCATGAGGGCCAGCATCATCTCCCAGAGGACAAAACCGGGTGACCTGCGGCTTCTGCGTTTCAGAGAAAAAAAATCCTGAAGAGGCACTCTCATCGAATGAATGACTGCCGGTTTTCGATGCGCGCGGTCAACGGGCTGACTTGAAAGCGAATCCAATCATTTCCCCTCTGGAAAAGGAAAGACAACGGCTCGCAAAGCCCGTTCGCCGCGAAGGACCATTGATCTTCAGCGGGCCGCTTGAAATCTTTATCGGTGAGATGCCGCACCTCCATCGTCACATCTCCCGGTAACATGTAAATCTTTTGTTCTTGATCGTCTTTTTTTTCCGCCGGTGTTAAAATCAATCGGTCGCTGCGCAGGAGCACTTGATAAGGCTGATGGTTCGTCATCGCTTCTCGACGCGCGGTCTTGGCAAAGCCTTGCAGCTCGCGAACCGGCTTCTGCAGCCGCTCTTCATCGTACAAGTGCGCGGCCGGCGGCACCGCGACGACAAACAGCACGGCTACAATAAACAAGGCGAAGCACACCTCGAGAAGCGTGAACCCACGCAGCGTCCCATCCACCAGAAAACCCGATGAGAACGATTTAGACAAAATCAATCGCCGAGAAAGCATTAAAATTACTGCACGCGCCGATAGATGTCGTCGGCACTCTCTTTGCGATCAGGTCCAAATGAAAAAACATCGACTCCGGACGGATCGCGTTTTCCTGGATTGCGATACTGGTAAGGCGTGCCCCAGGGGTCGACGGGCATACTGTCCATCAGCCGAACCCAATTTGGGGGCGGCGTGCCAGTGGTGGGCGGATTTACCAGCGCATCGAGTCCCTGGCTCTGATCGGGCATCTGATTATTCCGCGCTTCATAAAGCTTGAGGGCACTATAGATATTGGCAATATCCTGTTCCGCTCGCTGGATCTTGGCCACATCGAGCGCGCCGGTCATCTTGATGATAACCCCACCCGCGATCACCGCGATAATGGCGACGACCAGCATGATTTCCATCAGCGTGTAGCCAGAAACTGAGCGGCCTTTGCGGAGAGAAGAAGTCGAATGCATTGCGCGCAAGGGAGTCCATCTCATAGACAAATGCAGAAGCTAAGTGTTCACGGCGGCAAGTCAATGCGGGGCCGGGAGAGCAGGAGGCACGGGACATGTTGGCGTAATGCGTAGTGCGTGTTGGCGTAATGCGTAGTGCGTGTCGGCGTAATGCGTGAAGGCGGCAGGGCGCAATACGCAGGACGCAGGACCGGCCGCTTCAGTACGGTGCGTAGTCGACCTGGATCAGGAAATCACGGATTGCCAGCGGCACACCAGGGGGACCCTCAAACTCAAAATGATTATCGCCGACAGGCAATCGGTCGCCCGTCAGATACAGCACACCACGCCGCCAGCCGGTAAAGTTCTCGTCGCTGCTCACATTGGCATTATGATCGTAGCCCGGATCGGTAAGGTCGGGCACTTCCATTGCCAAAGACCCGACCCGCATCCCGTTGAGCCAAAGATTAAACGCTTGATCCAACGGTAATCCATTAACCATAACGTCCACGCGCATGCGATTGACTTTGCGGGGAACGTTTACCTGAAAATCGATCCCGCGATCGAGACGCTCAGCCCGCTCAGTTACTGAGCTCGTCAAAATAATGCCTTCCCAGGTGTCGGCGATCGGGGTCAGCGGGGCGCCATCAACTTCTTCCGGAGCAAATATTTTACCGCCGCTCGTGACTAGAGCGCCGTTGGGCTGGTTATCAGTCAGCCGGATCACCCCTGGCCGAACCCAGTCCAGTCGAACCCTGATAACGTTCAAAATCGGCTCGCTCGATTGCAGAATGAGCCGGCCCGGGCCTCCCATTGTCGGCCGGCTGATCAGCAAGGTGCGTTGATCGGGTAGTCCAATGTTCTCGAAGAGATTGGCCGCCAGCATCTGGCGATGGCCTTCCGCATCTTCCCAAAGAACGCTCAGATAACCGGCCACAAGGTCGTTGAAAACGACCGTCAAAGCCAGGTCGTCGTCCGCCGGGATCGGCACAATCGGGAAGGAGAGTTGGGCATGTTCACTCGGAAGCGCCAAGGGACGTTCGGGCATCCAGGCGGGAAACGCCAGGCGCCCGCTGGAAATGAGGTTAAAAGTGAAAGAATCGGCGAGCAGGTTTTGCGCGGCAAAAAGCAATAAGACGATGGCGAGCACCATCCGATCTTTCATTGGGAGGCTTTCTTACTCGATGAATAGGCGAGAGGTCAATACAGCGGTGCCAACTAGCAGGTAGCGGTCAATGGAGCGGAGGGAGCGGCGGAAGCGGCTTCAGCGGTTGAAAGTAGGTAGGCAGCATAACGGAGGTTGTGGTTTCAGCTGCACAACTATTCCGCTCTCGCGCTACCTCCCTCCGCTGAAGCCGCTTCCGCCGCTCCCTCCGCTCCATTGACCGCTACCTGTTACTCTATTCGCTACCTTGGTATGAGCACCGCGCCGTCGGGGTCTCGTGAACTACGATCTCGCAAAGTCCAGGACATCCCGGAGTGAGTTTCTTCCAGAACCAGGCCGCCATTAATTCGATCGTCGGATTTTCCAGACCGACGATGTCATTGAGGTAGGAGTGATCGAGCTGCTCCAGCAGCGGGTTCATCATCTCCCCGAGCCGCGCGTGGTCATAAATCCAGCCAGTCTCGGGATCCACTTCACCCTCAACGGATACCTCGATTTTAAAGCTGTGACCATGCATCCGGCGGCATTTGTGTGATTTGGGCACTTTGGGCAAGGTCTGAGCCGCTTCAAAAAAGAAAACCCTAGTTAAGCGTGCTCTCATACGCCCTTGGTCTCCGGAGCCCAGATAAATTTGTGCAACTGCAGCTGAAATCGCGCCAGCAGCCGATCTTCTAACATCCACTCGACGATTTGCCTGGGCTCGATTCGCCCGAAGATCGGAGAAAGCAAAACGGTCCCACATCGTTTGGCCAAGCGATGCGTTTCAATCTGTTCTCTCGCCCAGAGGTAGTCGTCGCGCGATCCGATGACGAATTTCACTTCGTCGCCACCGGTCAAATGCTCGATGTTCGCGAACCGATTTCGCCGAACCTCACCACTGCCCGGCGTTTTGAGATCCATGATGCGGTGCACTCGCGGATCCACTTTGGATATGTCGTGCGCGCCGCTTGTCTCCAGCAAAACAGTCAGACCGAGATCGCAAAGCTGCACCATGAGCGGTAACACATTTTTTTGAAGCAAGGGTTCTCCGCCGGTAATCTCGACCAAGGGACAGCTCAAGGCCAGGACGGCCGCAACAATCTCGGGCAAAGCCATTTTTCGCCCTTCATAAAAAGCGTAAGCGGTATCGCAATAAGTACAGCGCAGATTGCAAAAGGTCAGGCGCACAAAAACGCAAGGAAGCCCCACCCAGGTGCTTTCGCCTTGGATTGAGCGATAGATCTCGTTGACCGTCAAAGTTGGAGGTTTGTCAGCCACCGAAAAGACTCTCCCCTGCAGGTTGCGCGACAGCCGCGGTTTGCTGGTCATCAGGAGCGCTCGTCTTCAGGTAGCCATCGGTCAGAATGCGGGCGCGTAACCCGCCCCGTCCCTTGAGATGAGCCTCCGCTCCGGGCCCAAAAGCATGATCCATCCAGAAGCAGGGCCGGCATTCTTCGACGCCAGAAAACGTAACGCCTTGAATTTGAAAGGTCTGGCCAATCAGAGCGTTAAGACGCACACCGGTCGTCAGCACATTTCGCCGGAGCACTGCCGGCGAGCGATCATAGATGCTGAGGAGGTTGCACAGTTCCAAGTAAACCTCCTCTTCAAAAAATGTAATCTGGCCTTTGTAACCATCTTTGTAATCGAGGAACCGGTCGCCTGCGATTCCGCGTCCCGCGAGACAACGAATCCTGGTTACCTCCTGAATCGGATAATCCGAAGGAGCTCGCCCGTAATGGCCAAAAAAATTGTGCCCGGGCGAGACGTAAAGATATTTGATAGCGGCGCGCTCAAAGACCACGGCCGAAACTTAGCCATAAATCGCCGGCGGCCAAACTGATCTTGCGATGACCAAAGGCCGATGACCGATGACAAACAGTTCCCGACAAACCTGCTGCAGATTTTTAAGTTCCGTGCGAGAAGAACACTCGAGTCCATGGCGTCGTCCGTTGTCAAAAAGCTTCCGGTTTACCGTTACCAGGAGGGCCGTCCAGCCGTTCCCGCTTTTGATGCAATCACAATCGAGGAACCATTGGAGATCCGGGTTGCCTTCCGCCGCGGGGCGGCTTTGGTTGAGCGGGCTGTGTCAATCACCATGCGCACTCCCGGGCACGACCGGGAACTCGCGGCCGGCTTTCTTTTCACGGAGGGACTGATTCACGATCCATCCTGGATTGAGTCGATTACAGAGGAACGCCAGCGCGGCAACTCAATCATTCTCCGATTGAAACAACCAATCGATCTGCATCGACTTGAACGTCACTTCTATACAAGTTCAAGTTGTGGCGTTTGCGGCAAAGCCTCGCTGGATTCACTCGCGATCAATCGGATTATCAACCTTCCGTCCGATGCGCCAAAAATGGATGCGGCAACGCTGCTGAGCTTGGCAGCACATCAGGACGTTTTCCGCCGCACGGGCAGCCTGCACGCGGCCGCTTTTTTCAACCGGGAGGGAAACCTGCTCCGCATACACGAGGATATTGGACGGCATAACGCGGTCGACAAGCTTATCGGGAGCGTCCTCCTCGACGGAAACATAGCTACTTTCGGAAGGCTCGTGCTGGGAGTCAGTGGACGGGCGGGCTTTGAGCTAGTGCAGAAGGCGCTGATGGCGGGCGTGCCGTTCTTCGCGGCAGTCGGCGCACCCTCAAGCATTGCGGTAGAGCTAGCTTGGCGATACCATTCGACGCTGGTCGGGTTCCTGCGCGATCGCCGATTTAATATCTACTCAGGGCGGGAGAGAATTGTCTTTGGCAAGGACACGAGGGTCTAGAATCTAGGAGCTAGGATTTAGAATTTAGAAGCCGAGATCTCGGAGGAAAGAACCAAATTCTCCGTTTGCCGCATTCTAAATCCGAGATCCTGGATTCTAGGTCCTTGCCCGGTCGCACGCACTCCAGGGCGCTCCTGGTGCAATCAATCGCTAAGCGTGCCGCCGGGTCGCCTCGAAAAGAAACCAGTTGCGCCGTTCCGCCTCATCGATCCATGTCTCCAGCAGGCTCGCTGTGGCGACATCGCCGTGATCTTCGCAGGTGGCATGCGCCTCGCGCATGCGCTTGACGAGTTGCTGATTGTCTTCCTGTAGCTCCGCTAACATGCCGTCTGGCTCGACATACTCAGCATCGTTGTCGAGGACGCGCTGGTTTCGCGCGATTTCGCCGACGGAATGAAGGGTATTGCGACCTAGCTTACGAACACGCTCGGCCAGAGGATCAGTCATCGCGAAGATCTGGTCGCTCTGCTCGTCCAGCAGAAGATGGTAATCGCGAAAGTGCGGACCGCTCATGTGCCAATGAAAGTTCTTGGTCTTGAGGTAGAGGGCGAAAGTGTCGGCCAGCAAGCCGTTGATTGCCGCTGCAATATCCCGGGTCGCGTTTTCGGAAAGATCCGTCCGCGTTCCGAGCCGTTCATGAACGTGAGCCACGCCTGCCGCCTGGAGTTTTGCTTCGGGGGCGGTTCGGCGAGCTGCCTTTGCCTTGATGTTAGCCATATTTTTGGGTTGATGAGATGCAGGTGCCGGAAGACCTACCTATAGGATACAAAGGATACAAAGGAACAAGACCTATAGGATGTATACGACCTATAGGACCTATAGATTCCCTGTTCAAACGGTGAGTTGACCTCGGTACCACAAAACGTGAATTTGCGTCCGGAGACACTCCTACGTTCAATGCGAATCTTCGCTCTTACCCTTCTCGCCTTCGGCCTTTCTTTTCGAGCGTTGGCCGATGATATTCCCGCAGACCAGCTCCCCGCACCAGTGCTCGACACGATCAAACGCGAACTCGCGGCCGGCACCATTAGATCCGCCGAAGTCTACGACTGGGGCAACACAAAAATTTATCGGGTGGATCTCGATTTGAAGGGCGTACCGGACCTCGAGCTCCAGATTGCCGAAAACGGGAAGCTGGTTCGATCGGACTCGCTACGACCCGAGGATGAGGACGGAGCGGGAAGCGGTGGGAGCGGCGGGAGCGGATTCAGCGGTGGGAAGTAGTGCTAGAGCGGTAGGAACTGACAGAAACTCAGTCCATTGGCGAATGGCAACGTAATCCTGAACGCTCGTGAGCTTCTCAGCTGCACAGTTACCTTCCTCCGCTGAGTCCGCTCCAGCCGCTACTCTTCTCGCTCCCGCCGCTTTCCGCTTGATGTGTGGATTTGATTGGATCATAAATCCCAGACCCCCTTATGCGCACTTTTTTTTCGCGCGAGTCAACGGTCGCGCGTCCAGGTTTTTCCCGTTGGATGGTCCCTCCCGCCGCACTTGCCGTACACATGTGTATTGGGCAAGTCTATGGGTTCAGCGTTTTCAACGTGCCTTTGTCCCGTGTACTTGGGATCACGCACTCAACGGCCAGCGACTGGTCCATACCCACGATCGGCTGGATTTTACAATCTCGCTTTTCGTGCTCGGCGCTTCCGCGGCAATTTTCGGTAAATGGGTCGAACGAGTGGGTCCTCGGCTGACGATGTTTGTTGCTGCCTGCTGTTTTGGTGGTGGATTTCTGGTCCCGTCGGCCGGCGTCCTGCTCCATAGCATCTGGCTCATCTACCTTGGCTATGGGATAATCGGCGGGATCGGCCTTGGCCTGGGATACATCTCTCCGGTCTCGACCTTGGTGAAATGGTTTCCCGATCGTCCCGGCATGGCCACCGGACTCGCGATCATGGGCTTTGGCGGTGGGGCGATGATCGGCGCTCCGCTCGCTCAAGAGTTGATGAGCCATTTTCGTTCATCGACCTCCGTCGGAGTTGCCGAAACCTTTGCCGTTATGGGAGTCATTTACTTTCTCTTTATGATGTTCGGCATGTACATCGTGCGGGTTCCGGCGCCGGACTGGAGGGCGCCTCAGCCGGCTGGAACGGCTCAACCGGCCAGGCGCCTCGTGACCAACGCAAACGTGAGAGTCGATATCGCATGGCGTACACCTCAGTTCTGGCTGCTCTGGGCGGTGCTCTGTCTGAATGTCTCCGCCGGTATCGGAATCCTCGGGCAAGCTTCGCTGCTCTGTCAGGATATGTTTGGTGTCAGCGCCGCGGTCGGAGCGGGATTTGCCGGCTTGCTCAGTGTCGCCAATATGCTCGGCCGATTCGGTTGGTCGTCTTTATCCGATGTCCTCGGAAGAAAGAATACTTACGTGCTCTTCTTTGTTCTTGGCGCGATCCTTTACTCCTCGATTCCGTGGACGCAGGCGGCAAAGAACCTCCCCCTGTTTTTGTTCATTTGCCTTCTGATCATTTCCATGTACGGAGGCGGATTTGCGACTGTCCCGGCCTACCTCAAGGATATTTTCGGCGGGCTGCAGGTGGGAGCGATCCATGGCCGCCTGATCACTGCCTGGTCGATTGCGGCCATCATTGGACCGGTCCTGGTGAACTACATTTCTGACCACCTGAAAAGAATCGGGGTACCAAAGCAACAGGCTTATAATTCGACCATGTATATCATGGCGGGTCTCCTTCTGCTTGGATTGATCTGCAATCTGCTTATCTCGCCGGTAAACCCGAAGCACCATCACGTCCCGGCGCCGGAGCAGGCGCCCTTTCCGTCGAAGATCAAAGATAGAATATGAAATCAGAAGAACGCCCAAGTTCGCCAGCCGAGCTAATAGCAGTCTGGCTGGTTGTAACCATCCCCTTGATCTTCGGGGTGACGGAGTCCGTGCTGAAATCACTCCCGATTTTCGGGATCAAACCGTAAGAAAACATCGCTCGGCCAATTCCAGTTCTGCAGGAGCTTCTTTTCTCTTGGCGAAACCGGGTAGAGGACGACCAAGCCCTGCTGGACTAGTTCCGCGACAAAGTCCTGGAGCCGATAATCCCCTGTTTGAATCCGGCGGAGCGTGATCGGCAAAGCCGTCACAGGATAGGTGGCAGCCAGAGGATCAAAGCCATTTTCGGTCTGGGGCACGACACCGAGACCGGATTCGCATAGTCCGAGAAGCTTAGCTAGTTCCCCAGAACCGCTGCGGGTTCTTGTTGCGGCAAGAAACCATCCGAGTTCTCGATTGGGGGCTGTTTGGCTCTTAGGAAGAGCTAACTTTATTAGACCGGCCTTATCCAGTTTCTTAGGAGTTCCCCAGAACCGCTGCGGGTTCTTGTTGCGGCAAGAAACCATCCGAGTTCTCGATTGGGGGCTGTTTGGCTCTTAGGAAGAGCTAACTTTATTAGACCGGCCTTATCCAGTTTCTTAGGAGAAAATCAGCGCTGATCATTGGCAAATCGATCGCCAAGAACAGCGCGAACGGCTGAGTCACTGCCTCCAGGCAGGTCGCGAGGCCGCCCAGCGGACCTGCTTTGGTCCACTTATCCATCAAAAGGTCGACTCCATCGGGGTAGTACGGCTTGGGCTCTCCGGAAATGATTACCCGGGCCGGAGCGAGACTGCGCAGGACGCAGATCTGCCGTTTCCAGAGCGGCAGGACGTTTGTGCCCAGACTAGCCTGCAATAAACCTTTATCTTGACCCATTCGGCGCGAGCGGCCGCCGGCGAGAAGCACCGCGGCAAAAGGTTGCCTCGCTGCTAAAAGAGTCGGATGATCGCTATCCATCGCAGAAACCAGTTTTGACTTATCGGAATATTTGAGTGAACTCTAACGATTCTTCAGCGAACCGCATCGACCAGGTCTTCGACCACCTCCGGAAGCAGCACCGATGCGGGTTCATGGCCTACATCACTGGTGGCGATCCCGACCTGGATACGTGTTATGAGATCGCGCTTCAGCTTGCGAAAACCGGGATCGACTTCCTGGAAATCGGGGTGCCCTTCTCCGATCCGTTGGCCGACGGAATCGCTAACCAGCTGGGCGCGCAACGCGCTCTCCTCAATGGCACGACTCTTCCGAAAATACTCTTGCTTGTTTCACGGATCCGCAAAGAGACCGCAGTCCCAATTATTCTCTACAGCTACCTTAATCCGATTGTGCAATACACTATCGACCGATTTGATCGGGATGCCTGCGCCGCTGGCGTAGATGGGTTGCTGCTGCTTGACCTGCCCCCCGACGAAGAATTGATTCCGGACCGGGAACCGCACCGTCTGCATCGGATCCGCCTGGTGGCGCCGACGACGCCTGAGTTTCGACTCGCCCGGATCGCCGCCCGGGCAAGCGGATTCATCTATTACGTTTCGCGCGAAGGCGTAACTGGAGAGCGCGCCGATTTGGCTCCCAGTATTCAGGCGCAGGTCGCCAAGATCCGCCAGTATTCAGAGTTGCCGGTGGCCGTTGGATTCGGAATTTCAAACCCCACGCAGGTCCAGCAGGTTGCTCAATGGGCCGATGCGGTCGTGGTAGGCAGCGCCATCGTTCGAAAGATTGGCGAATACAGCAGGGAAGCAGATTTGGCGGACCGGATTGCCGGTCTGGTCGCGCCGCTCGTTGCCGCGGTGCGAGGTTGAGGGGCGTTTCACGTTTCGCCTATCGCGTTTCACGTTTCTGCGATGCCGCTGCTGACCGACTGCGCTGCGTAAGAAGCCATCGCCTCGTGCACGGTTCCGAAAGTGCGGACGGGCCGTCCACGCTACGTGCCAGCTAAGGCGCTCCGGCGCGACAAGTTCCGCGTTAGCGACCGCTCCGTCGCGAAACGTGAAACCTCCTCAGGCCAAATTCGGGAACAGCCTTTTGCACTGCTCCGAGATGAACGGGTACTCCCAGCGGGCACCTTGAAAGGCTTTGATAATGCCAATGATCCAGAGCACGAGAAACGCGAGGCCACCGACAAGACCAACCAGAAGGAGTAAGGCGCTAATCAGTCCACCGATGCCCGGGAGAGTACGAAAGATCGCCTGCAAAACTCCCAGAGCAATTCGAAAAGCGATCCAGGTTCCCCCGAAATAAATGGACTGCACCGACCAGTGCCGGATGAACTGGTCACGTTTTTCGACAAAATAGAAGATGATGCCAGCGATCAGAACAAAAATCGCGCACAAACCCCCACCCACGTTGGAAGGTAACCCGGTATCGCTTCCGGTCGGAGACGACGAGATAGTGTCAGCCATAAATTTCAGTCAGACTGACGAGCCTAGAAAGTGTGGCTTAAAAGTCAAGATTTCAGGTGAATCGCTCCGACAATGGAATAAGTACGACGGACTATGTTAAGCGCCGGAGTAGTTGGGTTGCCGAATGTGGGGAAGTCAACGTTGTTCAATGCCGTCACCCGGACCCGGAAAGCCGAAGCGGCTAATTATCCATTCTGCACGATTGATCCCAACCAGGGGGTGGTACTCGTACCGGATGATCGGCTGACGGTCCTAACCACACTTTCAAAGTCGCAAAAGACAATCGCGGCGGCCATTGAGTTTGTCGACATCGCGGGACTCGTCAAAGGGGCCAGCCAGGGCGAAGGACTGGGAAACCAGTTCCTCAGTCATATCCGGGAAGTCGATGCCATTGTGCAGGTCGTCCGCTGTTTCGAAAACCCCGACATCCACCACGTGACCGGCTCGATTGACCCGATTCGGGACATCGAGATCGTCAACACCGAACTGGTTCTGGCCGATCTCGCGAGTCTGACCAAGCGACTCGACCGCATGCAAAAACAGATCCGGAGTGGCGACAAACAGGCCAGGACTGAAGCGGCATTGATGGAGCGGCTGTTACCCTTTCTCAATGAGGAGCGTCCAGCCATTACTCTGCCGACGACTCCAGAAGAAAAGCACCTCCTCCGATCGTTTTCTCTGCTGACGGCGAAGCCGACGATTTTCGCGTGCAACGTGGCTGAAGGCGATCTGGCGGCAGCATTAGCGCAGAAGACCGACGCTCCCGCGGCCCGGCATACGGCGGCGGTGCAGGACTACGTCAAGACTCACCTCGGAACCGAAGCAGTCGTTATCAGTGCGCAGATCGAAAGTGAATTGATCGATCTCTCTCCATCCGAAGCGCAGGAGTATTTATCTGGATTGGGACTACAGGAAAGCGGTGTCGGATCACTGATTCGCGCCGTCTATCATCTTCTCGGTTTGCGTACCTATTTCACCACGGGCGAAAAAGAGACGCGGGCCTGGACGATTCACTCCGGCGATAAAGCTCACGCAGCCGCCGGGGTCATTCACTCAGATTTTCAACGCGGATTCATCGCGGCCGAAACGGTGCACTACCACGATCTGGTAGAATTAGGTTCTTTCGCGCGGGCCCGGGAAGCCGGCAAGCTCCGGGTCGAGGGCAAAGAATACGTTGTGCAGGACGGCGACGTGCTGGAGTTCAGGTTCAACGTCTGAAGGGTACGTCTTGCGTTCACGTTTTGCATTTCGCGTGTCGCATCGAGCGTCGCTCTCCATGACACAGACGCGCCGTCGCGCAACGAGAAACCAGAAACGTGAACGTAAATTGCCTTGCCCATTGAACCAAACACGCTTCTAGTCCACTTTCCCGGCTCATAACGATGATTCGTAGTATTGCTCTCGCCGTTTTGCTTATCACCACGAACGCGCTCGCCCAGAATGGGCCGGCTTCCGCGATCCGCAAAAGTCTTGTGCGGATCACGACCACTTCCCAGGAGCCCGATTACAAGGTCCCGTGGAATCCCGGTAACGTGGGCGGAGGTGTTGGTGCCGGTTTCGTAATTGATGGTCAAAGAATTCTGACGAACGCCCATGTTGTCAGCAACTCACGATTTATTACCCTGGAGAAAGAAGACGACCCGCGCCGATACGTCGCTACCGTGCAGTTTGTCGGCCACGACTGCGATCTTGCGGTTCTCAAAGTGAGCGACCCGAGCTTTTTCAAGAATACCATCCCGCTGACGCTGGGGGATCTGCCCGAGATCGAGTCGTCCGTGGAGGTTTTCGGTTACCCGATCGGCGGAGAACGTATGTCCGTGACTCAAGGCATCGTCTCCCGGATTGACTTCCAGGTTTATACACACTCGGGTGTGGACACCCATCTGGCAGTTCAGATTTCCGCGGCAATCAACCCCGGTAATTCCGGCGGCCCGGTCCTCCAAAATGGAAAAGTGATCGGAGTGGCCTTTCAGGGGTATTCCGGAGAAGTAGCACAGAACGTCGGCTACATGATTCCGACCCCGGTGATCGAGCGTTTTCTCAACGATATCGCTCATGGCCATTACGATCGTTATGTCGACCTCTCGATCACTTACCAGAAACTGGTGAATAGCGCAGAACGACGGGCCCTGGGTCTGAGTGATGATGATCGGGGCGTCATGGTCAGTACAGTCTCAGCCGGGGGCTCCTGCGACGGCAAACTCCGGCAGGGAGACGTACTTTTCGACGATCGACGGGAACCCGATTGCCAGTGACGGCTTTGTGCAATTGGATGGCACCCGTCTCGACATGTCGGAGGTCGTCGAGCGCAAACTGAAGGACGACAAAGTAAACTTCGGCATTTTGCGAGACAAAGAGCCCATGAATGTGGAGGTGACCTTGGAACCAAATGAGCCGTACCTGATGCAAGCGGAGCACTATGATGAGTATCCGCGTTTCGTGCTGTTCGCCGGGCTTCTCTTTCAACCGCTGTCGCGAAACTTCATGGAAGCCTACCAGGTCGACGATCTCCGCCTCCGGTATTTTTACGACTATTTTGTCACAGACGAAATCTATCTGAAACATCCGGAAGTGATTGTTTTGTCAAATATCCTGCCGGATCCGATCAATGCTTATTTTTCAGACTTTCGCTACCAGATCGTGGATCAGATCAATGATCAAAAGATCCGCACCTTGAATGATGTCGCCTCGGCTTTGAGCAAACCCGCTCAGTATTACATCGTGAAGTTCGTCGGAGGAACCCGGCCGGCTGTCCTGGAAAGCCAGGCAGTCCAGGAAGCGCGCAAACGCATCCTGGCAAATTACAACGTTCGGATCGAACAGAATCTGGGCGCGGGAGCAGTATTATGAAGATGCACATTCTGACTTTCTTGACCTTCGCAGGAAGTTCGCTGGCGCTGGCCGCAGCACCGACGCCGACGCCGTCGGCAGCTCCCCCGCCGCTCACCGCGAAAGTACAGACGGTTTCCCCCGTCCAGAAAAGTTCGGTGGTCCGGGTGAACTCGACCAATCAATCGTACGATTTCTTCCGACCGTGGAGTAAGAAAGCGCCCATTAATCGCCGCGGACTTGGGGTTTTCGTTGATGGCGGAAAAATCCTTGTTACGGCGCAGCTCGTTGATGACAGCACTTATATCGAGCTGGAGCGTCCTGATGGAGGTGAAAAATCCACCGCGCAGGTTGAGGTCATCGATCGCGAAGCGAACCTGGCCACGCTCAAGCCGACAGATCCCCAATTTATCAGCAATTTTCAACCACTTGAGCTCGACACCAAAGTAAAAACTGGTGATCACCTCGCCCTGCTCCAGCTCGAGGCCAACGGGACCCCAGTCTCGACGCAGGCTTTGCTAACCAGTGTGGATGTTGGACGTTACGTGTTGGAGGACACGGATTTCTTACTATTTCGACTGAGTTGTCCGCTTCAGTACCGGGAGAACAGCTTCACGCTTCCCCTGGTCAAGGATAACAAACTCGCAGGATTCCTGATGCGCTATGACCCGCGCTCGCAAACAGTTGACGCAATTCCCAGCCCGGTCATTGAGCACTTCTTGCGGGATACCGAGCGATTGCCCTATCAGGGCTTTCCACATGTTGGCATTAGCTTTTCGCCGACCCGCGATCCGCAACTTCGACGATTTGCTGGTCTCAAAGAATCCGATGGCGGTGTCTACGTCAACCAGGTGGAGTATAATGGGCCGGCCGCGAAAGCCAGTCTGCAGGCGGGCGATATCCTGGTTGCGGTTGGTGATCAAGCGATCGACGCCGATGGGAATTATAACGACCCGCTTTACGGCAAAGTGGCGCTGGTCAATCTGACAACAACCGGCGGCTATTGCGGCGACAATATCAGGATGACCATTGTGCGGAACGGCGAACGCCGGGAACTCCCGATTACCCTCTCGCGCATCGCTCCGGAGGACTACGTCGTGCCACCCTATAACGACGGACATGCTCCGAAATATTTTGTCCTCGGTGGACTGGTGTTCCAGGAATTGTCCGGTTCGTATCTCCGGGAATGGGGCAGCAATTGGGTGAAAGAAGCCCCGCAACGGCTGGTCTACTATGACCGGTTCCAGTCCGAGCTGTTTCGGCAGCCGCGCAAGATCGTCATCCTGAGCCAGATCCTGCCCACCCAGGATATTGTCGGGTACGAACAGCTCAACTATCTCGTGGTTACCAAGTTAAACGGCGTCCCGATCCGTAGCCTGGATGACTTCGCGCGCGCTGCGCAACAACCGGAAAACGGGTTTCATCGGATCGAGTTTGATGAGGATCCGCACGAAATTTATCTCGATGCGCAACAGGTGATCGCCGACGCGCCCAACCTGCAGAAAGTGTATTCGCTACCCGAGCTTAAACGGCTTTAGCGGAAAGGCCGGCCTTGATTTGGGACTCCGCGGGTGAATCCGGTAAACTATCTTGCAGGCGATTCAGAGAGGTCTGGGCTTCGAGGGTGGCGGTCCGTATCAGGTCCAGGTAGCCTAGAATTTTTTCCCGGTCTGAGAGCAAGTCTGGCCGCGCAAGAACGAGCTCGGTATAACTCAAAATGGACGCCAGGTGATTTCTGAAATCGTGAACCGTCTGTTCGAGGGCGCTGGCAGCGTCCTTATCCTTGGCCGGCTCGGAAGCCCGGCTTTGTTTCGGTGATTCGCACGCTTCGCCGGACACCTGATCGAAAAGGTCTGGGCCCGTCGCGGCGGGAGCAGTCATTCCTCCGATCAGATGAGGCGCAGCCTCCCGCAGCCGGGAGACGAGAGATGCCAGCTCCTCTCTTTGCCGCTTGTTCTCACGTGACAAGGTGGCAACCTCCTGCAGAGTTTCGAAGCGCTCAACGCCTTGTCGCAAGGCAAGCAGGAGATCGAGGCGATTCCAAGGTTTCAGGAGAAATCGATGGATGAGCCCTTTTGCCAGAGCGTCCTGTATTCCCGGAAGGCTATTCAATCCGGTGATGGCAATCCGAGTGCAAAGCGGCTGGATTTCACGACACTTCCGCAGAAATTCCAGCCCGGACATCCCCGGCATGAACTGGTCCGCGAGAATTACCGTAAAGGTTTCCCGGCTGAGATGATCGAGCGCAGGTAGTACCCGAGACAAGGCAACCACTCGATAGGCGTCCCTGGCGAGCTGCTCCTGGAGCGCGTGGAGCACCACCCGATCATCGTCCACAACCAAGACCAGCGGGGTTAGAGCCATTCACCAATCCCTTGCTGCGAACATATACACCGAGCCGATCAAAGCTGCTAACTCTTCCGGTTCCGGCGCACCATCTCCGTGCTGTCCGAAAGCGGAAACAAGGCCTGCCGCGCCGTAGCCGAGCACCGCGCAGGCCAAGGAAGGTCGCGCGCACTCCACGACACACCAGACTGACCGCGATGCCACTCAAATCTGCACCAGCGGAAAGTGTAAACGCAGGTTGAAGTTGCCGTGCTTCTCCGGAAAATCAATTTGGCCAGGTTCAAGCATTTTTCCGAAAAGTGTTCGCACTTGGCCGATGAGTTCGGCACTCGCGGGAACGTCAGACTCGTAATGAAAAGTCGCCGTTTTCTCTTCCACCAGAGCGTCGCAGCTGATCGCGCTTACTTTGGAGCGCTCTTCCGGAAGGGTTAAACTCGCCAGCTCAACGAAAGCTCGCATCAGAAGAGCACGGTTGACGAACACACCGCCGTCCTGGTTGGAAAATGACTGACGCAGTTGAATGCTTCGCGGAAGAACGACCTTCAACGTCTCCGCCACTTCTCTGGCTAGCGTCGAAAGACGAAAAAGCTCGATTTCGCAATCAGCCGGCTGCAGCAGTTCGCCGATTAACAGCAGCAGCCGCCGTGATTCCTCGCAGCTGCGATAAATAAGTTTCAGACTTTCGTCCAAGCTCTGGCGATCGTCAGATCCAGTTCGGAGATGATGATCCGCGAGCGAGAAGATGCCCCCCACCGAGTTGCTCAAGTCGTGATTAAGCCGGTCGAGCAGAAAGCTCAGATACCTTTCCCGCGCTGTTTCCCTAGTTTGCAATTTGTGCTTGTTCCCCACAGTTCACGCTTCTTTTCCGAAACATTTCGCCGACCAGCCGAGTGTGGCTGCCAAATCTTAATCCACCGGTGAACTTGCCGACCAGCCTCTTCAGGGCGCCAGGAAAATTTCAAACAACCGTGCAGCGACACGCTCCAGGACCTCCTCG
Source organism: uncultured Verrucomicrobiae bacterium (assembly GCA_963813025.1). Taxonomy (GTDB): domain Bacteria; phylum Verrucomicrobiota; class Verrucomicrobiia; order Chthoniobacterales; family JAFAMB01; genus CAVSUL01. Next base: position 96,533 of record CAWEXO010000014.1, on the reverse strand, counting down.
CTCGGATAATCCGGATCGCTCGCCAGCCCACCGGGCGTTCGATCGAGAGGCGCTGGAGGCGGCCAGTCCGTCGAAGGTCGCGGGGCGAAACGCCAGTTTCGAGGTACCGACCCGCTGCTCAACCGAGTAGCAGGGTGTTCGGGATTGTTTCTGGTCGCAAGCACAAGCACAGTTTCTTAGGGTATCGACGCTGCGCTGGCTAAGTTTAGACGGACTTTTGTCTTCGTACAAAAGAGACGGCGAAACGGAAGCAGCTTGCCGGCAGCTTAGGGCGGGAAAACCGCCTTGGCGAAGGAATTCGGGAGACCGCCTTGCCGGCGGCCCATTTTGGACGCAACGACTTCATCGGTATATATGAGACAGTGCAGTAGCGTTAAGTTCTAACAGTTATGGCTATTGAAAAGGTGGTCGTCATCGATGACGATCCGATCGTTTGCCGCTCTCTGGAGCTACAACTTAAGAGTAAACGTCTTGCCGTCTCGGTTTGCACCTCGATCAGTGAAGCCGAACGCTGTATTGCCGGCGACACGTTTGATCTCATGTTTGTTGATATTCGCCTGCCGGACGGCGATGGAACCGACCTCCTGAACCGATTGGCGGTTGCTCCCCATCGACCGCTGATGGTGATGATGACGGGTTACGGCACGATTGAGGCCGCCGTTACCTGCATTCGGGCTGGCGCGTTCGACTATATCATCAAGCCATTCACGACCAGCCAGATCGACGTCATCATTCGGAAAGCGGACAATTTCACGCAAGCAATCCGGATTAACGAGGTGCTGATTGATCAAGCCGCCGATTCCGCGCCGCTCATTGGTGAAACCGAGCCTATCCGGCAGATGCGTCAGATGATCCAAAAGGTCGCGCCGACTGAAGCCACGGTTTTAATTATTGGCGAGAATGGGACCGGCAAGGAGTTGGTCGCGAGGGAAATTTTCCGAGCCAGTGGCCGGAACAAGCAACCATTCATCAAGGTCAATTGCGCGGCTATTTCGGAGACTCTCATCGAAAGTGAATTCTTTGGTCACGAAAAGGGCTCCTTCACCGGAGCGAGCGAAAAGAGGGAAGGGCGCTTCGAGCTAGCCAACAACGGCACGATCCTGCTCGACGAGATCAGTGAGGTATCGCTGAAACTGCAGGCCAAGCTGTTGCGGGTTCTGCAGGAACGGGAATTTGAGAGAGTCGGCGGCAACCGGACTTTGCGGGTGAACGTGCGCGTGCTTGCCACGACCAATCGCAATCTGGAGGAGTCTGTCAAACGCGGTGAGTTTCGCCAGGACCTTTATTACCGATTAAATGTTTTCCCCGTTTTTGTTCCGCCCTTGCGGCAACGGAAACAGGACATATCCCAACTCACCGGGCTATTCCTCGAGCGCATTTCCCGCAAGCACGGCGTCCGGCCTCCCACTATTTCGGCGGATGCAATCCGGCTGTTGAGCGCCTACGATTGGCCGGGGAATGTCCGTGAGTTACAGAACGTCATCGAGCGGGCGGTTATTCTGGCGGAATCGGGCCAACCGATTACGGCGGCAGTTCTCGCACCCCTTTTCCCGGTGAGTCTCCGGACAAAGCTGGCCAGCGGCACAATCGAGGCAGACGCGCTAACCTTCCCGGAGCAAATCCTGCCGCTGGAAAAGATTGAGCGTCAGTACATCCACCACATCCTCCAGAAGGCGGGCGGAAACCGGACACAGGCTGCGCAAATGCTCGGTATCAGCATCCGGACCCTGCGGAACAAGTTGAATCAAGCGCCTCCGGAATAAGATTGGTAGGATGGGCGTGTCGGACTTTGGAAATCTGTGGTACGCCACCACGTGATCGGCGGTAGGAATGAGCTCCTGCTCGTCCCGATTTAGACGTGATCCAACATTAAGGAGGTCAAGCAGGAGCTTGACCCTACCGACCTTGGGTGTCGTGAGACAGCCTTTTTAATTCGCGCCTACCGGCGCTGGACCATAGACCCGTTGGGACAAGTCTCTAAGCTCCCTTCTGAACCATAGCTCGACTGCGCGCACCACAGATTTCCAAAGTCCGAAAGACCCAGGAAGCCAGTGCCAATTCGTTGCGTGTCGTGGAGACGCAGCTCCCTAAACTGGATCCGGGGGCGGAAGTTCTGCTCGGGCGGAACTTGGCTGCTCTACACCGATAAGCTTGTAAAACGAATCGCCATCCAGAGATTCTTTTTCGAGTAGCTCCTGCGCAACCAACTCCAGGAGGTTGCGTCGAGAAGAGAGCAGATTCTTAGCATTCGAGTGGCACTCCTCGAGCAGATCCTTGACCTCCTGATCAATCAGGCGCGCGGTTTCCTCGCTGCAATCGTACTTGAAACTGCCGTCCGGCCCGGAGAGCAGCGCCGGATCCTGTCTTTGAGCTAAATGGGCGAGTCCCACAACTCTGCTCATCCCAAATACACAAATCATTTGCCGCACCATGGCCGTTGCTCGCTCCAGATCGCTTTCCGCGCCGGTGGTCCCCTCGCCGAACACCAACTCCTCTGCCGCGCGGCCCCCTAGTAAACCGGTAACTCTTTCCAGGATCTCCTCTCGCGTCATCAAAAACTGCTGCTCGGTCGGAAGTTGCATCGTAAACCCGAGCGCGGCTTTGCCGCGCGGAACAATGCTGATTTTGCCTACCCGATCACCATGACTCGTGAATGCCGCCACGAGCGCATGTCCAACCTCATGGTAAGCTACGCGCCTTTTTTCGCTCTCTCCCAAGCGCCTGCTTTTCCGTTCCGGTCCAGCCACAACCTTTTCAAAGGCATCCTCCAGATGTTTCCCCTGGATACGCGTGGAGCCTTCCCGAGCTGCCAGTAGGGCAGCCTCATTCATGAGATTCGCGAGATCTGCTCCGGAAAACCCTGCGGTCAAACGGGCGGTCTCCCGAAGGTCAGCGGAAGGTTCCAAAGGCTTCCCCCGCGCATGTATCCGCAAGATCGCCTCTCTTCCGTCCAGATCGGGGGCATCCACCAGGATCACACGATCAAATCGACCAGGACGAAGGAGCGCCCGGTCAAGCACCTCAGGGCGGTTGGTTGCTCCCAGCAAAATCACACCTTGATTTGGATCGAAACCGTCCATCTCCACCAGCAATTGATTCAAGGTTTGTTCTCGCTCGTCATTCCCTCCGGCCAGGACATGCACACCTCGTTGCCGCCCAATCGCATCAAGCTCATCGATGAAGACGATGCAAGGGGCCTGTTCTTTCGCCTGCCGAAAAAGATCGCGTACTCGCGCCGCTCCAACCCCAACGAACATCTCGACAAACTCGCTGCCACTCAGAAGGAAGAATGGCACTTTGGCTTCGCCCGCGGCCGCCCGGGCAAGCAATGTTTTTCCTGTGCCGGGCGGTCCCACAAGCAAAACACCTTTCGGAATCTTCGCCCCAAGCTGCTGATAGCGCTGCGGGTTGCGCAAAAAGTCTACCACCTCCCTGAGTTCCAGTTTCGCCTCGTCCTCTCCCGCGACGTCGCCGAAGCTGACTCCAGTGTCCTTATCCACCAATAGCTTTGCCCGACTGCGACCTACACCCAGAACAGACTGGCCGGCGGCGCCTGCTAAACGGCTGAAGCCGAACCAGAAAAGCAGCATCAACGCGAGCGGAATGCCCCAAGCGCCCAACAAAGCAGTTAACAATCCTGGACGCTCACCAGAGAACGTAGTGTGCGCTGCCTGCATCTCAGCAGTCAGATTCGGATCGTCAACTCTGACCGTTCGAAACACGTAAGGCTTCTCGGCTGACGCGTTTTGTGGAGCAGGAGAACCGGCGGGTGACACTTTCGGATTTGGTGACGGCGTGCCGGTCGGCGCTGGACTGTTCCCTGTGGTCGGATCGATGCGTCCGGCGATCTCCTGGTCGCCCACCACGCATTCGACCACCTTACCCTGGTGCAGCTCCTGTTTAAATTCGCTGTAGGGTATTGTCTTCACGAGCATGTGGGAAAGCCCTTCCTGCCACATCCATGTCATTAGGACGAAAAGAACAGCCAGCCAGAGCAGCTGGCGCCAATCGATTCGCGGCGGTTGCGGCCGATTCGGTGAACGACCTGACGGCGTTTTGTCGCGTGAGGGTGGGGCCGTCGGCGTCGGTGTAAACAAACTAGGCACGCTCGAAACTCCGGTCTGGTGTCATTGCAGGGCTCCACAGGACCACGACGGTCCAGCCACTCGGTAATCCAACGCTAGCATCAAACGAGCTACATCGCCATGCCGCCATCCACTGTCAGCACTTGCCCAGTGATGTAACTCGCTTCCGAACTCGCCAGGAACGCGACCGCCGCAGCGATCTCTTCGGCGCCGCCAAAACGGCCTAAGGGGATGTGGGTCAATACCTGACTGCGCACATCGTCCGGAAGCCGGGCGGTCATATCGGTCGTTACAAAGCCCGGCGCTACGGCATTCACAGTGACGTTTCGCCCAGCGATCTCCCGGGCAAGTGCCTTGGTCAACCCGATCAAGCCTGCCTTGCTGGCCGAATAATTGACTTGACCGGCTTGTCCGATCAACCCGCTGACTGAGCTGATATTAATGATCCGCCCGTAGGACCGCCGCATCATTGGACGCTGCAAATTTTGGATAAAGTGAAACGCTCCTTTCAGGTTTGTATCGATGACCGAGTCCCAGTCGACTTCCGACATGCGCAGGCTGATCCTGTCGCGCGTAATACCGGCGTTGTTCACCAGGACTGTCACCCCGCCAAAATCCTTGATGATCGTCGAGCAGATCGCTGAGACTGCGTCTCCGTCGGAAACATCGACTGCATAAGGTCGAGCGCTTTCCGAGCGGGCGAGGTTGATCTGCTCGACAGTTTGCCGGGCATTCGCTTCGGAACGGCTGACCACCGCGATCCGGGCGCCCTCCTGAGCAAGGCGCAGCGCGATCGCCTGCCCAATGCCACGACCAGCTCCCGTGACAACGGCGACTTGATCCAGAAATCGGTTCATGAGTTTCAAAACTATCACGAGCAGTCGCAGTTGCTTTGACTGTTTGTCCAGAAGGGACGGCAGGCCTCCGTCCGCTGGCACTCGCACTGGCACTGGCACTCCACATCGCTACGTTCCTTCATGGTCATCATTGTCGGAGGCGGTCTAGCCGGACTGGTCTGCGCTTGGAAGCTTCAGGAAAATGACAGGGAATTCCTGCTAGTGGAAAAATCATTCCGCCTCGGCGGTCGAGTCGGTTCGATTACCCAGGATGGATTTACCTTTGACCTCGGTTTCCAGATATTGCTCGACAGTTATCCGGCTGCGCGCGAGATCCTTGATCTTCCACAACTGGAGCCGCGCTACTTCGAGTCCGGCGCGCTCATCTGGGATCGAGGCAAGTTCCTGCGACTGCGAAAACCCGTTCTTCAAGGAGACGGCATTCTTGGACCGGCCAAGGATGATGCGATCAGTTGGAGCGATAAGGTTCGGCTGGCGCTCGTGAGCGGCGGCCTCATGGTTCGTTCCGATGACGAAATACTCAGCGGACGGGGAGATGTCCCGACCAAAGATTATTTGCGGGGCTTCACGGATGAAGCGTTTGAGCGTTTTTTCCGACCGTTCTTCGGAGGAATTCTTCTGGATAACGATCTCGAGACTTCTTCGATTCTTTTCCGGTATTACTTTCGGAAGTTTGTCACCGGTGGCGCATTAGTACCCCGCCGCGGGATGCAAGCCATTCCTGACCAGCTCTCCGGCCGTCTGAGGAGCGGAGCAATCAGACTTAATTCCGAAGCGACCGGCCTGGATTTTGCGCGTGGACGTGCAACCGGCGTCCGGCTCAAGGACGGCCAACGAGTCGGGTGCGATCACCTCGTTCTGGCATGCAGTCAACCTTGCGCGCAGCGCCTTCTGCAAAAACCGATTGAACCCGGTCAGGGTGTGTCTGTTCTCTACTTCTCGACTGAGCATCCGCTTTATTCAGAAAAACTGATCGTTTTGCCAGCTGGCCGGACCCGGACGGTTCGTCATTTTGTCCAGCTGACGAATGTCGCTCCGGAATACGCGCCGGAAGGCCGCCAGTTAATCAGCGCAACTGTCCTCCAGCCAGCGCTTTCCGCCAGGGACCTGGCTCAGGCGCGGTCCGAAATCGTCGAGGTTTTTCCGGAAGCAGCCGACAGCCTGCAGCTCATCAAACTGATTGAGATCTCTTACGCTTTACCTCTGCAGCCCCCGGGACGCCTTTTTGATCTCCAGGTGGCAAAACCGTTCCCCAACGTTTGGCTAAGCGGAGACCAGGTGACACACGCCAGTATCCAGGGCGCAATGCAAAGCGGTCTGACCGCGGCACGAGAGATTCTCAGAGAGCCCTAGGACCTATGGGGGTCTACAGGATCTGAGCGACCTCAGGGAGCATGCGTGGCGCCCGTCTCAAGGTACGAGTACAGCCTTAACGTCGCGATCAGCGCCGCGGAGCATCCGGTAAAAAGCATCCACGCCCTTCTGCAAGGGAAATGCGTCGATCCAGGAGGAAACATCGACCCGCTTATCGTGTAGAAGCGTCAGAGCTTCACCAAGTTCGGCCGTGCGCGCTCCGTATGTTCCGAAAATGGCCTTCTCCGGTAGCGTGACCCGGTGGGAGTGCAAATCCATGAGATCTTCATGCAATCCAATCCAAATGGCAACACCGCCGGGCCGAAGCGCCTCCAGCGACAATCGCTTTGTTTCTCCACTGCCAAAGGCTTCAATGGCCAGATCGACTCCCTCTCCTCCTGTATGCCTCCGGCAAACCTCGATCGGCTGTTCATCTGGAGGCACAATCGCGACCATCGCGCCCAGGCTTTTGGCTATTTCAGTTCGTGCTCTGCGCGGGTCGCTTACCAGGACGTGGGCTCCGTGCAGCCGAAAAACCTGCAGACAGAAAAGACCGATCGGGCCCGCCCCGATGACCAGCACCGTGGCGGGAGAAAAGTGCCGAACGAGATTGTAGACGTGCACTCCGTTGGCCAACGGTTCAGCAAGACAGGCAGCTTCCGCTGGCAGATCCTCCGGCCACGGCAGCAAACAGGATGCCGGTACTGCGACGTATTCGGCGAATGCGCCGGGCCGATTCATGCCGAACACTTGACGTCCCGAACTGAGGTGCGGGTTGCCTCGCCTGCTTTCGGGCGATTGCTCATCCGGCACCAGCGCGTTAGAAACAACCTTCTGTCCTCGGTCAAATCCGGTCACGGCCGAGCCTAGCTCTTCAATGCGTCCGCAAAACTCGTGTCCCAAGATTAACGGCGGTTTTCGTCGGGGACTCTTTTGGCGAAATGAGTCCAGCTCACTCCCGCAGATACCTACTGCCGCGACCCCGAGCAACACCTCGCCCGGCTCTATTGCTGGCAATGGTTGTTGGGTGAACGTCAGGGTCTCATAGTCGGAATAGAGAAGGCAGTTCATTGAATCCATGGTCGGTTCTCCGCTTTGATCGGGGTCAGTTGATCAGGATTTCTCGAGTGCCTGGCATTGTCTCTATCGCAGGGCCAGTTTCGAGTAGAAAGCGTCGTGGAGTGCGCGCGACTTGTCGCCGCTTTCGGATTCGCGCGGAGCGCGGCCTCGGTCCTGGAGTAAACACGAAGCGCCGAGTTCCTTGGCGGAAGGGATTTTTGGGTTGGGGCCGCGCTCCGCGCGGTTTCAAAGCGGCGACAAGTCGCGCGCACTTCACGACACGCCGTGAACTGGCAGAATCTTCCAGCCAGATCTCGAATTGAAGGATGCTGCGAGACACTCTCTTCATCCTGCGCCTCCACGTTCGTGTCGATACCAACGTACGCTCTAGTACAACATGGCGTCCTCGGGCGGATCCGCCGGCTCTATCTTTTCCGCCCGAAACGTGACTGTGGCACTGCCGTTTGCCTCATTGACTTTATACACCGGAGTTCCAATCACCTTGATCCAGCTCATATCGGTTCCCCGGTAGTCCTTTGAAGCAACGACGGGAAGCGCTACCGGCCGGGCATCGGCCGCGCAGCAAACGATAAACATCCGGACGAGCTTGAATTCCCCGGCTGACTTGCCGGCCAGGTACTGGCCGAGCACTTCAATCCTTTTACCGGTGAACGCTTTCCGAATGCTCGCTTCGGCTTCACCGTACAGCAAATCGGTGACCTGAAGGGACACGTTGCCATCGGGTCCGGTTGGCAGGTAATCGGGCGAATCCGGCGAGGCTGGGTCACTTCCACCAGCTTGATTTTCTTGCGGAAGAGCAGGCTCGTATTGCGAAGCAGGCGCCGTCGATTGAGCGGCACTCTGATTATCGGCGGTCTTTCCGGAGGCAGCAGGCGCTGAAGCGACGCCATCGATATCCCCTCCCAGAGCTTGCGAAGGAATGACGGGCGGCGGGTTCGGCGCCAGCTCCGGTTTACGCCCTGGCAGCTTGGTCACGTCCTGGACAAAGCCACGGTTCAGGACGGCGGTCGCGTCATAGGCATCTTTCGAGAAAACCGTCCCGGCAATCAGAGGAACAACAAGAACACCGAAAGCCAGCAGGCCTTGAAACGGTCTCCGGGTGCTCTGGTGTAAACATTCTTCATCAACACAACATTCAACCGAGGTGTTGCTCAAACCGTAGACCAGACCGCCTCCCAGGAACAGGATACCGGCAGCAAGTACCCCTGGCCGGAAAAGCGGATGCAAGTAGTGGTCGAGGCGGCCACTCGCAAAAAAGAAAATGAGTACACCGCCGATGCCGAGCAATGTAAGCGCATTTAACAGGCGGGTGATTCGTGTCCTCATCGCAGATGTCGTGACGTTATAGTAAACTAAAGTTCTTGAATACCGAAAGTTGATGTTCGATCCCGCGCTCCGGTCTTCGCCGCCTGCGTCAGCGGGGCCGGAGCCGGTGCCAGACCATTGGGCAAACGCACTAACACCTGGCTGCAGACGAGTCCAATCACACAAAAGAGAGCTAGTCCCAGCGCTGCCACGAACCTTTTCCGAAAGAGTGCGCTGTACAGAAAAAGCAGCTTGAAATCAAACATGGGGCCAAAAACCAAAAATGCCATGCGCGCAGACATCGGGAACGAGACGAAGGTCGCGGCAATGAAAGCATCGGAAGTGCTGCACAGGGTGAGCACTGCGGCGAACGCCATCATTGATGCTGTCGCCAAGATAGGGTTTGCCGCCAAAGGCAGGATCAAACTCTGATCCACGGCAGTGTTGAAGGTCGCGGCGACCGCTGCTCCGATGATAAAATAAAATGCGGTATCGATAAAGTCGTCGCAGGCCAGGGCGACCGCCCCTCCAAACTTTACTCGGAGAGTTAAACTGTCATTCGAGCCGTCGGGGAGGGAGGCAATTGCAAAGGTGGAACGCCGACGTCGTGGTTGCGCGATCGCGGTCGCCTTGAGAATGGTTAAGGGATCCAGTCGAAGTACGGCTAAGCCAGCCAGCACAGCGACAAAATAACCAAGGCCCAGGCGCACAAGCATGCTCTGCCACGGCGCTTGGCCACGAAAAGCAGCAAAGGTGCTCAGCGCGACGATTGGATTGACGATTGGCGATGCCAACATGTAGGTCACCCCGCACGACACCGGCAGCCCTTTCCGCAATAACCGCCGAACCACCGGAACCACCCCGCATTCGCACACCGGGAAAACAATACCGAGTAGCCCGCTGATCAACGTCGCGAGCACCGCATTCCGCGGCAGGCAACGGGTGATCATTCGCGACGGAACAAAGGCCGCAATCGCTCCAGAGACTAGCGACCCCACCAGGACAAAAGGCAACCCCTCGAACGCAAGAGCCAGAAAGGAGAACCAGAAGCTCGGCCAGCTGAAATGAAACCAGCTCATCACGCCAAACCGGTCCAGCCCCGCAAGAAGGCGTCGATTAAGACTGGCAACTCATCGCTGTAACCACCTTCCAGGATTGCGGCCGAAGGAACAGCGGTCTCGTTTAACCAGACGCCAAACTGATGGAAATGCTGCGGTTGGAGGGTCATTTCAGTCAACGGATCGCCCGCATAAGCGTCGAACCCCGCCGAAACCAGAACCAGCTCTGGTTTAAAATCGATCAACGTCTCTAAAGCTTGCCGGACTTTACGCGCATGTACGACCGGATCAGTTCCAGGCGCAATGGGAAAATTAAAAACATTTCCGATCGACGTTAGGCCTGTTCCGGGATACCCCGGGAATTGGTGAATCGAGCTGAATCGGATTCCCCCATGATCTCGGACGATCGCCTCGGTACCGTTTCCGTGATGTGCATCGAAGTCCCAGATTCCTACCCGGGAGCAACCCTGCCGCAGAGCATGCAACGCAGCGATTGCCACTGAGTTCAAATAACAGAACCCCATCGCTCGATCCCGCGACGCGTGGTGCCCCGGAGGCCGCATCAGCGAGAACGATCGACCACCTCGCAGAACGACTGCCACCGCCTCGATCGCGGATCCAGCCGATTGCCGGGCATGTTTGCTGATTCCTGGAAAAAATGGTGTATCCAGATCGAAATCCGGTCCGTGCTCGAGGCGCGCCAGGTGCTCCGGAGAATGTGCGTCCAGGATGTCCCGCGGTTCGGCGATCGGCGGGGCTTGCCAAATCCAAGCCGGGTGCCGCTCGCGCAGGTATGGCACACTACGGGTCAACCGCTCCGGTCTCTCCGGGTGCGCGGGTTGATGATATCTCGCGGCTGCCGGATCGTAAAGTATCGTGATCATCGACGGCTAAACTTGCGGAAGGCCGGTTTTTCGGTTACCTGCCCGGCAATCGGTTTATGAAGATCGGGTTTCTGTCCATCTACGCCTCTCTCGCCATGGTTGCATCTGCTCAGGAGTCTGTGCCCCCAAAAATCCCTCTGAAGGATTTTTTCCGCAATCCCGAAACGACAGCGTACGAGTTGTCGCCAAGCGGGGATTACATTGCTTTTCTCAAGCCCTACGAAAGTCGGCTGAATATCTGGGTCCAGCCGCGGCAAGGCGGCGACGCCAAGCGAGTGACATCAGTGACTGATCGCGACATCTCCGGTTTCTCTTGGAAAGGCGACAAGTACCTCGTCTACGTGAAGGACAATGGCGGCGACGAAAACTTTCATCTCTACGCAGTCGATCGGGACGGCACTAGTGTGCGCCAACTGACGCCTTTTGATGGAGTCCGGGTGGAAATAATTGACGATCTCGAGGATCACCCGACCGATCTCATCATTGGCATGAACAAGCGAAACAAGGAAGTCTTTGACGCCTATCGCCTGAATGTTGAAACCGGCGAGCTTACCCTGGTTGCGGAAAATCCAGGCAACATCGCCACCTGGGTGACCGATCATGACGGCAACATCCGGGTTGCGATAACAACTGACGGGGTCAACACGAGCCTGCTCTACCGGAAAAATGACCAGGAGAAGTGGAAAACAATTTTAACGACAAACTACAAAGAGTCGTTCAGCCCCCAATTCTTCACGTTTGACAACAAGAATCTCTTCGGCGTGTCGAATCTCGGCCGAGATAAGGCGGCCGCTGTCGAATTTGATCTGGAGGCCGGAAAAGAATCCAAAGTGCTCTATGAGAATCCGGATGTCGACATCGATGGCCTGGCTTACTCGCGTAAGCGGAAGGTTTTGACTTCGGCCGTCTACACTACTTGGAAAACGGACCGGCACTTTTTTGATAAGCAGGCGGAAGATCTTTACAACACGCTCCAGCAGAAATTGCCGGGTTACGAAGTGTTAGTCGTCTCCGCCAACAAGAACGAGGACGTATTCGTCGTCCGAACACTCAGCGACCGGTCGCTCGGGGCTTTCTATCTTTACGAGCAAGCAACCGGGCAGCTGACAAAAATCGCTGACCGGAATCCCTGGCTACAGGAGGATCAACTCGCGCCGATGAAGCCGATCGAATTTCAGTCACGCGACGGTCTGACTATTCACGGCTACCTTACTCTGCCAAAAGGGCGCGTCCCCCGGAATCTCCCAACGATCGTCAACCCCCATGGCGGTCCCTGGGCGCGCGACGCCTGGGGCTTTAATCCCGAGGTGCAGTTTCTCGCAAATCGCGGCTACGCCGTCCTCCAGGTCAATTTCCGGGGTTCCACCGGCTACGGACGCAAGTTCTGGGAGGCGAGCTTCAAACAATGGGGCGGGACGATGCAGGACGATATCACGGACGGAGTGCGTTGGCTGATTGACCAAGGCATTGCCGATCCTCATCGCGTTGCGATCTATGGCGGCAGTTACGGCGGTTACGCTGTGCTGGAGGGTCTGACCAAGAACCCGGACTTGTACGCCGCTGGCGTGGATTATGTCGGTGTATCTAACCTTTTCACCTTTCTCAAAACCGTGCCCCCGTACTGGAAGCCCTATCTGGACATGATGTACGATATGGTCGGCAACCCGGAAAAGGACAAGGCGTGGTTTACCGAACATTCCCCGGCACTCAACGCGGACAAGATTAAGGCGCCGTTGTTCGTCGCCCAAGGCGCCAAGGATCCGCGCGTGAACATCAACGAATCAAACCAGATCGTGGAGGCTCTCAAGAAGCGAGGAATTGATGTCGAATATTTGGTTAAGCCAAACGAAGGGCACGGCTTTCATAACGAGGAAAACCGATTCGATTTCTACGAGGCCATGGAAAGCTTTCTCTCCAAACATCTGACGCCGGAAAGAAAGCCGGCGCCGCTAACAACTGGATAAGAAGCCGATCGCGCTACGCAAAACCTACGGCTTCATGCGTCCGCTTTTGCTCCCGTAGTCGGACAAAATTCCCGAAACGTCTCGCAACGTGATAAACTGGCGAATTAACTGTTGAACTATGGGCCAAAAGCAAAAGACGCAGCTTGCCGATAGGCCAAACGGCGAAGAAGAAAGTTCGGCCGTTAAGCCGAAACTGAAGCGCAAGGAATACGAGCAGCGACTCGCCGAACTCCATGAAGAGTTAGTTAAATTGCAATTTTGGGTGAAGAGCACCGGCGCAAGGATCATCGTTGTCTTTGAAGGCAGAGATGCTGCCGGTAAGGGCGGCGTCATCAAGCGCCTGACCGAGCGGGTGAGTCCCCGGGTCTTCCGCGTGATTGCTCTCCCTGCCCCATCTGAGCGGGAGCGCACCCAAATTTATTTTCAGCGGTATTTCGAACATTTTCCGGCAGCCGGAGAGATCGTCATTTTTGATCGGAGTTGGTATAACCGCACCGGCGTTGAGAGAGTAATGGGATTTTGCACGGACGAGCAGTATGAGCGGTTCCTGAAAATCTGTCCGGCTTGGGAAAAGGACGTCATCGATTCCGGTCTCGTGCTAATCAAATACTGGTTCGAAGTAGGCAAGGACGAGCAGACCCGCCGGTTCTTGGAACGTATCCATGATCCGCGGAAAACCTGGAAGCTGAGTCCAATGGATCTGGAATCCCACCGGCGCTGGTACGACTATTCACGCGCCCGCGACGCGATGTTCGCCGCCACCGACACCGACGAATCGCCCTGGTATGTTGTCCAGGCAGACGACAAACGGCGGGCTCGATTGAACTGCATCGCCCATTTTTTGAGCATTATTCCTTACGACCATATCAAGCCTGAAAAAGTGAATCTCCCTCCACGACAGAAGGCAAGAGGATACCGGGAACCGTATTATCCGTATCGCTTCATCGAGGAAACGCATTGATCTCCTTGATCATTGGTCCGCTTTTCGATGGCCCGCTCCTCTGTCCCGATAGTTCGAGTGCTTAATCGCCAACGAAAGCACTCGATACCCAGACAAGGACTTCAGCAATTTGCCGAGCGCGCTCTGTCTCTGACGCTCGCCAAAAGAGCCAGCCAGTTCTCCAATTTATTCGAGATCGTGGTCGTGCTGATCTCGGATGAACGAATGGCCCGCCTGCACAACCAGTTCCTGGGAACTTACGAACCGACTGACGTTATCACTTTTCATCACGGTGAGATTTTCATCAGCGTTGAGACAGCCGCCAGACAAGCGCACCGGTATCGGTCGACCTGTCTCGCTGAAGTCGAGCTGTATCTGGTTCACGGTATTTTGCATCTGGCGGGCTACGACGATAGCGAGGCAAATGCCGCTCGCGAGATGCGGGGAGTTCAACAGCGCCTGGTGCGACTCGCTCGCCGCGCCGACAAGGTGGCTGGCCGTGTTCCGGTAGGGCGAGAATTTATCTGAGCCTTCGGCGAAGACTCGTTCGAGCCGGGCGCTGGAACGGCCGGGCGCTCCAGACGGCTCAAACAAGTTCTCCCTTGGCGCTCGAATAAATTTCGCCCTACCCGTATAGGGACAAGAGAAATGCCACAAATTTGAAGCGGCGCCTCGCCACTGCTGCGGTCACGTTTTCGTCCCTAGCATCTGGGACATTTTTTTAAATCTTGGCTTTGATTAGCCTCTGCGCCCGAATTTCTTTTCCAATTCCTGATAAGGAATCTGGATCATGGTGGGCCGGCCGTGCGGACAGCAGTAAGGCAGGTCACACGACAGAAGGTCAGTCACCAGTTGCTCCGCTTCGGGTCGGCGTAACTCGTCGTTTGCCTTAATCGCGTGACGGCACACTGTTTTGGCAATGACGTCTTCGCCCAGCCGAGCGCTGGAAGTGCTCGCCGTAATTGATTTGAGCTCGTCCAGGAGACGCCGGACCGCGCCCGCGGGGTCATAAACCCGAAAAAACTGGGGGATGCTATCGATCTTCAGCGTCGACTCACCGAAAGGCTCGAGATTAAAGCCCATTCGTTCGAGGCTTTCTGCATGTCCAAGCAGCCAATCGTAGTCACGCGGCCCAACCTGAATCGTCAACGGAATGAGTAATCGCTGGCTTGGCACTCCACCCTGCTCAACCTGCCGACGCATGCGCTCAAATAAAATGCGTTCATGCGCCGCGTGCTGATCGACCAGCACCAGCCCGTCTTTGTTCTCCATTAGAATGAACAGTTTTCCTAAGATCCCGATAATTCGGATCTCGGTGGGCGGCGACGAGACCGCACCAGTCGGTTCCCCGCGCTTGGACTCAGGTAAAACGAATCGATCGGCCGTATCGTTGTCCGGGTGTTCGGGGCGCGCTGCTGAACCCCTTATCGACGATTGGTCCGCTCGCCCGGTATCACGCGAAATCGGGATTTCTGACCAGTCATGCCGGAGTGAGACCTGCTCGGCGGTCGGGATGAGTGGACCGACTTCGGGTGGCTGAGATGGTTCGTTCTTCGCCGCGGGCCTGTGGGTGAGTTCCTCAGCCGGCAAAGCGCCTCTTGTCGTTCGCGGCGCGGCGCGAAATTGTGAAGTCCAGCGGGTCCGATCGGATTCGAGGGTGCATCGAACGACTTCGACGAGGGTGCTATGAACCTGATCGGGCTCGCGAAAACGCACCTCTCTTTTGGCCGGATGCACATTGACATCGACCGACGTTGGATCCATTTCAATGAAGAGAATGGTGACCGGGTACTGACCCTTCATCAGAGCAGTGTGATAGCCTTCTCTCAGGGCGCGCGAGACCAGCGCGTTTTCGATCGGCCGTCCGTTCACAAAAATCAGCTGTTCGGCGCGAGTCGCTCGACTGACACCGGGGCGGCCAAGCAAACCGCTCAACCTTATCTGATGGCTTTTCGCGGGAGAAATCGGGAGCAAATGCTCCAGAAATTCCGCACCTCGCAAGTCTCTCACCCGATCGACGAGATCCTGCACCGGGGGCGCTTGAAAAACGACTTCGCCGTTTCGCAGAAAAGTAAAACCGACCGATGGACGGGCAATTGCCTGCAACAACAACTGGTGTTGAATGTGGGACAGTTCCGTGTTTTCGCTCCGCAGGAATTTTCGGCGGGCCGGAAGATTGAAAAACAGAGAGCGTGCCTCGATCGACGTTCCGGACGCTTCGCCTGCGGCTTGAACCGACTCGATTTTACCTCCTCTGACCAGAATCTCGGTTCCCTCCAGAGCCTCGCGCGGCCGGGTAGACATACGGAACCGGGTAACGCTTGCGATGCTGGGAAGCGCTTCTCCCCGAAAACCAAGGGTGTGGATCCGAGCGAGATCCTCTCCCGATCGGATTTTGCTCGTAGCATGGCGCTCGAGGCTGAGCAGCGCATCGTCCCGATCCATTCCGGTGCCGTTGTCGGTCACTCGGATCGATGTCATGCCGCCACGCACAACCGCCACCTCAATTCTGCTCGCTTGCGCGTCTAGGCTGTTCTCGACCAATTCTTTGACGATAGAGGCCGGACGTTCGACTACCTCGCCGGCCGCTACCTGGCTGGCCACTTCATCGGGCAAGAGCAGGATCCGACCCATGGGAGAGGGTACAGCTGGGCAAGTGACAAATGCCAGTCAATTGAGCGGAGGAAGCAGCGGGAGCGGCTTCCGCGGCTGGAGGTAGGTGGCAACTAAGAAAAGATATCAGGTTAGCCTCGACATCCCTCTGTTCACATTCCCTCCGCTCAATTGACTGGTATCTCATAACTTGGTACCGTACCCGGCTGCGGGCCTGTGGGTGAGTTCGTCAGCCGGCAAAGCGCCTCTTGTCGTTCGCGGCGCGGCGCGAAATTGTGAAGTCCAGCGGGTCCGATCGGATTCGAGGGTGCATCGAACGACTTCGAGGAGGGTGCTATGAACCTGATCGGGCTCGCGAAAACGCACCTCTCTTTTGGCATGGGAGAGGGTACAGCTGGGCAAGTGACAAATGCCAGTCAATTGAGCGGAGGAAGCGGCGGGAGCGGCTTCCGCGAGCGGAGGTAGGTGTCAATTTGCGAAAGATATCAGGTTGGCCTCGACATTTCTCTGTTCACATCTCCCTCCGCTCTCGCGCTACTTCCCTCAGCTGAAGCCGCTCCCGCCGCTTCCTCCGCTCAATTGACTGGTATCTCATAATTTGGTACTTTACCGCGCTATCATGATCACTGTTACCGATGCTGCTTTTCGCCAAATTCAGACGCTGATCTCGGAGCATCCTGAATATCGGGACAAGGCGCTCCGGATTTATGTCGAGACCGGGGGTTGCGCCGGAATGCAATACGGAATGCAGTTCGATCACGCCAAGGAGGGCGATCAACGCGTTCGCCGGGAAGATGTCGAAGTTTTGGTAGATGCTTATAGCGCCGATTTTCTGCGTGGTTCGACGGTTGATTTTTCCGACAGCCTCACCGGGGCGGGATTTAAAATCAGCAATCCGAATGCAGTACGAAGTTGCGGTTGCGGCAGTTCGTTTGAAAAATCGGCCGAAGCTTGACACGTCTCGGGCGTTTATTATTGGCTCCACGTGCCCTTCATGAAAGCTGTACCGCTGGGACGCCCGATACGTCGTGAAATTCATGCTCCGGCGGACGAGAATTTGTTTGCCTGGACGGTCTTCATCCTCCTTTTATGTGGCTTTGCGCTGACCTGCTGGATCGGCACCTTGTACATCTTTAGCCATCCGGAAATCGGGTTTGCTTATCAGCTGCTCAGTCGATTACACAAGCTGGACTCGCCCAGGCGATTCGAATTGACTGCTGCTCCTTCCGGAGAATTTCTCAGCCCGGATAAGCTGCTGCAACGCTACGGGTCAATGACCGCCAACCAACTCAGTGCCGAAAGCGATGGTCTGTTGCGCTCTTATTTGCGGAATTACGATCACCAGGTTTCCAAATTGCCTTACGTAACCGGAAAGTTCACTGTGCTGGATGCGATACCACTCCAGAACGATCGGTTTTTCACCAGCGGCGTCGCGGTAATTGCCCAGTCGGTCGACGTGCCGGCGGTTTTGGTCGAACATCTTTTCCCGGCTTCCAAGGAAAACCTGCCGGCCATGCAGCACATCCTGGTTACCGGCTTGGGTATTGAGTTTCGGCGCTCCTATGATCTTTCGGCGATTATTCACGTAAAGCCGGCCTCTGGCGGGCGCTTGCTGTTTACTTGCGTGCCTTTGTTGTATGGCCCGTATGGTACGACTCAAAGTGGAGCGGGTTTTCGGCTGGAGCCTCCGAAAATTGTGAATGTGAAGGCTGGCCTGCCAGTCGCCAAACCTGCCGAAATCGAGAACGCCGAAAAGCGATATGCGGAGTATCGGCGCGCGACCGGTATCGAGGCAGCATCTTACTCCGCGGTAAAGCGAGCCAACGGTCTCACCGGCTCTGCCGCTAATGGCCCGACGCCCTTCGAGCTGGTCCCTATCGCGCGCGCTTTGCCGGTTGGTCCTGCTACGGCGGCGGCTTCCTCTAAACCGTCGACAAAGTCAGGGCTGAAAGGTCCAGTCCCGTTGATTTCCGAGGCTCCGCCGGCTGGCCTTTCCTCCGCAGAAACAGCGGCGGCGAAAAAAGAACCGGTAGTGCCGAGAGCCCAGCTCGTCAAAGCGCCCGTGGCAGAGCCATCGCCAAACCCTTCCGCGGCTCCGGTGCTTACCACCGCAGCGACGCCCGGCAACGACCAGATCCGTTCCTGGTCAACCTATCGGCCTGGTCAGATGCCGCGAGGGCGGTTGATTGAGGCGGATCGAACGGCGGATCTGGCTGATCGCGGCCTTGGCCGAGACCCGATCTATCTGCGGGGGGAATTCGTTGTGACCGCGGCGCGTGAGAATCGCGCAGTGTTGCGGCCAAGACAATCCTTGGCCGATCGTATGCTCAATCGAGGTAATGTCCGCGTTGTCGTAGAGGTGCCGCGCGGCCTGCCCACACCGCGCGAAGGCGAGAATCTGCAGCGAGGAGCCGATCGACCCTTTCAGATCATGGATGTTCGGCGCGGAGCGGACGGTCAATTGAACGTGTTCGTCCGGGAAGTCACCGAGCCTTAGCTAACGGAGGGAGCGGATATTAAGCGGAGGGAGCGGCTTCAGCGGAGGGATGTAGCTATCAAACTAACAAAAATATCGAGCGTGTTCGGGGTTTGTGTGTGGTGGTGGGAAGTGGAGGGATCCTGGAGCAACTCACCAAAACGGCTCTACGAGCGGATTTTGGGAACCGAAATGAGCCATCATTTGGGCTATCAGAAGGCCAGGCGCCCAAGTGCGCAGAGGGGGTGGTACGGGAGAACTACCGCAACGGAGCCGGCAAAAAGACCATGCTGACCGAGGAAGGCGAGCTGCAAATCGACATCCCACGGGAGCGCGCTGGGCAATTTGAACCTCAGTTTATCCGCAAGGGCCAGAAGCGTTTTAGCGGTTTCGATGCATCCAAAGCTGGCGCAGAGTCTGGGACCAAGTCGTCCCGTTCTTTGCCTATCGGGCCGAGATCCGCCGAATCATTTACTCGACCAACGCGATCGAAAGTCTGCACATGCAATTACGCAAGATACTCAAAACCCGCGGGCATTTTCCCAGCGACGAAGCGGCTAGCAAATTGATTTAGCTTGCCTTGGGCAACATTACCAAAAGATGGAAAAATCCGCCGGTGACCTGGAAGCTGGCCGCGACGCAATTTGCGATCCAATTCGGCGAACGATTTTTGGCGGCTGACGCCGCCCTGTAAGCATGAGAAAAGTGGCAAGTTGTTGCCGAGGACTTGAACAACGCCAAAGCCCGTTGCTCACAGCTCGCCCGGCGCTGGACCGACCGCCTGGAGGGCGGTCTCGCCGGCTCGAGCTGCCGTCCTCAGAACAACTTGCCCCGGAGGTTAGACAGCAAAACAAAAAAGCCGACACTACCCGACATCCCCCGTTCTCATCTCCCTCTGCTCTCGCGCTACATCCCTCCGCTGAAGCCGCTCCCTCCACTCCCTCCGCTTAGTATACGTCCCGCTTATAACGTTTCGCCTTTTTCAGGTCTTCCACATACATTGCGGCCTGCTCCGGTGTTTTACCGCCCTGTTCCTCAACGATCTTGTGGAGCGTCACATCGACGTCTTTGGCCATGTGCGCCGCATCGCCGCAGACATAGAAATGAGCACCCTCTTCAAGCCAGGCATACACTTCCTGCCCATTCTCCGCCAGGCGGTGCTGCACATAAATTTTGTGCGCTTGGTCGCGTGAGAACGCGGTATCAAAACGCGTAAGCACCCCCTCGCGCTGCATCTCGGCAAATTCTTCCCGGTAAAAGAAATCGGAGTTAGCCCGTTGTTCACCGAAAAAGAGCCAATTCCGGCCAGTAGCTCCGGTCGCCCGGCGTTCCTGCAGATAGGCCCGGAACGGCGCCAGACCCGTCCCTGGTCCAACCATGATGATGGGCATCGCTGGATCCTCCGGCAGCCGAAAGCCTTTAGCGACGTGGACAAACATCGGCACCGTCCCACCAAGGCAGAGTCGATCCGACAGATAAGTCGACGCGACACCGGTGCGTTGTCTTCCGTGGCTCTCGTAACGGACCGTCGCAATCATCAAGTGTACCTGCTCCGGCAGCTCTTTGAGACTGGAAGCGATCGAGTATAAGCGCGGCTGCAGTTTACGTAAGGTTGCCACCAGCTCCTCCGGCGTGAATCGTACCGAAGGGTTATCCAGTAGAAAGTCGATAACCTCCAATCCCCAGAGATAATGATCCAGATCGTATTTCCGGTCGGGGTGCATCAATTCCGCTAATTCCCCGGCACTCGCAGAACGCTGAGCGATCGCTTCCAGGAACTGTTTGCTGGGTTGGGTGATCTGGTATTGACGGAGCAACGCCTCACGCATGGTCAGAACGTCGCCTTCCTTTGTCGTGACCGTTTCTCCCCCAGAAAAGTGCAAGGCGTGCAGAAGGTCCTCCACCAGAACAGGATCGTTCTGCGGGAAGACACCCATGGAATCGCCCACTTCATAGCGCAAAACCGAACCGGCCAGGGAAAACTCGAAGTGGCGTGTCTCCTTTTCCGAACCGGCCAGATTCAGTTTGCGATTCACGAGCAGTTTCGCTGAAAATGGATTTTTCCGGGAGTAAACCGGGGCGGGTGCTGCGGTGGTTGACGATAAATCGGTGGACATAATGCCAGGCAATTAAAGATCTGGTTTCGGGCTGCGCATACTCTTAACAGACAGGCGCTCCGCGTCAGACTCCTTGAACACTGGAATTTGACGTAGATGAATCAAGTTTTTTTCGGACGGCTCTCACTAGGGACTTTGTACAGCGAGTCTGCCGGATGAGGCAGGCAACAGGTCGGTTTTTTTTCAAAAAATCTCTTTTGTCTGAGGCACGGCCTCGCTTGCCGACATGCTACAGCAGATTTCGCGCTCGCTACTCGGAAATCGATCGCGTTTTTACCAGTGGATTGAGCAGATCCTCCACACTCACCACGCCAACCGGCTTCTGGTTCGCGTCGACCACCGCCAAGCTCTGAGGCGACGCCCGGAGCCGCCGCACAACAGTCGATGCAGGCTCGTCGGGTTTGATATGAAGAACCCGCCGAAGGTATTGGCGGGCGACTGCCTCGGGGCGCCGGTCTACGATCAAGTCGAGCACGTTCACAACGCCAAGAATTCGCCCGTCCGAACTAACTACGGGAAACCGATCGTACTTGGTCTCTCGTGAGAGACGGACAACCTCTTCCAAGGGTGTCTCCGGCCTTACGGAGATAACATTTGCCAGCGGTACCATGACGTCGCGCACCCGCACTGCGCGAAAATCGACAACGTTATGAATCATCTGGCGTTCGAAACTACTGAGCATGCCCAGCCGCTCGATTTCGCTGGTGACGTATTTCAAATCTTCGCGAGCGACAAAAAGCTCTCGGGGTCCAGGGGCGCGAAACAGGTGACGCGCCAGAACAGCCCCACAGTTGAGGAAAGGCGCGAGCAGGAAAGACGCTATCTCCAGCGGAATGGCGGTGGAAGCGAGCGCTCGATAAGGAAAACGTCGAAAAATCGATTTAGGTAGCACTTCGACCACCAGAAGCAGCAGCGGCACCGCAACCGCCAAAGCAACCAGGTACCCGGCCCTGCCGAAAAACTCAACAGCCTGGCCGGTCAGGAGCACGATCGCCGTGATGTTCGAGAGACTAGTGATGCAAAGAACCGTGACAAACAGCCGTGTAGGATTCTGTAGCAGCCGCTCCAGCCGGACTGCCGCCGGATCTTTTTGACGAGCCAGGTGGCGTAAACGCACTCGATTGAGCGAGAGCAAACCCGTTTCGGTCCCGGAGAAAACGAAAGAAAAAAACAGACAAAACACGAATACGAGCCAATTCACGTCTGCCCGATCGCCTCGGATGTCGCCAACGGTTCGACCACGACCTCAAGAATCCGTTTCCGGCTGCTCTGACGAATTTCGAGGGCCAGTGGCGGAATTTCCACGCGCGTGCCGGCCTTTGGCAGGTATCCCAGCCGGGTAAAGATCAGGCCGCCAATCGTATCGACCCCTTCGTGAGCAACTTCGACATGCAACGCTTCGCTCAAATCATCAAGCCGGGCGCTGCCACTGGCCAACAGTTTACCATCGGCGGTTGGTTCGATATAGAGTTCATCGTCGCCGCGCGGAGCGGCGTCAGCGATGATCTCCTCGACCAGATCATTAAAGGTGATCAGCCCCTCCGTCCCACCGAACTCATCAACGACGATCGCGAGACGCCGGGAACGGGTCAGAAAGGCCCCGAGTAGATCGAGCGCCCGCATTGTTTCGGGAACATAAGAAGGTGGATCGAGATTTTCAGTGTAGTGTTCCGCCGGATCAAGAAGGAATCGTTTCACATCAAGGATGCCCAGGATCTCGTCCGGACTTTCGCCGTATACTGGGACCCAGCCATGGCGCTTAATCCGAAGTTCGCGAACCGCCTCTTCGTTGTCCAGGGTATCGGGAATCGTGAAGGCATCTACCCGAGGGGTCATACAGTCACCAACGGTTTTGTTCCCGAGCTTGATTATCTCCCGAATCATCTCGCGTTCATCATCCCGCAGTTCGCCTTCCTCAGCGCTCCACTCGATGTAGGTGATCAATTCGTCATCGGCGAGATGGACCTGGGCTTCGGGTTTTGCCTTTGAGAAAAGATCGGCGGCACGTTCCGCCGTCCGCTCCAGTGAATTGGAAACGGGCGCCATCACCGGCATCAGGAACCTGAGAATCCGAATAGCCGATTTGGCGAACCGAAAAGGATCGATTAGTGCGAGGGTCTTCGGCAGGAGATCGCAGAGAACGACGATAAGACCGAAGAGGATTAAGGTCTGCACCCAGGCAGGCACGGGGCTGCTCACGGAGTTCACCCAGGCCAGCGACAGCACGATCAGAGGGATATTAATGAGCGTGTCGGTGAGAAGAATAACACTCAGCACACTCCGCGGTTTGGCCATGAGTTCCTGGAATTGAGCCGCCGCCTTCGCGTCTCGTTCTTGCCACCGCCGAAGATGGAAACCACTGATCGAGAACAGGGCCGTCTCCATTCCCGAAAAAAAAGCCGATGCCAGAGCCAGAAGGAGCAGAATGGCGGATGCCACCGGCACTATCTCAGGCGACATGCTCACATCTCTTGCGCAGAGCACCAGCTAAGGACGATGTTGATACCAGATGAAAAAGGCCGACCGAATCGAATCGCTCGTGCGTGGGCTGGCTCTGGGCGAGACATCTCACGCCGGATTTTTCCTCGGTTATTTCTCCCTCTTCAATGACCAGAAATACTATGAAGCGCATGACGTGCTGGAACACCTTTGGCTGAAAACCTCGGACCAATCTTACCAGTTTTTCAAGGGTTTGATCCAGCTTGCCGGAGCATTCGTGCATCTGAAGAAACAGTACCAGCACCCGGAACATGCCACCCACGGCCGCCGATTGCGACCGGCTTATCGCCTCTTCCTGGCGGCCGAGCAAAACTTGACGCCGTTCAGTCCCGGGTACCTGGGCTTCAAAGTAGCTGACGCGATCCAGCTTTGTCGAGACTACGGCCAGCAACTCGTCGAAAACCGGTACCAGACCAATCCTTGGAAGCCGGAGACTGCGCCGCTTTTGCCGCTGCCGCAGCCCGCCTCGCCCCCAAATCTCTAAATACTTGGGGGGCGAGGCAGGCTAGAGAAAGCTCATCTGCGCGTCGCAGACCTTGTCATGGTTTGCTTCGCTATGAAAATGTAATGTCAGATCGCCATCCGAACTGACCTGGACAGGTGTGCCGCCGTACAGGTAGGCCGAGAAGGTCGCCGTGGTCCGGGCCCCCACGAACCGTCCAGCCTCTGGATGCGGCCGGATCATCGCGCCTACCGCCAGGATTCGGTCACTGGAAAAGATTACCGCGCCGTCCATACCCGCAGTTCCCGTCAGGAGTAGCCTGCGGTCGACGGTAAGTGGCTCAGTTAAGCGAATCTTGCTCACGGCTGGTTCAATCAGGCTGCGCGCAATGTCGCTCGCGCCGCCAAAGCGGCTTTCCGGGTTCAAAAGATTTTCGATTACCGTCTGCTGCGGATCAAAAATCAACACAGCCCCGCGGCGCTCCCAACTCAGGCTGTAGGCGATGCTCATAAGATTAGTGCCGATCCATTCATCCTTGAAAATCTCAATAAAAGCTTCCCTCAGAGATTTTGCGTCATGTAAACACCAGCGCGCCTTCCGCCGGGAGGCGAGCAGTCCGGCTCGCGACATGAAATAGAAATCCCCTTGTGGGCTCAGGTGAACCGACACCTCGTCGTCGTCGAGATGTGTCCAGAAATTGCCGAGATATTCCGAGTGATACTTGTAGGTCGGTTCGCTTTTTCGGTCGGTCCAGGCGAGCTGATCCAGATCAACTAAAGCCAGCGATCCATCCAGCCCGAGGAAGAGGTCCGGAGAACTCGTGAGCGGATCGAGAAATTTATTGAGGCAGGGATCAAGGATGCTCAGCCGCCCTTCGGCTTTGCGCGAAATGATGAAGTTGGCGGAGACCGGCCTGTTCTCGTAAGAACGTCGCGCTGCGGCACTCAGATATTGGATCAGCGATTTCCAGTCCACCCAGGGAAATTTGCGGTTCATCCAGAAAACCGCGAAGCTGTCCTGCATATGCTCAACCAGGTGAAGGCTCTTGAGCGTCTTTGCCAACCTGAGGAAGGAGTGAGCGCTGGAGTTTGCTTCATCCAGGAGCGCGTGCCATTCCTGTGACAGGGCGCGATGGGTGCAAAACGGAAAACGCCGCAAACCGACCTCCAAGTGATATTCGTACGGTCCGCAATCGGCTTCGTACCAGAAAGGAACCAGACCAAAGATTCCTTGTGCGATAAACTCTTCTGAGCCAGTCGTTACTCCCACTTGCCGCGAAACATCTCACTCGTCCACGCAAGGTCAAGCCAGCTGACGCGGTTTCGACACGCCGGACCAACCCTCCGGATCGTAATCAGGCACTTCCCGTAACCAGCAAGCGAGACTCCGGTTGAGGAAAGATCGATTGGTCTCTTCCGGCAGCGCTCGCCAGAGGCAAAGCGCTATGGAGATCGGTTCGAGATTTTTTTCAAAGACGCTCCGGCCAGAATTGCCGTAGCGCAGCGCCGTTCCGGTGAGCCGATCCAGCGCTTCCACCACGAGACGAAGTTCGTCAACTCGGCCCCGCGGCTGATGGCAGGGTGCGCGAAGGAAGTCAGAAAGTGGCAGGAACTCGACACCGACACGCCGGAGCTGCTCCTGGTTGTCACGAGCGACTCGGCGGAACAGCTCTAATCCGTTGTGACGAACCAGGCGGAACGCGTCGATCAAGAGAAACGCAATACAGCACAGGACGAAATAAGGGAGAAGCGCCAGGACCCGATGGCGGATGTGCCCGACTGAAGCCAGTTCCCAGATGAAATACACGATCAACAGAGCGGCGGCGAAAAGGCACGCCAACCCGCCCGGACCTTTGGCCAGAGCGGCCGCGAAGTGCCGGCGCGTCCAGCCATCTTGAAGTAATTTCGCCACATTTTTCATCGGATTTTTTAGATTCCCCGTCAATAAGATCCCCTGTTAACATCTGGCCGATTCGGGGACAATTACCCTTTGGGATTACGCCTCCTCTTGTCCGGACCGCTTTGCCATGCCATCCTGGTGGGTACCGCGTGAGACTGTCTTGCCTGCTTGTTCTCGGTTTGGCCGCGCTAACAGCGGATGGACAGAACCCGGTGAACCGCGGGTCCACGATTACCACCGCGAACGGTCTTCTGCAGATCGTGGTTGCGGTGACCGATTGGACGATCGAAACTCAAAGTGATGCCGCTCCGGCCGGCACTGAGTTGATCATCCTTCGACGGGTTGGTCCCCCCACGGACGCATTTGAAATCAAGATCCATTCAACCCGTGAGCCGATCGCTCTGCTTGATACTGCGGCGGTGGCCGCCGCGAATCACTCCGCGGCCGACGGCTGGGCCTTGGAAGGCAAATTGTCTCCGGCCAATCCCAGCCAGCCTTTCTGTCTAGTTTTTGTGCGCGGCCGCGGTACCACCGAGGAGGAGAAAAATGTCGTGTTCTCCTTGGGAACGGACAATGGCGGGACAGAGGTCACCATCGTCATGAAGATGCGTCAATTGACCCCCGCGGATCGGGCGGCGCTCCAAACCCTGCTCAGCGGGTTCACTTGGCGAACAGTACCTTAGCCTCCATGGCTCACAAATCCTCCGAAATTTGTGAGCCATGCAGCCTTTCGTGCCGTTTTTACCACGATCCAAGTGGACGGCCTCCCAATGATTGTAAGTAGCTCTTTTTGAGCAGCTCGCTGACTGGCTTCCCGCTTGAGCGCAGGATAACCAGAATCGATTGCTCGCTGTTTCGCTCGGCTGAGCGGGCCGGCCATCGTCCAGAAACGCGATTGTGTTTCACATTTTTGGACCGCAGGCCGGCCGGATCTTTCTCTCAGACACAAGACGATCGGACCTCCTCCGAAACGGCCAGCCAGAAAACCTTTGAAAAGAGAAAAATGTTGACCGACGAACCCAGAAAATTCATCAGATTTCCCGGGCCGACGCGCAATGCGCCTTCGATCCGGTTTCGGTCCGGCAAAATCATCGATTTCCGCCAGGCCAAGAACGCGCTGGAACGCGCGCGAGCCGAGGAACGCGAAGCGATCGGCCGGTTTCGGGTCTACCCTCACGGGTGGGATGACCTCCGTCAGGCCGCGCTGGTCATCGCGCTGTATCTGCTTGTTGCCCTTCTGCTGATCGTCACCTTGGCGCTCCTGGTAAGGTAAGTGCCAGTGTTAGTGTGAGTGCTAGTGTCAGTGCTAGTGTCAGGCTAGTGCCAGTGTTGCGGCGCTGCCAGCTCCGACAGGAGCGCCGTGAAACGCAGTGAGCTGGCCGCGGCACAGTCCAGCACCAACACTAGCACTGGCACTGACACTAGCACTAGCACTGGCACTGACACTAGTACTTAGTTGCTTTAGTTCTTTATATTTATGAAAAATTATGATTTGTTGGATGGATGGCAACGGGTCGCATCAAACTTTCTGTGGAAAACCGCAAGCTCTTGGAGGGTTGGAGTCGAGCGCAACGGGTCGAACACCGGCTCAAGGTCAGGAGTCAGATTATCTTGAAGGCGGCAGCGGGCTTGAGTGGACGTGCGATTGCCAAGAGCCTGCGCATTCCCGAGGTGACGGTGAGTAAATGGCGGCGGCGCTTTGTGCGCCAAGGCCTGGCTGGCTTGGAAGACGCGCCACGCAGTGGAAAGCCGGCCAAGTATGATCAAATGACGGTCAAGCGGGTCTTGGCGCTGCTGGATGAAGATCCACCGGCGGGCTACGGGCGCTGGAATGGGCGACTGCTGGCGCAGAGTCTGGCCGATGTTTCCTCCGATCAAGTCTGGCGCATTTTGCGCCAACAAGGCATTGAATTGGAACGGCGCCGCAGCTGGTGCATTTCCACCGATCCGGAGTTTGTGCGCAAGGCCGCTGACATTGTCGGTCTTTATCTCAATCCGCCCCAGAATGCGCTCATCTTGGCCATTGATGAAAAACCAGCCATTCAAGCCCTGGAAAGAGCCCAAGGTTGGATTCGCTTGCCCAATGGCAGGGCGCTGACGGGTTTTAGCCACGAGTACAAGCGCCATGGCACCTCCACTCTCTTTGCCGCCCTCAACATTGCCAGCGGCCAAGTGCAGGCTGGTCATTACCGGCGCCAGCGCCGACGGGAATTCCTGGAGTTTATGAACCAGGTAGTTGCCGGAAATCTCGACAAAGAAATTCATGTGGTCTTAGACAACCTTGCGACCCATAAGCCAAAGCAAGATCGCTGGTTGAAGGCTCACCCCAATGTGCATTTTCATTTCACTCCAACCCACGCTTCTTGGCTCAACCAGATTGAGATCTGGTTTAGTATCTTGAGCCGCCAAGCCCTCCAGGGGGCAAACTTCACCAGCGTGGCAGAGCTGCGCAACGCCATCGACACCTTCATCAAGAACTACAATAACAATGCGGCTCCCTTCGAATGGACCAAATCCCAGGTACACCAGGGGAAAGTCGCCATACATATAACTAACTTACGCAATTAGGCACTAGCACTAGCACTGGCGCCAGCTAACGGCTCCTAAGAAACTAAATCCGTGGCTGGGTCTAGAGGCGTGAGTTGGAGTCCGAATTCTTTGGCTCGTCGGCTGAGATTGTGAAGTAGGCGGTCTTTGTATTTTTTTCTCGTAGTAGAGTTGCCCTTGCTCGACATAGGCAACTCCGAACTTGAGCATGCGATAGAACAAGCGTGCCAGTTTATGAGCTCCGGCGTTGATGGCGGTGGGTGCCCCCAATCGGGCTTTGATGCGGCGGATAAAAGCGCCGATGGCCGTCTTACTTTGCATGGCTCCTTGGGCCGCCAGCCGGAACATGGCCGCCGCGCGATTCTTGGTTTTTCTGGGGCTGGAACTGAGCAGTTTGCCGCCGCTGATGCGATTGTCCGGACAGAGTTTAAGCCAGGAGCAAAAGTGTTTTTCGCTTTTCCAACAGGTCATGTCTAAACCCGTTTCCGAAATGATGACTTCCACCGCCAAGGTGCTCAAGCCAGGCAACTGACTCAGATCGACACCACAAACGCTGGCCAGATGCGCTCGGCGCTGCAGGGCTAGGCGAACTTGGGCCGACCGTGCTTGGGCCGCCCCGCTTTGCTCGAGGGCTTGCTCCAAATCTAGTTTAGTGTCGAATTGCTCAAGTTGTTGCTCAATCTTGCTTTCGCAGGCGGTGATCTTGAGCTGGTAGGTGTCATAGAGTTCCAGGGCCGTTTGCAAGGCGAAGAGATGCTCGGCTCGGTAATCTCCCTGTAAGGCTTTGACGATCTGATCAGTGG
Source organism: uncultured Verrucomicrobiae bacterium (assembly GCA_963813025.1). Lineage (GTDB taxonomy): Bacteria > Verrucomicrobiota > Verrucomicrobiia > Chthoniobacterales > JAFAMB01 > CAVSUL01. The sequence continues at coordinate 67,611 of CAWEXO010000014.1, read as the reverse complement.
ATGCTTTCACTTGGGGGTGTTTCATCTGGGCAAGCTTGAGCGGATTGCGTTCTCCGGCCAAAATCGCCCGAATCATCGCCATGCCACTATAACCGGTGATGTCGCTCAACACGCGGTGCACTTGGATATTCATTTCGGTTAAGGCCTTCTGCATGCGTAACACATGGCTGCTGCAGTCCTTAACCAAGGTGTCGCGCAGGCGCAGGAAGCTGCGCAAGACGCAGACCTCGTCCTTGGGTCGGAACGAGCCGTTTAAAGAGGTATAACCGAAATTTGTGTATGAGGAGATAAAAGAAAGGCGCATCCTTTCAACAAGAAAAAGAAACGACGGCGGCCTCACTCGAGGGCGCCAAAAAGAAAGGATGCACCAGTGCCAGAGAGTAAAGTGGTCTCGCTTGATGAGCGAGCAAAAGATGAAGAAAAGCCATTCCTGGAGCAGTTGCTGCAAGAAGGAGCCAGGAAGCTGTTACAGGCGGCGATCGAGAATGAGGTGATCGACTATATCCAGATTCCACAAGGATCGACGGGATGAGAATGGACAGCGGTTGGTGGTACGCAATGGACATCTGCCGGAGCGGGAGGTCGTCAGTGGAGTTGGTCCGATCCGAGTTCGTCAGCCACGGGTCCGGCATCGTGACAAGGGTCGATTTTCCAGTGCGATTCTGCCCAAGTATATGCGTCGGGCTCCCAGCGTCGATGCTCTGATTCCAGCCCTTTACCTGAAAGGGATCTCGACCGGAGATTTCAGCGAAGCGTTGACAGCGATTTTGGGCGAAGGAGCCAGTGGGCTTTCAGCAACCAATATCGTCCGACTCAAGAGCGGGTTGGGAAAGCAGATTACAAGGCCTGGAGTCAGCGCGACTTGAGTCAGAAGCGTTACGTTTACTGGTGGGCCGACGGAGTCTATTTCAACGTCCGGCTCGACGAAGAGCGAACCTGTGTGCTGGTCTTGATCGGAGCCACCGAAGATGGCACCAAAGAACTGTTAGCTGTTGTCGACGGGTATCGCGAAAGCGCTCAATCCTGGCGTGAACTGCTTGGGCAGCTCAAACGCCTGGGGCTGTCCGGCGCGCCGAAACTGGCCATCGGTGATGGTTCGCTCGGCTTCTGGATCGCTCTGCAGGAAGAATATGGCCCAGATCGCCCAACAACGTTGCTGGGTGCATAAGACAGCCAACATCCTGGATAAAATGCCCAAAAGCGTTCAGGGCAAAGCCAAGCAACTGATCCATGAAATGTACCTGGCGCCGACCGGCAAAGCAGCTCTGGCAGCCTACGATCAGTTCATCTCCAGTTACCAAATCAAATTCCCAAAAGCCTGCGAATGCCTGCAGAAAGATAAAGAAGTCCTGTTTACCTTTTACGACTTTCCGGCGCAACATTGGCCGCATTTACGGACCACCAATCCCATCGAATCGACCTTCGCTACCGTCCGGCTGCGAACCCATCGAACCAAGGGTTCCGGTTCACGGATCGCAACACTGACCATGGTCTTTAAACTCGGCCTGGAAGCCCAAAAGCATTGGCGCCGGCTTCAGGGCTTCGAACTGATTCCAAAGGTAGTTACTGGTGTCCGATTCGTCGATGGCGAAGAACAAACCCAACAAGCTGCCTAACCAGTCATTTTAACAAGGATGCGCCCATCCCCGATACACAACTTTTGACAATATCTCCCGTTTAAAAGACCAAAGGTGTGGAGTTGTTGAAGCCATTGGCAGTCCGAGACGTCGCTTTTGCGTCCAGGCAGATTCTTGACATGAGCTGCGTTGACCAATTTTACCTCCAACCCTCTCTGCTCCAGAATCTGGAACACCGGTATCCAATAAACCCCCGTTGATTCCATCACTACGGTCTCAATGTGGTGTTCGCTCAGCCAGTCAGCCATCCGCTGCAGATCGCTCGTAAAAGGGCCAAACTTGCGCACCGTTTCTGAGCCGCGGTCTTCGGGAATGGCCACCAGGTGAAAATTCGCCCCGATATCGATTCCTGCGGCCTTGAGATTGATCCGTTCCAGAACACTCCGGTGAGTTTTTGATTTGTTCTTTCGCTTGGTCGTGGTTTTCTTTGCCATACCTCTCTTGGGTTAGATGTTGTTCTTGCTTTCACACTGCAGCGCATCGGCCCGAGTTGGTAGATACAGAGAAATCTCCTAAACAGGATAGCTCCAGATCGGCAAACAACCCGATCTGGAGCTTCGCTAATGCAACAACCAAAACGCTCGGAACCAAACTAGCTATCGGGCATAAAGCTCCAATGCCACACCGGTCTTAACTGCCGACCCACTGCTGCCTACTTTCTACGTCGAGATGCCCAAGGCGATCAATCCAGTGTTTCTTGCCGCAAAAAGAACGCGCAGAGTTCTGGGGAACTAGCTACTCCCCAAGCTGGATCAACTCAGCTTTTACAATCCCCGCTGGCCAGCGGAGCTTGGCCATTGAGATCGGGTTTCGGAAACGGCGCGGACCAACGCTGCCTGGATTGAGATAGATCACACCACCTTGCTCTCGCAACTGAGGCTGGTGCGAATGCCCGGTGATCACGATTCGAATGCCCGCTACCAGCGGATTGAGGTCGAGCGTTCCCAGATCGTGCCATAAATAAATCAAGTCTCCATTGATGCGAATGAGTTCCCCGTCCGCCAGGCCAGGATATTGATGATCGATATTTCCTTTGACCGCGATAACCGGAGCCACTCTACGCAAGGTTTCCAAAACATCGGCGGACCCGATATCACCGGCGTGAAGGATTAGATCGACATCTTGAAGCGTAGCTAACACGGTTTCGCGGATCAAGCCGTGGGTATCCGACACCACTCCGACTATTCGCTGGCGGTTGAACTCCTCGAGGGGCAAGTTATCTGCGCGGGAGCCGAGCGATCGCCGCGTCGTAATCACGTTTCCAGAAGACACTTCGATAAAGGTCCGCAGTCAACAACATCGCGGCAATCACGCTCAACCCGGCGGCGGCCAAAATGCCCGCAACGTCGAAACAGCAGAGCACAATTACGCAAGCGAGGAGGAGCAAGATGCGCCACACTCGCACGCGAGCATCTTTGAAAAGCAGACGCTTTGGCCGGCGCTGCCAGAGCCACTCCGCCCTGGCTAGCTCGTCCTGATCAATCTGTTCCGGATCACTCCCAAAACAGTTCAGCCAATACTGTGGAGGGAACCCGCTCCAGCGGGTCTCGGGCTCGATCAAAATCGCTCGCAGGGAGGGCCGCATGACAGGGGAGAATGCTCGGAATATGCACGAATATCCGACGCGCGCCTAGTCCAAATTCGATGACCGATGGCCGATTACCACTGGCGAATGGCCAATGACCGATGAGCGATGAGCGATGGCAACTAGCACTAGCACTAGCACTAGCACTAGCACTAGCACTAGCACCGGCACCGGCACCGACCTTTCACGGCTCCAGATCGTTCGATGCTGCCGGTGACGGCTGCACCGGCACAGGCCTGGTCAAAAGGTCGACATAAAAATCGTAAAACCGTTTGTTATTGATCGTCTTTATCACCAGGGACTCCTGCAGCAGATCTGTTTGCAAATTGCTGAAATAGCCTATGGCGTGTCCGTAGTCGCCGCCAAAGCTCGTGTCGATATCCACCCAACGATTCTGAGACTCGGTAGCGAAACTAGGATCATAGGCATACGTCAAAGCGATCGTGTCATAAATGTATGGCACAAAAGGCGCCGGTCCGGACCCGAAAAACGGAGCGAAATTCTGTTTGTAAAGTTCGGTAATGATCGTCGGGTGCGGAGTGTTCGCGATCCTATCATAGACGGCTTTGGTGAGCGGAACGGTGTTGGTGCAGTCCAGAGGCACGATAAACTGAGGTACGTCCGCTCGGAGAACCACCTGCACGGCCTCCGGATCCATCCACCAGTTGAACTCACCGACATCGTTGAACGCGTTGCCTTCTACATCAATTTGCCCGCCCATGAAAACGATTCTCTTTATCAAAGGCACGATGCTCGGGTCTTCGCGGATGGCAATGGCAACGTTCGTGAGCGGCCCGATAGTGAGCAAGGTCACTTCGTGAGGATATCTGTGAATCGTCCGAATGATGAAGTCGATTGCATTCACATTTGAAGGTTTGGTATGCGTGGCAAAGCCATCGGGTGGCGGCACAATCTGCGCCGGTGTCGGAGGCGGGCTCGCATATGCCCCAACGTAATCAGTCCCCGCGAAGATTGCTTTTTCGTAGAGATAGGATTTGTAGTCGTGCAGAAGCGGATACTGCGTGCCGGGATGCACTCGCACTTTGTGCTCAATGCCAAGCCGCTCGACGGCTTTGAGGGCGTCCGACACTTCCTGGTCACGCCATTGATTGCCGGTCGGGATGGTCAGTCCGAGAATGTCGAGCGCACCTGCGGTCTGGAGCTGAGCCGCCATGACTAATACCTGCCCATCGTCTCCAATCGTATTGAAATCAGTATCGATGATAATTTTCTGCGGGGCGGCGTTGCCGGGAAGGACGCCGGAAGTGAACGACAATAAAGCGCTACCGAGGAGCGCCAACAGGGGAGATCTCATGATGCTTCCTTGAATGAGGGTTACTTAAATGGGGGTCGAGAATTAAAATCGCTCGTGAGCTCAAGTTAAGCAACAGCGAACAACTCTCCGTCGGGGCGATGACCGATGACAACTGACAACTGACAACTGACACTAGCACTAGCACTAGCACTGGCACTGCGAATGCCACTGGCTCTCCCGCCGGAATTCACCCATTGACAAAGCCAATCGCGAGGGCGCATTTTAAAGTTTGTAAACCTCTGCCTCTCCCCGTCCCCATTCCCCAACCACCAATTACCCTCCCATTCACGCTCATGAACCTCCGTCGCTGCCTTCTCATCCCCAGCATTCTGCTGGCTGCTTTCGCCTTTACGTCCAATGGTCTCGCACAGTCCGCGAAAAAACCGCGCATCGCCCTGATTATGAAGTCGCTGGCCAACGAGTTTTTTCAGACAATGGAAAAAGGGGCTCGTGACTATCAGAGCCAGAATTCCAGTGAGTTTGATCTCATCTCCAATGGCATCAAGAACGAGACCGACGTCGCGAAGCAGATCGATCTTGTCGAACAAATGGTTGCCGAACGTGTCGACGCGATTGTTATCGCACCGGCTGACTCGAAAAGCCTGATACCGGCGTGCAAAAAGGCGCACGATGCCGGCATTCTGGTGATCAATATCGATAACAAGTTTGATGCCGCGACCATGGCCGATCAAAAGGTGAGATTCCCCTTTGTCGGGCCGGATAACCGGAAGGGCTCCAGAATGGTGGGCGAGTATCTCGCTAAGCAGCTCCAACCGGGGAGCAAAGTGGCGATCCTCGAGGGGATTCCGGGAGCGTTCAACGGTATCCAGCGAAAGCTCGGGTTCGAGGACGCCATCAAGGAAGCCAAGCTCGACCTGGTTAGCTCGCAATCCGCCCAGTGGGAGACAGACAAAGCCAACCAGGTGACGTCGGGCATCATTACGCAGCATCCCGATCTGAACGCGTTGATGGCGGCCAACGATAATATGGCTCTTGGGGCGGTGTCGGCGCTGAAATCAGCTGGGAAACTACAGTCGGTTAAAGTTGTCGGATTCGATAACATCTCGGCCGTCCAGCAACTGATTAAACAAGGAGAAGTAGTGGCGACCGCCGACCAGCACGCCGATAAGTTGGCCGTCTTTGGGATCCAGTACGCTCTCGAAGGTCTCAAAAACAAGAACGCCGATCTTCCCGACAAGGAGACCCCAGTCGACCTGATTACGGCAGCCACCTTGGGCGCAACAACTAAACCTTGAACAACTCTGCCGCCGCCCCTTTGAAACAGAAGCCGGATCGACCGCGTCGCCCCGGGAGGATCGTTGCTCGCAAGCCTGTGCGCTCGCCCCGATAGAGCGGGATGGCATGGCTTTTCTTCTCCAGACCGAGAAACTTTCCAAGGCGTACGCCGAACCCGTTTTACGCGAGGTCGACTTCACCCTTTCCGCGGGCGAGGTGCATGCCTTGGTTGGGGAGAACGGCGCCGGAAAGAGCACGCTCTGCCAGATTATCGCCGGCATACGGCAACCGGATTCCGGACGCATGTTGCTGGAAGGCGATCCCTATGCGCCCGCGACCCGAAAAGACGCCGAAGCGAGCGGGATCCGGATCGTTCTCCAGGAGCTGAACCTCATCGAGAACCTCACAATCGCAGAAAATCTCTTTCTCGAGGAATTGCCAAATCGGGCGGGCTGGATCAAAAAGTCGGCACTTGACAAGGCGGCGACCGGAGCGCTCGCTACCGTGGGGATGGAAAAGCTGCCGCCCGGGATTCTGATATCTCGATTAGGGATTGGCCAAAAACAGCTGGTCGAAATCGCGGCGGGAATCTCTCGCCGCTGCCGCGTTCTCATTCTTGATGAGCCAACTGCCGCGCTCACCGCGGTTGACGCCGAGCGGCTCTTCGAACGGATTCGACAATTCCAGGCGGAGAATGTGGGCATTATTTTTATCTCGCATCACCTCGAAGAGATCGAGGCCATTGCCGATCGAGTTTCGGTCCTGCGCGACGGAGAGCTGGTTGCGACCTTGAACCGCGGCGAGTACCAGGTCGACGAGGTTATCCGGCTGATGGTCGGTCGTAACCTGGAGGCCAGCTCTCGGCCTGAGCGAATCGCCGGAAAGCGCGCATTGCGAGTCGTCGGATTGCGCGCTCCTCCGATGGTGCGCGAGGCCAGCTTCGATCTTGCCGAAGGCGAAATCCTCGGGTTTGCCGGCTTGATGGGGGCCGGTCGCACGGAAACGGTGCGCGCGATCTTTGGCGCTGACCCCAGAGCCGCCGGGCAAATTTATCTCGGGGAAAGCAGCGTGCCGGTAAAGATCGACCGTCCCTCGGATGCCGTGCGCCTCGGTATCGGTCTGCTCACCGAAGATCGGAAAACTCAAGGGCTGCTTCTCCCGAAACCGGCTCGCATGAATATTACCCTCGCGAATCTGCGCACAGAATTGCGCCGATTCGCCGGCTGGCTTGATCGGGAAAAAGAAGCTGCGACCGCCAAAGAGTGGGTCCGCCGGCTCGCCATCAAAGTGAGCAGCATTGAGCAAACGGCCGTCAGTATGAGCGGCGGTAATCAGCAGAAGGTCCTGCTCGCCCGCTGGCTCTATCGTGATTGTAAAGTGCTCATCTGCGATGAGCCAACCCGCGGAATCGATGTCGGATCGAAATTTGAGATCTACCGGTTGCTGAACAGCCTGGCCGCGGCAGGCAAAGGTATCATTGTGATTTCTTCGGATTTGAAAGAACTGCTGACGATCTGCGACCGTATCGCCGTGCTGTCGGCAGGAAAACTTACGAAAACGTTTCGCCGGGAAGAGTGGTCGGAGGACAAGATTATGGCGGCCGCTTTCAGCGAGCTTGGGTCGGGTAAGGCGGCGGCTTGAGCGGACTGAGCGTAGCGCCGACGGCCTCGTCGGTATCCCGGACCTCGGCACCGCTGTTATCCGAACCATGCAATGGAAAGGTGATAAGGAATAAGTCCCCACAAAAAGGCTGCTGGTGGCCTCGGAATACCGGGGAACTCTTGCGCATCTTTAGAGATGTGCTCATCATGGCAATAAATCCGGCATGGCAGCAGAGCTTTCCGGCGCAGCCGGGACAATTCTCCTGCCATTGCCTGCATGGCTCAGGACCCGGCCCGGATGAGCGATGCAGGCCTACGGAACTGAATATTCGACCCCAGGAAATCAACCATGGCGGATGACCTTCAGTCCTCAACAACCGCCGCAAGCGTCGCCCGCGATGTGCGCGGCGCGCTACGGCGAAAAAGCCAGTGGCAAGAAATTGCCGAGAACAGCCTCGGGCTGGTGGTTGTGCTTATTCTCCTGATCGCGCTCTTTAGTGTCACCACCCAGCACTTTTTTTCGGCTGTCACGTTCTCCACCATTCTGAATCAAGTTCCGGCCGCCGCGCTGGTCGCCATTGGAATGACGTTTGTCTTGATTATTGCCGGAATTGATCTGTCGGTGGGCTCCGTCCTTGCCCTTTGCGGGGGCATTCTGGGTGTCGCTTTGGTGCAATGGCACTTGCCCTTATTTTTCGCGGCATTGCTCTGCGTTGCCGCCGGTGCAGTCTGCGGAATGATCAACGGCAGTCTGGTTGTTCGCTTTCAGCTGCCCTCTTTTATTGTCACGCTCGGCGCTCTCGAAGCGGGTCGAGGCGCGGCTTACCTGGTGACCAATTCGCAAACCCAGTACATCGGTTCGCAGATCGAGCAGGTCAATGACCTTGGTTTTCTCGGCCTTTCCCTGCCCTTTTGGGTCGCGATCTTTGGAGTGATTCTGGCGCAGTTGATTCTCACTGGGACGGTGTTTGGGCGTTATCTCATCGCGCTGGGGACAAACGAGGAAGCGCTGCGTTTATCGGGGATCGATCCGCGCCCCATCAAAATAATCGTCTTCAGCATCAGCGGCGCCTTGGCTGGTCTCGGCTCGATTGCGCTCTGTTCCCGGCTGGCTTCAGCCGATCCAAATGCGGGCAGCGGTTTTGAGTTGGAAGCGATCGCGGCGGTGGTCATCGGTGGAACTAGTCTCATGGGCGGCCGCGGCTCGGTGATTAACTCATTTTTTGGAGTGTTAGTGATTGCGGTCTTGGAAAACGGTCTCGCCCAACTGGGTGCTCAGGAGCCTGTCAAACGTCTCGTCACCGGCGGCGTGATTGTGGCGGCGGTTATCGTTGACTTCTATCGCACCCGGCGCGCCGCCATGCGGCAGGCAGCCTAACCTGCCTCGGTCATAAATCCTGAGAGCACCAGACGCCCGCGCCAATTCAGACCTGTTTCCAAGCCGATCCCAACTCTGCTTGATTACGTTGGATCGCCTTCGTTAACTTTGCTGCGAATGTCTGATGTAAGACTGCCCAAAAGCGTGTTGTACGCGACCTCGGCCCGCATTGGCGGGATCGGCCTTGACCTGGTAGCGCTGGAAACGATTCGAGGAATCCAGCCTTATTTAGGAAAAGCCATTTCGTACGGCGTTCGATCTCCGGACATCGACCGGCGAAAGATGAAAACGCTCCGCTTTCATCCGATCCGGCTTCTCTCAAACTTTGAACGCAAATATTACTACGCGGCAAAAAAGCGAGCAGTCAGCCGGGTGTCTGCGCAGCAGCTCAAAACCGGTCGTTTCGACCTTTTCCACGCTTGGGAAGGGGACGCCTTGGAAGGCTTACGCGTCGCCAAGTTACTTGGAATACCGTCACTGCTTGAGATTCCCACTTGGCATCGTCAGAAGGGAAAGATCCTTCCTCCAAAAACGGAGCAGGAGATCGCTCTGGAGAATGCGCCGATCCCCCAACGCTGGCTAAACCGTATCCTGATTCCCCGGCAGGATACGTTGGAGGAGTACGATTTGGCCGACTTGCTGCTGGTCGAGTCGGAAAAAGCCGCCGACTCTTTTCGGGCGCTCGGATTTTCCAATGAAAAGCTTTACAGCATGCCACAGGGAGCCGACACCGATCGGTTTCAGCCCGGTCCTCCTCCTCCCGTTTTTCGAGCAGTTTTCGTCGGTGCGCTGATCAAGCGGAAAGGAGTGCATACGCTACTGGAGGCTTGGAAAAAGCTGGAGCTGCCTAACGCAGAGCTTTGGCTGGCCGGCCATCCCCACGAAGAAATCAAGCCCTACCTGAGAGAGTCACCGGCCAACGTAAAGGTGCTCGGATTTACCGGCGATGTCGAAAATGTTTATCGTGCGGGTTCGGTCTATGTGTTGCCCTCCAGCCTGGAAGGGAGCGCGAAGACCACCTACGAGGCGGCGGCTTGCGGACTTGCGCAGATAACCACCCGGGAAGCCGGTGACGTCGTCGTCGACGGTCTCAACGGACTGATTATCCCACCCAACGACGTCGACGCCCTGGTGCGCGCGCTTCGTTTCCTGTACGACCGTCCCGACTTGGTTCGCCTCTATGGCGCCACCGGGCGCGAAAGGGTTGTTCAGCATTTCACCTGGGATCATTTCCGGCGGCGAATCCTGGCCGCCTACCGGCTAGCCATGGACCGGGTCTCTGACTCGCGGCATGCGCATCGGCCAGTCGGGAAACGGGGTTAAACTGTGCAACTGAAGGTCGCTTTCGTTTTTATCGCGATGCCGGTCGGTGGAGCGGAAGACCTGACGATCGCGCTGGCCCCACACTTGGCTAAAAAAGGCATCGAGCCGCAATTCGTTTGTTTGCGCGAACTTGGAGTGCTCGGAGAAGAACTGCGCGACCGGGACCAGCGGGTAGCCGTCATTCCCGCGGCGCGATCGAAACGGTGGAGTCCGCGGGGCAGCTGGCGTTTTGCTGCGTGGTTGAAGCAGAACCGGATCGATGTCGTTCATTCTCACACCTACCACGCTCACACGTGTTCCGTGCCTGCGGCTCGGTTGGCCGGTGCGCTATCCGTCATGCAACAGCATAAGACGATCGAACGCCAGACGTTCCATCGGTGGCTGACGACTTGGATCCTGGTTCGAAAAGCCAGCGGCCTGGTCACGTTGTCTGAGAAGATTCGGGATGACTTCGCCCATTCGTTTGGCGTTCCGCCGGACCGAATCGCTGTGATTCCAAACGGAATTGATCGAATCGAGTTTTCGCCGGCGAAGGATAAATTAGCCGTTCGGCAACGGCTTGGCTTGCCGAGCGACGTCTTCCTGGTTGGTTCAATCGCTTCTCTCCGGAAGGTCAAGAACCATGAGGCCACGATCGATGTCGCGTCCAGCCTTATGGCTTCGCATCCCGAACTCCGGGTCGTCCTGGTCGGAGAGGGACCCGATCGGGTCGAACTCGAGGAGCGGGTCAACGCCCTCGGACTCGGCGCAAAAATCCAATTTGCCGGCAATCAACGCCCAGTCTCGTCCTGGATTCAGGCGCTCGACCTTTTCGTTCTACCCTCCCACTGGGAGGGGCAATCCCTGGCTGTGCTCCAGGCGATTTCTTGCGACGTACCGATCCTGGCCAGCCGGATCGAAGGCAACACTCACGCCCTCGGCGAAAGCCACCCGGGTCTGTTCGATCAAAACAATCGTGAGGAGTATAGAGCGCTGGTCCGAAGGGCAATCCAAAGCGCCGATTTTCGATCCGCACTGAGAGCGGCGCAAAGTCACCGTTTGGTGCCTGACGCGGTGGAGACAGCCGACAAGCTGGCGGAGTTTTACCGATTCCTAGCTGCTCGACGCGTTCGGAGAAGGCGATGAAAATCGCGGTGTTCACCCCATCGTTTCTTCCCAAGGCATCCGGGGCAGAGATATTTCACCACAATCTGGCTTCGCGGCTGACATTGGCCGGGCACCAGGTCACGTTGATCGTTCCTCGCAAGAACGTTCGAAAGCTTCGTGACATTGGTATTTGCTTCCCATACGGCCTCGTCCCTTTCCCAACAAACCTCTGGAGCTATTTTAAGCGGTCAGTCTCTCTAACGTTTCGACTTTCGGACTTTTTCTTGTCGCGTCTCCAGGCGCGGCATCGCTTCGATCTGTGGCACGGAGTGATGACCTGGCCGACCGGGGTTTCCCTGATCCATTGGCAGAATGAGCGGCAAACCGTTCCATACCTTGTCCGTTGCGCGGGCGACGATGTTCTCACGAATTCGGAGAACCAGGTTGGCGTCCGCCTAAATCCCCTCGTCGACCGGCTAACTCGGCAGTATTTACCGCGAGCGGCTCGGCTCGTTTCACTTTCCGAATCGATTTCCCGCGAATACCGCGCGCTCGGTGTCTCCCCGGATCGCATCGATTTGATTCCGAACGCGGTTGATCTTTCACGATTTCGCCGGCCAATTGACCGCCTAACCGTTCGTCGGACGCTAGGGCTGCGTCCCGAAGCCTTTCTTTTTCTTTCCGTCGGTCGAAATTCACCTCAAAAAGACTATCCGACGCTGTTAGCGGCCGCCCATGAACTCAAACGTGAAGGACTTCCGTCGCAGTGGCTGATCGTTGGACGCGATACGGAAGGACTTAAGCTCGCTTCACCTGAACTCGGTGACGATCTGCAGACCAGAGAGATCGGTTTCATCGGAAACACTCTCACCTTCCCGCAAGACGCTTTAATCGATCTCTATTTGACGGCGGATGCTTTTGTTATTCCCTCGGTCTTCGAAGGATTCAGCACGGCGCTGCTTGAAGCTATGGCCGCCGGTTTACCGATCATCGCAAGTGACGTGCCGGGCTGTCGGGAAATGGTTCGATTCGGTCGGGACGCTTTGCTGGTACCTCCGGGTAAGGCGTCGGAGCTCGCTTCGGCCATGCGAAGGTTCTTTCTCGATGAACCTCTTCGCCGGCACTATTCGACTCTATCCGCGATCCGAGCGGCCGACTTTGAGTGGAAGGTCGTCCTAGCGCAATACGAACGGCTTTATCGCGAGATGATTGGTTGACTTTCAACTGGTACTTTCGTAATCAAACCTGAATACGCTCTTTGGCTTGTTCCTGGGCATAATTGATAGCGTCCACGGAACAAATGTCCTCAAAGCCGGTGTCGTGTGTTAGTTAAAGCATCGCGTGTCGGTTTTTGCCCATCAGTGCATCCCCTCACCAGGTTCCCCTGCGGAGTCTTGATCTCCTTGTCCTTCGCTTCCTGGTCTCTTATCCAAAGCAGCCGACCTATTCTACTCTGCTGCTGTCCGGCGATTTTCATCGATCCTGATAACAATGCCAACGTGGTCCTTCATCACGTTGGTGGGTGGAGGAGGAGCGGCCAGAACGGCCGCCACCCTTGAGCCGAAAAGGCATAGCGCGACCGTCGCTACGATGAATAAGTTCTCATGGGAAAACGGGTTTCTAATATCACGACCAAGTTACTAACTCTTGAAACTTTCGAACAAGATTTACCAATCTTGGGTGCTCGAGACTTGCGATGGCTCGAGCAATGTCAACCTCAAGATTTGACTCCCGAGCCGCTATTAACCAAAGAGTAGTACGAACGGGTAATAGATTTAACCACCGAGTGGGAATAGTTTTTTTCTATGGCTAGAAGACCAAAACGGAAAGAAAAGCAGGAAGTTCAGATGGCGTCTCACCGATTCATTGGCGATCGCTCAGCACCGACTCCATTAGCGTCAATTCATAGACGGCGAATGGCGCTCGGAACTGGCAACATCCCGACGGCGCTTCGCGCGATGGCCCGGACGCGGATTCTTTACTCGGAAACAGAGACAAAGGAGAAACCGAGAGTACGCGTCGATTCCGTAGAGCACACGGGTCGGCATATGTGGCGGATCGAAGTGCCGGTCAATGATGAGCTCCGAGGTGCGCGTCCGGGCCTTACCCTGGAGCGCCATCCTGCGACCAAGTTCCTTGGCGAAGTCAACGAGCCCGTCTCTTTCACCTCGCATCGTCCGGACTGGATTGACACACTTCCCACACCGCAAGTTCGGCGACCTGAGCAGCAATGGTTACGCCGGTTTGATGGAAGGCGCGTGCGGCCTTTGTGGGTTTACGACAATGCCCGTCACGCGTTCGACAATTCTGCGTGGCCGTTAGGACTCGTCGGCCGCATTTTCAATAGCCAGGGATTTAGTGGTACGGGTTCACTCATCGGCGATCGACTTGTGATAACGGCTGGTCACATGGTGCCCTGAGGCCAGCCAGGCTGGTGGATGCAGTTTGTGCCCGCGTACTTTAACGGAACCTCTCTCTTCGGTGCAGGAGTCGAGTCGTACGTGTCTGACGCGCGTGGGTACAACGTGAACGGCAACGTTACTGGGTATGACTGGGCGATACTGCGCCTGTACGAACCTCTGGGGACGTCGCTCGGCTACTTTGGTTACAACGGCTATTCAAGTGACTGGAACAACCTACCGGTCTGGAGCAATATCGGTTACCCAGGCGACATCGACAACGCGCAGGAGCCGGCGTTCCAACAAGGCTTTACCATCAATGATACTGACGGTGACGATAACGGCGGGGAGGAACTCGAGACGGAGAACTGTGATCTGAACCATGGCAATTCTGGGGGGCCCATGTACGCGTGGTGGAACAACGGAACTGACCCGCGGATCGTCGGTGTGGTCAGCGGTGAGGAAACAGAGTACAAATTTCCCTTTTCTACTCGCGACGATAACGTGTTCGCAAGCGGCGATGGTTTCACAAACTTATGCGCCTGGGGTCGAACTAACTGGCCTGCCTAATTCGGTCCCTTTTGTGACAAGCCTCCTCGTGCTCAGGAAAACCGATCTCAGAATTTGATTCGTATTATCTACGGGACACGGAAGCCCAGGATCCGAGGCGTAGCTGCATGTGGAGTTCTATGTTAGAACCAAAACGTACAGCAGAATTCTCCGGCGTAGCCGTCGAATTTCGCCAGAGCCTGCATCGCTCACAAATCTCTAAGATTTGTGAGCGATGTGCAGGCTAGTGCATTGTAGCATTGACTTCTGATATGATGATCTGCTAGCAAAAAGGAGTGTTAAAACGATTGGTTCTTTCTCCGCCAGAACGTCGACGACTTAGGCAGCGGGTCCGATCCCGTAGCGGGCGAGCAGAGGAGGCGCAGCGAGCCAAGATTGTCCTCTTGATTGCTAGCGGCAGATCGCAATGGGCGGTAAGTCGGCAACTGGGATGCAGCATCAACACCGTGCGACTTTGGCTGAAGCGCTTTATGGAGGAACGTTTGGCAGGTCTTTTCAGTCGTCATCGTGGCAAGGTAGCCAGCCAACAGAGCGCCAAGCTCGAAGCTCAGATTTTGGCCGCGGCCCGACATAAACCCACGGATGGCTCGACGCACTGGAGTACTCGGAAGTTGGCGGCCGAACTTGGCACCAACCATACCCGAGTCGCCCGTGTTCTGGCCAAAGCCGGACTGCAGCCGCACCGCCTGCGCCGCTACATGGCCAGCGACGACCCGGATTTTGAAACCAAGGCTGCTGATATCATTGGTTTGTATCTGAAGCCTCCGGTCAATGCCGCAGTTTTCTGCGTCGACGAAAAGAGCGCCATCCAAGCGCTGGACCGGCTCGATCCAGTGTTGCCGCTCTCGCCCGGAAGAGCCGAGCGGCACGGTTTTGAGTACTACCGTCACGGCACGCTTTCGCTCTACGCAGCGCTCAACACCAAAACCGGCCAGGTGCTGGGCCAAACTGTGCCTCGTCACACCAGTGCCGAGTTTGTTGCTTTTCTTGAACAGATCGTCGCCAGCTTTCCCGAGGGCCAGCAGATCCACATTATCGCAGATAATCTCTCGGCACATCGCACCTCCAGAGTCTGGCAGTTTATCGATCGTCATCGCCACGTGCGGATCCATTTTACACCGACCTATTCTTCATGGCTTAACCAAGTCGAGATCTGGTTTTCCAAGATCCAACGCGACGTCATCGCCCGCGGAATCTTCCGTTCGGTCAAAGACTTGGCTAAAAAACTCATGACCTATATCCGACGCTATAACATGAAGGCCAAACCCTTTAAGTGGACCTACCGATCAGCAGAGCGTCGTATCAATCCCGTATCAGGTTTAAACGCTACGCCGCACTAGTGCACCGTCTCATATATAACGATGATGTCGCCGCAGGTCAGTTGGCTGTTTTTCAAGGCGCGAGCGAAGCGTTCATATCTGGATTCATACGGATCGAGCGAGCAACGCCGAAAAACAGCCAACTGGCCGCGGCCCAAAGGGTTGCGTTGAAAACGGGCCGGCGGCGGCGTTGCTCCTCGGTCACGTATCGCTTCAGATATGCCCCCCCTCCTCGCGCCTAGCCGACGGCCCATTTTGAACGCAACGACATCATCGGTATATATATGAGACGGTGCACTAGATCATGGGCCGGAATTTTCCCACAGTTTCACTTAGGCGTTCGGTTATTTGGCCCAATGAGCAATGCTCGACGGTCTCGATGAGCTCGGTAAAAACATTGCCGCCGTGTTCGACCACTGCGGATAGCTGGTCCAACGCGCGGCCTGAGTGCCCGGCATGGCGGCGCTCAAAATCATGCAGGCGATTGAGCTGACGCTGCTTACTCTCCTTACTGGTCCGAACCATCTGGAGATCCGGCCAATGCGCGCCGTCATCCGCGTAACGGTTCAAACCGACTACCGGTCGACGGCCATCGTTGATCTGCTGTTCCAGTAGGTGCCCGGCCGCCTGAATCTGACTTCGTTGATACCGCCTTTCGACAGCTCCGATGACTCCGCCCTGCTGTTCGATTTGAGCGAACTCCTCCAGAATGGCATCCTCGACGGCATCACCGACTATCCGCATACCGGGCGAACCAGCCAGCGTTCCCATCATATGTTTGAACAATCCACTCTCTTCCAACAAAATTCCCTGGGCGTGCGCGGCGTAGCGCGCATATTCCTCACTGGGAGTAGTAAAGGGTTCGTCCGCGGAGTTGCTATGGCAGGAGTTCGTCGCGTTCAGATAAGCCAGAACCAGCTCGATCGCGGTTCGCGTCAGATTGTTTTTCCAATCAGCCGCAATCAGCGATCGTCCGCTCGTTTGCGTATGGAGCTTCAAGATCTGCGCCCGCCGGTCAGCCCGGAAGACGTCGCGCATACCAATCGCCCAGATCTTTCGGCAGACTCGGGCGAGCGCGACGTATTCCACGTCCAAGCCGCAATCGAGGAAAAAGGAAAGACGCGGGCCGAAGACATTTATCTCCATCCCGCGATTCCGAAAAAATTCCACGTAAGCAAATCCGTTCGACAGGGTGTAGGCCGCCTGCTGGACGGGCGTGGCGCCCGCCTCCGCGATATGATATCCGCTGATGGAAATGGGGTAAAAACGCGGCATCCGGGTAGCGCAATATTGGACCATATCGGCCAGGAATCGCAGGGAGGGCTCGATCGGGAAGATTAACTCGTTCTGGGCCTGGACTTCCTTCAGCACATCTGCCTGGATAGTCCCGCGCAGATTGCGCTCAACATCCTGGCCGAAACGGCGCTTGGCCGCGGCGATATACATTGCCAGGATAATTGGCGCCGGTCCCGAGATGGTCATCGAAACAGAAACATTCGGCTGGTTCAGTTCGAACCCGGCATACAGCCGTTCCATATCCTCCACGGTGTCGATTGCCACACCGCCCTCGCCGATTTTTCCGAAAACTCCGTCCGCGCCAGAGCCGACGCCATACAAAGTTGGCCCGTCAAACGCCGTGCTTAACCGTTTGCTGCGTTGATTCCGCGAAAGATAATGAAACCGTTCGTTGGTATCTTCCGCCAGGCCGAGCCCGGCGAAAAGGCGGGTCGGCTCCTCCCCGGATGTCCGGGCGGGGACACCGTTTTCCGATCCGCTCGACACCGGCTCGAGATACTGCTCCGGGTAGGCGGCGGCCAGAAACGGGAACTCACCGGGCAGGCCTTCTCTGCTCAGATAGCGCGCAATCTCGCCGGGCTCGTCCAGATCGGGCAATGCGCGGCTGGGCAGCCGAAGACCAGTTGGAGTCACCGACTCGTGCACCCGAGACTTGGCTTCCGCCCAGCGCCGGTTTATTTCAGCTGCGAATTCCGGGTCGCTCCGGGCCCTGACAACCTGCTCAGCGACGTTGTCCCGGTAGGACCGAACCGCGGACACTACCTGGTCAAGGCAACTCATAGACGGCGTGGCTTAGCAAATGACGCATCCTTGACTTCTTCCTGCCTCATTTTTCCTCCGACTGGTCTGTGTTCGAAAATGCGGACAGGTGATCTTAGCACTATATCGGGCTCCTCGCTTGGACTGGCCGCGCCACTTGTGCATCGGCTAACCGAAAGGGCCACAGCGCGGCAGCAACCACATCGGAAATCGAAGATTTTGAACAACAGGTGGCCAAGATTACAGCGCGGCGTAGCCGAAACCAAAGCATCCGCGCAGACTCCACTGACAGGCTGGAAGGGCGTGTCGGACTTTGGGTAATCTGTGGCGCGCGCAATCGAGCTATGGTTCGGAAGGGAGATTCGAGGGATGTCCCGAGGCGTCTTTGCTCCTGCGCCGGTAGGGCGAAAATTTATTTGAGCCTTAGCGAGAACTTGTTTTGACGTGTCCGCCATAGCCTTGGCGAAGGCGGAGCCATCTGGAGCGGGTGGCTCACCCAAGCGTCCGGCTCAAATAAATTTTCGCCCTACCGGCGCAGGATAGTGCGGCATTCTGAGACGATCTCTAGCGCTCGCGTGACCAATCCCTTGGTGGCCTATTACAGATTTCCAAAGTCCGACAGACCCTGACAGGCCTGTGCCACTTTCACGCCGTGACACCGGACATCTTGGGCGTATCGGACTTCAGGTAATCTGTGGCGCACAATCGAGCGAAGGTTTCTGCCCAATCGAGGAGTACTTTGCCTCCTGCGTAGGCTTCGAAGCAATCCTCCCTGCCACAAACGCAAAGCTTGCCTTCGCATCGCACTGGAATGTGACCGATTTCAAGTCCGGTAGCTGCCCGGCGGAACGGCTGTCCCTGAAGAAGACAACCTGCGCCTATTCCCGTACCGAAATACACTCCGAAAACGCGACCGAAACCAACCGCTGCGCCAGCGTACAGCTCTCCCATCAACTGAAGCATGATGTCATGCTCGAGGATAATTCGTCCGCCAAAATACCGCGCCAGCTCCGTACGCAGCCGCACGCCAGCAAGATTGGGAACATTGTTAATCTTCAGAATCTGGTCATGCTTTCGATCCAAGCTCGCCGGCAAACCGGCGACTACGTCGAATTTCTCTAATTGTGCTTCTCTCGCGTAGGCAGTGATTATCTCTGCAAGCCGTGACACTGCGTCGCGCTCGCGAAGCATTTGGGTTGAGACAATTCGCACTTTTTTGATCACCGTTCCTTTCTTTATCCCCAAACACCGCACCTTCGTTCCGCCCATATCGAGTACGACAGCGGAATTCGAATTAGTCCTCCTGCGGTATCCTCGGAGGTGCTCGGGCATCACGTGTGCGACCGATTTCACGGGCTCAATTGAACGATCGGATCCCCAAATAGCCTAAAACGCCGCGCATAGCCTCCTCAGGTGATTGCCGGCCAGTGTCAACGACCCATTTTGGGGCTGAGATTTCCTCAGCTGAATCTTTGAGAGACTTATACAGATCCCGATCACGGTTTGCGGCTGGATGTTTTCCGGACGCCTGGTCAATTCTTTCTAGAGCGGTTGCCTCAGCACACACACATTCGATAATTCTCAATGGCGTACCGATCTGCTCAGCCGCCTCAAATAGCGCCTTTATATCACCGCTTCTGGAAAAGGTGCGGCCGTCCACGATAACGATCCCATCCTTCTTCGAGGCCAGGATATATGCCGCAACTCGCAGGATAATATCTACGCAGAGATCATCTTGAGCGCGGGTGTAATCGACAAATTCCGCTGGGAACAATGCAGCTCGGATTTCATCCTTCGACAAAAGCACACCGCCTGTTTCGGCCTGAAGTCGTTTAGCTACTGTTGTTTTTCCCGTACCTGGTAATCCGGCCATCGCTACCAACATAAACGTGTCTTCGCTTTGCTCGCGCTATAGTCCATAAAGCCATTCGACCGTATGGCGGATATCGGGGCTTCCGAAGAACAGGGAACCTGGGGTGATCACGTCCACTCCGGCAACCCGCAAGTCCGGGACCGTCTCTATCCGGATGCCTCCGTCTGCCGATAGTCTAGTGTCCGCGGCTCGTCCGCATTGACTTAATAAGCGTTTGAGCGCGGAGATCTTTCCCGGAACTCTTTTGTCAAGCGAACAGCCCTTGATACCTATGGGGGTGCCCATCACAAGGACCAAATCGACTTGTTCGAGGAAAGGTACTATCACCTCAACCGGCGTCTCCAGTTGAATCGCGATGCCGGCGTGCACACCGAGATCATGAAGTTGTGCTAAGGCGGATTCCACTGACGAGCCAATTTCGACGTGAACGCTAACGAGGTCTGCGCCGGCTCTGACAAATTCCGGAGCCAAAGCACTCGGATCGGCAACCATGAGATGTACGTGAAAGGGCTTCGTAGTCAGAGGACGAAGAGCTGCAACCAGGTCTGGGAAAAAAAGCAGTCCCGGCGTGAACTGGGAGTCTGCCACGTCGATATGAAACATGTCCGCATAATCCTCCATTCGTAAGATCTCCTCAGCGAGTCGACCGAGATTCGCTGACCACAAAGATACGTCGGCAAGAAGCCGCCCAGCCGGAAATTGTTTCCACAAGGTTCCATTTGACACTTGATCCTCCTTTTCGGCCGTTCAGGCCGATTCGTCTGCCAATGCGCGCTAATTGTTCTCAAAACCGCGGTGCCCGAGAATCTGCCGGCAAAAACTCGGAACTCGACGCTCGTCTAGTTCTAGTCTCAAAATAAGCGAGTTCCGAATGCGACGCGACGAACTTCCCGTTCGGCCAGGCAAATTCTTAGAAAATGGTGCAAATCCGGTTGGTTCTGGCGACCGAAGGCCCAGGTTTGCTTTTCTCAGGCCAAAACAATGAAAGTTTTTGGAGTTAGTGCGATTTTGGGCGCCGATACATGCCTCGCCAGGGCATAGCTCTGCCTTGGAAATTTGAGCGTTCCGCCTAGAGTATCGTCAATAGGCCTGCTTCAGGCAGGTGCCATCCGCCGAAGATTTTCCCAGGCAGCGAAGAAGTCTTTTAGCCAACTGTTGTAACCCATGATCCGATAAATGATCCTCCGACCGCTGCGCACGATCTGTGCCGGCAACAACACAATGGCATGCAGGAAGCGCCGGAACTCCATCTGGACTAGCTCCAGCCCCCTTTGCCGATTGGGCATAAGCAGTCCATACCAGGATTTGAGATTCCAGGCCAGGGCACTGATGACCATGTAAGCCCAATTACTGAGGAGATCGTCTACCGGCATGCGCATGGCGTTAACCCCATTTTTGAGTTGCTCGATCACATTCTCCTGGTCACAACGCTGGTTGGCCAGCGCCACGATCTCTTGGGCCCGATAATTGGTGTGGTTGGTGAGATAGAAGAAGTATCTAATCTCTTCCAAGAGCACCGTTTCCCCTTTCTGGAGGCTGATGTTTTTGCGCACCACCACCAGCCGATAGCTGCGTCCGCATTTGAGTGGCTGATAATTAAACTCGGCCACGCTTTCGCCCACCAACTTTTTGTTCAAGTACCCCTTAAACCGCACAATTGCCTCCTTGACCCGAAGGGGCTTACGTCGCGGCTCAGTGGCAATTTCATAGCGAGCCAAGCGTTCCAGCGGCTGCCAGCCTGCTTCCGGCAAGGCTTCGGCCAGTTGCACTACTTTCTGATGAGCATCCATGCCAAAGAGAAATTTGATCCCTTGGCTATCCCAGCGATCTAACTCGGCGCTGAGCGTAAAATCGCTGTCCCCGCGCAGCGTGATCTCACCGGCATGGGGGCGCACCAACTCGATGGCCCGCTCAATCCATGGCACACATCCTTCATGGCTGACGACGTTGCCCGGCCGATTAACCAGATAAAGCACTTCTCGGGTGTTTGCCAACGAGACAATCAAGGGCGCATAACCCCAGATCCCTTTGTAGGAAAGCCCTACCCCGCCTTTGCACTCCCCTAAAGTCGGAGCCATTGTGCCATCGATATCAAGAAAGGCTTGGGCAAGAAAAGCCCGAGGCTGCTTTTTCCACACCCGCTGCCGAGTCGTGTTGATGGCTTCCAGCAAATCCAGAATCGAGCCTTGGTCAAAGCGCCGGGTAAAATCTCCGCTGGTAGTCGGATCAGGGATACGTTGGGCGCCCAGACCCTCCAGGAAAGCTTCATCGTTGCGCCGCAACTCGATATCTTCCAGCCGTTGGCCATCCAACAGTGCATTGTAGGCCAGGTTCAACACATGATCGCTTTCGTGATAGGGCAAATGCCGCTTGAGAAGCTGCACCCGCCCATCGATCTCCTCGGCTAATCCTAGCCGCTGCCCCATTAGATGGATCGCGCCAATACCGCCGTAGTTTACCGCCCGGTTACGTTCAGCCATCTCAAAATGGATGTTGCTGGCACTCAGCATCGGTGTCGGCTGTTCACTCCATCGCCGCTCAGGATCCAAACGACGTTCGATTCGGCGCTTGCGATTACGCAGGATCTTCGGATAACTTCTACTCACTCGAAATGCCTTTCTTCCTTGGTCTGGTTAGCTTTGCACTTCCCAGCAAACCAAGCATCGAAGCACATTTCGAGCTTTTTTGTCCCCTCATGCGGTTAAATCACGCTTCCTTAAGGGCTAGTGCCTAATTGCGTAAGTTAGTTATATGTATGGCGACTTTCCCCTGATGTACCTGGGATTTGGTCCATTCGAAGGGAGCCGCATTGTTATTGTAGTTCTTGATGAAGGTGTCGATGGCGTTGCGCAGCTCTGCCACGCTGGTGAAGTTTGCCCCCTGGAGGGCTTGGCGGCTCAAGATACTAAACCAGATCTCAATCTGGTTGAGCCAAGAAGCGTGGGTTGGAGTGAAATGAAAATGCACATTGGGGTGAGCCTTCAACCAGCGATCTTGCTTTGGCTTATGGGTCGCAAGGTTGTCTAAGACCACATGAATTTCTTTGTCGAGATTTCCGGCAACTACCTGGTTCATAAACTCCAGGAATTCCCGTCGGCGCTGGCGCCGGTAATGACCAGCCTGCACTTGGCCGCTGGCAATGTTGAGGGCGGCAAAGAGAGTGGAGGTGCCATGGCGCTTGTACTCGTGGCTAAAACCCGTCAGCGCCCTGCCATTGGGCAAGCGAATCCAACCTTGGGCTCTTTCCAGGGCTTGAATGGCTGGTTTTTCATCAATGGCCAAGATGAGCGCATTCTGGGGCGGATTGAGATAAAGACCGACAATGTCAGCGGCCTTGCGCACAAACTCCGGATCGGTGGAAATGCACCAGCTGCGGCGCCGTTCCAATTCAATGCCTTGTTGGCGCAAAATGCGCCAGACTTGATCGGAGGAAACATCGGCCAGACTCTGCGCCAGCAGTCGCCCATTCCAGCGCCCGTAGCCCGCCGGTGGATCTTCATCCAGCAGCGCCAAGACCCGCTTGACCGTCATTTGATCATACTTGGCCGGCTTTCCACTGCGTGGCGCGTCTTCCAAGCCAGCCAGGCCTTGGCGCACAAAGCGCCGCCGCCATTTACTCACCGTCACCTCGGGAATGCGCAGGCTCTTGGCAATCGCACGTCCACTCAAGCCCGCTGCCGCCTTCAAGATAATCTGACTCCTGACCTTGAGCCGGTGTTCGACCCGTTGCGCTCGACTCCAACCCTCCAAGAGCTTGCGGTTTTCCACAGAAAGTTTGATGCGACCCGTTGCCATCCATCCAACAAATCATAATTTTTCATAAATATAAAGAACTAAAGCAACTAAGTACTAGTGCACCGTCTCATATTTACCGATGATGTCGTTGCGTTCAAAATGGGCCGCCGGCAAGGCGGTCCGAGCCGGACTGGCAGTAGGAGGGAGCATATCTGAAGCGATACGTGACCGAGGAGCAACCCCGCCGCCGGCCCATTTTCAACGCAACCCTTTGGGCCGCGGCCAGTCGGCTGTTTTTCGGCGTTGCTTTCGCCAGTCCGGCTCGGACCTCGATCCGTATGAATCCAGATATGGACGCTTCTACTGCCAGTCCGGCTCGGACCGCGCCTTGAAAAACAGCCAACTGACCTGCGGCGACGTCATCGTTATATATGAGACGGCGCATTAGTGCGCCCGACCAGCCACGTTTCGTGTCGCCGCCTTGCACACTCCAAGCCGCACAGCGGCCATAAATCATTACCTCGAAACAACGCCCGGTTACTTATTTCCCTTGGCGGGGGCACCCTGCATGATTTTCAGGTAAATTGGGGCCTTGTCCTTTTCGTACAGAGTACCAACGGTGATATCGAACCCCGGTGGAATGCCACTGGCTGCCATTGACGCCATCGAAAGGGCCATATAGCTGGTTGCCTGTGGATCTTGCCACATCGCCGCGTTGACATAACCATCCAAAACCTCCTGGGCTGTATCGATCGAATTACCCCATCCGACCACTGGAATCTCGCCGGGCTTGACTCCAACCTGATCGAACACACGCTTGATGCTTCCACTTACCAAGTCACCGATGCAGTATATCGCTTTAATTTTGCTGCGATTGGCTGTCAGGTAGTCCGACATGCGAGTGATTACCTCAGCTTGATCGAGTTTACATTCGGTTATCTCTGAGGTTACACCGAGTGGTTTGAATACTGCGTCGTAACCCTTGGTTTGTAGGGTCTGATAAGTTGCACCGGGGACTTCAACCGGCGTCCAGACGAAATCGCCTTTTTTTACGAAGCCATGGTCGACCAGATATTGAGCCAAGCGATGGCCAGCCGCCACGTTATCCCCGCCGACGTAAGCGTCGCGACCGCTTGCCTTATCGTCGGTATTCATGATGATCACCGGAATTTTGGCGGCATGTGCCTCGGAGATCACCTGCGTCAGACTGCCCGGATCAGGCGTGCTGGTAACGATCCCTCTGGCATGAGCGGAGATGGCTGCGCGGACGGCTTCCTGTTGCGACGGAACATCGCCACTGTGAAACGACGTGTGAACGTCGTTGCCGCTGTCTTTGGCCCATTGCTCCGCACCTTGCAAGAACAGAGTCCAGACCGGATCGGTCGGTGATCCGTGCGAAATCCAAGCGTAGATCGGTCTCGCGCCCTGGGCGGAGCCAACGTTCGCACCCGACACTATCGCGCCGAGAATAAACAGGGAGAGGCTTACTTTTTTAAGCATTGCTTTTCTTCTTTCCAAAAAGACTTCGATCCGATGCTGGCTTTCTTTGAAGGGGGATAGAGGGATTTGTTTAAAGCACCTGCGACGTACTAAAGGGGGGAGTAGGCCTGGAATTCGTTTCGACCGCTTCGTTTGTTTACTGACCGACTGAGGCTAATAAGCTTCGTTGCTGCAGTCAATCCTGATTTGAACAAGCTGCGCGGCACGTCCGGCTTAAAGGGCCTGTCGAACTTTTTTCTTGTCCCATCTTGAACTGGAGGGATTGACGCAACTATCAAAAGGCTGGCGGAATGTGTTTTGATGAGGCTTTATTAAATGCCACACTGAAATACATAGCGAATAGAAACCCGTCAGATTGTCCGATCTATCCCACGTCTAAGACCAGCGGGCTCTCTCATCCAAATCCTGTAAAACATACCTCCCCCATGAAAACGATAACAGAAGCGATCACATTGCGGAGTGATCCAATAATCCGGCGCTTACCCGCCATTGATAAGATCGTCGATCGGTTGCAAAATAGACTCGTTCACTGTCTTCCTCCGCTGATCTGGGTCACTCTTTTCTTGCCTGGTCAGGGCTGGGCTACCATGCCTGACCTCGTGCCAAAACCGGTTACCTTCACAGAAGGTTCAGGCGCATTCCTGCTCGGACCCGAAACCGCCTTCGATGCAGACGCCGCGAGCCAGAAGACGGCACGCCGCCTTAAGCAGGGCCTCTCGCCAGCGACGGGTTTCGATTTCGCCGCGCCCTCGGGCGGGAACATAATCGTGATCCGGAAAGATCCGTCTCTGGCCAATCTCGGACCTGAAGGATACGATCTGGATGTTACGCCGACGAAAATTGTGATGCGCTCCAACGGGGAGGCCGGGCAATTCCATGCGATTCAGACCCTGATGCAGATGTTGCCGCCGGCGATCTACTCGAAACAACCAGTGCGCAACTGCTGCTGGTCCATCCCGAGCGCGCACGTCCAGGATCAACCTCGTTTTGCCTGGCGGGGTTTACTCTTGGAGGAGGGACGCCACTTCACTGGAAAAAAGGTGGTGCTACAGATTCTCGACTTTATGGCGAGCCATAAATTGAACGTCTTGCACTGGCATTTGACTGAAGACCAGGGATGGCGCATCGAGATAAAGCAATACCCGCTTTTGACCCAAATCGGCTCCCAGCGGGCTCACTCCCCGGTGCTCGGGAATCCGAGCCTAAGCGATGGCATACCGTACAGTGGGTATTTCACGCAGGAAGATATTCGCGAAATTGTCGCCTATGCGGCCGATCGGTTTATCACGATCGTTCCGGAGATAGAGATGCCCGGCCACGCGGCGGCCGCCCTTGCCTCCTATCCCCAGTACGGAAACACTGATATTCCGAACTACCATCCCGAGGTGGCAACATCTTGGGGCGTTCATCCCTATTGTTATGCGCCAAAAGAGGAGACGTTCACGTTCCTCGAAAACATTTTGCAGGAAGTAATTGAGCTCTTTCCCTCCGAGTACATTCATATCGGGGGCGACGAGGTGCCTCCTGATCAATGGCAGACCTCGCCTTTTGCGCAGCAGCTCATGAAAGAGCACAAGTTCACTACTACGGCCCAACTCGAGAGCTGGTTCATCAATCGCATCGAACAATTTTTGAACAGCAAGGGACGCAAGTTGATTGGTTGGGACGATATTATGGGCGGCAGCCTGTCCCACACCGCTGCAGTAATGGTATGGCACAACTTCCAGTATGCTCAGCCCGCTTTCAAGAATGGTAATGCAGTCGTTCTGACCCCTCTGGAACATCTCTTCTTGGATCTCTACCAGACGGACATCAAGATTGTTCCTCAGCCGGTCGCAGCCGAAGGGTTGAATTCGCTCGAAGCTGTCTATGGTTTTTCGCCGATCCCGGGCGCGCAGCGACTCCAGAAGAGACAAAGCTGGTGCTGGGAATACAGGGAAATGTGTGGACTGAAAACGTGGAGGACTGGCTCAAGATCCAATACCAACTGTTGCCTCGCGCCTGTGCCGTTGCGGAGGTCGCTTGGACGCCGCAGGAAGCTCGGGATTTTGGAGATTTTCAAAGGCGTCTGGGCTACGACTTCGAGCGTCTGAACGCCATGGACCTGGACTATTATGGGAGGACGCCCGACGGTCTACCCTTCCGTTGGGGCCCGGCGAATCTCGAATCGGGCACTTCCTCGATCGAGTGGCCCATAACCGGCTGGGTTGTCACTGGTCCGTTGCCGGAAGCTGGTCACTGGCAGGTCGTGCCAGGAGGCTGGAAGATACATTTCAACTACCAAAGCGGAAATGCCATAATGGTGGAGAAGATCGCAATGCTGGAGAACGGAAAACCCGTGGCCGTCGACGAGCATCTCGCCCCGGCGGGTCCGGGGTATGACAACAACGAGTTTCGCTTGAAGATTTCCACGGTTAATCCCGCCTCCAAATATAGCCTCCGCGCTTGGGTTCATGGCGTGGGCGGGAAGGATTCCAACGGTTACATTACCGTATCCCCACCGGACCGATGATGTCCCCCACCGCGTCTGCGGCGCCCGCGGCCAGTTGAAAACCCGTCAATGTGGTTTCTGCTTCAGCTCGACCCGCGATGGTAGAACATAGGATTTGGCTGGAGCGATAACGTTGTTTGGCAGTATTGGCCGGTGCATGCGGAAGATCGCGGCCATCAGTGCCATATTATTGTCGCTCCAGATACCGCCGTGATTGTCGATAATATCGGATGGAACGCGGACGATCCAAAACGGCACGTGAACACCGATAAATTTGTCGTGATCTCGTACAAATTGAATTTGCCAAGCTTGCAGCTGAGTTTTTGGAGCGGCCACTGCTGGCCGCGATTGTTTCCCTGCTTCCGCAGCAGTCTCGGAATCCTTGGGAGCGCTCGTGAAGAAAATTCCGCCTACTGGATTGTTCTCCAGGTTGTAGTCGAAAGCGTCCGAATCACCCGAAAACGGTCGTTGTCAGAGCCAGATCCCATGGTGGCCTCACTTTCTGGCCCTGCCACGCGCGCATAGTGTGTTCCACGGTTCGTTCCAGAATCAGCCCCCCGAATGAATGACCTAATTAAGAAAACATAGTTGTTTTGGTGGAGTCGAGCCGTTTGGGAAAGCTGCTCGATGGCATCCAGACAATCGCCATTGCTGGCGATCCGTTTCGCTGCTTGCTTCCGGTTCCAGAAGGTCAAATATTGGAGGTAAGGAATTGCGAGAGTTTTACCAGGCCAGGCAAAATAGACGCCAACCACATTATAGTGATGGATTTTCACTTGTCTGGATTGGGACAGCCGAACTTAGGAACCCTTTAAACTTGCCGAGGTCGCCCGATGTGGCGTTATTGAGCCATCCATGGATGTATACGACCAGCAATGGCCGTTCTGTGTTTTTCAATAACTGAATCGTGTTATTGAGCTCGCCTTTATCGGCGTCCGCGTAACTTCCGAGCTCGCCAAATTCGATCGCTGCAAGCTTATATTGTCGACCATCGTTGAGAATATTGTTACGGCCGCCTTCGTAAGGATAACGTTCATGAGGGCGATATTTGGAAAATTCGGATGCTGACCTGGAACATAACCCCCGAACCGGCACCGCGACGCCGTCAGCTACGACCACACCAGGCAGCCAGCAGTCTCTCATCCTCCATGGGTGGCACGGCGGCGAACGGCTTCGGCAGTTGGGGGTTGAGCCAATTCAATTACCGCGTAACTTTGGAATTTGGGTCAGAGAATAACAGAGCTCGAACCTGCACCCGGCCTTCGGGCTTGTCCCGCCGCTCCACCCATTGATAATAGCCGCTCGAATATTGGCTTGCCCCAAGATTTTCAGCCACTTCCCTGACTGTCTTTCCGCCCCGGAGAACCATCTCCACGGCTTGGTATAGTTCTGGTCTGAACCTCCTCTATGATTTGCCTATTTGACGCGCTTCCAGACCAGGTGAGCAGTTCCGATTAGGCGGCTAGTGCTTGAGTTCGAACCAAGCGGATTGCGACAGAACGAGTATTACCGTGAAACGACCTCCATTGCCTTTTTCGTCCCCTCGCCGCCGCAGGAAGACGCGCAGACCGCAACTGGCCGTCGCTACAGGCTTAGTTCCCCAGAACTCTGCGCGTTCTTTTTGCGGCAAGAAACACTGGATTGATTGCCTTGGGCATCTCGACGTAGAAAGTAGGCAGCAGTGGGTCGGCAGTTAAGACCGGTGTGGCATTGGAGCTTTATGCCCGATAGCTAGTTTGGTTCCGAGCGTTTTGGTTGTTGCATTAGCGAAGCTCCAGATCGGGTTGTTTGCCGATCTGGAGCTATCCTGTTTAGGAGATTTCTCTCTATCTACCAACTCGGGCCGATGCGCTGCAGTGTGAAAGCAAGAACAACATCTAACCCAAGAGAGGTATGGCAAAGAAAACCACGACCAAGCGAAAGAACAAATCAAAAACTCACCGGAGTGTTCTGGAACGGATCAATCTCAAGGCCGCAGGAATCGATATCGGGGCGAATTTTCACCTGGTGGCCATTCCCGAAGACCGCGGCTCAGAAACGGTGCGCAAGTTTGGCCCTTTTACGAGCGATCTGCAGCGGATGGCTGACTGGCTGAGCGAACACCACATTGAGACCGTAGTGATGGAATCAACGGGGGTTTATTGGATACCGGTGTTCCAGATTCTGGAGCAGAGAGGGTTGGAGGTAAAATTGGTCAACGCAGCTCATGTCAAGAATCTGCCTGGACGCAAAAGCGACGTCTCGGACTGCCAATGGCTTCAACAACTCCACACCTTTGGTCTTTTAAACGGCTCGTTCCGACCCAAGGACGAGGTCTGCGTCTTGCGCAGCTTCCTGCGCCTGCGCGACACCTTGGTTAAGGACTGCAGCAGCCATGTGTTACGCATGCAGAAGGCCTTAACCGAAATGAATATCCAAGTGCACCGCGTGTTGAGCGACATCACCGGTTATAGTGGCATGGCGATGATTCGGGCGATTTTGGCCGGAGAACGCAATCCGCTCAAGCTTGCCCAGATGAAACACCCCCAAGTGAAAGCATCCACTGATCAGATCGTCAAAGCCTTACAGGGAGATTACCGAGCCGAGCATCTCTTCGCCTTGCAAACGGCCCTGGAACTCTATGACACCTACCAGCTCAAGATCACCGCCTGCGAAAGCAAGATTGAGCAACAACTTGAGCAATTCGACACTAAACTAGATTTGGAGCAAGCCCTCGAGCAAAGCGGGGCGGCCAAAGCACGGTCGGCCCAAGTTCGCCTAGCCCTGCAGCGCCGAGCGCATCTGGCCAGCGTTTGTGGTGTCGATCTGAGTCAGTTGCCTGGCTTGAGCACCTTGGCGGTGGAAGTCATCATTTCGGAAACGGGTTTAGACATGAACTGTTGGAAAAGCGAAAAACACTTTTGCTCCTGGCTTAAACTCTGTCCGGACAATCGCATCAGTGGCGGCAAACTGCTCAGTTCCAGCCCCAGAAAAACCAAGAATCGCGCGGCGGCCATGTTCCGGCTGGCGGCCCAAGGAGCCATGCAAAGTAAGACGGCCATCGGCGCTTTTATCCGCCGCATCAAAGCCCGATTGGGGGCACCCACCGCCATCAACGCCGGAGCTCATAAACTGGCACGCTTGTTCTATCGCATGCTCAAGTTCGGAGCTGCCTATGTCGAGCAAGGGCAACTCTACTACGAGAAAAAATACAAAGACCGCCTACTTCACAATCTCAGCCGACGAGCCAAAGAATTCGGACTCCAACTCACGCCTCTAGACCCAGCCACGGATTTAGTTTCTTAGGAGTTCGCCAGAACCGCTGCGGGTTCTTGTTGCGGCAAGAAACCATCCGAGTTCTCGATTGGGGGCTGTTTGGCTCTTGGAAGGCTAACTTTATTAGACCGGCCTTATCCAGTTTCTTAGGAGTTCGCCAGAACCGCTGCGGTTCTTGTTGCGGCAAGAAACCATCCAGTTCTCATTGGGGCTGTTTGGCGAGGAAGAGCTAACTTTATTTGACCGGCCTTATCCAGTTTCTTAGGAGTCCATTCGGTGAACTTGATTTGGGCAAACCAGCACAGGCTCATAGGTTCAACCCAATGGCACCGCTTCATCACTGCGGACCTAATTCCTTGGCGCCGGAACCAGGGTCTTTTCTCTGGCAAGTTAACAAGGGGGCACGACGTACGCTTGATCGCCTGCAGACCACCATACAGCGTCAACCAAGGCTTTTCGGAGAATCCAGGTTCACTTCAGAAGTTCCGGCCGGAAAGAGCTGTGTGCGGGAGCACTATCTTCCAGCCGGACCTCGGCCTTCGTAACCAACGACTCCAGACTGCCAAACACGATGGCAAGTGTCTTTCGGTTATCAAGAACACCAGGTTCCGGTTGTTTGCCCCGCTTAATGCTCTTAATAAAGTGTTCCAAGACGGGAAGGCGTCGCTCCCAAATCGGCTCGTGTGCCAGGAGTTTCTGTGGTTTTTCTCCTGGCACCTCCAACTGGACCGAAGTCAGGTTTTTTCCATCTATATTCCCTTCCCAAAACAGGCGTGCTCTATTGCCGATGAACTGCCACTCGCCTTCCCATGAAGTCACAGGTCCACGAGCGCACCAGTCTCCGTCCCATACGACAGGAACGTCTTGTCGCAGCCGAACGAAACAGATCGCGTTGGAAGGATGCTTAAATGCGTTATCCGGAGTGTCATGCTCCATCGCTACCACACTGATAGCCTCCAGCTGAGTCATGTAACGGAGGAGATCAAAATGATGGACCGACATATCGAGAAGGATGGAATGTGGTAGAGCAAAGATTGGATGTTCGGGATTGGCAATGAGATCAGGTACGTGGCGCCGGAACCGGACCTTGACGCCCTTCAGTTCGCCAATAACGCCAGCAGCCAGCTGTTCGCGAATGAAACCAGCAGAGTGTAGGAATCGGTAACCTTGAGCAGTCATGACCTTACCGGTTGAACGTTCGGCCGCAGCCGCAATCTCGTCGGCTTCCTCAATCGAAGTTACCATCGGCTTCTCAACCAACACATGTTTTCCGTAGCGAAGCGCTTCCAGAACGACCGGCTTGTGCTGGCCAGGATTGGTGACCACTAACACAGCATCCGCCGGCGCTTTTTCGATAGCTTCCCTTAGGCTCGGAAAGCAAGGAATTCCAAGAGTTTCCTGTGACCATTTGGCGGCTGCTTCGCTGACGTCGACGGTCGACGCCACCGAGGCGAGCGGGTGAGCCTGCAAGAGTTCAGCCCACTCTCTGCCCCAACGACCAATTCCGACCACAATGAAGTCCATCCGTAAACTGATGATAGGCTCAATTGCGTGGCGTTTCTTAAGAAAACGGGAAAATTGCCCCTGGTCGCGATGCCGCTCGACCTAATCGTACGCGAATTTTTTTGCATTCCAGGTTGGGCGGACCACGATAATGCCATGGCACAAGTAGCTCTGACGTACAGTTACGTCTACTTTGGCGCAGGCGGCCCACACGAGCGGCGGCCGGTAAGGACGCCTGGAGGCCCAGGCGGCTTTGAACCGATCTCACAAAAGTCCGGCGGCACATTGCAAACCGGCGATCAGTTCCAAATCGGTGTGCCGCTGCCATCGACCCAGTTAGTCGACGGCGTGACTTACAACTTCGCCTTCGTGAACGTCTCGGGCGGAACACCGAGTGGCGCTCAGGTTTCTTTCGACAGCGCCAACCCACCGCCATACGTCACGGTCGCGTCGTCCCCTATCAATGTCCTCGTTTTGTATGTCCCGCCACCTGGTGTGGGTAGCGGCGGGCCTCCTGGTGGCTCGGGCGCAACGATCGACTCGTTCGACGAGACCACAGGCAGTCTTTTCAATGATATTTTCGTATCGGTCGCGCCCGATGCCGGGGGCGCATTGACTACTTCAGGCAATAACCTGGGCTATGTGGACACGACCAACAGCCAGGAGGCGATCACCGCCATCTCTCCTACATCGTCAGGCGCGATCTTCGACCAGTGGCGGATCTTACTACCGCCAGGCCCGGATGTGGGGAACGTTCTCACAGTCGGCAAGGGTGTTTCCGTAATCGCTCTGGCCTTCTACAAAGCCCCGCCACCTCCATCACATGAGCAACAGACCTGCACCCAGGTCGTGGAGTTTCTCCAGCAGATCATCAAGGACGGTGGCCCTCCGTTGCTGCCGGCACAGCTCAGCCAAGTAACAGCGACGCTCGAGAACTGTGTGCGGGAGCACTACCTGACTCAGGTATTCGTGAACAGCCTGCTTGCCGAATACGCGACCATCGGGGAAAGGCGCAATCCGCCTCATCGTCCCGGCACTTAGGGCCTGAACCAAAACTCAAATCTCGATTATTGGGTAGGAATCGATCTGCGGACGTACTAGCCTGGTGGGTTGATTGACCCCGCCTCCATCAAAGCCCCGTTCGAACCGCTGGCGCCGTTCTTCGGAGAACACCACTTCCTTAGTTTGGAATGGGCATTTGGTCGGAACTCCTGACTGAGAAGCCTATCGACAGATATTTTTCAGGCGAATCTTCTTTCACCGGATTCTGAGCGTGTCGCCAACTCGCGAGAAGTGCTTGCCAATGTACGAAGCGAACCCGGCCGACGCAGCACTAACGCTGCCAATCTCGCTTCCAGCGTTGAAGTCGTGGTCACCTTGAAGAGTAATGTTCTCGGCTGGCTGCTGGCCGAGAAAGAAGATAGTAAGGGTCAACATTGCAGTATTCTGAGCGTCGGTCCCTTTGAACACAAAGCGTTTGGTGCTCGCGTAATTACCAACCTGCTTCTGGTTGTCCAGCACCCTTCCACCCTCAAATTGCCAGTTCCCAGCCGCATCGTCTACAGTTGTGAGCGCCTCTGTAGTTAACGTTAGTGTCAAAGCCATAATTTCCTACCGGTCTACTTTTACCTGCAGCTTTCTCTTAGCACAGTAGTCGCGGAAAGGGAAGTACCCCATCGACATATGCTCCTCCTCTTAAATGCAGTAGACCGAAGCGTTCTTGTATATATTTGCTCGGCACACAGGTTCTCTCGATGCACTGGCGGAGAATCTGTAACTCCAGAGGACGTAGCTGTACCCCAGGCTTCGTGCTGGCCCATCTGTTATCGCGCCGCTGACATCGTTGATCCTGACGGCGCCCTTTGGCTTGTCGAATAGAGATGAGCTTGCGACGGCGCGAGCCCCAATCTCCAAGGCAAGTTCTATCCGTTGCCGACGGTGATACGAGGACCAAACTCATCATCACGGGCCATCAGCCTTGTGTAATTCGCTCCGATGGGGGAGATCAAAACATACAAATCCACTTTCGGTAAGAATACTCATTGAGGCGCGACTTCCGCTCTTTTTAGCATCTCAATGGCCTCTGCAGCACCGGTACGAGTCTCCGCTTTCAGTTCGGAGAATACTTCCCATATGGTTTTGAATGGTCTTCGGGCTAAGGAGTAAGGCGTTGAAAAATCGAAGACACGCAAACCGAATGGCGAACCGAGTTCGCGAACTTGGTCCGCCAGCTGCTCAACTGTCGAGCGCACCACACCTGCACTCATCAAATTTGGCGGATCAGCTCGGTGTACCGCTTGTCACCCTGAAAACCTGGATCTATCATCGCAAAATCGCTAGACCGACCACTGCAGAGCGAACTCACCGGTTCCTGCGATCCAGTGGGCAGGTGTAGCAAGTTGGATGGTTCCACTCCGAGCCAAAATGCTCGCTAAAGTAGATATCTGCCTTGCCGAAATATCTGGTCAACGCAACGGGTCGATTCGCTGCAGACTTTAGGTGAGATGAGTGACCATCGTGGTCGAGGCCACTAAGAGCGAGACCGCCACGACCGATGCGTCCGCCTTACATTCTCTGCGAGGTCATCAAGTACGTGACCCCAGTCACGCCTCGCAATTTCTAGCGCCGGATTCCCGATCGTAGTGCCGTCGACGGGCAAAAGCTCAAGCCGGCTTAGTAGCAAATTCGTCAGCGAGGTACTGCTCTGCTTCGGTGAGATCGAATTGGTCGATCAGGAAAAATTGATGCCGCTGGCCGTGCTTGAGCTCGCCGATCAAAAGCGGGTCTAAGGCGCGCGGTCTTGGATCGGTCAAGAATGCACTTTTCCAACGGTGTTGCTGATCGACGATGAGGTATAGGTTGTCGAAGCGATCTCTGGCCACGCGTGCTTTTTCCCGGACTTCTTTCGGAAGGATACCGTTAAATTCTGCCGTGATCACCAATTTCTTCCAGGGGTAAAGCCAATCGAGCACCCACAGACTCAGCAGGTACGCGAGGAACGCGCCAAGGGCCCATCCGCCCGCAAAAATGAACGGTGCTCTGGGGCTGGCCAATACCGCGACGTGGGAGAAGAGATAAGCCAATGCAGGGAAGCTACCCAGGACCAGAGAGATTCGAGCCATTGGCCGTTCGGCCTTCATCCGCCCTTCATTGATCTTTCTTACGAACGCTTGGGTTCTATGAAATGGGATGTAGGCGGGAAGGCTGCCGGACCCAGCGATTTCGGGAACGGAGTCTGTGGTGATTTCGAAAGCGGATCGGTGGTCGCCTTCGAGGTTGAAGACCGCGAAGACCGGTAACTCCGCGCCGGTAGTTTCGTCTCGATAGGTCTGTTGAAGACCGTATGGATCGAACTTCTGCAGGTGAAGGAACTTTTTTGGTGCTTTCGCGAGGAGGGCTTTCCCCTGCTCGCACTCTTTCTCCAAGGGAAAGAGGTAAGGGATTTCCTTGCTAGTGGCGATGGCAGGCCGGCAATAGTTTTGCCGGAGCAGGTTCAGGTTCTGGCTCATAGGCTTTCCGGTGATTTGTGATTGCGTTTTCCCTTCAGATCCTTGCTCTGATGAGGCTTCTAAAAAGGGAGATATCCGCCTTCTAAATTGTCGCCGAAGTTTTCCTGGGAAGCAAACGGTCCCCAATTCTGAGCTGAGGCGCGCCCAAAAAGGTTTTGCCGGGCGAACCCTAGCTGAGCCGGCTTCCTTTGATTCGGCAAGAAGAGAGGATCGGTTAGGTTGCAATCGCTATTGGAAGCCGAAGAGGATGTATGCCACGGCTTAAAAAGCAGGTAGCATCAATGGTCCCCATTTCGTGGAGACGTCCGGTTTCGATTCGCAACGCGAACTGCTTGACCTTTAGAAGGAATAACAAAATGGGATCTACGACTCATACAATCGAAGTCAATGCACCGGTCAGAGCGGTTTACAATCAGTGGACACAATTCGAGGACTTCCCTCACTTTATGGAGGGCGTCCAGGAGGTGCGCCAGGAAGGAGACAAACACCTTTTCTGGAGAGCGCAGGTTGGCGGCAAAGAAAAGTCCTGGGAAGCAGAAATTGTCGATCAGATTCCTGACCGGCGGATTTCCTGGCAAAGTATTTCAGGTGCTCCCAATTCAGGAGAAGTCATTTTCGAAGAATTGGATGCAGGACGAACACGAGTAACGCTGACGATGGATTACGAACCTGAAGGCATGCTTGAGAAGGCCGGCGATGCGCTCGGCATTCCATCAGGGCGCGTGGAAGGCGATCTGAAACGCTTTCGCGACTATATTGAATCCAGAGGCGCTGAAACCGGTGGTTGGCGGGGCGAGATCGAAGGCGGTGCCACACCGGGAGTGCCGCTTGAGCGGGAGCCGCTTACCAAGACCCCTCTTCGAACCGAGGGCAACCTTGCCACTGAGGATCTCGGTGCGGGTGCCGCTCGATCGCCTGGCCGCGAAACGACCACAGAAGAAGTGCCGCTCACTGAAGAACAATTGAAAGTAGGGAAGCGAGACATTGCGGCCGGTGAGGTTCGCGTGCGAAAAGTGGTCGAAACCGAACAGGTCAATGTTCCGGTGGAACTCAAGCGCGAAGATGCCGTCATTGAGCGCATTCCTGCTTCTGAGGTAAAAGCAGGAGCGCCATCAAGCTTTCAGGAAGACGAAATTCGGGTGCCGTTGAGCCGAGAAGAAGCCGTTGTGGAAAAGGAGACTCGGGTGACCGGCGGCGTTCGGGTCCGAAAAACTGAAAAAACGGAACAGCAGAACGTCAGTGATACCGTTCGACGGGAAGACGTTAAGGTAGACAAAGGTTCTGCGGGCGACATGCAAGTGCGAAATGAACCAGGAGGGGAAGATCTCAGAGAGGAGACTCAGCGCCGAGCTGACATCGACAGAGACGTATAACCAGGCTGTCGAACCAAGGTCATCGTGTGATGGACACAGGGTTCGTCCATGAAACATTTAGGGAAGGCGGCAAGCTTCGGTTTCACAAAGAATCCTCAACTGGCAGCAAAAACCGCGTTCACAATTTCATCGTAGCTTACTTTCCAAGTCGCCTGGAGGACAAGCGAGGAACGCAGAACACCGCCGCCCCCGAAGGGTTGCCGAACGTCGGGCGGTCGGTGTTTCTCTCATCCAATTCAATCTTATCAGCTATCCAATGTGAACCCCACCTTCACTGTCACCTGCCAGTTCGCAACCTTGCTATTCTCGAGGTGGCCGCGTACCTCGGCGACTTCAAACCACCTCATATTGCGGATTGTTTTGCCAGCTCGACTGATCGCGTTGTTCACTGCATCTTCGATGCCGTTTGGAGAGGAACCGACCAGTTCGATCTTTTTGTAGATGTGGTCACTCATCCGCGCATTAAACCCTTCCAAGTGGCATCGAGCGAGTACATTCCGAGATCGAGAGAGCGGGATAAGAATAATCAGGTCGCCACAACGAGGCCGCCTACGGCTCGAATGACCTCTCCAGTGATCCAGGCTGATTCGTCCGATGCCAGGAACACCGCCAGCGGCGCAATATCAGTTACGCGACCTAGCCGGCCGAGCGGTGTCTTCCCGGCCAGGACGGCGCCGGCGCCGTCGTCAAAGGTCCCGGCGGTGATATTTCCTTCGGTTTCGGTATGACCCGGCGCGATGGCGTTGACACGGATCTTGCGCGGCGCCAGTTCGAGCGCCAACCCCTTGGTCAGCGCTTCGATGGCCCACTTCGTGAGGCGTAAAGCAGGGCTCCCGCCACCGGATGCGAGCCGACGATAGAGCTGAGATTAATGACGCTCCCGCCCTCCGCGCCGAACCGCTTTATCGCCTCCTGCACCGTGAGAATCGACCCGAGCACGTTCTCGGCTTCACGATGATTGGCTCCGAGGCGGGCGAGTTAATGGCAGCGGTGCAGGCAAGCTTGCCATATTGGAGGCTCCGAGACGCCGTTCTCGCCCACCCGACGATGGCGGAAGGACTCGGTCCACTCTTTTCGAATGTGCCACCTCGGTCCGTACAGTAGGTTACGCCGAAAGACGTTCTGATTCCCGCTTTCAACGGTTGGCGTGGTCCTCGATGAAGAAGCGCCGGGGCGCGTCTCAAACCACGCCGCTTTACAAAGAGCACCTTTGGGGCTCTGGTCTTGTGAGGTGCTCTCTGTTTGTTATGAGCCCCGGAAACATTCCACCTAATCCCGCTGAAGTTTTCCGCGCCGCGTCGCTCGCCGAATTACAAGAAAAGCGAATGATGACGGTGCGAGGTGACGATCGCCCGCTGCTGCTTTGCTCGCATGATGGGAAAGTGTTTGCGCTCGACAACCGTTGCCCCCACATGGGCTTCCCCTTAAGCAAAGGGAGCCTCCAGGAGGGCATCCTCACGTGTCACTGGCACCATGCGCGATTCGACCTGCGCAGCGGGTGCACTTTCGATTTATGGGCCGACGACGCGCCGGCGTTTGACGTCTGTGTTCATGGCGATGATATCTGGGTTTCCCGGCGGCCAAGACAGCAGGCTGACTCCTCCTTCTATTTTGCGCGTTTACGACGTGGGATGGAGCAGAGTATCGGGCTGGTGCAAGCAAAGAATATTGTCGCCCTCCTGGCTCGCGGCGAGCCGACGGACCGCATCGTCCGGGAAATCGCTAAATTCGGCGCGCACAATCACCGGGTGTGGAAAGACGGCATGACCACCTTGACCGCCCTAGCTCGACTGAGTCCCTGGTTGGGCGAGACCACGCTCGTCTACGCCTTGAGTTTAGCGGCCCGAGGAGTAGCAGCGAACTGCGATGGTCAGCCCGTCCGGCATTCCGCCGGTGGCCTCCGCGGAGAGAGATTCGACGAAGAACGGCTCAACCGGTGGATGTTTCACTGGGCCAAAGTTCGGCACGATGATGGCGCTGAGCGAACTTTGTTGTCGGCGCTCGATTCCGGTCTGACTCGCGAAGCCTTGAACCGGCTGATCTTCGGATCACTACAGGAGCGCGTATATGCTGACGGAGGTCATGCCCTCGATCTTTCGAACAAGGCCTTTGAACTCCTGGATCTCATCGGTTGGGAGCACGCCGCCGAGATCTTCCCGCTCATCGTGGAGTATCTAACCCAGTCGCAATCCGAAGAGGAACACGGCGCTTGGCGAGCGCCAAGGGATCTGATCCAATTGATCCGAGAAGCCGAGGAAGATCTTCGGAACCACCCGGTGGCAGTGCGGCCGGAAGGCTCCTGCCGCCCGGATTTTTACCGGGAACTGCTCGCTGAGGATCCTTGCGCGATCCTCAGCGCGATCGCCGCGGCCATAACCGACGGTGTGCCGCCAGTTGAAATTACCCGGCACATTACCTTGGCGGCGGCTTGGCGGTTGGCGTGTTTCCCCGAGTCGAATGATATCGATGATTGGTTCGAGCCCATACACACCTTTTCATTTTGTAACGCGCTTTACCATGTACTGGCTCGGGGTGGAGCAGATGTGAACGTTCTTCGGGGCATGTACCATGCCGCGATGTCAATCTACGTGGATCGTTTCCTCAACATTCCTCGCGCTCAACTTCCCGGTGAAACGCCTCTGGAGAAGCTCCCGACCTCGCCGGGTCCGCTGCGAGAAGGGATCCTCTCTTCGCTTGACCAGCGAAAAGCCTGGTCCGAAGTTCCGAGTCTGATAGTCCGCTATTTACGCTTAGGGCATCCGGAGCCGGATCTGGTGGATACGCTGACCTTCGCTGCCGTTCGGGAGGATCTCGACTTCCACCAGTTGCAAGTGATCGAGGCCGCGGTCGCGCAGGCACAGCTGTGGCGGTCGGGGGGCATCGAGCGCGAACTACTTTATACCGCGGCGGCTCGACATCTGGCTGCCCATTGCCCGACGCGCCGTAGTTCCAGCCAGTCAGTTGCCGTCGCCTTGCGATTACATCAAGGAGAAGAAATCTATTCCGGCTGATGGAGGGATCCTTTTTCTGCAGGCGGTGAACAAGCCAGCTTAGCGGCAGGACTGGCTTGATTCAAGGAACCGACCAGCGAAAACGATTCGGAGTGGTCAAAGTGATTAGTGCCAGTCAATGAGCCACAACCATGCCTTCGCGACTAAGCTCCCCATCCCTCCGAATTGGAAGCGAGCGCCCGGAAGGTGCTCCCCTTTGCCGACCCGGTGATTATTGAGCTAGATTGCAGCCTCAATGCCGTCATTCCGATTCCATCCTGCAGTGGAGCAATGGTTCGAACGAACATTCGGGATCCCGACCGAGCCGCAGCGATTCGGCTGGCCCGCGATTCAGTCCGGAGTACATGCTCTGGTGGCTGCGCCTACGGGTTCAGGCAAGACGTTGGCTGCTTTTCTTGCTGCGCTTGACCAATTGTTTCGGGATGGACTGGAGGGGAACCTTCCGGATGAAACCCGTGTGGTTTATGTGTCGCCACTCAAAGCCCTCAGCAACGACATTCATAAGAACCTGGAACAACCTTTAGCCGGTATTCGTGCTGCATTGAGAGATAGCTACGGTCGTGACGTGGATGTTCGGGCCGAAGTGAGGACTGGTGATACCCCGGCCGCCAAACGACAGGCGATGACTCGAAAGCCGCCACACATTCTGGTCACCACGCCCGAGTCGTTTTACCTGCTCCTTACTTCGTTGTCTGGCCGAAAACTGTTGGCCACGGTCCGGACACTGATCATCGATGAAATTCACGCCGTCGTGAGTAATCGGCGCGGATCGCATCTGGCGCTCAGCATGGAGCGGCTGGCTGCGCTGACGGACGGTCCATTGCAACGCATTGGATTATCCGCCACCCAAAAACCGATGGAGGAAGTCGCGCGTTTTCTGGTTGGTACACGGAACCTGGATACTGCGGGAAACGCGCAATGCACGATTATTGATTGCGGTCACATGCGCAAACTTGATCTCGCGATCGAATTACCCGGCTCTCGGTTAGAAGCGGTGATGTCGAATGAAGTTTGGGCAGAAGTCTATGGACGGCTTGCCGATCTCATTGCCGCACACCAGACGACGCTGGTGTTCGTTAACACTCGTCGGCTGGCTGAACGGGTGTCTCATCATCTTTGCGAACGACTGGGCACGGATAAAGTCACTTCGCATCATGGCAGCTTGTCGGCCAAGCTCCGGTTGGAGGCCGAGCAACGGTTGAAACGAGGCGAACTGAAAGCGTTGGTGGCTACAGCTTCCTTGGAGCTAGGCATTGACATCGGGTCGATCGATCTGGTCTGCCAGTTAGGGTCAACTCGGTCGATCGCGACTTTTCTGCAGCGGGTAGGACGGGCGGAACATCGGCGCGGCGGATTGCCCAAGGGCCGGCTATTTCCATTGAGCCGGGATGAGTTGGTTGAAGGGGTCGCTACCCTTCGCAGTATCCGGAATCAGGAACTGGATGCCCTGGAGATGCCGCAGAAACCCCTCGATCTGCTGGCGCAGCAGATGGTTGCCTGCGCAACTTCCGAGGATTGGGAGGAAGAACAGCTTTTCGAACTGATGCGGTCTGCCTATCCCTACCGAAACCTGACACGGAAAGAGTTTGACGATGTCTTACGGATGTTGGCGGAAGGGTTCAGCACTCGACGTGGACGACGCTCCTCGCTGATCCATCATGATGCTGTGAACCACCGGGTTCGCGCCCGTCGTGGAGCGAGGCTTCTGGCGCTGACTTCCGGAGGCGCTATTGCGGACAATGCGGATTACCGGGTTGTGGTGGAACCGAGTGAAACTTTCGTTGGCACGGTCAACGAGGATTTTGCGGTGGAAAGTATGGCGGGCGATATTTTTCAGCTCGGCAACACGTCATGGCGAATCTTAGGAATCAACTCAGGTACGGTGCGGGTCGAAGATGCGCACGGCCAACCTCCGGGCATTCCGTTCTGGTTGGGCGAAGCGCCGGGCCGCACCGCTGAATTATCGCGATCTGTTTCACGTTTGCGGTTCGATGCCGAGCAGCGGATCGCAAACGTGCTTGAGCGAAACAAGAGGAATGGAAGTGAGCCGACGCAGACCGATTCCGGGCACGATCTCGCGGAATGGTTGATGTTGAAAACTGGTCTTTCTGAATCTGGGGCGGCTCAACTCGCTGATTATTTCAGCGATACGTTCCGGGCCTTGGGCGTCATTCCATCACAACGGAAGCTCGTACTGGAGCGTTTCTTTGACGAGTCCGGCGGGATGCAGTTGGTTATTCATTCTCCATTCGGCATTCGTATGAATCGAGCTTGGGGACTAGCCTTGCGTAAACGGTTCTGCCGGTCGTTCAATTTTGAATTACAAGCTGCCGCCACCGACGATGCGATTGTGCTCTCACTCGGAACCCAGCACTCATTTCCACTCGATGACGTCTTCCATTATTTGAACAGCAGGACCGTACGCGATCTCTTAATTCAGGCGCTGCTTGATGCACCGATGTTTGGAATTCGGTGGCGATGGAACGCAATCCGTGCTCTCGCTCTGCCGCGCCAGCGGGGGGGCCATAAGGTCCCCGCTCCGCTGCAACGCATGGAATCGGAAAACCTATTGGCCGCAATTTTTCCCGACCAACTTGCCTGCCTGGAGAACATCACCGGCGATCGAGAAATTCCGGACAATCCCCTGGTGCAACAGACCATCAACGACTGTTTGACTGAGGCGATGGACATCGACGGGCTGATTGATGTGCTTAATCGGATTGAGAGTGGTGCGATAGAATGTATCGCACGCGATCTACCGGAGCCATCGCCGTTTGCCCATGAAATCCTTAATGCCAAGCCTTATGCCTTTCTGGATAACGCGCCGCTGGAAGAGCGCCGGACACAAGCCGTCTATACTCGGCGAGCCAATGAGTCGTCAGCTACCGATTTAGGAATTCTCGATGCAGCGGCTATTCAGAAGGTTTGCGCCGAAGCTTGGCCATGTCCCACGAGTGCCGATGAGCTCCACGAGATATTGTTGTTGATGGGGGCCATCGATGAGGAAGAGGTGCAGCAGTTGGCGGAGGGAAACAATGTCTCGCTCTGGCTCGATTCGCTGAAGTCCGAAGGACGGGTTGGAAGGCTGGCGACGCCGCATGCTTTCTTGGTGGCGGCTGAACGTTTGCCGATGTTGCATGCAGTCTACCCGGGATGCGAAGTCACGCCTGCATTGATCGCACCGGAAACGGAACGGGAACGGCATTGGCCGCGTGCCGATGCTGTACGCGAGTTGGTGCGGGGGCGGATGGAAGTTACGGGACCGATCACAGCCAGTATGCTGACGAAATTCTTTCAGCTATCCCCGCAGGAAATCGAAGGCGCACTTCTCGCTCTCGAAGCGGAAGGATTTGTCTTGCGTGGGAAGTTTCATCCGAGTGCTCAGGAAACGGAATGGTGTGATCGGCGGCTCCTGGCGCGCATTCATCGACTGACCATCAATCGGTTGCGCGCGGAAATTCAGCCGGTATCGATTGCCGAGTTCCAGCGGTTCCTGTTAGTCTGGCAGCGGGCTGGCGAAGAGCATCAGGTCGAAGGGGTCGACGGTGTCCGAGCTGTCCTGGAATTATTCGACGGCTACGAGATGCCTGCCGGCGCCTGGGAACCGGAAGTTTTGGCGCTTCGCATCAAAAACTATACGCCAGCCTGGCTGGACCAACTCTGTTTCACCGGACGCATTGGATGGGGACGACTAACTTTACCGCAAAATTCAAACGGCCGATCGGTATTACCAGTCCGGTCGAGCCCGATGTCGTTGTTTACCCGAGAGCATCTTGCCCATTGGTGCGCTCTCTCGGCTCAATCTAAGCCGTCCGGCTTCTCGCCGGATACCCAGCACACTCTCGAGATATTGTCGTGCGGAGGTGCGCTTTTTTTCGGCGAACTGGTGAAACAGACCGGTTTGTTGCCTTCACGTCTTGAGCGAGCTTTAGCTGAGTTGGTGGCTCAAGGCCAGGTGACAGCCGACAGCTTTGAAGGCCTACGCGCGTTGCTGATACCCGAGGAGAAACGCGCGCCATTTTCGTTGGGCGAACGTCGAAGGCACCATAAAGCAATTACTAGTGGTAGAGTTTGCCGGGC
This sequence comes from uncultured Verrucomicrobiae bacterium, assembly GCA_963813025.1. Taxonomy (GTDB): domain Bacteria; phylum Verrucomicrobiota; class Verrucomicrobiia; order Chthoniobacterales; family JAFAMB01; genus CAVSUL01. Next base: position 23,777 of record CAWEXO010000014.1, on the reverse strand, counting down.
GCTGGTCTTTGTTGCGCCCGATCAGACCGGCTGAAGCAGGTCAACGCGAAGACGCGCTTGAGGCGTTTGCGCGGGTACTGCTGCGGCGTTATGGCGTCGTGTTTCGGCGGGTGATGGAAAGAGAGTCTCTCAGCGTTTCCTGGTTCGAACTCAGCCGGGCGTATCGGCGGCTGGAGGCTCAGGGCGAGATTCGTGGCGGCTATTTTGTCAACGGCCTTAGCGGCGAACAGTTTGCTTTGCCGGAAGCCGTCGGACTACTGCGCTCGATCCGCAAAAAGCCGCTCACCGGGGACCTGATAGCAATCAGTGCCGCCGATCCATTGAATCTCGCGGGGATTCTCACACCCGGATTGCGTATCGCGGCGATCAATGCGCATCGGATCCTTCTCCGCGACGGTGTGCCTGTTGCTGCGCTGAAGGCAGGCCATTTGGTCCCGTTGGGAGGCGAGACCCTTGGGCGGGACAACATGATCGGACGTGCGCTGCGGGTCGGCAAGTTGCCCCCCGTTCTCCGGCCGTACTACGCATAGCAGTTAACAATTAGCGATTAGTGATTAGTGAATTGCTCCCCAAAATCTGGACAGGTCGCTAAGATAGAAAAAAGACCTGGAGATGAAGGGCAAGAAAGCTGGCGTGAGGCGCCGCCGACAGCATAGCGCGACCCTAAAGGCACAAGTGGCCCTGGAGGCCATTCAAGAACGTCGGACCCTCAACGAGATCGCCTCTGAATACGGCGTGCACCCGACGCAAGTTTCGGCGTGGAAACGCCAAGCGGTCGAAAGCCTGAGCGGGTTTTTCGACGGGGAGATTCGGGTGGGCGACCAGGAATTCAGACGTCAGGAGAGCGAATTGTTCGAGCAGATTGGACGGCTCAAAATGGAACTGGAGTGGCTTAAAAAAAACTACGGGGCTTTACGCTCCAGCAGCGGCGGCAGCTGATCGGTCCAGCCGCCAAAATGAGCCTCGTGCAGCAATGCGCCCTTGCTCGGGGTGGCCCGCAGCAGCTGGTATTACCAAGCGCAGGAAGAGAGTAGCGCTAATCTGGTGCTGATGAGCGCCCTGGACCGACTCTATCTATACCCGCTGGCCCTTTTACGGGGTACGCCGGATGACCCTTGCGTTGCACGACCAGGGTTGGTCCGTCAACCACAAGCGAACCCGCCGCTTGATGCGCCTCATGGGACTGGAAGCCGTTTATCCCAGGCCTCGCCTGAGCTCCAACGGCGGCGCACACCTGCGTTTTCCCTATCTGCTCAAAGGCCTGCTCATCGAGCACCGCAATCAGGTCTGGTGTAGCGACATCACTTACATCGGGTTAGCCGAAGGCTTTGTTTATCTTTTCGCCTTAATGGACTGTTACGAGGAGGTCTATTTGCGTGAGTACGACTCCGTCACCGAGGCCTGGCGGAGTATCGGTCGCTACTTCTCCTTCTACAACGATCAGCGGCCGCACAGCAGTCTTGCCAATCGGTCGCCTGCTGCCGTATATAACAGAATCCCTACAAAACTCCGACAAAAGGTCGCGCGGAAGAATCGGCTGGTTTTCCCCGCTCCTGGGTCCAATGTATTAAATCATGCCGAAAAGGCTCGAGTAACGACCAGGACAAGCCCAGCATGACAGAGGTAAAACAGAGAGCGGCCCAGATTTCATTAGTCGATGCGAGTAATCGGCGGGGCAGCTTTCGCGTATGGCGCAGCCCTCCAATAATGCCACCAACGGCGGTGCTTGCAAGTGTCCTGATTACTCCGTTTCGTACGTCATGTAATTGGAAGAAAGAGAACCCGCAACCATGAATAAGCCTATGAGCACACAAACCACTACTGCAGAATATCTAGTGATCTGCCGAGGCGCCAGGTTTGGTGAAAGTCTCTCACCGGAAGATATACAGAATGCCATGAAACAATTCCACGCCTGGTTCGAACGAATGATCGATCAGGGAAAGATAAGAAGCGGGCGTCAGCTTGCGCCTGGAGGCAAGATTCTTTCTGGCAGAAAAGCTGTAACGGACGGCCCGTTTACCGAATCTAAGGAAGGGATCGCAGGCTACTGGTTCATTCAAGCACCCAGTCTTGAGGAAGCGGTAGAGATCGCCAAAGGGGACCCCTTGCTGGACTACGGTCACACCTTTGAAATAAGGCCCATTCTCGAGGCCGCGGAGCTTCAGTCAGCGTAGTAACTAAAAAGCCTCCGCTTGCACTAGGTGGGTTCGTACGAGCAGTTTCACGATCCTGCATTGGCGACCTCATTTCGACCTTTAAAAGAACACACGATGGCGTATTCTAGACGGGTCTCGACCATCCAACCTTCAATAAATCTTAAAAAGGAGCATTAGCCATGGGTGCAGCGCTTGATGTTGTTCAACAAGCCTACGCAGCTTTCGGTCGGCGTGATATTCCGAGCCTTGTGAAATTGATCGCTGACGAAGTCGATTGGGAGTGCGTTGCTCCAGCGGCTTTGCCTTATTCTGGGCGGCGGCGAACCCCCGAGCAGGTGGCCAAATTTTTGAAGTCCTTCCGCAAGCAGACGACATCCATGCCTTTGAGCCGCGGGAGTTCATCGAGGCTGGCGAGAACGTCACAGTGTTGGGCTGGGAAAAGCAACCGCCGTAGATACTCAAAAGTTGTATGAAACGGAATGGGTCCATGTCTTAACCGTTAAGAGCGGTAAGATTACTCGTTGGCGCGGCTTTTTTAACACGGCTGCGCGCTATGACGGCTAAACGGCGCCAGACGCTCGCGGCTTTGTGCTTCGGTTCCTGAGCTCGTTGCTGCCGCCGGCGCTCATGCTACTGAGGCCTACATCGACTTTTTCACTGCCACCATCCGCAATCGGAACACCCGGCTAGCTTATGCCCGAAATCGCCGGGTAGACCCACATCTTCTTGGCGAGTGCCGGATTTCTCTCTGTGCGCTCGAAAATATGGGTGAGCTCTTCGCAAAAAGGGTTGATCTCAAATGCTCTTTCCGTGTACTCTGTGCTCACCGTACCGCTCGAGGCGCTTGCTCGTGGGATGACTCCCCCCAATTGCAAAAACTGGCTCTCGTCTAGAGTCTGGGCGAGTTGCTTTTCGCTCGCTCTCTGCGGGGAAGTTCAATCGACGAAATAGGGGGTGCTTCAGCAGGCGGCACTAACAAAATGTTTCTAGTATCGACTGGAGTTCATGGCATGAAGAAAAATAGTTGCGGCAAGGCCCTCCTGGCCGCCTTGGCGGGTTTCGCCTTAATTAGCGTGGCTCACGCAGACACGAAGAACATGCGCATCGCGTTTTCCAACAACTATGCAGGCAATTCTTGGCGGCAAGCCATGTTAAAGAGTTATGACATCGTCACGAAGAAGGCAGTCGCGGACGGGATTGTCGCCGCCGCCGACGTGTTCACAACCGCGGACAAGGAAGTTCCAACGCAAGCTGCGCAAATCCAGAACCTGATCCTTCAAGGTTATAACGCGATCGTCATCAATGCCTCTTCTCCAGATGCATTGAATGGGGCGATCAAAAAGGCCATCGATGCCGGGATTGTTGTCGTATCATTTGACGGGATCGTCACGGAACCCAGCGCTTGGCGTGTGGTGGTTGATTTCAAAGACTATGGTGAGCAGGAAGTCGAACATCTGGCTAAATGGCTGCCAAACGGCGGTAATCTTCTTGAGATTCGCGGCCTCGCTGGAACGTCGATCGACGATGCGATCCATTCCGGGATTGCCGCTGGAGTAGCAAAGTATCCCGCCTTCAAGATCGCTAACAGCGTTGAAGGCGATTGGGACCAGCCAACGGCGCAGAAAGCCGTTGCGACAGTTCTTCCCTCTCTTCGGGAAATCGTCGGGGTTGTTGATCAAGGTGGTGACGGCTATGGTTGCGCCCAGGCGTTCGTCGCCGCCGGCAGGAAGGAGCCGATTATCATCATGGGAAATCGCCAGGATGAACTCGCCTGGTGGAAGGAACAGAAGGACAAGAGCGGCTACGTGACCTGGTCGGCCTCTATTGCCCCCGGGATTTCGACGCTGGCCTTCTGGGTCGCCCAGCAAATTCTCGATGGTCACAAAGACATTCCGCACGACCTCGTAGTGCCCTATCTTCAATTCAACCAGGATGACTTTGAAGCCGCGCTACCGAATATTCCGGTTGGCGGCGTTGCCAGTCACGAATACACGTTGGAAGATGCCAAGAAGGCAATCGAGGCCAACATGAAGAAGTGACGTTCGGAACATCCGCGGATATCGTCAGATTGGACGGTGTCGAAAAACATTTCGGCGCCGTCCGCGCGCTTTCGGGGGTCGAATTTGCCGTTGGCGCTGGGGAATGCGTCGGGTTGGTTGGCCACAACGGTGCAGGCAAATCAACTCTGATGCAGATTCTGGCTGGAACCCTGAGTCCGGATCGGGGCCGAATCGTTGTCGGTAATCAAACGCAGCAAAATTATGCGGTCGTCCTGGCCCAAAAGCTGGGCATCCGTTGCGTTTTCCAAGAATTGTCTCTGTGTCCTAATCTCACAGTTGCGGAGAATGCGCGGGTCGTTCATCCGAATATCGGCGGTTGGGGTTGGCGCAAGCAGGCGGCCGAGCTGATCAGAAGCGAGCTCGACAAGATCTTTCCCGGCCATGGGATTTCTCCGGACACTATTGTGGGGGACCTTCCGATTGACAAACGCCAGATGATCGAGGTCGCACGCGCCTTCACGGTGATGCACGATCCACTCAATCTCGTCATTCTTGATGAGCCAACATCGGCTCTAGATCAACATATCGCCGGACAACTCCTTTCCCACGTGCGGCAAGTTGTCGCGACCGGGGCCAGCTGTATCCTGATTTCGCATTTATTAGGCGAGATCCTCACATACTCCGATCGAATTGTGGTGATGCGCGACGGCATGGTGGTCGCCGCCGACCAGGCCGATCATTTTGATCGAGACAAATTAGTGACCGCAATGGGAGGGACGGAGGCCAGCAGAATGCGTTCTCCAGAAGAAAGGACGACCGAACGCGGTACAACTCCTCTCCTTGTTCGCGCACGACCGCCAGCGCAGAAAGAAGGCATCGAATTTGTTGCTCATCAGGGAGAGGTCGTCGGCTTGGCCGGCCTTTCCGGGCACGGTCAGACTGAGCTGCTGTTGTCCATCTTCCGTGCCTCCACGCTCCGTCGCCCGGGTGTCACCGTAAAAGGGCAGGTAGCGGTGATTGCTGGTGACCGGCAAACCGATGGCATATTCCCCCTCTGGTCAATCGCCGTAAATATTGGCGTTCGGTCGATTCGCTCGCTACGAAGCGGTGTTCTGATTTCGCGTCGCCTCGAGGATCGCTTGGCCAAACGCTGGCAGGAGAGGATTAAAATTCTTACACCGGATTTGCGTAACAACATCCTTTCGCTCTCCGGCGGGAATCAGCAGAAGGCTCTTTTCGCGCGCGCCCTGGGTAGCGAAGCGAAGATCGTGTTGATGGACGATCCTATGCGCGGCGTCGATGTGAGTACAAAGGTTGAGGTGTATACCCTCATCCGAACGGAGGCCGCTGCCGGGCGCACATTCCTGTGGTATACGACCGAGATGGAAGAACTGGAGAATTGCGATCACGTGTATGTGTTCCGCGGCGGACGCATTGTTGCCGCCCTGGACCGTGGTGAGCTGAGTGAAGAAAGAGTGATCCATTCCTCTTTCCAGGAGACTGCGTGACATGGCTTCGGTCTCGGCGGCGAGGGTCTCTCGAAAACACTCTCGAGCGCATTTCCGGACCCCGCACCAGTTGCTGCGAGCAGTATTGCCGGGCGCGTCGCTGGCACTCGTACTGCTAGGTATTGCTTGGCTTAACCCACGGGCGGTCAGCTATTTCGGCCTTAACCTGATGTTGAATTTGGCGATCCCGGTGGCCCTCGCTACCATCGCCCAGATGTTCGTGATCACGGTGAATGATCTCGATCTGTCGGTTGGCAATTTCGTGAGTTTTGTCGGTTGCGTTGCGGCGACGTGGCTGCACAATGCACCCGTTCTGGGAGGCCTCGTTCTTCTCGGTGGTGTAGGCGTTTACGCATTGATGGGTGGTATCATTTATTTGCGCAACGTTCCCTCCATTGTCGTGACTCTAGGCATGCTTTTTGTCTGGCAAGGTTTGGCGATTTTGATCCTGCCTAAGCCGGGTGGAAAGGCGCCCGATTGGCTGCACAATCTGGTGAATCTTAACTCGCCCTATATTCCTTTTCCGATCATCGCCGCCGTCGTCTTGGGGGTCGTTGTTCATATCGGATTGATGAGAACCTCGTATGGCGCAATTTTGCGCGGATCCGGTGGCAACCCCAAAGCGATTGGCCGAGCGGGATGGTCGCTGCTTAAAACTAAAATAGTCATGTTTATGTTTGCCGGTATTTTCGGCGTTCTCGCTGGGCTGGCGCTCATCGGATTGACCGGATCGGCAGATGCCAACATCGGTAAGGGTTACACTCTGTTGTCAATCGCGGGAGTTATTCTTGGCGGTGGAGAATTCGTTGGCGGGCGAGTTTCGCCGATCGGCGCAGTAATCGGTGCGCTTACGTTGACTCTTGCAGGTTCCCTTCTGAATTTTATGCGGATTTCGCCCGACTGGCAGGTGGGTGCGGAGGGAGCGATCCTCATCATTGTTCTGGTTGCCCGCGCCATTATCAACCGGACTGGCCGAAGGGCATCATGAGAATTACTGGCCATCTGAACCTTTTCGCCAAGTCGTGGATCTGGTCCTACATCGGAGCGCTCTTGGTCTGGTCGACCGCTATCGCTTTTACGCACGGGTACGGTGCCGGCGGCATGTTAACCGCCGCCCTGTCCCTGTCGGTATTTTGTGTTATCACCGGCGTTGCCCAGATGTTTGTTATCACGCTCGGGCCCGGCAACATCGATCTATCCCTACCTGCCAACATCGGCTTAGCGAGCGCCGTTGCGATGAAAGTGATGGCTGGGTCCGACTCGCTGATCGCGGTTGGTTTGCTTGCTGCTCTCGGCTCGGGCTTTGCTATTGGCAGCGTCAATTACATGCTGATCTGGCTCTTGCGAATACCGCCCATTATCGCCACTCTTTCGGCCAGTTTCATCATTCAATCCGTGGGTATCAGCTACGGCCGAGGACTGCAGATCAAGCCGCCACCCGGCTTCGCCGAGTTCACAACGACGCAAGTCGCTGGTGTTCCTTTGCTGGCCATTGGCACGGCGATTTTTACCGTTGTGATCGGCATCGTCTTGCACAGGACCATTTACGGACGCTCGGTCCTTGCTATCGGGCAAAATCCACGCGCTGCCTGGCTCGCCGGGATCGCGGTAGAGCGGGTTCGGTTTATTACGTATGTTCTCAGCGGTTCGTTAGGCGGGATCTGTGGGGCGCTGTTGGCAGGCTACTTCCGCGGGTCGTCGCTGGAAATTGGCGATGAATATCTGTTGGCTTCAATTGCGTGCGTGGTGATCGGAGGAACGTCAGTTACCGGGGGTAAAGCCAACGTGGCGGGGTTGTGGGGCGCAGCGCTCTTCCTTGTGCTCCTGCTCACGATGCTCAACACCTTCGGGGTTAGCGCAGGGATTCGCTATGTGGTGACTGGCCTGGTCATCATCAGCGTGATCGTCGCAGCCGGCGAGCAGAAGTGGTAGGGGCGCGTCACCAGACAGACCGGCCAGGTTACCACGACAGGTTGCGGTCAGCGACTCAAGATCCCGGTTGCTCAATTTGGCCAACGTGGTGTTGGCGTGACGGATACGAAATTCCTGGTCCCCGCCCCTCCATGTGGTTGGTCAGACGCCCGTTGAAGCGCTCCGGCGGAGGCTACAGCCCACCACCGGGCTCGCAATCCCCGGACCCGAAGAACCGTAGCTTAAAGCTAGTGCGATGAAGACGAGCGCTTTAGGGCTTTCGCCGAGGCGAGGCTGTACCCCGTTCCGGCGAAGCCGCCGCACTACGACGTCGGTGAAGGCGAACCGGAACTCATCATCGAACTCGATCTAACCCTGTACGACGACGCGCTCGCCGACGCTCGGGAGCTTTAGGATCATTTATTTTTAGGCCGGTTTCGCGTAGAGCGCGCCGCCCTGATAGTCGATATTGACGTAGGGGTCGTTGCCTACCACCCAGGCATCGTGTCCGGGCGGGATCAGCCCGACGTCGCCGGGGCCGTATTCGATTTCCTGCCCGTCATCCATTCGTATCACGATCCGGCCCGAAACGACGTACACGAGATGGGGTACCTGGCAGCTCTCGGTACCGGCTACCGGTTTTACGCACTCCGACCATTTCCAGCCCGGCTCGAAAGAGACCCGCATTACCGGCAGGCCGGGACCCATATTAAGGACTTCCACCTTACCCTTCTTAATCGGGCGGGTTTCGTCGGGGTGATCGAAAGTCTTTTTTACTTGGGGGTTCATTTAACAATTCTCCGAGTTTGATTTAAGAGTATAGAAGGGAAAAACGATTCCATCGTTTCCGCATTGGTCTTTATTATAATCGTTTTTTTCTTTAGCGTCACGCCGGAAGATGTTTACCCAGTCGCCCCGCAACGTCTGTACCTCGATAAGGTCCCGGCGAGTGGAACTGGCGATGGTAACGGCGGCTGGACGAGCTACGCGCGCAAGTGCCGCTCTGGCTACGGGACCGACCACTCTCCGGACCGAGGCGACGTCACTCTCGCCGCGTTTACCGATCTGCATTGCTTAAAGTACGACGTCCACCTGTTCGAGCCGTTAGACAGCTCGGACGAAGTCGAAAATGGGATTAACTGACGCTCTTATCCATTTTCAGGAGGACTTAGCTAGAGCCCCTCCAGTTGGTCTATAGTCGAGGGTATGCCAAATAAGCGCAACTGAGCGGAAATCGCGCTCCCAGTTAGTCAACCATGTAGTTGCTCTGACGCTTACGTTTAGAGACATCAATCAGTGTGACGCTGTCGGCGTCGCCGAAAAGGCGTCCTACATTTCCGGGCATGCCGGGCAGCCCAACATTACTCACAACCGCCCATCTGCCATCACTAGAAACGTCGACCGAGTAGGGCGAAACCCCGGTCGTCACCCGCTCCTGACTGTTGGTAACCCCTGCCGGCGTCGACGTCCAGACTCAGTCCTTGAGAATGCTGTCCAAGTTCAATCTTATCGATCAATTTTGGCGGCGTTGCTTCGAGATCAATCACCTGCAAGAAGGTGTCGAAAATGACCTTCTTTGCGGCATAGTCGTATCGAGTAGGAGCACCCACGATCGCCAGCTTGCCATCCGGAGTAATCGCGACTGCTTGAGGCGGCCCGATGATGGTGTGCTCGACTTCTACCGTCGCCTTTACCGCCGGTGGAAACTGGGACGCATCCAAAACAGTCAATGTATCCGGTCCGGTTCCATCCGGATAAGTGTCTCGCCCTAGGACTCGAACATATTTCGCATCATTGGCTGAAACGATCAGGTCGGCAGCGAGAGCCAAAGTGTCTCCTACTAACCACGACAATGCCAAGAGCGAAAAGCAGAATGAATTCTCGTGCAGTTTCATGATTGGGCAGGAGCGCGGTGTTCCAAGGCTTGAGGATTCACCGCATGCTTCGAAGAACCGCTGTTGAGAACATCGATGAGGTTTTCAACAGCGCAGCAGACCATATTCAGTCGCGTTTCATGGGTTGCAGAGCCAACATGGGGAAGAGCTACCACATTCGCCATTTTCAACAATGGCGAGTCAGCAGGTAGCGGCTCTTTCTCGAAAACATCCAAACCAGCCGCGCCAAGATGGCCGGTTTGCAAAGATTGAATTAACGCGGCCTGGTCGACGATACGTCCTCTGGAGCCATTGATAACAATCGCTCCCTGCTTCATCTTGGCAAATTCGCGCGCTCCGATCATTTTCTCGGTCTCTTTTGTTAATGGCAGGACAACACAAAGGAAATCGGCAGCGCCCAAAACATCGTCGAAAGTACAAAACTTGGCGTTAAATTGGTCTTCGACTTCCGGATTTCTACTCCGGTTGTAATAGAGAACCTCCATATTGAAGCCGAGTCGCGCACGACGAGCGACGGCGGGGCCGATCCTACCCATCCCGAGAATGCCCAGTGTCTTGGAGTGCACATCGACGCCATAAAGCATTTCATCGATGCTGTGTCTCCAATGACCCGCCTTCACAAATTCAACGAGCTCAATCAACCGGCGCGCCGAAGCCAGCATCAGGGCAAAGATTGTGTCCGCGACCGTCTCTGTCAGAACATCCGGCGTGTTAGTTAGAATGATTCCGCGCTCCGTGAGCCATGGAACATCAAAGTTGTCGTAGCCAACCGAGATTGTTGAGATCGCCTCCAAGCGATCCGCGCCGGTTAACATTTCTTCGGTGAATTTGACGCTCGCGCCAAGCAGACCGTGCGCATGTTTGATCGCTTCAAGAAACGAGTTTCTATTGTCGTTATCGATCAAATCAAATTGTGTAATGTCGAAGAACCGCTGGAGTTTCGCTAATTCGCTCTCGGGCAGCTTCTTGTAGACAACGATTTGCTTTCTCATCACCCTATTGCTTAAGAATCTGCTCTCGCGTTGGCAGGCCTTCGGAATCGCCTATCTGTTGTATCACAAGGGCGGCAATCTGGTTGCCACGCCCAGCGGCTTGATCTGCCGGAAGACCTTCCAATAGTGCGCTGACCAAACCGACTGCAAATCCGTCTCCCGCACCTACTGTATCCACAACAGCAGGCACTTTTATGGCAGGAATAATCGCCTCCTTTTCCCGGGTTTTGATAAACGAGCCCTTTTCACCCCGCTTTATCACAACTAAAGCTGTACCTCGCTCCAGGTAGAAGTCCGCAATACCGTTTGGGTCACTCCTTCCGGTGAGCACTCTCCCCTCTTCGATGCCGGGCAAAACCCAGTCGCTCTTGGCCGCGAGTGCATTTAACTGATCGATCATTGTTTGCTTCGATGGCCACAACACAGGACGGAGATTCGGGTCAAACGAGATAGACTTACCGGCTGCTCGCATCTGATCAATCGCATGGTGTGCTAATTCTAGACTCGTTTTGGACAGGGCAGGAGCAACACCGGTCACATGGAGGTGCCTTGCCGATAGGAAACTCGGGGTCAAAATCGGCTACGGACAAATGGCTCGCTGTTGATCCTCGTCGGAAATATTCCACGAGTGGATCCTGGTTCCCGATACCCCGCGACTTAAGCTGAAACCCAGTCGGAAAAGCGGGGTCAACAATCACGCGTTGACGATCGACACGGTCGCGGTCCAGCACATCAAAAATAAAACGGCCAAACGAATCTGAGCCTACGCGGCTTACCCAACCAACCCTGAATCCCAACCGGGCTAAACCGATTGCAACATTGAGTTCGGCGCCTGCCGCGCGCCTGGTGAAATCATGAACCTGGCTTAGGTCGCCTACACCTTTGGCGACAAACATCGCCATCGCTTCTCCGATTGTCACGACGTCGAGAGAGTTCATAGTATTCTCGGAAACGATCCAAGATTACCTTTTCCTTCCGTAAACTATTTCACGGCTATTGCATCACGCAGATCATCGAGGTCGCGGCCTCTGGGTTCGGGTGTGAAAAAGGTCGTGGCTATCGTGCCCAAAGTCAGGAGCGCCAAATAGGCTGCAATCGGAATCCAGGCCCAGATCCCCGCATCTTTATTGCCACCGTTTAGACTTATCACCCAAGCAATGATGCCTGAACCAACAAGGGGAGCGATGCCACCGGAAATGACGGCCGATACTTCACGTGCCACCGACACTCCTATGTAACGGTGATTGGCGCCGAACAACTCTGGCAAAAGCGCCCCCTGCGCTCCGAACATGCCCCACGTGCCGACAGCCAGCGCGATGGAGATAACAATATAATGGCAACGACGTTACCAAGGCTCAGCACCCACCACACCGGAAAAGCAATAAGCAACTGGAAGATCGCGAACTCGCGATAAACAATGACTCGTCCATAACGGTCGGTGAGGATACCCGATAGCGGCACTACCAGGGCACCGAGAAGGGGAGCAAAAATGAGACAAAGCGAGCCTACCGAACCTGGGACGCCCACCACACCGACGACGTAGCTAATCGCTAAAGCCTGATAGATCGAGGAGCCGCCATTTTCGGCTAGTCGCAGGCCGATACCCAGACCGACGGTTTTCCTCGAGTTCTTCAGCAGGTTGGCCAGCGGGTTCTTAGCCGTCTGGTGACGGGCTTCCAGCTTGGCGAATGTCGGAGATTCCTTAAGGTTCAAGCGCATGTAAATCGCGACAGCAACAATGACGAGACTGAGTAGGAATGGACACGCCAAAGCCAGGTCTGATGGATGTCCTTAACCCCCAGCAGAGATAAAGTAAACCAGAGAGGCAAGAACGGTACCCAACTGGATGCCGAGGAAGGGCAGCGCAGCAAAGTAGCCGCGCCTTTCCCGGGGTGCATACTCCGTCATCATCACTGCCGCCCCGGCCTGCTCGGCACCAGCTCCCAAGCCCTGCAGCAGGCGCAGAATAATAAGCATGAGCGGAGCCCAGTAACCCACACTGGAATAGGGGGGTAGCGCACCAATCAGGGTGCTGGCGAGCCCCATTAAAACGACGGTGGCCACCAGCACGAACTTTCGGCCGAGCCGATCACCGAGCGCGCCAAAGATGATGCCGCCCACTGGGCGTATAGCAAAGCCGATAAAGTAGGTACCAAAACTTTCAATCTGGGCAAGACCGTGCGCCTGCTGAGGGAAAAACAGCGGCGCAAAAATAAGAGCCGAGGCAAGGCTGTAGAGTGCGAAATCATAGTACTCCAGCGCACTGCCCAGCGAACAAGTCCAGGCTGCAAGACGAAGATCATGGGGGGTTACTTTTACCTGTTCGGCCTCTGAGACTCTGGAAGAAGGGTTTTTGTTGTCCATCGCCACGTGATTACCTTAGTCTTCTGAATCTGATTTTGAGGATCGGGATTACAAGTAGCGGATCTCAACCTGCTTGCCGGTCCGCGCCGATTCCAGCACCGCCAGCGCGGTGGCGAGCGAGCGCACACCGTCCTCGCCGGTCGCTGAAGGCTGTCCTTCGCCGCGAATGGCGGCGGTGAACGCGGCGAAGGCGCGATTGTAGGGGTTCTCGTGCTCGATAGGGATTTCCTTTTCACCGCTCGCGTTACGCAGATAAACCTTGCCCGCGGGCCGCTGAGTCATCACGTCACGGCCCACGATGGAACCGTCGGTGCCGTGGATTTCGATTCCAGTTTCGGCGTACTTCACCGTGTAGGCGCCGTGCACTTGCACCAGCACGTTGTTGTCGAAGCGCAACACGGCCATTACGCCGTCTTCCAGTTCGCCCGAAGCGAGGTTTGCCTGCTGGGAGAATGCGATGGCGCTCCTCGGTTCCGTGCCCAGGATAAAGCGCAACGTGTCGACGTCGTGAATAGTGCTGTCCAGAATCACCCCGCCGCCGGTTTGTTGATGCGCCAACCCTGCAAGTGCGGCGGAAGATAACCGGCATGGAAGACGCGGACGAAAAGTGGTGTGCCGACGGCTCCGGAATGTACCAGTTCGCGGATCTTGCGATGGGTGGCCGCGTTGCGCAGATGGTGGTTGGTGCCCATGACGACGCCCGCTTTGGCGCAGGCGGCGACCATTTGCCGTGCGTCGACGAGGTCGAGGGCAAGCGGCTTCTCGCACAGCACGTGCTTGCCGGCTGCCGCCGCGGCAAGCGTCTGCGCCTCGTGCAATTCGTTGGTGGTGCTGATGTAGACCGCGTTGACCCGAGGGTTAGAAAGCACAGCCTCGAGGCTCGTGCAATGGCCCACAATGTTGTTGGTCCTAGCGTAAGTCGCAGCGCGGTCTGTGTCGCTGCTCATGACGGTGACGACTTCGTTGCCCGGTTGCGAGCGAATCGCGCCGATCACCCATTCGCGGGCTACGTTGCTCGCCCCAACCAGTCCCCAGCCTAACGTTCCGGCCATTCCATTGTCCTCTAACTGTCGCTACTTTCCGCTGTTAGCTTTCTGGAACTACGAAGGTCATTTGATTCGTTTGTCTCACAAAGACAGCGCCTGATCCGGGCGCCGTTTCTCTAAAGTACTAGGCTAGGCTATACGAATCACATCGCGCTGAATACTACATCAACAAGCGAGGATTGCACCAGCCTATAAAAGCCTGAAACCCAGCTCGACGGAATTTTCGGCGGTTTGGGCTTACAACCCCTTTCAAGTAATGACGTGGGCTGAAAACCCGCTGACCGGAGCTAACTGGCCGGTCAACATTGCATAGAATACGCTATAGTAAATTTTCACACGGTTGCTGCTGGCACCCCAGCAGCTTCGGTTCGAGAGAGGTTTGATTCTCTATCAGACCATCCAGAACGTAGGGAGAGTCGTGAAGTGTGCCGGGAATGACGATGCCATGAAAACCCGAAAATTGGTTGCTGGTGAAATTGTAATAGGTCACGCAACGAACTTAACCATCGTGGGCTAAAGGATATCCTGGTGGCAGTGATCGACGGCCTAAAGGGCCTTCCCGAAGCCATTACCACCTGCGCGACATTACCAAAAAGTGGAAGAATGCCCCGGTCACTTGGAAACTGGCGGCCACCCAGTTTGCTATTCGATTTGGTCAAAGATTCTTTGCCGTGGAAATCTGAAAAACGTGAAGCCAATCATTGCCAAAGCCAGAAAGACAAACGATAGGCGCTGGAGTCGAGTGGCCTCAACTCGCGACTTACCCACAATCGCCTTTTTCCGGGCCGGCGTGCTGCTGCGACGTAGCGCACCTGTACCAGGCATTCTCGCAACCCGCCGGTCCGGGGCGATTATGGATAAGTCTGGGCGCCAGTTTGTTGTTCGTTCCGGGATCGGGGCAACGAGTCAAGTTATTACTGAAAGAAATCGACCCCACACACAAAAAAGCGACACTACCCATTGTAGGAGTTGAATCGCCTTAAGATAGCCTCCGCCGTCGCCGTGCCATCTTTGAGGGCCACCGCGGCCTTCACCATCTCGTCGTACTGCTGGGTGATGAGATCCCCGCGGATAGGGCGAGTAAGCACACCGGTCAGGTTTGGGAATTCTCCAACCATCCCTTTAGCGGGCAAATAGAGGCGTTCATACTTGATAGGTTTGAGCCGCGGCATTAGGCGAACCGTCCCCAGCAGATGACGGAAGGCCAACGCCACTTCGGACTGCCCGTGCGAATCCACGAAGTTTTTCTCGACTCGCATCTCGGTGTCGTGGCGAACCAGGCCTTCAATCATTGCTGCCACCTCCGAAGACGAGAAACTGCGGAGCTGCGAATAAATGCAGATTGCGACGGTTTCGACGTGCTGTCGGTCTTCCAAAGTTGTTAAGATGAATGCGTTTTTGAGCTCTTCGGGCAGTTCACCGATAGCCTTTTCCAGAGCGATTAATTCTTCGAGCCGGTCAGTTTTTTGGTCCGGCCTGCCCTCCGTCGCCAGAAGCAGACTTGGGTCGCCACCTTCCTCGGTAGGAGCGTAAAAGGATACCGTCTGGAAGGAATCCTGGTAAGCTCGGCTTTTCAAGTGATCGCGGCAGAGATTCAATGCGATATGGTACAACCACGTTGCGAACTTGGCCGCCGGCCCGAAATTTTTCGATGTTGAAGTAAGCCCGAACAAAAGTCTCCATGGCCAGTTCCAGCGCATCAGCTTCGTTGTGTACATGACGCAACACGAAACGAAATAACCCCCTCCCGGTGCCGATCCATCAATGCGTTTAGCGCCTGATCCTCGCCGACTTTCAGCGCCTGAACTAAGGTTAGATCCGGGTCTTCCTGTGTCATATAGCTCGATCGTCGCGGGTTGGCTTCGTCACAGGGTTAGCTGTAAGCTGTCACCGCCGAAATCCTAACACGCATTTTCAATACCGAATCCTCTCCATATCCTCCAGGAGCACCTTCTGACCGCGGCGGTCATAGAGTTTCGTGGTCCGGCTGTCTGCATGGCCGGCGATGCGTTGAGCGGCTTCAAGAGTGCCGTCATTTTCCAGAAAATTCGTGATACCGGTGCGGAGCAAAAACCGTTTCCCCGAAGGATAATAATCTTCGACCTTTCAGGTTCACGACGGCGCCGATCCGGGCATTTGCCCTACGTTTTACCAATCGTCTTCTCGACGACGATGAACAACATTAATTGGTCTATTGGGCTGGAGGTAACGCTGTCGGTCATTGGACTTACCAATATCGAGACACCAACCATCCGGACGATGATTTATTGGGCAAACCAGCACACGGCCATGGTGGCGGGAATCTGGTGGGGGTGCTGGCCCCGGTGGCAACGGTGATCATGACCTTCATCGGACGGTTCCTGCTTTCGGTCTCGATGAACGAATTCATCGATCGCGCAGCCGGCTTGCCCGCATGGGAGTCTGAGCTGATGGATGTCGCGCTGTCAGTCCGGGGTCTCCGCGCCTATTATATGATGAGCTATTTCGGCATCGAGCGCGAGGTGCGCGCCGTCGACGACACAACGCTGTCGGTTTTGAAGAAGGAGATCTACGGGATCGCCGGCGAGTCGAGTTGCGGCAAGTCGACCTTCATCAGAACCATTGCCGCCGCTATCCGTCCGCCGCTCCGCGTTCTCGGAGGCTCCATCAAGTACAGCTTCCTCGATCGCGACCTTTACGACCTCGACGAAAGGGCGCTAGCCGGCATCCGCTGGAAGCACCTCTCCTGCATTCTCCAGGGCTCGATGAACGTGCTCAACCCTGTCCGGCGCGTCCGCGAATCGTTCAAGGACTTTGCCTTTCCGCACATGGGACTCGCCCGCTTGGGATTCTTCGACGTCGTGAACCAGCATCTCGAACGCCTTCACCTTTCGCCGTCGGTGCTTTCCGCTTTTCCCCACGAGCTTTCGGGCGGCATGCGCCAGCGTGTCGCCATCGTGCTTGCCACCGTGTGCCGCCCTGAATTCATCATCGCCGACGAGCCGACAACGGCGCTCGACGTCGTGGTCCGGAAGGATGTGTTGGCGCTGATCCTCGAAACGAAGCGCGAGATCGGCTCTTCGATGATCTTCGTGACACATGATCTGACGGTCCACGCCAATATCTCCAACCGGCTGGGCATAATGTATGCTGGACGATTGCTCGAGGAAGGTCCTACCCGCGACATCCTTCACGATCCAATGCATCCTACACCCAGCATCTGGTCGCCAGCTTGTCGCGGATCGGCGACCTTACACCGAAGAAGGCGCTGTCGGGAACTCCGCCGAGTCTGGCCGCGCCGCCATCAGGGTGCCGCTTCCACCCGCGCTGTCCGCTGGCGATGGATATTTGCCACCAAGCCCATCCCGTGCTGACCACGCTTGGCTCGGGCCGGCGGGTCGCCTGCTACGCGGTCCCCTTGCGAAGCCTGCCGCCGATCCCGTCCCGGCGCGCAAGGCAAGCGTGCGAAGAGGTCTGGAAAGCGTGCAAAAACGGTCAGGCTGCGGAGCGGATGCAATCACGACCGTGGAAAACTCGTGAGAAAATTTGGTCAGCTACCACCCGTTCCAGTCGCCCGTTCTCGTCTTCCAGCGCGTAAGCGCCGCGCTTCCTGCACTTCCATTCCAACAAATTTACTTTCCACTGGTAGGAAGCCGCTTGAGGTTAGTCCTCACCCCCGTCCCCACCGACCCGGTTGCCGTCCTCAAGAAAGATAATTGCAGCAATTTACCGTAAAATCGGTAACGTAACTTCAACTTGATGGAGGTGCCCGTCGTTAACCAACGGAAATGTTAAATCGGTTTGTCTTTCTCCGTCGAGCACCAGCTCACCCAGACCTGGCTGCGGATCGTCCGATGGGGCCAGAGCGATCTCATAGGTCGATTGTTGATATCGGTAGCGGATTTTATAGCCTGTCCAATTAGATGGAACCCGCGGTTGTAAACGCAAGCGATTACCTTCCAGGTTCAGGCCGAGCAGCGTTTCGATTAGTAGCCGGTACATCCAACCAGCCGAGCCGGTGTACCAAGTCCAGCCGCCACGACCGGTATGCGGCGGCACCCAGTAAACATCGGCGGCGATGACATATGGTTCTACTTTGTAGGTTGCGACCTGGCCAGGAGTCGTTGCGTGTTGGATGGGATTTAGCAGAGAGACGAGTTCCCAGGCTCGCTCATGCGCCCCCAGAAGCGCAAACGCCATGGTGGTCCAGACGGCGGCGTGCGTGTATTGGCCACCGTTTTCGCGGACACCCGGAACATAGCCTTTGATGTAACCTGGATTGAGCGGCGCTTGATCGAAGGGGGGATCCAACAATTGAATGAGCTTGGCTTCTCGCCGCACGAGACGCGCGTTGACCGATTCCATGGCCTCGCGAACCCGCTCCGGGTCGCCGGCCCCGCTGATCGCCGACCAACTTTGCGGTAAAGAATCGATCTGGCACTCGGAGTTCAGATGTGAGCCAAGCGGCTCACCGTTATCAAAATAGGCGCGCCGGTACCATTGACCGTCCCAACCGTGCTGTTCAATCTGCTCCTGCAATTGTCTCGCTTGCACTCGGCAACGTTCGGCGAAAACGGTGTCCTCGCGGCTTTGAGCGACGTCCGCGAAACGGGTGAGCACGTCGCACATGAAAAGGGCTAGCCAGACGCTCTCGCCACGTCCACCGATTCCGACCAGGTTCATGCCGTCGTTCCAGTCACAGCTACCCATGAGGGGCAGTCCGTGTACCCCGAATCGCAGTCCGTGTTCGATCGCGCGAACACAATGCTCGTAGAGCGTCGCGGACTCCTCCGAACATTTCGGCAGATCGTAATACGATTCTTCCTCCGGCTGCAACAGCCGGCCTTCAAGGAATGAGATCCGTTCATTCAGAACGGCATGATCACCCACACAGGTTACATAACGGCAGGTGACGTAGGGCAACCAAAGATAATCGTCCGAAGTACGGGTCCGCACCCCGCGTCCGGAAGGCGGGTGCCACCAATGCTCCACATCGCCTTCCCGGAATTGGAAAGCCGCTGCGCGTAGCAGATGTTCGCGAACCAAACCGGGCTCGGCATGCACCAGCGCCATGACATCCTGCAGCTGATCCCTGAATCCAAACGCCCCTCCCGATTGATAGAAACCGGTGCGGCCCCAAAGGCGAGCGCTCAGGATCTGGTACGGCAGCCAACCGTTGACCATGAAGTCCACCGAGCGATCCGGTGTCTCCAGCTGCACCGCGCCCAGGGTCTGTTGCCAATATTTTACTACTTGGTCGAGCTCAGACCTGGCCGACTCGGGACCGCGGAAACGAGTAATCAGATCCTCCACCTCCGATTGGCCACGCCCTGCTCCCAACCGGAACGGGATTTGCCTCTCTTGCTGGTGTGCTAAAACAAAGCTGACCTGCAGCGCTCCGCACGGGTCCAACCCGGCACCCGTTCGATTAGAAAGCCGCTCTCGCATTAGCGCCGCCGGTGCTGATAGGCTACTATTTTGGCCCAGGAATTCCCGTCGGTCACCGCTTAAACTGTGGGTGGGATCATCGACATCAACGAAGGCAATCCACCCGGAAAAATCGCTATTATAGAAATTCCGCGCGAGCAAGGCACCGCTGTCCGGTGCCGTCTGAACGTGCAGCAAACTTTTCTGCCGCAGATCGCCGAGGACCCATTCCCAAAAGCCGAAAACAGACATTCGGCGTGAGCGGCCCGAGACATTCCGCAATTTAAGAACCATGAACTTTATCGGCGCAGTCAGCGCTACGTAAACCGTAAATTCAGAAGCAATCCCGTCCTCAACGTGTTCGAAAACCGAGTAACCGAACCCGTGCCGAATGACATAGGAGCTTGTACCCGGTACCGGTAGAGGCGTGGGCGACCAAAACTGTCCGCTCTCATCATCTCGAATATAAAGGGCCTCGCCACCGGTGTCGGTGACCGGATCATTGTTCCAGGGCGTCAGTCGAAACTCGTGCGAATTTTCTGCCCAGGTGTAGCCACTCCCACTTTCGGAGATCACCGTCCCGAAACCGGGATTAGCGATGACATTGACCCAGGGAGCAGGAGTGGTCTGGCCAGGTCGCAGCGTGAGGACATATTCCTGGCCGTCCGCGGTGAACCCGCCTAACCCGTTGTGAAAAACCAGCTCACTTGACGTGACATCCTGATCCTTTTCCGGCAACGCGGGGCGAATCGACTGGATTGGAGGAATGGGGACATTTTCAGAAGAGCTTTCGGCTCGAGCCAATTGTTCAGCCACAGTGCCATTCGCGTTCGTCAAGACGATGCGGGCGCACGACTCGAACAAGACCAGATCCTCGTCGGAAACTCGCTCCCTGGCGCACACGAAGATGCCACCCGGTTTTTCCAGCGCCTCCGCCCGCTGTTCGGCAGTGATCAAACGTGTAACTTGATCGTGCAAGTCACTCGAAATAGCTGCGTCACCGTCGATCAAGAGAATTAGATCCGCCTTTAAGCCGTGGATTTGCCAGTACCGGTGGGCTCGGACCAGATCTCGAACGATGTCTACTCTGGATGGATCACCGACCTGCAAGAAAACTATCGGAAAGTCGCCGGAAATACCGTAGGCCCAAAGAGCGGTTTGCCCGCGCTGGTTCCGGAGCAGCACGTCGCGAGTCGCCCGTAAGGCAGGATCGATATAGATCAACGCACCGGCTAGGCGCGAATACAAATCCCAGTCAGTCGCCCCCGATTCACCAAAAGACGCGTTGGATCGGGCGAGTTCCAGACTTTGGTCGATCGTTGCGCGCTCTCCATACTTTTCGGCAAGCGCCAGAGCGCCGCCTCGGCTGTCGGTTACACCTAGAACGAAACTCACTGCGATCGTTTGATTCGGAGCCAGCTCGAACGTGCGCCGGAGCGACACGATGGGATCGAGCACGGAACCGACGGTATTAGACAATGGCGTTCCCGTCTGGAGGGCGGCTGGATTGATTGGTGTCCGTCCCCGGCCAATAAACCTGGCGCGATCCGTTTCGTAGGAGATTTCAGCTTGAGCGTGGTTCTCTCCTCCGGTCATCCCGTGAAACAACCAGGAGCGTGCTTCTGCTTCCGACCGCGGCCGTCGACTCGCCAGTATCGCTGGATAGGACAGCGCAAATTCTGTTTGCACAAAAAGGTTGCTGAAAACCGGGTGCGCCCAGTCTGCTCCGAAACTTGTCAGAACCACTTCTGCGTAGCTGGTTAGTTCGATCGACCGCTGGATATTGGAATGATTCGTCAGAATTACGTGGCGCACTTCCGCATCGTCTACCGGCGAAACCCAGATCTGCAGCACCGAGTCCAAGCCGCTTTGACGGCGCCGAAACTCGGCCGTTGCTGCGGTAAAGATCACTTGGTTTTGCTCGCTGACGCGCAACGTGGGTTGATGAGCAGCGGACCAATATTCGCCCGTCGAGATATCGCGGAGGTAAATAAATGTTCCCCAACAATCGCGCGTTGCATCTTCGCGCCAACGGGTCACGGCCAAATCGGCCTTACGACTATAGCCACCCCCGAAAGTAGTGACGACAGTATGATACCTGCCGTTCGACAACAGTTGCACCTCCGGCCGCGCCGAAACGGGGTCATCAAAGCTGCGCATCCACATTGTCCTAACCTGTGTTTCTTGAGATGCCAAGGCTCAAAGCGGCTCGGTCTTAAGCCCGAATTTAATCAGAAAATGCGCCCGCAGGGCGGGAACTCGCTTTTAGATAATCAGTCGGATTTGGATGTTATCCTCGCCCTTCGTGACCATTCCCGCTTAACGATTCGACCTTGAAAGCTGTCAACGTCACGGGGTCGAACCCTGCCGTTACCTACACGATGTCCTGACCCGGTTGCCCTCCATGACCAATCGTCAGATTAAAGACATCGTTCCCAAAAGCTTGGGCGGCAGCGAGAAATGCTAGAAATAGCACTGCACTGGTTGAACGGCAGGCTTGTCACTCACGGCCTGGGCTCACGCTCTATTTGGATGATGCTGACCGATTGGAAATCCAGTTTCGTTCCACAAACGAACGACTTCTGAATCCGAGTACCCTCGAGCACCTCTAAAGAGCGAGTGGACCAAAAGATGCGATTTGCTTGTCCCGAAAACCTGGCTCTTGATGCTGCATCATTGGTTTACCGCTCCTAAGGTAAGCCCCTTAACCAGATAGTTACGAACAAGCAACGCAAAGAGCATTACAGGAAGATAAATTATTATCGACGTGGCACATAGTTCTCCCCAGAGCACCATGCGATCCGTCATCAGAGCTGAAGCGGCCACCGGTAACGTTCGAGCATGGAATTCGTGAGAAAGAAGAGCGCCTGGAAGGAACTCGTTCCAGGAGAATATGAAAGAAATGGTTGCAGTCGCGGTCAGCCCGGGCCCGGCAAGGGGCAGTATTATGCGTATGAAAGCATGAAACCGTGAACATCCGTCCAGCAATGCGGCCTCATCGAGTTCGGCGGGAATTTCATTGAAAAGATTTTTATCATCCAGATTGCGAAAGGCATATCGACGGTAACATAGGCAGCGACAAGGGCCGGGTGCGTATCGATTAGGTCCAAATGCCGAAATCTCAGGAACAATGGAGGGACCACAGTTACCGTGGTGCCATTCTGGCGGAAAGAAAATACGAGGCCAACTGTGATCCAAAAGGGACGCGAAAACGAGACAGATGCGTACAATGGAGACATTCGTTGCCGCAGCGAACTGTCAGGACATCTTGCTCGCGACGTACGACAATGAGTCGATTCCCAAAAAGTAGAATGATAGCTTGTGAAAAGCCTCATCCGCGCCTGAGTAGGATTGGGACTCGCTTTGCTTTGTCGATATTTGCCCAACAAACAAACACGCCCGATCCACAACTACGCCATCAGCTTATCGCGGTCATTGCGAAACATGCCGATGCAATGAACAAAAACGATGCCGCTGCCGCCGCCGCGCTCTTCACGGAGGACGCGATCTATGTAACGGACAGAGGGCCAGTTAATGGTCGGCAGACCATCGAGAAGTGGTATGCAGACCTGTTTCAGAACCGTACTTTTCAGCGACCATGTCATCACAGTCGATCAGGATTCCCCTCATAACATAAGCACGGCTGGCAAAGCAAATGCTGTGGGCGACCGGAGAATGGAGTACGGCTATCCAGGGCAAGGAACGGATCCAAACAAATCAAGGGATACTGGTCAGTGATTCGTGAGGGCGATGATTGGAAGATCCCAACGCTGACCTCGAACATAACCCCAGAACCGGCCGCGACACCGTCCCCGACCACCACCCCGAGCAGCAAATAGAGTCCTGATCCGCGCACTGTGGCGGTGCAGAGCACCAGCGTCCATCGAACTTGCACTAGCGCCTTCATGACAGCCACACATGGCGCAAGCGGTGAACCGGAGGCTTGCACCTCATCGAAAATGATTACCGCGCGCGCGAGCCGGTGCAGCTTGCGACACCACGACGCGCGCGCTGTGAGAGCTGACCAGCTACCTCCCGCCGCTGAACCCGCTCCCACCGCTCCCGCCGCTCAAATCCACCTGATCACTGCACCTAGTCCCTGTTGCATTGACTGCTTCTATCTCCCGGCATTATTGCTTCGCCAATGAAGATCGTCGTCGCGTACTCGGGTGGTTTGGATACCTCGGTGATCCTGAGTTGGCTCAAAAGTACCTACTCGCCTGAGGTGATCGCTTTTTGCGCTGATATCGGCCAGGAAGAGGAACTGGTTGGTTTGGAAAAGAAAGCGCTGAAACCGGAGCCAGCAAATGTTACGTCGACGATCTTCGCGAGGAATTTGCGCGCGATTTCATTTTTCCGATGTTCCAAGCCTCGGCGCTTTATGAACATCAATATTACCTCGTCCATATTGCCCGACCCTTGATCGCGAAACGAATGGTGGAGATCGCTCGCTCTGAGGGCGGGGACGCGGTCGCTCATGGCGCAACCGGGAAAGGCAC